>ONFE01000166.1 GCA_900316985.1 uncultured Prevotellaceae bacterium
TATTGATGGAGAAGAGAACAAGGGTAAATACAGGAAACGACAAGAAATCGTTTAATTATCCATCAATCCATCATCCATCAATCCATCATTTGATGTTTTCAATTTAATAATAGGTAAATGAACAACGTAGAAATTAATAAAAGTATCAAACTCTCCGAGCACTTGGCTTTGCCGAGTGAGGCTGCGCTCAGCCATTTGAGCGAGCTCAATGGCGTTCTCTTATCGCCTCACTTTACGCTCGGGGAGTTGACAGTGACGAATGTGAAGACTGCGGATGGGAACATCCCTAGTCATGTGGCGATTGAGAATTTGAAGCGGTTGTGCAAATGGCTGGAAGCCTTACGCGCGCAGTATAATTTGAGGTATAGTGACGGGTCGCATCCGATTGTGATTAATAGCGGGTATCGCTCGGAGGAGGTAAATAGGAAGGTTGGCGGTGCGCCCAATTCAAATCACCTGACGGGGTGATGTTTTTGCAGACTTAGCATTCTTTTGCGGCGGGGCATTGAGGCGGGACATTGCGGCTGGGCCTCGCGCTAGGGTCAGGGCCTGACGAGAAAGTCGCGAGGCGACTTTACGTCAGTACCAGACCCCAGTGCGAGGCGGATTTGCGGCGGGGGCAGAGCGCAGTGGGAGGCGAACTTGCGGCAGGGGGCGGAAGCGCAGTGGGAGGCGGTTGTGGCGAGGGGATTTGGGTTAATACCATATTGATGGTATATAGAATGCCCCAATGGTGGGATTGTGGGGGTGACATAAGAATAAAACATCAGAAAAAAGACATTTAAACAGACAAACAAATGGAGATTATGAAACGAATGTGTAATATGCGAATGCGTGAGTGTTGTTCTTGCTTAGGCAAGCGACACATTGTGTCGAGCGGTTGCCAGCAGATGATGGTGATGACGACGAAAGAGAGTGTGATATATATAATAGGTATAAACAAAGTAAAAAAGAAGCAATATGAAACGAATAGCATTAACAATAGCAGTATTATTGAGTATCAACATCAGCAACATTTGGGCTGAGCAGAATTCTACCAACACAAGCAGCGTGCGCTATGTGAAGGCACCGCGTTTCGCCCGTCCGCTGGTAGAGAAGTGGATAACCGAATATGCAAAAACACAGCCTGGCGTAGAGTTCCAGATCGCCAAGGGCAATCAGAATCAGGGTAACATAGATCTGAATGTCGTATTCGATAATCAGGAAGCGAAGACCGAAGACTTTAGCCATACAATTGTTTATTTTGGAGAGTTCGCCGTGCTGCCTATCACAGCCAGCGGCAGTGAGGCTGCCAAAGTGCTGGAAGGCAAGCACCTGAACTCGAAGAAGCTGAAGCAGCTGTATTTCCTCAATGATGACTTCGATGAGGATGTGAAGAAGATCAAGCAGTTTGAGAACCTCGTGATCTATAGCGGCAGCAACGCCACGTCAGTCGCCGCATCGTTCGCCCACAACTGACAAAAGATCCGCTGGGGGTATCGTTCAATGCCCTGCCGAATATCTTCGATCTGCAGAGCCGTCATATCAAGAACGAACTCACGATTATTGGTATCGATGTGAAGAAGAATCTCGAAGACAACTTCTCCGACAAGGCTACGCTCGATGAACTTATCACAGTTCTGGAGAATGGCAAGATATCAGAGGTGACAGTCGAGAAGATTGGCGTAAGCTATAATCAGGGTGACGATGCCATCAACCATTTCCTCGAGTGGGTGCTCGAGAATGGCACGAAGTATAATCACGAATATGGATTGTTGAATCTGGATAACAAACTGACACAAGAACAGATCGATAAGGTGAAGACCACCCTTACCGCACAAAAGTAAGAAAGGACACAGACTTATGGTGAAAAGATTGTTTATTGCAACACTCGTTGCGATCAGCCCCCTCTATGCCTTGGCGCAAGGGTTGATTACGGGACATATAAAGGATGCTCGCAATGGCGAGTCGCTGATTGGCGCTTCCGTCATCGTGAAATCAGAAAGGCTACGGGTAGGCGAGCGAAGCTCGGGAATGAAGGGTCAGGGCGTAGTTACCGACTACGACGGTAACTTCTCCCTCCAGACGAAGGTAGAACCCCCATTGACACTGAGGGTAGAGTATGTGGGCTATCGTCCGTTGCGTGGGCTATGGTGCCCAGAAGCGCCTGGAACTCACCAGCAGCATCTCGTCGGTAGGCGAAGAACTGCTGAAGCAGCAGAACACCTCTGTTGAGAGTGCCTTGCAGGGTGCCGTGGCAGGTCTGAACGTCACGACCACCAGCGGCCAGCCTGGTGCTGCCAGCATCATCCGCATCCGTGGCGGTAACTCTATCACGGGTGGTAATGAGCCCCTCTATGTGATTGACGGATTCATAGTTTACAACGATCCTGCCTCAACACGCACAGGTGCAAAAGGTAATGATGCCACTCTTGATCCGTTGGCTTTCTTGAATCCGTCGGATATTGCGAGCATAGAAGTGCTGAAGGATGTGTCGGCAACGGCCATCTATGGTACGCGTGGCGCCAACGGTGTGATTATCATCACTACCAAGAAAGGTTCTCATGGCAAGAACAATATCAGTTATAATGCCAGCTTCGGCTGGAGCAAGATTGCCAAGAAACTGAAATTCCTCGATGCTTGGCAGTGGGCCGATGTGTGGAATGAACTCTATGAGAGAGGGGAACTTGGCTACGGCGTGGATCAGCCTACTGCGACCTACGATTGGCAGGATGCTGCCCTACAGACAGGTTTCCAGCAGGAGCACCAGCTCTCTGCCGTG
>ONFE01000165.1 GCA_900316985.1 uncultured Prevotellaceae bacterium
CGATGCTCCGAAGTTCTGTCGCAACATCTGTCTTACCAGTTCCATCTCACTGTGCATAGCCTTACCATCAGCCTTGATGATATACGACGACAGCACCAGCAGCGCAAACAGAAAACTGTTTCTATCGCCCTGCATCTGTCGCTGACGGTAGGCCTGCTGATAAGCAGTATTATAATCCTCATACGTCGACGAGCCCCATGTGCCGCTATTGTCAGGATTATTAACGCCGTCGAGCATATTATCAAACAGAGAACCCAACAGATATCCTGCCAGTGCTCCCAGCGGACCACCAGCCATCCATCCTATGAACCCTCCTATCCATTTTCCTTTTGCCATAATTACCTCCGAAAATAATAAATCTGCCTGCAAAGTTATATAAAATATTCTTTGCAGGCAACATTTAAACAATATTTCACGCGTTTAAAAACAATATTTTGCGCCGAGCCCACCTCAGCCATACGTCAAAATGCAGCCATATCTCCCTTCATCCCCCTCGTGCGAAGTCGAGTGTCTTAGCCTGAAATACGTTGACTCCTGCCAAACCTTTAAAAGTTAAAAAGAGTTATGAGAAAAGGTCAACGTTTTGCACGCGCTTTCAAGCGTGCCGTAGCAGTGGAATATCTGCAAAGTGGTGAGGAACGTAAAGGTCAACGTTTTGCACGCGCTTTCAAGCGTGCCGTAGCAGTGGAATATCTGCAAAGTGGTGAGGAACGTAAGGTGATAGCCATGAAATATGGTCTTCCTAACGTCCAAACTGTCAGTAATTGGGTAAGTTTATACCTAACTCCGCACGAAATTGAAACAAAATGTGTAAATTTGCCGCGGATTAATGTTAATGCAGTAGAGATGGCAAAGGTAGAAACTCCTCAGCCTCAGGTTCCCTTGGAGAGCCAGCAGGCCGTGATAGAGCAGCTTCAGAAGCAGCTCCAGAAGCTTGAGAAGCAGCTTCAGTTTGAGAAGGACCGTAACTATGCGTTGAACACGCTGATAGACATTGCCGAGGAGCAGGGCATCAAGATCCGAAAAAAATCTGGGGTCAAGCGGTAGAACGCCTTTGTGAGAAGAAAGACTATACCGTCAAGTATTCTTGCAGCCTGCTTGACCACACGAAACAGGCGTATTATCAGAAGAATCAGCGTGAGCGTGACTATCTGCTTCGCGTGATGCGTATTGTGGATGCCGTAAAGGTTATCCGTGAGCAGGATCCTGGCATTGGATACTACAAGCTGTGGCTGATGATGAATCGTATGTTCCTATGCGGCTGGGTGCCTGGCAGGGACTCGTTCCTAAGATTGCTGCGCAACTTCCATCTGATGCAGAAGCGTCCCAAGCCTCGCCATACGACAAACTCGAACCACCGCTATCGCAGGTACAAGAACCTCATCCGCGGCTTCGTGCCTACTCGTGCAAACCAGCTCTGGGTGAGCGATATCACGTATATCGACCTGGTTGACGACTGCTGTTACCTGCATCTGGTGACGGATGCCTACTCGCACAAGATCGTTTGAAAGGGCTTATCCACCACTCCGACAGAGGCGTACAGTACTGCTGCAACGCCTATACGGACGAACTCAAGAAGTATGGGATCAGAATAAGTATGACGGAGGATTACAAGCCAACTGACAATGCCATCGCAGAGCGTGTGAACGGCATTCTGAAAACGGAAGTCATATACCGCGAGCGCCGCTTCAAGACCTATCAGGACGCATTGGAGCGCATCTCAGGCTTCATTCTCTTCTATAATGATACCCGTCCGCACTACAGTATCGGCATGAAGACACCCTCGGAGGTGCACACCCAGACAGGCCCGCAGAAGGTGATGTGGAAGTACGCAGAAAGACTCTCGGGGGCTGTCTGCCCCCTGCCGCAGGGCACCCCCTGAGTGTTTTTCATGGTGTCGGCTTCGCCAAGGCGAGTCAACGAATCCAGTACAAAGTCATATTCTCAGATGAAAAGGTCAACGTTTTCAGCACGAAGTCCACTAACCCGGGAAAAGGGGCAACAAAAGCAGGAAAGCAGACAACCGGATCAGAGAGATAAGTAAACAGAATCAGTATAATAAACAGTAATTAACAAAACAGTAACAAATCAAGGCTCAGAAGGAGTCAACATTATACAGGGAAAGACAA
>ONFE01000164.1 GCA_900316985.1 uncultured Prevotellaceae bacterium
CGATGAACTGACACCTCAGTTCGTCCGTCGTGTGGTCTATTCCTCCCATCAGTTCAGTCTGGTGTTCAAGGACGGTCCGATGAGTGAGATACGTGAGGCGCTGCAGGCCGTCAGCCGTCATACACGTTACCTCAGCCAGCGGGCATTGGAAACCATTATTTCCCAACAGCAGGAAGAAGAGAAGCCCGATATTCTGACGTCAACGGAAACAGAAATCATCAAAGCCATCGCCCAGGGTAAGACCACAAAGGAGATTGCTGCCGAACGCTTCTCGAGCATCCACACCGTCACGACCCACCGCAAGAATATCTTCCGTAAGCTGGGCATCAATACCGCCCATGAAGCCGTGAAATATGCCCTTCGTGCCGGTTTGATAGATCCTTCTGAATTCTATATCTAAATTACTATCTTTTGTCCGTCACGTCGGACTGGGAGTTCGCTAGTTACGGACTGCCAGTCCGAACTCGACGGACTGTAGTTTTCATTAATCGAATAGAACGCGCACCCTTGATGAAGCGTACGCGAGTGTTCGATGAATTTTGCGCGTTTTAGGGTTAACCTCACTCTGATAGCTGGAAACACTTTGTAGAAAGAGTTTGTGGCGAGTGAGATTGGAAGTTTTAACCTCACTCTAACCTCATTTCAACCTCACTTCAACCTCACTTGAACCTCTTTTTGCCTCATTGAAGTGTTAAAAACGTGTCTTTTTGGGGGAAAAATTCGCAAACCGCAAAATAAATTTTGTATCTTTGCACTGAAATTGAAGAAAGGAAACACGAATTAAGGAAAAGGAACTGTAAAATCTAACTTAAAAATCTTTTTAATGGAACAAAATCTTCTTATTAACGGAGAGACTCTTGGAGCCTCTCAGGAGGGAATGCTTGCTACTTGGCTGCGATCGGTAGTGGCTCACTGGCTCCAGATGGACACCATTCACGGCAATGAATGCGTACCTACGCTGATTGGTGCTCAAGGTTGTGGTAAGACGACATTCTTTGTGCGCCTGCTGCCTCCACATCTGCGTGCGTACTATCTGGATCACCTGAACCTGTCGAATAAGTTCGACAAGGAGATGGCTCTCACCAACAACTTGCTGGTGAACATCGATGAGTTGGAATCCATCCGTCCCAGTCAGCAAGCTTCGCTGAAGCAGACACTGAGTAAAAGTAAGGTAAATGGACGTCCGATCTATGGTGCCTGTCAGGAGGATCGGGCCCGTTATGCCTCGTTTGTGGCTACGACTAACAATCCCCATCCGCTGACGGATGTCACTGGCTCCCGCCGTTATATCTGCATGACGATCCCTGATGGTAAGTACATCGACAATACGGGTGAGATCAACTACGATCAGTTGTATGCGCAGGTGCTGTATGAGTTGAGGGAGCAGAAGTCGCCCTATTGGTTCAACAACGATGAGGTGGCCCGTATCCAACAGCTGAACCAGAACTATCTGGAACAGAAGGATATCGCCGATATCATCCGTATCTGCTTCCGTAAGCCGGAACCTGGCGAGTTGGCACAGTCGATGAATTGTGATGGACTCTTGGATATTATCACCAAAGAGTTTCCGTTGGTCAAGACTACTCATGGTCACGTGGCTCATTATAAGGTAATTACCCTCGTAGCTGCGTGAGGTTGAAGTGAGGTTCGGGTGAGGTTTGAGTGAGGTTAAAATCACTCAACCTCACTTGCCTCCAGCCCTTTGTGGAAAAGGCTTTTAAGAGATCTAAGTGAGGTTAACCCCATTAGAACATAAATCCGATAAAATTCAAATGAATGATGAGTATAACAAAAGAATTATTGATTAAAAAAGCCCATGATGGTTACACGGTATGTTATGTTGATGCCTGTCCTTTGCGCACCCAGTGCCTGCGCTGGCTTGCCGGACCTTACGTGCCCCATGACCATAGTACCTACAGGTGTGTGAATCCGCACTTCGAGGGTGTGGCATCTACTGAATGCCCTTTGTATCGCAGCGATCAGAAGGTGCGCTTTGCTAAGGGCATGCTGCATACCTTCACAGACGATATGCCCAAACGGTTGGAGCCTGCAGTCCGTTATGGTATAATCAGTAAAACCAACCGTACGAGTATCGTAATGGTTCGCGACTAATTCCACCTGCTTTACAACAGGAAATCCGCAGGCTGTTCCGAGTCAACAAATGGACGGAAGAAGTGAAGTTCGATAGCTATGTAGAGGATTACGATTGGTAATCAATGAAAAAAGTGAAGAGGCGACTCTTCACTTTTTTTCATTTCAAGGCTTGCCGAATGTCCTTCAGCAGATCTTCACCGGCTTCGAGACCGATGCTGAGGCGGACCGTCGTGTCAGGGACAGACATCTCCGCACATTGCTCGGGGGTGAAGAGACCGAAGATGGTGGAAGCGGGATGGATGGCCAACGACTTTCGGTCGAAGAGGTTCGTG
>ONFE01000161.1 GCA_900316985.1 uncultured Prevotellaceae bacterium
CAACAAGGAACTGCTCCTCAAGGTGATGCCGCGTCTGGGACTCTCAGATGTAGAGTTATCCTCTATCGTGGATTCTGCCTGCAAGGAAACCCCGAAGGGACTTTCGAAAGCTATGAAGGCGGTGCTAGGTGCGCTGGGGGGCACGCAGGGGACAGATACCAAATGCGCTTGTTCAGACCCCCAGCCCCCTAATTTAGGGGGCTCAACAGATGTGTATGAGGCACTGCCGTTGGATAAGTGGGCAGGGGAGTTGCAGGAGATGGCGGAACACTATCCTTGTATGAAGGAGTTGTTTTTGAATGCCCATCCCCATAAGTTGCCTGCAATCCTCTTTTCTTCTGCGGCGTTGTTCGGTACGCTGATGACGAGAGCCTGGTATCACTTCTGGTATGAGCCCGAGTTGGTGCGTCGTCTGAACTACTGCATCTTCATCATTGGTGACCCGGGTGCTGGTAAGAATGTGATCGAGAAGTTCTATAAGAAGATTGCAGACCCGATGATCCAGGCTGATCAAATCCTGATTGATGCGGTGAATCGTTACAAGGATGGAAGAACCGAGCGAACAACCTCTACTAAAGCCCAGAAGGGTGAAGCCTTGAAACGCCCCGTGGTGGGTATCCGTGTGCATCCTGCCAGAACGGCGACGGGTGAGTTTATCCGCCATATGCAGGCTGCGGTGGAGAATATTCTGGGGCAGCCCTTGAATCTCCATATGTTCAGTTTCGACTCCGAACTGGATAATGTCACCAAGAACAATAAAGGTGGCGACTGGAAGGATCGGGAAATCTTGGAACTGAAGTCTTTCCATAATGAACAGGACGGACAGATGTATGCAAACCAAGAGTCAGTAACAGGTATGTTTAATGTCTATTGGAATTTCATCTACACTGGAACGCCCTATGCCCTGCACCGTAAGGTGAACCAAAGGAACTTCGGTACGGGTATGAGTACGCGACTCGCCGTGATCCCCCTGCCTGATAAGGGTACTGCCAAGCGCCACCAGCAGGTGGATCCCCAGGCGAATGAGGCACTGACAACCTGGGCGTATCGGCTCGACAAGGTGGAGGGTGAAATCCCTATCGAACCACTGAACGATGAGACCTTCGATTGGCAGTCGGCTCGTATGGAGATTGCGGAGTTTAATGGCGATAAGGCAGATAGAACGCTGCTGAAACGAATCCCATACTATGGTATCGGCATTTCGTTGCCTTACATCGTGATGCGCCATTGGGAGGAGTGGCAGGAGAACCGTACGCTGACGATGGATGACATGGATAAAAGGCTTTGCCGCTTGGCGATGGAGATCCAGTACAAATGCCAGCAGTTCTTTTTCGGAGAGATGGCTTTTAACTATTTCGCTGATCAGAACAAGGAGTTTGTGCAGCGTCGCCGTACCACCCGCTATGATGAGTGCTTCCGGAAGTTGCCCGAGGAATTCAAGACACAGCAGTTTATGGATTGCTTCGGATGTAGCAATGCAACGGCTGCAAGAGCTATCACACGTTTTAAGGATGATTACCATGATGGTAAGTTTCTCACTTTTTCACTTTCTCACTTAGGACATTTAGGAAAAAGTAAAAGAGTAAAAAGTTATGTTACCAAGAGGAATTAGAAACAACAATCCACTGAATATCCGCAGAAGTAAGGATCAGTGGCAGGGGTTGAGAGCCCAGCAGACAGATGCGAGTTTGACCTCCGGTCGACTCAGCTCGCGTTCGGCAGACTCGAAGCAAGCTTCGGTTTGCTCTCACTATGACGCTGAGTTCTGTCAGTTTGAGAGTTTGGAGTATGGTTGGCGCGCGGCCTTCTATCTGCTCACGCGTACCTACTACCACAAGTATCGGTTGTTTACCATCCGAGCGATTATCAATAAGTGGGCACCGCCCCAGGAGAATCTGACATCGACGTATATCCAAAATGTGTGTCGATTGACGGGGATTCCGCCCGATGAACCCATCGGCATCCCGTCGGATCAGCCCGAACGGTGGATGGCAGTCGGCATTGCGATGGCGATTCAGGAGAATGGCACTGATAGTTTAGACTATTTTGCGATGCTGAGGGGGTGGGGGTTGGCAAGAGACCCTTCGGTCCTTCGACAGGCTCAGGAACCGTAGTCGTGCTTGGGGACTGTCCCCAAGTAGAAAAAA
>ONFE01000160.1 GCA_900316985.1 uncultured Prevotellaceae bacterium
CTCACCAGAAAGGGATCACTCGACTTTCAGGACGAACTGAAGCGGCTATTTGGTTAGACAGCAAAAAGTCCCGGTGCTCGCGCATCGGGACTTTTCGCTGGCCATAGTGTTTCCTATATTACTCTTAGTCTTTCAGACAGCCGATTGGAACCACGAACACGCCGTCTGGCCGTTGGTAGGCATACGGCCCGACTGCCGTTACGACCATCATAAACGACGGATTCTTCATCTTTGTAGTATCAATGGCCTCTGCAAGTGTTTTCAAAGCTTCAGCACCATTGTTTATCAGTTTCTCTCCACCTAATTTCACTTCTATCAGTGCGTATGTCCCGTTTCTGCGATGCAGTACCGTGTCGCACTCCAGTCCAGAACTGTCGCGGTAGTGATACAATTTTCCATCAAGTGCCTCCGCAAATACACGCAGGTCACGTACGGCCATGTCTTCGAAAATGAGTCCGAACGAATCCAGGTCATTCACCAGATCGTTAGGACCTAAGCCCAAGGCTGCAGTACCGATGCTGGGATCGATGAAATGGCGGGTGTCGCTGGTACGGATGGCAGACTTGCTGCGGATATTGGGATTCCAGGCTTCAAGGTCTTCAATCACGAACAGTTTCTTCAGTGCCTTGATATAGTCTGCGACGGTATCCTCGTCGAGCGTATTGGCATCGTTAGACAGCATATCTGCCTTGATAGTCCCGTACGATACCTGCTGAGAGATGTTCCGCGCATACGACCGCAGCAACAGCCGTGTACGCTCTGCACTGCGCTTCACACCGTCCACTCGTTGTATGTCGCGTTCTGCTAAGTCATCGACATAGCCGAATGCCTGATCCAGGGCGATATCCCCTTCAAGCAGTGTGGCCTGTGGCCAACCACCACGACAGGCAAGATAGGCGATCTGTTGCAGGTCTGTACTATTGGGCTGCGGTTCGAAGGTCTCTCCGTCGAACAGACTCCTCAGACTGACGCAGCCAGTTGATTCTCCTGACTCAAACAGGCTCATCGGGCGCATCCTCACTCTTCCTATGCGTCCGGTACCGCTATGCACGGTCTCGTCTGCTTGCAGAGCCACAGAAGAGCCCGTCAGGATGAACTGCGAGAAAGCACCTCGCTGGTCTATTTCATGGCGGATTGTGTCCCATAGTTCCGGTATGGTCTGCCACTCGTCTATCAGCCTTGGTGTCTCTCCCTGTAGCAGTGTCTTAGAACTGATTTCCATCATCTGTCTGCTTTGCCTCAACACCTCGGTGTCGCCCAAATCAAGAAAACTCTTGGCTTGCTGACGGGCCGTTGTTGTCTTTCCACACCACTTGGGACCTTCTATTAATACGGCACCCTTGCCTGCCAGTTTACGAACTAGCAACCTGTCGGCTATTCTTGGTTTATACATATTGTCTATCCTTTATCGCTCATATTCAGTTATAATCTCATTTTGCGTGCAAAAGTACTGATAATTATTGAATTGTACAAACTTTTTAATACATTTTCGGTCGTTTGTGATAGTTTTGTTCGGTCGTTTGTGAAGAATTCGTTCGGTTGTTTGTGATAATTGACAGACCGTAGTACCCACGCGTAGTACCCCTAAGGGGAGTAGGAATCGGAGATTATTCGTAACTTTGCGCTCAAAAGAGCGCGAGAACGGGCGAACGAGTTCAATTGCACTCGGTTTGCACCGTCCTTGTCATCAAAAGTTTAACAAGCGAATGAAGTTATGAATGAGAATGTGATGAGCCAGTTGGATGCAGAACTGGAGCATGCGGGCGAGGAGACGGCACTGAGTCCGAAGATGCTATTGCTGGAGCAGTTGAGGATTACGCCGGAGAAGCAGTTGAAGCCGATGGAATTCCTGTTCCACTTGTATGGTAAGCCGTGTTTCCCGAGGCGCGAACTGGTGGCGATAACGGGTAAGGCGAAGTCGGGTAAGACGTTCGTCACGTCGATGCTGATGGCGTGCTGTCAGAGTCGCGACGTGCTGGCATTCCAGAGAATCGGTGACGAGCCGTTCAGGGTGCTGTGGTACGACACGGAGCAGAGTGACGAATCGACACAGGACATCCTGAAGAACCGAATCATTCGTCTGCTTAATAACTCGAACACGAATCTCACTAATCCC
>ONFE01000158.1 GCA_900316985.1 uncultured Prevotellaceae bacterium
TCACTTACGAAAGAGGTCATGAATACGTGCTGCGCGTGAAACGGACTATTTTGGCCAACCCTCCCCAGGATGCCAGCAACCGCACATACGAACTGGTGCGCATCCTCGCCGACAAGAAAGTGGAAGATGTGGCAGAACCTGTGGAGAAAGAGGTAAAGACAGAAGCCGACATAGAGTATGAGCAGCAGTGTCCGGTAGAGAAGTATGCCATAGCCAAAGGTGGTGAATACATGGTGGATGCCGATGGCAAGATGACATACGCCGATGGTACGCCGACTCCCGAATTTGACAAGCATGCACAAATCTACCTGGAGAACATTCTTGATAAGAGCCACCCGCTATGGCAGGCAGGAGCCCGTTATCAGGCAACATACGCCTACGTTCTTTCGCCTTTTACCGATGAGATACGCCTTGTGCCGGGCAGTCATTCAGGATTCCTCTTCAAGAACATACTTACCGAGAGCGAAATGGCATACGTCAAGCAATCGATGAAACAAGGCGAAACGCTGCACTACAATCTCATCCTCGCCAATGTTTATAAGCGGGGTATCCAGAAAGTAGAGTTTACGATAAAGAAGAAATGACAACAATGAAAATCTGGAAAATAGTATTTGTGTTGCTTACAGCCTTTTCCCTAGCCTCTTGTGACAAAGAAGATGAAAATAATATGATGTTGACAGCTATAGAATCTATAGCCTCAACGCAATGGTCGCTCAACAGGCAGGCAACACACAGGGAGGGCAAGACCGTGATAGAAAAGTTCGACACAGAGAGTGCATATCGATATGTCTATGACTTTCGCGAGACCGACTACCAAATCATCTGCTACCATACCGATGGAACAATGACATCCGTTGTGGAAAGGGGCACCTACACCTATGATGCCGTGAGGCGTGTTCTTACACTCGTTGATGCTGATGGCTTTGCAAAATACTATAGTGTTTCGAGTAATAAAGCCTACCAACTGAGCCTTCGTCAAACATTAGGCGATACACAGATAATATTGGAACTCACAAAAATCATCGAAAACAGGTAAATACAGCATGAAACAGAAAATGGCATTACTCTTTTCCCTCGTTGCTCTTGTACTGACAGCGTGCAGCAGCGACCCGCAATGGGCCGACCCAGAAGCACACGAAAAGACCGTAGAACTGAATGAACAGTATGGGCCGCTCATGGCCGGGACATGGCATTATGAGAAAATCGGAGAGCGGCAGCGTTACTTCGAGCGGCTGACGTTCAACGAAGATGGGACATTTACGGGTATGCGGATATGGCAATCTCGTCAGCTCGTCACCATCGACGGCAATGAGCAATATACTGACTGGACAAATGTGTTAGATGACACTGGTTGGGGCGATGAAGCGCCGATGAACGGCACGTTTACAGGGACTTGGCAGTTGGGGTACTGGAATCCAGAGGGAGAGGGCAGCACAAAGCGTAACTGTCTGCGACTGGAAGCACACTACGATAACGAACGTAAATACATGGCCTACTCATACGTCGCCACATTCGACTATGCCGATGACACAACCCTGCGTTTTCAAGGCTATTATGCCAAGGACGAAGACGGTTGGGTGAATTTCCAGCGAGGCGATGCAGAACCGAGTTTCTAAATACTATATTGTTGGAATGTATATCGGAATAAACTTTGTTACGAAAAAGGTAATATCCATCCTGTTTGCTCTTGCTTTTGCCGCCCGGTAGTAAATCAGCCGACATCGAAATCATCTGCAAGTGATTCTGTAGAATTGAAGAAGCAGGAAGCATGGGAATCGGTACACAGGCTTGACAGTGTTGAAACCCTACTGGCGGAGGAAAAGAAAGAGTATGATGCTGAGGCATCCGCTTCCGACAAACCTGCGAGACAATACAGCGAGCATGAGTTGAACGCCATCATGGACACGATTGGGCAGCGGCTCAGCAAGTGCAAAGAACTGTCTAGCTGCATCAGCAGTTATTGTGTGGTGGCTAACGGCATAGAGGTGAATTTCATCTATAACACCGCAGAACGCCGTCGGCTGTTCCGCCAGAAAGTCTACAATGCACCCATTCTGAAATTTGTAGGGCCAGAATCTCCCATACGGATGTCAAAGACAGGTGTAAGCGATACGCTGGGCATCAGTATTCGTCCCACCAAAGAAGTTTTTCCTCTTATAGCCGAGACCGTCACCTTTATACTCAGGAACAACAGCTGCAGTGAATTGACTTGTGGCGAACATTGCGAGATAGCATTCCTTGATTCGGAAGGAGTCTGGCGCAAACTGCCCCGAAACGAGATGTTCAATGACATTGGCTATGAGGTGGACCCCAATGGAAGCAGGAAGGTCAGCGGCAGACTCAATCCCAAGGTATTTCCCACGCCAGCCACC
>ONFE01000157.1 GCA_900316985.1 uncultured Prevotellaceae bacterium
CAACATGAGTGCTGACGAGAGCATCCTCGATGAGGAGGGTAACATCGACCTCGGCAAGCTTCAGCCCGTCATCTTCGATTCTGCCAAGAACGAATACCGCGTAGTCGGCGAGAAAGTCGGCACGGCTTGGGGTTCAGGCAAGACCATTCAGGAACGTGAAGTTATTTGATGGCCGGCATAGCCAGCAACATGGCGACAATAATAGCCAGAAAATACTTTTTCATCTTTGTCTGGTTTTTGGGTTATTTTGTTAGATCAATGTTCGCAGTAGCCTTTCCGCCTGCACTATGGAAGACGAGCACCAGCTGCTCAATGGGAGCCTGACCTGCCACAACTGGCTTTTGACCATGCTGACATCATGCGGGATGCCATAAGTTTGCATAATCAATTAATGTTATGAAGAAGAAAACTTTATTTGGTGCAGCCCTTGCGCTGCTTACACTGACTGGCTGCTATAATGGCAACCAACAGTCGAATGGGACTACATCACCGTCGTTTGACGAAGTTTTGACCACTCGGCGCAGCATCCGTGCTTACGATGCCACAAAGAAGATCTCAGAGGCGGAAGTGCGAGAATTGCTGCTGGCGACTCAGGAAGCTCCATCGTGGGCAAACCAACAGCCAACGAAGTATTATGTGGCCATCAGCGAGGAGAAGTTAAAGGCCGTGCAGGACATGGTTGGCGGCAATAAGGAGCGCATCAAGGATTCTCCTGTGCTGATTGTATCAACGTTTGAAAGAGGGAAATCAGGTTTCTTTCAGGGCAACCAAACCAACGAGATTGGCGACGGATGGGGTGCCTACGACAATGGACTGAGCAACTGCTATCTCATTCTGAAAGCTCGCGCCATGGGATTCGATACGCTCATCATGGGTATGCGTGATGCCGATGCGCTCCGAAGTCTGTTCAGCATACCAGAGAGCGAAACCATCATGGCTGTCATCTCACTTGGCTACAGGGCTCAGGAACCAAGACAACCACAGCACAGGCCTTTGGACGACATCGTGGAATTCTTCTGAGCAAATCGGTATATTGGACAGTTTACCGACTGGATGCTACGGCTTTGGAAAGACTAAGATAATAATGAATCGACGGATGTCTTTTATTTCAAGAAATCTTCGCGCATAGGGCTGAAGGTGTCAATAAGAACACCTGCCTCCAGACAGACACAACCATGTGGCAGGTTGGGAACCACATAATAGCCATCGCCAGCTTTGAGAACTTTCTTTTCCTCACCGATAGTCACCTCAAAGCATCCGCTGGCAACATAAGTACTCTGGGTATGGGGATGCTGATGTAGTGTGCCGATGGCTCCTTGATTGAATTTCACTTTCACCATCATCAAGTGCTCATCGTAGCCCATGATCTGGCGGACGATGCCATCACCGGCATATTCCCATTGGATGTCGGTGGCAATCTGGTAGGTATCGCTTTTCTTTTCCATCATCAGAACTTGTAACTATAAACTACTTTGCAAATGTAGTCATAATATAGCAGAAACATGCGCGATTTAACTAATTTAGCATAAAAGAGACGTACATTTGATAGCTGGAGTACGATAATTGAGGATATTTTCGTATATTTGTGCGCAAATGTGCAAATAAAAACAGAAACAACTATGATTAAGATGTATGTAATGCATACCTGCCCAGATTGCGAGTACGTAGAGAAGCAAGTGGTGGGAAATCCGAATTTCGAGGTGATTGACATCGGTAATCCCCTGTTATGTATTGGAAGATGGAACCGTCACGCTCTATTCTAAGGATGTTGGACTGGAGCCAAGGCCACAGGAGGAGGGTGCGGCTTGCAGTATCGACGGAAGAGGGTGCTGAACAAATTCGCCATCAAAAGCCGCGAAGCCGAGCAGTCGAAACCAAAAGAAGTCTCATAGGCTTGACTACAAGGACATAGCACAACTGAACATGTATCTGTCATATTATCGCAAGAATATGATGCAGGAGGATGATAATCCACCTGTTGAAACTGCCTTCCAAGGATGAAATGGAACGCTGGCTATACAAGGAATTGAAGGAATTAAGATGAGAGATTTGAGCAATCTTTGTTAAAAAGAAGACGGAAAGCTGCTGTATTGGCGGCTTTCTGCCGTAT
>ONFE01000156.1 GCA_900316985.1 uncultured Prevotellaceae bacterium
GTTTGTTGCTGGTGAGGATTGTATTCATGCCAACATCTTGATAGATGGTGATGTCGTCGCATATCTTGAAGGCGCCTCTGACCGTTATATCCGTATGTCTACCTTTCATGCAGGCAATATGTTTGCCCCGGCATTCCTCTTTGCTCAAAGCCGCAGATATCCCGTCACGGTACAGGCGATGACAAACACGAAGGTTTTGCGAATCCACTCTGCAGATTTTGAGCGGTTGCTCGAACTTGATTCCCGTCTGACTAAGAATTTCACGGTGATTCTTTCGAACCTGATTGCCGGACTTACCAAGAAGGTGGAAATGCTCCTGTTGAGTGTTCGCGAGAAGATCATTTTCTTCTTGAAAGAGGAGCAACGCCGTCAGCAGTCCAACACAATTCAACTTTCTATGTCCCGTCAGGAACTGGCCGATCATTTCGGCATCCAGAAGTATTCCCTGCAACGTGCCCTCAACGAACTTCAGGAGAGCGGCGCTATTCGTGTCGACGGCAAAACAATAGAGATTCTGAAGTTGTAGGGCATATGTTCCTATCAGATACTAAAAATCCCAAAGCAATACGATTTTGCTTTGGGATTTAATATTTATACGCTTTCAGTTGGATGATGCGTTATGCAGGATTAAATTACTCTTCGGCTGCTTGCAACGAGGACACTTCCAGTCGTCGGGCAGGTCTTCGAAAGCAACGCCATCGTGCTCTGCGGGCTATCTCCCGCTGACTCAAACCATCAATGCGATGGTAATGGAGGATTTGTTCTTTCTTGTCCATGTCTACCATGTTTTAACTAATTATACAATTACAGCGCTCTTCTGAGCTACCATATATATAACGTAAAACTCTGGTCTACGTGGTACACTTTTCGATTATTATGGTGGTATACTTTTCAATTACTATTTACACGCCAATGGCGCCAGTTCCGATGATTCCGTATCTCATTTTAATAATTCATTTTTTTATTCTATTATCTCTTCTACTATTTTAATAAGTTCCTCCATTCTGTCAATAATAAAGTCGGCTCCGGCCTCGTTGAGATCATCTCTTGTTCCATTGCCCCATGTCACACCACAGGTCTTTGTTCCTGCATTGGCTCCCATCAGGATGTCAACATCCATATCTCCAACCACCAAGGTCTCGTCAGCCATAAATCCCAGTATATCGAGAATCTTCAACACTGGTTCCGCATCTGGTTTGGCATGAACGATATCCTGCGCTCCAATGATGCAGGAGAAAAGAGATCCTATTCCCATACGGCCAAGCAGATCGCGTAGTGACTCGCTGGTTCGTGAAGAGGCAATGGCAAGACTGATTCCCTGATTTCTCAGCACTTCAAGTGTTTCTTTTACTTGAGGAAATGGCATCGGAGTGATCTTTTTCAGATTTTCGGCGAAGCATCGGCGATGCACTTCTGCACATCTGTCTAACTCATCAGCATTCAGTTGAGGAAACATCTGGGCATAGCATCCTTTCAATGGCAGTCCGATGGTAGAAGCACACACGTGTTCGTCCTGCAGTGGAAGATTCAACTCTTTCATCACATCCTGCATCGTCACAACGATATTCTGACGGGTATCGCCCAGTGTCCCGTCAAAGTCAAATATAATCAGTTTTATGCTCATGTCTCTTATTCCATTCGTCCTGCTTGCTTTTCTCATATATTTAATGTTTCAAATCCTTATAATCAATCTCTTTCATTGCAATTATAAAAATAATGTTGCAAATATACTTGTTTTCATTGAATTATGACTATCTTTGTACCCAACTTTACAAATTATTAAGATTGAATACAGCCGGCGCATGACCCGTATCAGCAATCGCTACGAGGCCATCAACCTCTCGCAGGGATTCCCTGACTTCGACCCGCCACGGGAGATTATCAACCATCTGGCAGAGATTGCTCCACACGGGCCACATCAATACGCCATCACTTGGGGAGCGCAGAACTTCCGCGAGGCACTGGCTAAGAAACAGAGCCGCAGGACGGGGCTACCGATAGATGCCGACAAGAACATTGTCGTGACTTGCGGCTCGACGGAGGCGATGATGGCGGCAATGATGACTGTGGTAAACCCTGGCGACAAGGTGGCGATCTTTTCACCGTTCTACGAGAACTATACCGCCGATACGATTCTTACAGGGGCCGAGCCAGTCTATATTCCGCTTGTTCCACCAAGTTTCTCGTTCGATGCCAATCTGATTGAAGATGCATTCAAGCAGGGAGCCAAGGCACTGGTGCTGTGCAACCCGTCGAACCCCTGCGGCAAGGTCTTTACCCGCGAGGAGTTGCAGCAGATAGCCGATATCGTGATACGCTACGACGGCTATGTTATTACCGACGAGGTTTATGAGCACATCGTCTATGCCCCTCACAAGCATGTCTATATATCCACGTTGCCCGGCATGTGGGAACGCACCATATCGTGCAGTTCACTCTCGAAGACCTACAGTATTACGGGTTGGCGTTTAGGGTATGTTCTTGCCCCAGAGCGCATCATCGACCGCGTGAAGAAGGTGCATGATTTTCTGACCGTTGGTGCAGCGGCTCCCCTGATGGAGGCTGCCACCGTCGGACTGTGTTTCCCCGACAGTTACTACGACGAGCTTCAGGCACACTATACCCACATGAAGCAGCTCTTCTGTGACGGGCTAAGACAGTTCGGATTGAAC
>ONFE01000155.1 GCA_900316985.1 uncultured Prevotellaceae bacterium
CATCCATGCGGATAGCGGTGCCTTTTTTAATGTCTTGTGAATTAATCATATTCCTATAAAATGTTACTTTTGTATCGTTTTCGGGTGCAAAGGTAGTGCAAAATCTTGAAAAAACGCAAAAAGTTGCACTAAATTTCTGATATTTCTTGCGTAATTCAAAAGAAATGAGTACTTTTGCACCCCAAATCGTTGGAATCATAACAAATATAAAAGAATAAAAGCAATGAAAAGAACATTTCAACCCCACAATCGCCGTCGCGTGAACAAGCACGGTTTCCGTGAGAGAATGGCCACCAAGAATGGTCGTCGCGTTCTGGCTGCACGTCGTGCTAAGGGCCGCAAGAAGTTAACGGTTTCTGATGAGCATCACGGAAAGTAATCCGCTGTTCATAAGGTAAAATTGGTAAAAATAGAAAGAAGTAGGGTGTAATCTCTGCTTCTTTCTGTTTTTTTAGGTTCTTTTCTTGGTATTTCGCCCTTTTTACACTATCTTTGCAGCCAAAGTAGAAGAAAAATGGAAGCAAAAGAATTCTTCGGTAAGTTTGCAAGCGGTTTTCTTTGGGGCAACATCCTAGCTATGGTGCTGGTGGTGGTTGCGCTCGCTTTTGGTGTGAAGTATGGTCTGGATGCCTATACACATCACGGTGAAGGTATTGAGGTTCCAAAGATCGAAGGAATGGTTTATCAGAAAGCCCATGCCTTGGTGGAGGAGCATGGCCTGAATATCATGGTGACAGACTCCGGCTATAACAAGCGTCTGCCTGCCGGCTGTATCCTCCTTCAGAATCCGGGACCGGGCATGAAGGTCAAGGAGGGCCATACGATCTATGTCACCGTCAACTCACCGTCATCACCCTCCTTCGCTATCCCTGATGTGATAGACAATAGTAGTTACCGTGAGGCAGAAGCCAAGTTGACGGCGGTCGGTTTCAAGTTAGCCCCCCCGCAGCAAGTGGAGGGTGAAAAAGACTGGGTGTATGGCATCCTCTGCCGAGGTCGCCGCGTCTCTACGGGCGATCGTATCTCTATCGATTCCCCGCTGACTTTGCAGATTGGTAACGGACATTATAGCGCTGAGGAGGAAATCGACTATATTGGGACTGAGACTCAGCCTGTGCAGGAGGGAGAGACCGACGAATTCGAAGAAATAGTCGAATGATGGATTTCGTTGAAGATGATGAGCTCTATGAGCATTTCCGGATGGAGGTGGATAAAGGACAGGTTCCTGTCCGTATCGACAAGTATCTGTCGGAACATCAGCCACACTCCAGCCGTAACCGTATCCAGAAAGCGGCTGATGCGGGCTTCATCCATGTAAATGGTCGTCCGGTTAAAAGTAATTATAAGGTACGCGCGGGCGATATCGTCACGCTGATGCTTGACCGTCCACATTATGATACCACCATCGAGCCCGAGGACATCCCCCTTGAGGTGGTGTATGAGGACGACGACCTGATGGTGATCAATAAACCCGCAGGCATGGTGGTACATCCGGGTTGTGGCAATTTCAACGGCACACTGGTCAATGCCATCGCCTGGCATCTGAAAGATCTCGAGAGCTATGACCCGAATGACCCTGAGGTGGGACTCGTTCATCGTATCGATAAGGACACCAGTGGCCTGCTCGTGGTGGCAAAGACGCCCGATGCCAAGACGTCGCTTGGAAAACAGTTCTTCAACAAGACCACGCATCGCAGTTACAACGCCCTGGTGTGGGGTAACTTCGTAGAGGATGAGGGACGGATAGAAGGTAATATCGGGCGCGACCCGAAGGATCGTCTCCGCATGGAGGTGTTCCCGCCTGACTCTTACCATGTCATGGAGCGCTATGGTTATACCACGTTGGTGGAGTGTGTGCTGGAGACAGGTCGCACCCATCAGATCAGAGCCCACATGAAGCATATCGGTCATCCGCTGTTCTGCGACGAGCGCTATGGTGGGACAGAGATCCTCAGAGGAGAGCGCACGGCCAGCTATAAGGCCTATATCCAGAATTGCTTCAAACTCTGTCCGCGACAGGTGCTGCACGCGAAGACCTTAGGTTTCGTGCATCCCACGACAGGCAAGCAGATGGACTTCACCTCGGAATGGCCCGAGGATATGACGGCCCTAATTGATAAATGGAGAAAATACATCAAGGTAAAAGAGTAAATAGTAAAAGATAAAATGAAACAGCAGAAGAGAACGATTGCCATCGTCTGTGGTGGCGATTCATCAGAACACGACGTGTCACTGCGCTCGGCACAGGGACTCTATTCTTTCTTTGACAAGGAACGTTATGATATCTACATCGTGGATATCAAGGGACAGGACTGGCATGTGGAA
>ONFE01000154.1 GCA_900316985.1 uncultured Prevotellaceae bacterium
GCGTCCGTTGAGCAAGAAACTACTTGCATCCATACGTCAGGAATGCATTGATGAGAAAAAGAGAATCCTTGAAAACATGGAGGACTGACTATGAACGGAACAGACATAACGGAAGAGAAGCTGCAGAGTGAAGTATTGGATAAGGATTTCTTCCTTGAGTGTATGCGCAGCGTAGTTAGAAGAATGCAGAAACAGGAACAGATGATACAGGTATTGGTGGATGATCTGAGGATGCGTAACCACGAAGGTGTACTTTACCTAAGAGGCGAGAGAATGTATTGCACACAAGAACTGGTAAACAGTCTGCGAGTCAGCAGAAAGACGCTCATGCGATACCGAAATGCAGGGAATCTGCCTTATATCATCCTGCGTAACAGTGCCTACTATAAGGAGTCTGATGTAGAGAAACTAATTACCCGATACGGAAGCAGACTCGACAAGAAAGCAGTTGCTGAATTCCTTGCCAATATGAACAAAAACAAGAACGGCGATATTCTCGCCAACAGATAACATTATTCATTAACAATTAAACAATTTAGATTTATGGCACAAAACCAAAATCAGGGCTATCAGCCCATCGACGAGTCCAAGGTTAACTGGGACCAGATTGAAGAGAAGTTCGGCATCTCGAAAGAGGTGCTGGAGCGAACAGGAGCAAAGGACAATATGCTGAACTTTGGAAAGTCCGGCCTTCTCGATGTGACAATGCTCATCTACGACCAGAAGGTGAAGGCCGCTGCTCGTCTTCAACTGACGCGACTGCCGGACGGCACCTACAGCGTGCTGCCTCACTTCGTGCGTAAGGAGCAGAAGTTGGAGAATGTGGAGTACATGGGCTACACCTTCACCAAGGAGGATGCAAAGGCACTGAAAGAGACTGGCAACCTCGGCAAGGTTGTTCCGCTGTTCAACGTGAAAGACAACACCATGCAGAATTGCTTCGTGTCTTACGACAAACAGACGAACGAACTGGTACACTATCCCGTGAACAAGCTGCACCTCCGTGAGAGTGTGGGTAACGTGAAGTTCACGCCTGAAGAGATGGAACTTCTCAAGCAGGGTGGCATCGTGAAGGACAAGCTGTTTGAGGGCGAGAACGGACAGAAGTTCACCGTGGACTTTCAAGTGAATGCCGACCGCAAGAACGTTTCGTTTGTCCCAGGCAGTAGCCGCAAGGAGGAAGAGGTGCAGGAACAGAACCAGAAAACCAAGATGAACTGGACGAACGAGGACGGCAGCATCAAGAACCTGACCAAGTGGAAGGGCATTCCCCTGACCGAAGAGCAGCAGAAGGACTATCGTGAAGGCAAGTCGGTGAAACTCGATAACTATCCGCTGAAGGACGGCACGACTGCCACAATGTACCTGATGTTCTATCCAGACAAGGGCCAGCCGTTCACCTCGAAGAACGACCCGTTGCAGGGCAAGGTCGTTGCCCCAGCCAATGAGAGTGAGACACAGGTGGCAGTCAACTATCAGGGCAAGACCAACGAGGCCACCAAGAAGGTGGACGAGCCACTACAGAAGGGACAGGTGGCACCCAAGAACGAACACCAGAAGGAGTCACAGAAGCCCGAGGGAGAGAAGCAGGAGCAGAAGGAAGAGAAGAAGCAGAAGCGAGGTCCTAAGCTCTGACCTGAGAAGCGCAATGTGTGGACAGCCGCAGATGGCTGTCGGCTGTCCACCTCTCACGCGCGTATATATAAATAAGTATTAACCACTGAATCCATTTTTACAATATGATTACCATTATCGCAGAGAAACCGAGCGTCGCACGACAAATATCCCGGGTCGTGGGTGCCATGGAAAGGAAAGCGTCACCTGGGCCTTCGGTCACCTGATACAACTGGCCATGCCCGAAGCCTACGGAGTGACGGGATTCCGTCGTGAAGCCCTGCCCATCATCCCCGATGTTTTCCAACTCGTCAGCCGCAAGGATGTCAAGGGTAAAGGGGATAACGGGGTAAAGGAGCAGCTTCGCGTCATCAAGAACCTCTTCGAGCATACCGAAAAGATCATCGTTGCCACAGATGCCGGACGCGAGGGCGAACTGATTTTCCGTTACCTCTACCAGTACCTCTGCTGTCACGTTCCGTTTCAGCGTCTCTGGATCAGTTCACTGACCGACAAGGCCATCAAGGAAGGACTGAAGAACCTCAAGGACGGTCATGATTACGACAACCTTTTCCTGTCTGCCAAGGCGCGAAGCGAAGCCGACTGGCTTGTGGGCATCAACGCCACCCAAGCACTGACCATTGCAGCAGGAAAGGGAACATACAGCCTCGGACGTGTGCAGACACCCACGTTGGCAATGGTCTGCCGCCGATTTCTGGAGAACAAGAACTTTGTGCCGACTCCGTTCTGGCAGATGCACTTCACTACCGAAGGTGACGGCAAGGCCGTCAAGTTTCTGGCCGCAGAGCGATGGAAAGAC
>ONFE01000152.1:0-1978 GCA_900316985.1 uncultured Prevotellaceae bacterium
GAAAAGGAAGTGCAAAGTGCAGAAGTGCAGAGTGCAAGCGGTGCACAGGAAGGAGGTAGCGATGAGTGATTTCAGGTTCCATCTCCAGAAGTACAAGCCTGGTAGTAAAATCACCTGCCCTGAGTGTAAGAGGAAACGCTGCTTCACCCGCTATGTGGATGAAGAGGGTATCATTGAATTCCCTGACACGGTTGGTCGTTGCGACCATGAGCACAGTTGTGGCTATCACTACACTCCCAAGGACTACTTCCATGATAATCCAGACAAGGCACCCAAGGATTGGAAGAATGACAACACCCATATATATAATAAGGTGGCGAAGTCAACAAAAGGGAAAGAGAAACCAAAGCCAATAGAACCGTCGCTGATTCCCTATGAGATTGTGCAGAAGAGCTTCGCCAGTTATTATAAGAATCCTCTATATGTCTATCTGTGTAGCGTCTTCGGCAAAGAAGAAGCCAACCGCTTATTCCGATTGTATTTTGTAGGAACAGGACATAAGTGGGGCGGATGTACGGTCTTCTGGCAGATTGACTTCAACGGCAATGTACGCGGTGGCAAACTGATGGGCTATAATCGCGAGACAGGACACCGCATCAAGGAGCCGAATAGTCTGGTCACGTGGGCACATTCAGAACTGAAGCTGCCGGACTACCATCTGGTCCAGTGTTTTGTGGGTGAGTATCAGCTTCGTCAACGACCCACGGCAACCGTTGCCCTTGTGGAAAGTGAGAAAACAGCTCTTATCATGACCCATTTCATGCCTGATTATGTATGGTTGTCAACGGGTGGAAAGGATGGATGTTTTAACAAAGATGCCGTACAGGTCCTTCGTGGCAGAAGCATTATTATGATTCCTGATCTTGGAGGTTGGGAGAGATGGCAGTTAAAGTCTCAGCTATTGAAGCCCATCTGCAAGCGCGTCATCATGTGTGATGAGATTGAGAAAATTGCGACAGATAAGCAACGAGAGAAAGGTCTTGATATTGCAGATTTTTTCCTGATGAAATCCACCCCTCATGAGATCCTGGCAGACATGATAAGACGGAACTCTGCTGTCCAATCACTCGTTGACAAATTGGGACTGGAGATATGCGATGAAGAGGAATTACACTATGTAGGGCCTCTGCCTAACCTACGATGGAAACTTATTCAGCGCAAGACTAATAGAAATAGTCCATAACATAATATGGACTTTTAAAATCGTTGCACTCCTTCAAAAGTCCCATTATGCTCTCCGAGGGTCTGGGCAGCACCACATGGCGGATGCCGCCACAGCCGTGCCAAGCCCGTCTGCGAGGGAGTGATTTCTCCCTCGACCCTCCACTCAGGTTTCACCCGAGACCTGATAACCATTAATTCAACAAAACATATTTATACATATTATGAGTTTAGAAATTAAAGACAAGCATTATGCCGCCGTTCATGTCGGCAATCCTGCGAAGTCCTTCTCTGCGTCCGAAAGCAATGAAGCCGAACGTCGTGGATGGGACGAGGAAACATATCGTCTGAAGAATCACGATATGAACAACCACTATGACATCACCCGCAAGCACCTCAACTTCGAGATTAACGGTGATGGCGAGATAGTACCCCTTGGTTCCAACCCTATACCCCTCCATGAGAGGTTACTCCAACGGCTTGAACAACTCGGTTTCAAGCAGTACAAGGACAAGAACAATCCTTCTGTCGTGGCAAACAACAGTCCTAACTGTACCATTGGTATCATTATCAGTGGTGATCATGACGTGCTAACGCGTCTTGCCTTTGGTGACCAGAAAGTTGATTTCACGCTCAAGACGAGCAATGCCGATGTCCGTCTGCGACAGGGCATTAAGGACTGGGCCAAGGACACATACGCCTGGGCTTGTGAACGCTGGGGTGAGGAGAATATCATCGGCTTCGACGTGCATTGCGACGAAACCACCCCGCACATCCATATTCAGACCATCCCTGTTGCCATGACGAAAGCAAGAGG
>ONFE01000152.1:2013-2573 GCA_900316985.1 uncultured Prevotellaceae bacterium
CATCCAAGGAACAGATTCACACCGACTATCATGACAAGGTGGGCTATAAGTACGGGCTGGAACGTGGAGAACATATATCCATGCTGTCACCAGAAGAGCGTCGCAATCGTGTTCATAAGAACAAGGCTGTTCTGGAGGCTGAGCGTCAGGCCAAAGATGCTGTTGCAAAGTCTAAGGCCGAGAAGAAAGCTGCTGAAGAGCAGAAGGCAAGGATTGAATATGACATCGTAGAAGCAGAGCAGCGGAAGGCCAAGACGGAGAAGGATCTTGCAAAGTGGGAGTCGTATGCCAAGGCTATGAATATCACTGAAGAAGAGTTGGAGGTTCCTGAACTTGATACAAATCCGATTGTTATCAAGGCAAGAATGGCTATGCTGGCAGAACTTGAAAAGCCCATTCCTCCTTTCGGTCGCAAGGAATGGCAGGAGAATTGTAAGAAGGCCGCAAAGCAAATCTTCACCGACATGCAGATAGCACTAATAGAAGCTAAGGCTGCACAGAAAAAAGAGATAAAACAGTATGGTAAGTCACTCTATCAAAAGACGACGAAGGAGATTGCC
>ONFE01000150.1 GCA_900316985.1 uncultured Prevotellaceae bacterium
CAGTGCCCTTGGCGACAAACGGTATTCCGTCCACATCAACGGTGACGGTGGTCAGTTCCTTGACGCACTTGTCAGAGAAGGCTTCGAGCATACGGGCGATGATGAGGTTGTAGATTTTCTTGTCGTCGTTCGACGGGTACTGCGGCTTTTCGCCTGTAATCAACAGGGCGTGATGGTCGGTGACCTTCGAGGCATCTACACTGTGGCGGTTGGGCTTGTGAATGGTCATGGAGAGTGCGCCCCACTGCTCGTTGTCGGCCAGTGTGCGAAGTAGCTTGGGAATCTCGTCGTACACGTCATCAGGGATGTAGCGGCTCGACGTGCGGGGATAGGTGATAGCCTTGGCCTCATAGAGTTTCTGCGCGATGGTCAGTGTCTGCTCGGCGGTGAAGCCATACTTCACGTTGGCATCCTTCTGGAGTGCAGTGAGGTCATAGAGCAAGGGCGATACCTCTGTCTTTTCCTTGCACTCCACCTTAGAGATGACGGCATCTCGATTACCTTTCAACTGCTGATAGAGTGCTTCGGCATCAGCCTTGTCCTTCCATCGATCTGCGGTCAGAAACTTGACGGCTTTGCCGTCACCTTCGGTAGTAAAGTGCATCTGCCAAAATGGAGTCGGCACAAAATTCTTGTTCTCTAAAAAGCGGCGGCAGACCATTGCCAGTGTGGGTGTCTGCACACGTCCGAGGGAGTACGTTCCCTTTCCCGCTGCAATGGTCAGGGCCTGGGTAGCATTGATGCCTACAAGCCAGTCGGCCTCGCTTCTGGCCTTGGCGGACAGGAAAAGATTGTCATAGTCGTGACCGTCCTTGAGGTTGTTCATTCCTTCCTTGATGGCCTTGTCGGTCAGTGAACTGATCCAGAGGCGCTGAAACGGGACGTGACAATCGAGATACTGGTACAGGTAGCGGAAAATCAGTTCGCCCTCGCGTCCGGCATCTGTGGCAACGATGATCTTTTCGGTATGCTCGAAGAGGTTCTTGATGACGCGAAGCTGCTCCTTCACCCCGTCATCCTCTTTACCCTTGGCATCCTTGCGGCTGACGAGCTGGAATACGTCGGGGATAATGGGCAGTGACTCGCGACGGAATCCTGTCACTCCGTAGGCTTCGGGCATGGCCAGTTGTATCAGGTGACCGAAGGCCCAGGTGACGCAGTAGTTGTTGCCTCCGTAGTAGCCGACTTTCCTTTCCATAGCACCAACAACACGGGATATTTGTCGTGCGACGCTTGGTTTCTCTGCGATAATAGTAATCATATTGTAAAAATGGATTCAGTGGTTCTATACTTATTTTTATTAACGCGCGTGAGAGGTGGACAGCCGACAGCCATCTGCGGCTATCCACACATTACGCTTCTCAGGTCAGAGTTTCGGGCCTCGTTTCTGTTTTTTCTCTTCCTTTTGTTCCTGTTTCTCACCCTCGGGCTTCTGTGACTCCTTCTGGTGTTCGTTCTTGGGAGCCACCTGTCCCTTCTGCAGCGGTTCGTCCACCTTCTTGGTGGCCTCGTTGGTCTTTCCCTGATGGTTGACTGCCACCTGTGTCTCGCTCTCGTTGGCAGGTGCTACGACCTTGCCCTGCATCGGGTCGTTCTTCGAGGTGAACGGCTGGCCTTTGTCGGGATAGAACATCAGGTACATCGTGGCTGTTGTTCCGTCCTTCAGCGGGTAGTTGTCGAGTTTCACCGACTTGCCTTCACGGTAGTCCTTCTGCTGCTCTTCAGTCAGGGGAATGCCCTTCCACTTGGTCAGGTTCTTGATGCTGCCGTCCTCGTTCGTCCAGTCCAGTTTGCTTTTCTGGTTCTGCTCCTGCGCCACTTCCTGACGGCTACTGCCAGGGACAAAGGATACGTTCTTGCGGTCGGCATTCACCTGAAAGTCCACGGTGAACTTCTGTCCGTTCTCACCATCAAACAGTTTGTCCTTCACGATTCCGCCCTGCTTGAGCAGTTCCATCTCTTCG
This sequence comes from uncultured Prevotellaceae bacterium, assembly GCA_900316985.1. Taxonomy (GTDB): domain Bacteria; phylum Bacteroidota; class Bacteroidia; order Bacteroidales; family Bacteroidaceae; genus Prevotella. The sequence goes on from ONFE01000150.1 coordinate 1,965, forward strand.
GGAGTGAACTTCACGTTACCCACACTCTCACGGAGATGCAGCTTG
>ONFE01000149.1 GCA_900316985.1 uncultured Prevotellaceae bacterium
AACACGCTGATCATCATCACCTTCATCCTCTGGCGCGTGGAGACGCTGCAGCAACTTGATGCGATGGAGTCATCAGAGGCATCTGAAGAATCAGAGGAATCGGCCGTCGCTTCCAACGCCAACAATATCAGGGCACTTCTTGAACTGCATTGCGAGGCAACACGACTCTACCTCCAGCACGACCTCACCCTGCAACAGTTGGCTATTGCCATTGGCACCAACCGCACTTATCTCAGCAACTACTTTGCCCAGCAGGGCATCACCTATAATGCCTATATCAACCGCCTGCGTATCGAGCACTTCATGCGTCTGCATCTAACGAATAGGAATCTCTTACAACCTGCCACCGCTGCCATACTGGCACAACAGAGCGGCTTCCACAGTTATACCACCTTCAGCATCGCTTTCAAGAAACATACAGGCACCACCGTCACGGCCTGGATGAAATCAGAAAGCATGAGTGATAAATAAAAGAAAGAGTTGCTAGTTTGCAACTCTTTCTTATTAATCTATACGATTCCCGAGCCTGCTGAGGGACGCGCCAGCCCCCACCCTCGCAGCATCGCGAAGTAATCGAGGCTTTCAATCCCGTTTTCCTGAATCGCCATGGCTATACCAACAGCCATCCAACGGGCAGGCTGATCTGATGGGATGCCTATGGGTTCATCGGGCGGAATCCCCGTCAGGCGACACACATTCTGGATATACGTCGCCGTCAGATTCTCCTGAGGCGGTGCCCACTTATTGATAATCGCCCTCGTAAACAGTCGATATTTGTGATAATAGGTACGCGTGAGTAGATAGAACGCTGCTCTCCAACCATATTCTAAACTCTCAAACTGACAGAACTCAGCGTCATAGTGAGAGCAAACCGAAGCTTGCTTCGAGTTTGCCGAACGCGAGCTGAGTCGACCGGAGGTCAAATTCGCATCTGTCTGCTGGGCTCTCAGCCCCTTCCACTCATCCTTCGCCGTGCGACGGATATTCAGTGGATTGTTGTTTCTAATTCCTCTTGGTAACATAACTTCTTTACTCTTTTACTTTTTTACCCTTTTACTTTTCTTGATAGGTGTACTATTGGGGAATACAATCCTGTAGGCAGCATCCAGGGCTCGGAGATTGATCTGGTAGAAACTCCTACCCGTCCTGACCGCTACGATGGCCCGCAGTAACTCCCGATGCTTACGCGGATAGAGCGATGGCGACGGCAGTTCGTCCCAGCCCGCCTGTTCACACAGATTGCAGACTTCCCACATAAAGGCATTGGTAGCCTCCTGTTCGAACCACTCTTTCAGCACATTCCGGATACAGAAACGTTTATAATTCCTCCAGAGGAGGTGCTTCGTGGGCACCAGCATCCGCCAGAGCAACACGAAGCATTCCTTGTTGTTTTCAATTTCCATTTTGACTAATGACTAAAATGACTAATGACTACGTTTTTCTATAATTAGCATCTTCAGTCTGAACGATGAGTCCTTGTCTGCGCCAATTCTTCAGCATTTGCTGTACACAGTTCTGAGTCACATTAGCCCCTTTCACAGCCACAGAGTGCTGCATGGCCTGTTCGAACGAAAATTGCTGATCCAGACGCTCAAAGATCGAATCATTCTTACCACGCTTCAGCCTTTCTCCATTCAGATTGCCTACATAGTTTCGACTATTGACGGCGTTCTCAATGCGGTCACGGAAGAAAAGCAAGGCGTTCTCCATCAGCGAGTCGGCTATCACTTCATACAATTCCATCATCTGTGGTGTCTGATTCTTCAGCAACATCTCCTTCCAGAGATTAGGATGCTGTTTCAACTGAGCCTCTGCACCGTTCACGCCGTGTTTATGGATCAGTGTCTCACACACCTTACAAAGCATCAGACAGCAGGCCATACGCTGTGCTGTCACACAGATACGGAGACGTTGACGCGCTTTCGTCCTATCGTCATTTTTCATGGATTCCAGACGAATCTTCTCCAACCACTGACGACCACACTGTTCCAGTTTAGGTAACACGATTTCACCCTGCATCAAGGGGAGCAGATGGGATACTTGCTGGATGCGCTCCGATTGTCGACTGGTCAACAAATGCGGTTTATCTTCCAATGGTGTAAAGGTATTGTCAGGCGTGCTTGCCACTGCGATTCGACTCTGTAAGCCATCTGTGTAATTGCTCACCACGCGATAGAGGGCATCGGGCGTTCCGCACATGGTAACATTCCATAGCAGGTGTTTGATATGCACACTCACCGCATCCACACTCTTGGCCTCACGGTCATATCTGGAACCATCGTAGCTCTGACGCAGCATCACCGAGAAGTCGCTCATCGTCGATTTCCACTTCTGCGCCACCGTATCGGCCTCGGGGGTAAACGAGAAGGCGTGCTTGCCCTCGGTATTAGCCAGTCGCTCAGCGAGGTTGGCAACGGTGTTGTTCAGCGTCAAACAGCGCACGGGCAACTTTGGTTCCTCGGGCTGATCCTTCTTATTCTTTGCCGCCCGTTTCTTGGCGCGCCATTCGTCCTCCTGTCTCTGGTACATGTCGTCGAGTGCCAATACCTCACTCATCCACGCCTCTATCACAGGATCGATATTGCCCTTTCCGCTGGCAAAATCACCAGCAATATAAGCGATAAGATTAAGTCCCCGTTTCTGACCATGAACGTCGAGTTTCACGCCTGTCGCCAGCGCCCCGATACAAGGACAGACTGCCGTCACTGTTGGCATTGCCAACTGCGGGCCTACTGCCTCTATCGACTCCTTCACTCCCTGCGGCATCTTCTTCAAGCCCATACTTGTCATTTCGAGCCCCTCACTTGTCATTTCGAGCCCCTCACTTGTCATTTCGAGCGCAGTCGAGAAATCTCCATCGCACAAGGGGGGTGTCGCAGTCGAGGGATCTCTTTCCAGCACATTCAGCGTGTTGCGGAGACGCTGCGGGAAACCATTGAACTCCGACGCAAGGGCATTCTTGATCTTCGCACGTTTCTCTTCCAATGGGAATCCGTCATAACAAGGAATCACCTGGTCGAGCCACTCGAAATTCTTACCACAGATATGCCTC
>ONFE01000148.1 GCA_900316985.1 uncultured Prevotellaceae bacterium
GGAACATGAGACGATGGCTGAGATTGCTGAGGATCTGGATCTGAAACGAGAGCGCGTCCGTCAGATTCGCGATAAGGCCATCCGAAAACTGCGCAAGGCTTACAAGAATCGCCTGAAGGACTTACGCAGATAAAGGTCATAAAAATGGCTCCCCGAAGGGAGCCTTTTTGTTCGTCCAGCACGAACGTATTCTAATAGGTGAAAGACCTTAACGTACCCTTATAGCGGGAAGCGTCCAGTCGGAGGCAAGGGTGTCTATCGCGAGGTAGAATCTGAAGGAAGCCCGAGACAAACATCTGGCCTGACGTACAGAAATCACATATAAGGCATATGATTGTGGATGAGGTGGCAAAAAAACACTAAAGTCCAATAGCTATACGGAACAATCGGTGTAAATGTGGCAGGCATAAGATGGAAAGAATACGTCCATAACTGGAGAGGTCTCGCAGGCGAGTCGCAAGACAAGCAGTAGCAACGAACTGCGAGAAGTCAGCAGAGGCCGTAGTACCTGCGTAATCGATACAAGCAGGGAAGGGCTGAACTTTAGTTAAACAAGTAGTAAATGAATATTACCCTATGAAGGAAGAAAAGCAGAAAACACTTAGTGGCTGCCATGCGGAAGCAGGGACGGAATTCCGAGCTGCGTATGGAGTGCAGACCTGCATGGGGATAATTGAAAACAACCTTGTGGAAGTACCAATCGTAAAGGGAGACTTGCTAACGCATATTGTCTCGCCAAGTAACATGAACCTTGCCTATAAGCGGGTAGTGAGCAATGCGGGAAGTGGCGGTATCGATGGTATGGAGGTGAAAGAACTTTTGCCTTACCTGCGCAGCCATAAAGATGAGTTGGTAAGGTCACTCGTGGATGGCAAGTACCTTCCTAATCCAGTCCGACGGGTAGAGATACCCAAGGAGAACGGCAAGAAGCGTCCGCTCGGCATCCCGACCGTAGTAGACCGCTTAGTCCAACAAAGTATAGCGCAAGTCTTGCAGCCGCTGTACGAACCTCAATTCAGTAACAACAGTTTTGGCTTCCGTCCTCATCGAAGTGCCCACCAAGCCCTACGTTGTGCACAGTCCATTATCAATGATGGCAACCGCTTCTGCATTGATCTGGACTTGGAGCAGTTCTTTGACAACGTGAACCACTCTAAGCTGATAGAGGTCATCAGCAGGACGGTAAAGGATGGCTGGGTCGTATCCCTCATCCACAAATACCTCAATGCTGGCGTACTTGTTGCAGGCAAGTACGAGGAAACAAGGAAAGGCGTGCCGCAGGGCGGTCCGTTAAGTCCTTTGTTGAGTAACATCATGCTCAACGAATTGGACAAGGAACTGACCAAACGCGGTCATCCTTTTGTGCGCTACGCTGATGATTGCATGATATTCTGCAAGAGTGAGCGTGCCGCAGAGCGCATACTGGAGAGCATCTCGAAGTTTATCGAGGGTAAGCTTTTCCTGAAAGTGAACCGTGACAAGACGGGTGCAGGCTCGGTATGCGGAAAGAAGTTTCTTGGCTATACCTTTGATTTTGATGAAGAAGGGAGATGTTTGCTTCGTCTCCATCCCAAAACTATTGTTAAGTTGAAAGCGAGGTTAAAACAGCTTACAGGCCGAAGCAATGGTATGGGTTATGCGCAACGCAAGAAGGCATTGGAACTCTTTGTCAGAGGCTGGGTGGAATACTATAAGTTGGCAGAGATGAAACTAACCGTCAAGGATATAGATGGGTGGTTACGTCGACGCATCCGTATGTGTATATGGAAGAGTTGGAAGAATCCGAGGACTCGAATAGCCAACCTAATCAAATGTGGTGTACCTAAATGGCAAGCACAAAGGCATGGTTGGGTCAAAGGCTACTGGCGGGCTGCAGGGATGTGGGATTGCACTCGGGCAATGAATAACCGCAATTTATATCGGGCGGGCTATCGTTGTCTGAAGGATTATTACGTGCCAGTATCGTAAACAAAGAACCGCCGTATGCGGAACCGCATGTACGGTGGTGTGAGAGGTCGGAAAACGAAAGTAGGAAGAAAACTACTTCGTTTTCCTCCTACTCGATTATTTGATTAAGTCAACTGAGCGTTTCAGGAACTTATCAAGGGCTTCACCTTTTAACATTCCGTTCTGAAGCAATGCGAGGTCGATGAGCTGGTGGACGACGATAGAGTTGTCCTTAGCATAGTCGGCAATCACAGCCTGTTTCTTATCCTTCTGCTCCTGTACGGCCTTCTCGGCTTCTGCCTTCTGATCCTTATCCTCCTGAGTCAGTTCATCGTACTTCTTCTTATCCTGTTGCTGGCGGATGGCTGCCAGACGAGCCTCCTGACCTTTGAGTTCTGAAACGATGGGCTTCAGGGCCTCGGATGTAGCGGCCTCGCTGTCGCTGAGCACCTTCTTCACCAGCGGATGGTCGGCATTGAGTACGATGTTGAACGAGTCGGCTTGTCGATCTTTGGCAGCTGGGTGCGGAACACGGCTGACAGATTGTCACTCTGCTCCTCTGTAAGCTCCGTCTTAGGTGCATCGCTCTTCACGATCAGACGATCGATGATGTCGCTGTCCACACGGGTGAAACGACTCTTCTCAAACTTCTGCTCCAGCGTCTGGATGGTGGGAACATCGAGCTGACCGTCGAGCAGCAGCACGCTGTAACCCTTATCCTGAGCGGCCTTAATGTAAGAATACTGCTCTTCCTTATCAGTGGCGTAGAGATAAA
>ONFE01000144.1 GCA_900316985.1 uncultured Prevotellaceae bacterium
GGGGGACAATAGTTTCCCTCGTAGCGGGTTCAGATTCCTCATTATTTCTTACATCGAGAAAACTTTCTTTCCCTCGAAATAGGTGGCTTCGGGCTTGGCGGCATGAATCTCTGTCACCGGGCAAGTCAGCACGTCCTTGTCAACCAGTAGGAAGTCGGCATACTTGCCTGTGCTGATGCTGCCTCTTTCCTTATCAATGAGCATCTGTTTGGCGATGTTGATGGTCAGTGCCTCGATAGCCTGCTCACGGGTAATGAGTTCCTCGGGCCACCAGCGGGTACCATTCTCTCCAGCCATTACACCAGTCACAGCAATCTCTATGATTCCGAACGGATCGTCGGGACTGCCGCCCGTTGCAGGGAAGTCGGAGTGAGAGGTCATGTGGATGCCATTGTCGAAATAAGATTTCATCGGATAAGACTTGGTCTCCTGACCTACGGGTGCCATACCATGCTCACGAATATAATCGGCTAACCATGATGGGCCATGGTGCCAGAGCATACCAGAGACTGCATACATGTTATGGTCTGCCATACGTTGATAATCCTCCGCATTGACGTTTCGAACGTGAACCAGCGTGTTGCGCAATTCATCCTTACCGCCATTAGCGTATGCGCTGACCACGGTATTAACGGCCTTGTTACCCATCGTGTGAATATGCATGGAGATACCTTTCGCATTCGTCTTGCGCGTAATGTCCGTCAGTTCCTCTTCCGTCCAGTTGGCAAGGCCCTGATGACCGTCAGGATACAACGGCTCTACATAGCCGGTGCCGCCTTCCACCGTGCCGTCCATGAAGAGTTTGAGCCAATTCGTTTTGACACGGGTGGTGGCATACTGCTGAACGTCAGCGGCTTTTTTCAAGGCCTCTTCCACATTCATCCAGCTCTCAACCTCGTAGGTCAAGCCGATCACGAAGTTCAACTCGCCGGCTTGATCCAGCTGCTGGGCAGCCTTGAAGAAATTGTCGTTAAAGAAATAGTTACCCCAGCCATCGACATACATGGTGTAGCCCTCTGCCAACAGATGCTCCTGAATCTTTGGGATGACGATCTTTGCCACGTCAACGGGATAGAGACTGTCATTGTCAAGGAAGGAACGGGTGTAAGTGCCGGCCTGTTCTTTCAGGAAACCAGTAGGAGTACCGTCGGCACCCATCACGATCTCGCCGCCACGGATGTCCTTATCCTTCTTGAGCACCGTACCGTCGGCCTTCATAATGCCTGCATTGACCAACATAAGGGTATTCGCCACACCCTTGTGTCCCTCATCATCCGCAAAGTACATGGGGATATCACTGCAGATGGCATCCAGCTGCTGGCGGGTAGGAATCTGATCCTGAAAGGTGAAGTAGCTCCAACCGAAACCGAAGATACCCGTCGCCTTTGCTTCCCGAGCTTTCTTGACGGCATCGGGAACGAGCTCGTTCAGGAACTTGTCGGGCGTAGCCCCAATGGCCACCGTTCCAACGATCGGCAGGGCAACACCAATGGAGTAATGGGCATGGCCGTTGCCGCAGCTGGGCATCACAAGTCCCTTGCCGGTATAATCTACCACCTCGGTCTTACCGGCTTCAATCCATGCTTCGGCACCTTTCTTGTCGCCTACATAGACATACTTACCATCTTTTACCGCATAGGCTTCGACAATCTGATTGTTCTCGGCAGTGAAGATCTTACCATAGACCACAAGGTCGGCACTGGTCTTTGCATTCGCCATGTAAGCAGCGACACGCTTCGCCACGTTGACCTTGATGTTGCTATAGAAGAACGAGTAGTCGTCACCATGGCGACCTTCGGGTCCGAAGAATGCTTCATTGATCTTGGCGGCTTCCTCAGGCATCGCCTCGCCTTTGGCGTGTGTTACGACTACACCACGGGAGGGACACACCTGCGCATCGGCGCCTAAATCGACAATTTCCAACTCACCTGTTGTCTCGTTCAGTATAATAGAACCTAGGTTCATGCTGGCTGGGGCATAGGTGTCGTCAAGCTTCCAGTTCAGCGGGTTGATGCTTATGGCACCAGGCAACACCACGGCGTTGGTTGCGTTTACCTCTATATTCTTGGGACCCTCGGTATTCCAGGCGATGATGACACCTGTGTCGGTCTCACCGGTAGCGAACTTCAGGTGTGGGTTTGCATCGAAATAGTCCTTGGTGAAGGAATAGCCTATGGCGTAGGCTGCCACCATTCGCTGTAAGTAGTCGGGGTGCTTA
>ONFE01000141.1 GCA_900316985.1 uncultured Prevotellaceae bacterium
CGATTCCGCCCTGCTTGAGCAGTTCCATCTCTTCGGGAGTGAACTTCACGTTACCCACACTCTCACGGAGATGCAGCTTGCTCACGGGATAGTGTACCAGTTCGTTCGTCTGCTTGTCGTAAGACACGAAGCACTCCTGCATGGTGTTATCTTTCACGTTGAACAGAGGTACGACCTTGCCGAGATTGCCTGTCTCTTTCAGAGCCTTGGCATCCTCCTTGGTGAAGGTATAGCCCATGTACTCTGCATTCTCCAGCTTCTGCTCCTTGCGCACGAAGTGAGGCAGCACGCTGTAGGTGCCGTCCGGCAGTCGCGTCAGTTGCAGACGTGCAGCGGCCTTCACCTTCTGATCGTAGATGAGCATCGTCACATCAAGCAGCCCGGACTTGCCGAAGTTCAGCATGTTGTCCTTTGCTCCCGTCTTCTCCAGCAACTCTTTCGAGATACCGAACTTCTCTTCAATCTGGTCCCAGTTAACCTTGGACTCGTCGATGGGCTGATAGCCCTGATTTTGGGAATTCTTCTTCGAGACAAGCTGTTGTCTCGCATCGATTTCTTGTGCCATAAATCTAAAATGTTTAATTGTTAATGAATAGGGTTATTTATCCGGGCAAGAAATTCGCCCGTCGCTTTCTGATTAAAGTATTTGCCTTTCTCGTTGATGAGTCTCACGACATCACTTTCGCGGTAGTAGGCATGGCGGTGAAGCTTGATATAAGGCAGTTCGCCACTGGTGCGGTAGCGTTGCAGTGTCCTTTCGCCCATTAAGAGCATCTGCTCCAGTTCCTTACTGTCGTACATGCGTTCCCCGCGGATGTAGAGTTTTCCCTGCGAGTGGCGTGTCTTCAGGTCGTCCACCAATACCTGTATCAGTCGTTCCTGACGCTCCAAGCGCTCAGTCATCGCTCTCATCGTCTGTTCAAATGTCTCTCTGTCCAGTTCCATAGCCTTGTGCCTTGAGTGATTTGATATCCGACAGACGATAGCGGCAGAACTTGCCGCAGTGCTTATAGCTGATGATTCCGTCGGTTCTGTATTGTTGCATCGTGCGCTCCGAGATGCCCATCATCTGGCAGGCTTCCTGAGTGCCAATCCATACGTCATCCTCGTTGGGATGCTCCTTGGCAGTCGCCCCGATGACGAACTGCTCTATTCTTCCGATGCGGTCAACCAGACTCTGGTATGCCTCGCTTTCCATTGTGATAATTTCCATATTCTTATCGTTGTTTTTTATTTTTCGGATGCAAAATTACGGCAAGAAAAAAACATAGACTTTCAACATTATATAATCTGAAAAAACTTTTTCCTGAAATTGGCCGCTGTGGCTGTCCGAAAGCCGACAACGATGGCCAGAGGTGGGCTTGTTTTCTGTACGTTTCATGGTTCTTCATACCTTTGCCGCCGATTTACAAATAAAAAAGAAGAATGGAGATAATAGCAATTGAAAGAAAAGCCTTCGAGCTGTTGCTACAGGAGATGCAACTGCTGACGGCACGGGTAGAGACACTGGCCCGCAAGTGTGAGGACAGGAAACGACGTAAGTGGATAGACGGCGACGAGGTGTGCAAACTGCTTCGCCTCAGTCCCCGCTCACTTCAGGAACTGCGGTCGAAGCACCGCATAGGCTATGCCCAAATAGGCCGCAAGTTCTATTACCGTCCCGAAGAAGTAGAACTGGTATTGAGACAGTCGGGCAAGTATATCAATAATAAATAATAAGGTAGCAAAATGGAAGAATACGAAAACGTACTTACCCTGCATGACGAAACCATCGTGCAGGCACTTTCCACCTTGCGCAGGGCGAGTCACAAGGCCGAACAACTCATGAACGGCTATCGTCCAGTACTGAACGGAGAACGGCTGTTGACCGATGCCGAGGTAGCAGAAATTCTGAGCGTCAGCCGTCGCACGTTGCAAGAATATCGCAACAATCGGCAGATAGCCTTCATCGAACTGCGAGGCAAGACGCTCTATCGTGAAAGCGACATCGAGCGGATGCTCGAAAGGAACTATCGTAAGGCAATACCCCAATAAACGAAAGCCGTGTCTCGCCGTAGTTGCTACGGAAAGACACGGGCTTTGTGTTATCCTTCTACTACCTATAGAAATAGGTCGTATTATCTTCTTACCTGTAGACAGGTGTGGGGAAGGTAATGGTACTGGGGATGTAGAAGTCGTCGGAGAGGGTGCGGCCGTCTATCTGTTTGGTCAGGCGGTAGTGGCCGGGCGTGAGGTGGAGCAGGCCGATATGGCCATAGCGTAGTTCACATCGTAGTCGTTGGGGTTGATAATCCTCGCCAGCACCACAGAGTCGGTTTGCGAGAGGTTTTTGTCAGCGATGACGATGCGCAGGGTGTCCGCACTGGTCACGGTCTCGGTGCTGTCGGTCGGCTGTTCCGCATTTGCCACCGTCTGCCGTGCTGTTGGACGACATGAGGCGAATGCGAGGGCGGTAATCAGGAGGAAGAGAAGTTTTGCTTGTTTCATCGTGTTCGTTTACTTCCTCAGTTT
>ONFE01000140.1 GCA_900316985.1 uncultured Prevotellaceae bacterium
TGTAATAGTCCTCTAACAAAGAAACCGATGATGTCAGGTTTATGTTTTTGTCAAAGATTCCCTCAAACCAGTCCCATGCACGCTGAGTTCCTGTGCCTTTTATCGTCCAAGCGCGGACGAAATCATCTTGCGTGCATCCGCTTTTCAATGCATCGGCCATGGTCTTGTAACCTTCGGGACAAGGCGTACCGTCGCCAATATAGTGCAACATGCCAAAGTCCTTTCCCGCAACACAGCAAACAACCAATTCGTTTGGATGATCGCTTACAAACTTTATCTGCTCCACGATGGGCAACATTGCATCACAATGCACATGCAGGTCGGCTCCCTTAGGCATTGCCTGACACATTCTGTAGAGCGAACTTTGACGGAACGAGGCTTCAGGTTCAAAGAAATTCGTCTCAGCCAACTGATAGCTTGTATACGATGATTTATACTCGTCGAAAGCTTCTTGAGTGGATAAATCTTTTACCGGGTTATCGACCTGGTTATCGTCAGTACAACTAACCAGAGCCAATAGTAATGTAAGTGATGCTAGTAGTAATTTTTTCATTTTTCCTTGTATTTAAATGTTAATTTGATGCTACAAAAATAGTAAAAATCTAGCTGAGTCCAGTACTTTTGTGGCAACATTTAAGATGATTTAAGTATATTTGATCGTCCGAATTTGTTCGTCTTCACCACATGCCGCAAATCAGGATGGCGGCCATCATCCAATAGAAACTCTTCTTTTGCATAATTGTGATTGTTTGTTATAGACAATAATACTTGGTCAGGAAATAGGTGCGGTCCCAATCGAGGATCTTCCGCTGCGATTCCTTCTCGGGGTGGATGTTGAACTCGTCGAAGATCATCAGCTGTTTGTTCTCTAGGTCGTAGAGCGGCCACTCCTTGGCCTTGCCATCGGGCGACTGATCGGCGCTGAGCGACGGGTTGCCCGTCTTGGCAAACTGTACCCACATGCGGCGCATGGTCTTTGAGAAGGTGGCGTCGAAGGTCCACCCCATCTCCAAGGTTATTTCCTGATGATTAAATATTACCGGAAGCTCCACCGAATGTCCGCATCTCAACAGCGGCAAAGAAGATTCTGGGGTGAATAAATAGGTGTACGACTTGCCGCCGCTCTTGGTCTGGTTCTCCGCCTGCCGGAACACAGGCGCAATAAACCATATCTGATCGTATAGGCGGCAGAGGGGATCGTAAACCTCTCCCTTGACATCCTTGTAGAAGCTCTCCACTAGCGCTCTCTCTTCTGCCGTCAGCCGGGTGAGACTCGTTGTCAGACGTTCATTCAGGAAGTCCATAAAGGGCTCCGGACCTCCTGCACAGAACAAGAAATAGTTCATTTCGTCCTTGTTGCAGCCCTGCATGAAGTCAAGGTCCTTCGCTGCTCCGTTGGCGTAGGCCTCATAAGCATCCAGGGGCAGGAATTTGCCATCTCTTTCAGGGAGTACTCGCAGTCTAATCGCATCAGTAGCCTCCACCAACTTCTCAATATCGACCTTCTGAAGGTCGGCAACGGTTTTGCAACCCAATGCGCTCATCACTTCATTCGTGCAAGCAATTGCCTCTGCCTCCGACCTTGAAAAACAAACAGAACCGCTCTGTGCTATCACTCGTTGGAAATAGTTGTGAGAGCCCTCGATGAGCGGAAGCAGGGATACGCTACCTCCGCCTGCAGACTCGCCGAAGATGGTCACGTTGTCAGGATTGCCGCCGAAGCCTGCAATGTTCTCATGCACCCACTTCAGCGCCATCAGTTGGTCTAGGAGTCCCAAGTTCTGCGCATCGGGATAGTCAGCACCATCGGGCAGGTGCGACAGGTGGAAGAAGCCGAAAATACCAAGCCTGTACTCGATGGAAACAAGAATGACTTCTGGATTTTCCTGTATGAAATTGTGGCCCTCATACTCCGGGTCAACCGTTCCACCCATTTCGTAAGCTCCACCGTGAATCCATACCATGACTGGCTTCGTGGCGGCAGACGAGCCTTCAGCCTTCCAGATGTTCAGGTACAGGCAGTCCTCGCCCTGAACGTAAAGGGAGGCCTTTTCGCTGGGTTCCTCCCTCTGACAGGGACTTTTCGCATTATAATAAGCCTCGTACACACTCTCATCTGCAACATAGTCCACTGGCGCCTTCCAGCGCAGTTCGCCCACGGGCTGCTGGCCCACGAACGGGATTCCCTTGTAAGCAACGATGCCTCCTGACCTTTTCCCCACAAAGGTGCCGTTGATGCACTTCACGGCCAGCGACTTGTCGTAGTTGCCGTCGGT
>ONFE01000137.1 GCA_900316985.1 uncultured Prevotellaceae bacterium
GTGCTACAACCGTGAGTGGTTTGCGACGGCTCCGATGTACATTATCTGCAGCATCCTGCACGACGAGGAGTGGGTACGCTCGGACGGCAAACATCATGGTGATATAGACATAGCCATCGCTGTTGAGCATCTGTGTCTGGCAGCTACGGAGCAAGGTCTCGCTACCTGCTGGGTCTGTAACTTTGATGCTGAGAAATGCAAGCAGTTCTTTGACCTTGGTGACAACGAGGAACCTGCTGTGCTGATTCCCATCGGCTATGCCGCTGACGAGCCGAAGGAGAAGAAACGCAAGGAGTTTGGGGAAATCTGCAAGTAAGTAGGTGCAGCTTCTCGATGCCATCCTCCATGAAATATCTTCCAATGGCTTTAGTGACTCTGAGATGTCTGATTTCTGGGATGACTTTGACAATCTTCAAAAAGCAAAGATAGTAAGATGAATCTCCCCAAGTTCATAATCACGATGGATGGCTACTTCCGTCTTGGCATGGTCAATCAGCATAAAGACCTACTGAAACCAGGCGATTCTTGCCTTGGCGGTGGGTATTATCATTTCGATTATGCCTCGAATCGTATTATCCTCGACCGTTCATCGTATGACTTCGGTAAGCCGAAATGGCACCTGTTGGAAATCCTGAAAGTTCCATCTGTTTATCGTGGCCTCCGGCTGGTTTATTTCTATGATGATGACCGTGAGTTTGATGTCAGCCAGAAGTTGCAAATAGAATACTATGACTGACTTCGATACCATCTGGCGCATTCAGGACGAGATTAGGACGGTGGTTAATGCCGTTCTGGGTGAGTGCATCTGGAATCTAAGCTATAATGAGCAGCGTATGGCCATTGAACTGGAACTTACAAAGTATCTGGAGGAGGAAGAGGTTGACACACTTATCAACCAGTTTCCTATACCTGCAGACTATGACGGTGTAGGCTCGAAAGGAACAAAGTTCGTGTTTTACATTTAAAAAGGGTAATCGACCGGAGGTCGAGCGACTGTGACCATGGCGTGGTGTGTTGTTTGCCAAGGTGTGGTTTGTAATACTGTGACGCTTGTCAACTCTCACAGGAGCCTTTGGGTGATGCGGAGCTGGTGCAGGATGGTGCACTGCTGGAGTATGGTGATGTGCTGCGGGCTTGTGCATGTGAGCATAGTGTGAGCTGTGAATCCTGTTGTGGCCTGCATCGGCCCGCCGCTTACCGCTTTGTTGGGTGATCACTTTCAACACTGCAAAGTTACAACATTTTTCGTGCGCTTCCAAATTTTGCCCCTCCAATTGATGGCTTTTTGCCATCGAAGTTGCTCAAATAGAACGAACCGTAATACACGATGCTCGAATCCGTAATTTTCGGCCCTCGAAGATTACTTCCCGTCGCTTTCGGGCAGGGCGGGCACACAGTGTGCTATGTCACAATGTAACAATGTAACTTTGTAACATTAAGCCCATGCCGATGTGCAGACCATTACTTAATAAATATATAATAATTATAATTATTATATATTCTAATATCCATACATCCGCCATTTGAAAATCCTTAATGTTACATTGTTATAAAGTTACAATGTGACGTTTGAGATTCTCCATATTTCTATAACATGTTTTCTAATCGGTCGACTGCTTGTGTAATATCCTCTCCAAACCGCTTGTGGTTTCTAAGGAAATCAATCCTGCCGCTGGATATGGTCTCATAGAGTTCCTGGCTCATATCATCGACATAGCTGTCAATGGCCAACTCGATGTCGTCCTTCTGCCAGTCGAGGGTAGAATGGATATAGACGTTCCGCTTCTGATGTAGGAAGCTATATGCAGTCTCTATGCTGTCCTTGGTAATCATTGGTCGTAGCCGATGGGTCTGAATTGTTTCTGTTGCTCACTCCAGACAAAGCCTCTCTTGTAGAGGTAGTCCTTTATTTGCTTTGGATCTCTGTTGAAGGCATAGCACAGTGCTTCCAGCGTGTCAAATTCCTCGTCACGAAGGAGCATATTCACGCTCGAAACCAATATGGCTGGATCTTTGGGGAGATAATCCATATTTACTTGCAATATTAATTCAATGGGCAAAGGTACTCATAATTTCCCGTTTTTTGTAAATTTGCAGCCATATTTTACAAATATATGAAAAAATCATCAGCATCCTCATACCCAAAGTACCTACGTAGCCAGCGGATGCTTTGAAGTGACTATCGGTGAGGAGAAGAAAGTCCTAAGTGCAGGCGATGGCTATTACGTGGCTCCCATGCGCGAAGATTTATGATTTCATAAAATTCTTCATACCTTTATTCTTTTATTTCTTGTATTTTTCGATCATAGCCCGCAAGGTGGCACCATGATGGCCTTCCTGCTTGGCAA
>ONFE01000136.1 GCA_900316985.1 uncultured Prevotellaceae bacterium
ATCTCCGACACCGCCGGTATTTCAACATTTCGACCTCATTGCAGGCGAGGTCGGCAACGGTTTCGTCGGTGAGAGATACAAGAATAACTGATGACTAAAAAAACTAATCCGCAATCTCAAATAAGGCTGCGGATTTTTCATACTCTTATTCGCCTATAATCGTTCTTGCATAGCAAGCGAGCAGAGCTTGAGTCCTACCAATTCTCTGGAACCGCCGTAATTGCGATATTCGCAGAAGTACAAAGAACTAGTATGCTTCGTGAAGATGTTTACGATACATGTCTTCGGCAGTTTTGGCAACTGGCTCACGATTTCACTCGTCACCAAGTGGAAACCACGGGACTTGGACTTTAGCGTTATCTCAACTTGCAGAATCATTTCTTCCAGGCATTAACGACCTCACCGATATACATGGAGTGGATGCCTGCAGGGAAGTTCGCATACATCCGCTTGGGTGCATCACTCTTGAAGTACTGAGGATCAAAGGGGGCGGCATACATAATCTTGCACTCTATCACCATCGCAGCCTCAGTATAGTACGGCGTACCATTTGCAGTATATGCCGTGTGAAGTCCCAAAGCCTGAGCCTTCTTGTCGGGACAAGCGTCTCCTTGCGTCGCCGAGCGGTCGTCATCACGTCCGCTCTTTGTTCCCATGTAGTTCAGAACCTTACTGTCCTTTACGTCAAAGGTCATCACGGTAAAGTATTCTGCCTTGTCCATGAACTCCTTGGTGTAGCGTTTCTCAGCCACATAGACAGTCAGGGCTGTGCGTCCCCAGAGCGTTCCGATGCCACCCCAGCCAATCGTCATGGCATTGCTCTTGTCCTTGTCGCCAGCCGCCAACAGCTCTGCATCGTGGAACCATTGAAAACCATTCTCCGTAAAGTCTTCCCTCACGTTGAAGTTCTTAAATCCATTTTCTTCCTGAGCAAAAGCAGGAACACTTGCCATGAACGTTAATATGGCAGAAACAGCAATAATAAACTTTGTTTTCTTCATTATAGATTCTTCTTTTTGGGTTCTATTAGATGTTTGATTTCTTTTTCAAAGATGCAACGCTCTACATTTCCAATTTCCAGCCATTATCACCGTGATAGATCATCTGATGGGTCATGCCACCATCAATGCAGATGTTCTCTCCTGTGATGAAGCCTGCCTTGTCGGAACAAAGATAGAGCACCATGTTGGCGATGTCCAGAGGATTGCCGACACGTCCCGCAGGTTGCTGTGTGGCATCGGGGCCTTCATAGACGGTATAGGCAGTGTCTATCCAGCCTGGTGAAATAGAGTTGACACGGACACGTCCGGCAAGGCTGAGGGCGAGTGCATGCGTCAGTGCTGCGATGCCTCCCTTGGCGGCTGTATAACTTTCCGTCTGGGGTTGGCTCATACGGTCGCGCGAGGAGGATATGTTGACAATGGCGGCTCCATCAGCGAAATGCAAGGCGAAGAGCTTGGCAAGGTAGAAAGGAGCGGTGACTCCTACGCTCATGGCATATTGGAACTCCTCATAGCTGCATTCGTCGATACCTTTCATCAGCGGCAGGGCATTGTTGATAAGGTAGTCCACATGACCATACTTCCCGATGACCTCTTGGACAAACCGCTCCAGTACCTGCTTGTCAGATATGTCGCCAACAAAGTGATTCCCAGCCTGCTTGTCGATGACACAGACATGGGCACCGGCCTTCTGAAACTCATCGGCAATACAACGTCCGATGCCCTGAGCGCCTCCCGTCACGACGGCAATTTTATCCTTGAATTCTTCCATATTTATTTCAGTACGGCTTTCACATCCGTCACCATATTCTTATGCTGCTCGTCGGGCTTGGTCAACTCCGAAGTGAGTGTGATGTTGCCGGGCTTGTCCTTGGTAGAGAATGTTCCCGTATAGACGATGTCACTGTCGAAGATCAGCGTGGCTTCGACCTTTACCTTATAGATTCCCTGCGGCACAGCCTTGCCCTGCTCATCGGTAAAGTCCCATGTGAAAGTCTGTACGCCTCCAGCCTGCGGTGTGGCACCAGTGACGGCATCCAACTGCATATCTGTTTTCTCCTCGGCCTTCGAGTCCTTCACCCATACTGGCACACAGGCTGGACGCACGATGTAACCACGTTTTGCTGGTTCAGCACCACGGGAACGGCCTTTCACTGTGTATGAGGTGACGAAGAGCGTCTTTACGAACTCGCCCTTCTCGTTCTCTATCCACACTGCATACTGGTTGGAGCCAGGGCCTGCCTGACGCTGATAGTTGAACGACACTTCAAGGGCGCTGGCCTTAACAGCCTTTTTGGAACTCTGAGCCACTGCAATCACTGACAGCAGCATGGCAGCGAGAATCACAAAAATAAACTTTTTCTGTCTCATAACTGTAGTTTTT
>ONFE01000135.1 GCA_900316985.1 uncultured Prevotellaceae bacterium
AAATTATTGATACTTCCAAAAATCATACTTCTTGCGAAACTCTTCCTGTTTCTCAGGTGGCAGCGACTTAAAGTAGCCTCGCCAGCTGGGACAGAAGTTAATCTGCCAACGCCAGAAACGCCCGATTAATGACTTCGGATTCTTGTCATACGCAGCACGTAGCTTGCAGTTCTCACATGGGTACTTCATAATTCTATCGTTTTATAATTGTTATTGACTTCGTCGATAACTCTCACGTTCGGCAGAGTCCAAGCAAGCTTGGCTCTGCTCTCACTTAATCGAGTTATTCTTCCACTTCGCAATGCAGAAATCCCATTTCCTTGGCTTTTTCCTCGTTCATCAGGAAGTAGATGGCCTCGCCCTCGTTGCAGAGTTCGCCCTTCGAATTGGTAATCTCCGCACTGATATAGGCCAGATTCCGCACTTGTTTTGTCACTTTTGCCCTGATGGTTAGTTCCGGCTCAGTCGTAGGAACTGCCTTGCGGAACTTCACATTCAGCTGCACGGTATAGCCGCTTGTCTGTAGTTTACGGGTGACTACCCAACCGCATACTTCATCAATCAACGTACTCAGTATGCCGCCGTGCATGGTATCTACCCAGCCCTGATAATTGTGATCAGGATGCCAGGTGCTCACGATATAGTCACCATCCTCATAGAACTCCATGTGAAGCCCGATGGGATTATCAGGACTGCAACCGAAACAGTTATATCCTTCATGGTTGCGCCAAGGGTTTATTATCTTCTTCATAAAATCTAGTCTATCATATCACAAAACATATTAAATCTGCTGCGAAGATACGAAATAAATCCCAAAGCAAGTTGATTCAGCCTTGGGATTTATGTTTTATTGGGAAATGATGGGCTATATCTCGATGAGTTTGCCGTTCTTCTTGGCTTCCTCAATCCACTTAGGCTCGATCTCTTGCAGGAAGCGCTGCTTGTTCTCGTTCAGCTTCTGCATGTCGAGACCGATAGCAGCCTGAGCCTTGGCCTTGGTGCTATAGTCGGGCACAGGGATATCACCGATATGTCCGTGCTTGGCAGCTACGCGAGCAATAAGCAAGCGGGCCTGCTGGGCATAATCAACCGAGTGGGAGAGCAAGCGGGTGACCTCCTGTGGAGCGTGGAAGGTAGCACCATGTGAGGCGATGGCATAGTCCCAACGCCACTGACTCTTGCGTAGCAGGGCCTGGATAGGCGCCATCTCGGCCTCGGTAGCACCCTTGTCGATGATGAACTTAGCCTCGAAATGGGCACGGGCCAATTCCTGCTCGGCGCGATTGCGCACCTCGTTACACTTCTCCTGACGGTCATAGACATTCTGGCGCAGCACCTCGGCATCCTGACGGTGGCAGGTCTGGCAGGTGCGGTCGATCTTGGCCAACGGTGACTGAATCTGGTGGTCAGAGAACTTCACGCCACCCTCCTGCTTATACGGCATGTGGCAGTCGGCACACGACACACCGCGCTGGGCATGGATACCGTGCTGGGACATCTCCCAACCAGGATGCTGAGCCTTCAGAATCTTGGTCTTCGACAGCGGATGGATATAGTCGTAGAAGCCAATGGAGTCGTAATATTCCTCAGCAGCCTCGCAGGTCAAACCCTTGTCGTGCGGGAATACGAGATAGTTAGCCTTGCCGGGATTCTTCTCATCGTTAGGCTTGATGAAGTAGTACTCCACGTGGCACTGAGCACACACCAGCGAGCGCATCTCCTGATGGGTGGCGTTCTTGACATCCAGTCCACGACGGGCAAAGGCCTCGTAAAGGGCAGGACGGGCAGGACGCAGATCCATCGTGCGGGCATCGTGGCAGTCGGAGCAGCCGATGGTGTTTACCTCTTCGGCACCCAGTTCGCTCCACTTCTTAGCATAGAAGTTAGTGGGATCAAACTGATCTTTACCATTACCAAGTTCGCGCATCATACGAGGCACATCCGGACCTTTACAAGTCCAACACGTAGCAGGCTGCATATCAACGGCGATAGAATCGCGTCCGTCGGCTGTTTTTACCGTAATGCCAGGATTACCCGTGCGCAGAATCTTACGCATATCCTCCAAGGCGTGCTTGTGGCCGCGAGGGGTGTTGTAGTGGCGCGAGAAAGCATAGCCAGCCCACAGTACGACCATCTCTGGACGTTGCTCGAGCACGTCCACCTCCTGCGATGAGTTATACTTCGACTTGAAGGTCGTGTCCTCCGTCATCGCCCATGTTTCATACTCACGGGGATAGTCGGCCTTGAACTTCTCATTCTGTGCCACAATTTCGTCCTCAAATACGGTACGCTTGTTGTTAAACACACTAGCCACCTCGGCTCTGCGCTCCATCAGCGACGAAACGAGCAGTCCCAGGATAAAGACCACTACCATTGAGCCTCCAAACAGAAGCCAACCTTGCCATTGTTTCAATTGCTTTGCCCATTGAGCCTCCAAACAGAAGCCAACCTTGCCATTGTTTCAATTGCTTTGCCATAATATCTCGTTTTTTTACTTTTTTACCTTTTTACCATTCCTTGCAGCCACTCGGGTACTGGAGAGGGAGGAAGCGGTGTTACGCCTTCGGCATTCGGCGTCGCCATCAGCGAGTTCATGCCGCCGTGGGGCACGTTGCGATGGCAGTCCCAGCACACCTTGCCGCCTTGGGCCTGCTGTGTCATATAGCCCATGCGGCCCGTCTTCACAAACTCCGTGTTTAACTGCTCGTGACAACGTATGCAGTTGTCCATTACCACCTGACCCGTCAGCGTCTCGGCCTTGATGGCCTGATGCTCCATGCGGCCGACGAAATACGCCGTATGTTTCAAGCCGTCAACCGCCTTGAAACCATAATACACGGCCAGATTCTGATGGGGCACATGACAATCATTGCACGTGGCACCGTTCGATTGATGGTCGATACGTCCGTGTGAGGAGTGGCTCCACGTAGCGTAGTAAGGTGTCATGATGTGACAGTTGACGCAGGCCGACGGGTTGTCGCCTATAAAATAAGTATGCGCCCTGAGCAGATACATAAACAATCCGCCGAGGCCGCATACGACGCCCGCTATCTACATAAACAATCCGCCGAGGCCGCATACGACGCCCGCTATCACCAGCAATGCCGCTTTCGTTCTCTCTCCAATGTTCATTTCACTACGTTTTATTTGGCAAATATAATCATAAATGGGGATAGAAACCGGTAACATCTGTGGTCTTTTGTGTGAAAGTATGTTAATTTTAAGAATTGTTAGTTGTTTATCGCTATCTTTGCACTATCTTTGAATCAATTATGGATATAGATACTCTTGAAGGACTACGCAAGTGTCCGCTTTTTGAAGGATTTGGTGATAACGAGATCATTGATTTGATGCATGCCATTCGTTATCGTGTGACACGCTTATACAAAGGCGACTTTCTGTTTGTTGCTGGTGAGGATTGTATTCATGCCAACATCTTGATAGATGGTGATGTCGTCGCATAT
>ONFE01000133.1 GCA_900316985.1 uncultured Prevotellaceae bacterium
GCTGTTTTGTTAATTACTGTTTATTATACTGATTCTGTTGACTTATCTCTCTGATCAGGTTGTCTGCTTTCCTGCTTTTGTTGTCCCTTTTCCCGGGTTTGTGGACTTTGTACTGGAAACGTTGACCTTTTCAACTGAGAAATATGACTTCGTACTGGATTTGTTGACCCGCCTATGGTGAAGCCCTCACCATGAAAAACACTCAGGGGGTGCCATGTAGTGGATCACTGAATAATCAATAGAACCGACCCCATGATTCTTTAAAGCTGTAAGCCTGATAGCCTTTTTGATTAAGCATCGAGATGTAGTCGTTGATTGTTGTCTCGTTCATTTTAATCTCCTGGGCCAGCCCTGCCATTGCGACGAGGGCAATCAGGAGGAAGAGAAGTTTTGCTTGTTTCATATTGCTTGTGATTTTATTATATGGGGCAGCGTCAGCACGAAGGCTGACGACTGCCCTAACGAGAGAGAGTTTATAATCTGTTCTTTTCATCGTTACCGGCACCTGTACCCTTATATTTGCTTCGGGTCGAATTGAATTTATACGTCAGGGAAATGCCGAACTTCTGCGTATAGACGTATGCATCCTTAGTCATTAATGCCACGGGATAGGTGGCCTGCCACTTTTCACGCAGCGTCTTGAATACATCGTTGGCAAAGAAGATGGCTGTAAGCCTTTCGCTGAAGAACGACTTCTGCAGGCGGAGGTCGATGTTGAACTTGTGGCTGTCGCGTGTAAAACCGTAGTCGTTGCTGGTGACATAGCGGAGATAGAGCATGGCCTTTGCGGTCTCGTCAATGATGAACCAGTTGCGCAGGCTGAAGGTCCATTCAGGCTTGTCGAGACCGATTGTTACGCCGGAGTACTTCGTCGGGAAATGCTGCTGCCAGTAACTCAACGTCAGCGTAGGCTGATAGAATCCGAGTTTCGGGGAGGCGACAAGCGACGCATGCCATGCCTCCTGACGGTCGAAGTTCCGTCGTGTCCATATCGTCATGTCACTGCCTTGCTCGTATGGACTGCCATACGAGAAGAAGATGTCTTTGTTCAGCGTGTAACCCGCTGACAGACTCAGCCATGAATAGTTAAGTCGCAGGTCTATATCCTGCCGATTGGTGGGTCTGAGCAACGGATTTCCGCCCTCCACCTCGTAGCGGTTGTCGTATTGGACGTAGGAGCTGAGCATATAGTAGGAGGGGCGCTTGATACGCTTGTTGTAACTAAACTCTGCTCCCCACTTGCCTTTCTTCCATCCGACGGAGAGATTCGGGAACAGGTCGCCATACTTACGGCTGGGTTCTTCCTGATATACACCGAAAGAGCGATAGTCGGTAGACACCCGCTCATAACGCAAGCCTCCGTCAAAGCTCCAGTCGCCCAAATGCAGGGCGTATTCGGCAAAGCCAGCAATGTTGCTCTCCCTGATGTCATCGTCTGATGACTTGACGTAATGCTCCTCGTTCTCGTTGGTGCCATAGCTGTGGGTGCGGGTCACCTCGGAGCCGATACTCAGCTCGCCCTTCCATACGGGATAGGACAGCACCAGCTTGCCTGCCAACATGTTACGGTGGTCTTCATTTCGCAGATGGATGTCACGGTCTTCGATTTGCAGGCTGCGCTCCGTCTCAACGTCACTTCTGACTTTCTTGTTCCAAAGCCAGGAGCCGTTGAAGTCGATACCCAGTTTACCTATCTTGCCGACGTAATAGGCATTGGCCTCATGAATGGGACCGTCAGTCTCCGTCGTTCCCATCCACTGGTCGACGATTCCCTCCAGTTCGTCATTTCTGGTAATAGTCTGTACGCAGTTTGCCTCGCCTCCCATATAGAGTGAGCCGTCGAGACTATATTTGAAACCTATCGAGTTGTTGGCATTGATGTCGTAGCTCATACCAATCTCGCCACTGAGGTCTGTAAACCAGAAAGTGTTTGGGCAAGTCTGGTCGAGAGCAATGCGGTCACCATTGATATTTGATTCCCAGCCGACTCTGTTGTCCTCTGAATGGTGGTTATTGTAGAATGTCATGGTGCCGAACAGCTCCAGGCCACCTTGACGGTATTTCATTTCCAAATCGTCGTAAGTCGTCCACTTCCTATTGTTGGCCACTTGGCTGAATGCCTCTATGCTAAAGCCGTCACCCTGCGGAAGAATGGTCTTGATGCGGATAACGGCATTCACCTCGGCATTGTACTTGGCACCAGGCGAGGTGATGATGTCCACACTCTTGATGTTGTCAGACTTCAGCTGTTTCAGTTCCTTAGCACTCTGCACTTTTTTGTTGTTGATGTAGATTTCGGGCGTGCCTTTGGCAAAGACGGTGAAATTGCCTTCGCTACCCTGCACGCCGGGCAGCATGGAGAGAACATCGTCTGCTGTTCCGACATCTTTCAGCATCGAGTTTTGAATATCCACGGTCATGCCGCCCGTGGTCATCTTGTATTGAGGAATCTCTCCCTTTACTGTCACATTCCCCAAGGTATATGTGTCGGGCTGCATCCGAATGGTTCCGATGTCTGAGGTCTCACACCTTTTATATATGGTTTTGTAACCCACGAAGGAGAT
>ONFE01000128.1 GCA_900316985.1 uncultured Prevotellaceae bacterium
ACGTTTAAGCATGGGAGCCATAGCCTGACAAGGGCCGCACCATGTGGCGTAGAAATCAATAATGACAGGCGTAACTCCTGTATAGTTGTAGCCTCTGAGATATTGCTGATAATCTTTGATATTCTCCATAATCTTAATGTTTCAATGTCATAATCTTCGTGGGACAAGCTAATACGCACTTACCGCACTTCAGGCAGTCAGGATGCAGATAGCCGATGACCTCGCCGCGAGAGTCGTAGGGCGTGAGCTGCATCGGGCAGACGCGGGCGCACTGCTTGCATTTCATCTGACAGGCACTCGACACGTGGATGTTCGTGAATGCTTTTGGCAGTGGAGCTTTCTTAGGTGCTACCCAGTTGGAGATGGTTCCCATCGGGCAGAACGAACACCATGTGCGTGGTGCATAGATGAAAGAAAGCGTGACACCAACGATGGTAGTCATGACGATAATCGTCCAGAAGACCTTGCCTATACCAGCCCACATGGGAAGTCAATCTGTCGTACATATTGCCACGAGGACACACATGTCCGCACCACCAGCGACCTTTAAAGATGCTCGTCACCACAGGGCCGATCATACAGATGATGGCCAACAGGCCAATCACGGGGAAGAACCAGCCGAGGATGATGTAGGCGATGATGATCCAGTAGAGCGGCAGCCCTGGAGTCTCGAAATGTCTATGGAATCGTTTCTGTGCCATATTCAATGTTTACTGATACTTCGTGAATTGGTACTTTTTCCTCAACTCCGACTTCTTTTCTTCGTCCAGACTGGTGAAATATGCCTTCCAACCTGGGCAGAAATTGATGTGCCAACGCCAGAAGCGGCCCATCAGTGACTTGGGATTCTTCTCGTAATGTGCTCTTAATTTGCAATTCTCACATGGTTGTGCCATAATTCTATTTCTCTTTATTCTTTAATGTTTCGATAATCGTGTCGAGTTCACTGGCAAACTTGGCATAGTCATCCAGTTGGAAAGGACATGCTTTGAGCTCTCTGCCCATGCCTGCAGGGATGATGGCGTATGCCTGTTCTTCCATCGCCTTGCCCTTTGCAGTCAACGACACTATCTGCTGGCGCTTATCCTCCTTGCCACGCTTGCGAACCACGATGCCAAGCTTCTCCATACGTTGGAGTAGCGGTGTCACTGTGTTTGTTTCAAGCAGTAGCCGATGGGCTATGTCGTTCACAGGCTGAGAATCCTGCTCCCAAAGTACCATCAGAACGAGATACTGAGGGTAGGTGATACCCAGCTCATTCAGCATCGGCGTATAGGCCTGGGTGATGAGTCGTGCTGCCGTATAGAGTCGGAAGCATATTTGCTTGTCGAGTCGTAATTCTTCGTGCATAATTAATTATTCTTCACTCTTCACTTTTCACTCTTCACTTTTAAAGCATGGCCTCAATGTCCTTCTCAAAGTCCTTGGGTTCCGTGGTAGGAGCATAACGCTTGATGGTTTCACCGTCCTTCGATATCAGGAACTTGGTGAAGTTCCACTTGATGTCACTGTCCTTCTCCACGCTCTTGCTGATGGCCTTGAAGAGCGTCTTGGCAGCCTCTGGGCATCGGGACCGTTGACATCACCTTTCTTCATAATCTGGAAGGTCACACCGTAGTTCAGTTGGCAGAACTCCTCAATCTTTGCGTCACCCTCCGGATCCTGCTCCTTGAACTGGTTGCAGGGGAAGCCGATGATGACCAGTCCCTTGTCCTTATATTTCTGGTTCAGCTCCTCCAGTCCAGCAAACTGAGGAGTAAATCCACACTTGCTGGCTGTGTTAACCACCAGCAATACCTTACCTTGAAACTGTGAGAAATCAATCTCCTTACCCTTGCTCGTCTGAGCTTTGAAATCATAAATCTTTGCCATAGTCATATCTTATTTAAATCGTTTGCGATATTTTCGACGACAAAGGTAAGGAGAATATTTTATATCGCAAGCGATTTATCAAAAACTTTAAGAGAGTTTAACAATATATCGTCTGCGACATAATAAAGGTATTGAATAACACATATTTGTTATACGACTTCCATTCCGAATGGTGATAGGGCCAGCTTTGCCAGCCGGAAGTGCATCTTTCCCCAGGGGAAGCCGATGATGGTTATCATCAGAACCAGTACTGCGATGAGATACTCAATGGCAGTATGTAGTCCGCCAAAGATCAACCAAATTGTGTTGCCTAAAAACTTCATTCCCTGTTTAAATGACTACTGCCGTTCCGCTGGTGGCTACCATGAGCATCGAGCCGTTGGCTCCTACAGTCTCATAATCGATGTCGATGCCTACAATGGCATTCTTGCGTCCCGTTGGTAGCAAGCGAGCAGAGCTCGAGCGGGCTCCAAGAGCCTGAACATGCTGCATCATCTCCTGCATGGAGGTGTCCTTGGCTTCGGAAAGCACCTTCTCGTAAGCGCCTGCACGACCGCCTACGATGTCGCGGATGCAAGCAAAGAGGTCTTTGAACATGTTGGCGCCAATAATGGTTTCACCTGTCACAATACCCTTGTATTCGCGGATGGTGTGACCTTCAATCTGTGGAGTTGTTGATAGTATCATAATCGTTATCTTTAAAATTTTCTATCTGTTAGACGTATATTGATAGGAAAAAGTTGCACTCAGATTTCAATAGTTTCTCCTTCCCTGTTGATTTCCCAAAAAGTGATGTCCTTTTCGTCAGTAAATTCCTTCATGCGCCATGAAGATTCGAAGCCTGTAGTGAAGTGCATAGGAACGAACAGTCCGACCTTGAACCGCTCGATGAATTGTCAGCCACCAAGGGTATAGCCATTTCCGACACGCCCATCTATGGGAAACATCACCACATCGAAACTGTCGGCAACCTTGCGGATGTCCTTCAACTCGCCAAGGAATTGCTTCTCGTGAGCTATCGGGTTAAACACCGGGCTGCCGGAAGGATATGCCGAACTGGTGAAGTTTTATCTGTCACCTGCTGCCCGTGGTTTCGGCTACGGCTCAAAGCTATTCCTGCAAGCAATCGAAGGGGCTCGCAAGGCTGGCTATAGTCATCTGTATATCGAGTCGTTTCCGCAGTTCTCCGATGCAGTGTCCATGTATGAGCGCCACGGTTTCCGGCATATTCCTCAACGTCTTGGCGACTCAGGGCATACCGCAACCACCATATTTATGGTCAAGGATTTACACCCCATAAAGATAGTGCAATATCAGCCCAAATACAAACAGGATTTCATCCGTCTGAACCGTGAGTGGATCGAGCGTTTTGCTCGCATCGAACCATCCGATGAGAAGACGTTTGCTCATGTTGACGATATTGTTGCTAACGGAGGACAGATATTCCTGGCCATCGATGAAGAGAATGAGGTCGTGGGATGCTGTGCGCTCGTCAGCCATCCTGAGAAGCAATGCCATGAATTGGCCAAGATGGCCGTCACTCCCAAAGCACAGGGCAGGGGCATCGGCAGGATGCTGGGTGAATCGCTTGTAGATTATGCCCGTAAGCATGGTGTCCGTCGCATCTATCTTGAAGGGAACACCCGACTGGAGGCATCCATTGCCCTCTATCGCAAGCTTGGATTCCATGAAATTCCCCTTCAAAGTAATGCCTATGAACGCTGCGACATACTTATGCTGTTCGATTTGGATTTATAGTTTATTGGGAATAATAGCGTGGCATAATAGTGGAGCATACCACGTATATGTCTGCAATTTCCCATAAATGTGGTATTGCAGCGAAGGGAAAAAGTGCGTAACTTTGCACCGTGAAACTTTTGCCATTGTATTTGTTTAGAGAGTAATGAATTTGAAAGAACGCGAGAGAGAATCGGAAAAGCGGGTTTACGCTTACGACCAGCAAGGCAGTAATGCCGAAAGAGGCGCTCAGGTGCTCGGTGGAGAGTTCTGGTATATATAAAGCGCAGTTCCACAACCAGAGGAAGGCAGTCTGCAAGCAGCAGAGCTGCCTTCAATTATTTCAGTTATTTTCTGCACTCTAATGGACTTTTCACTGATAATCAAGTCTATTTCCGTTCTTTATTAGTACCTTTGCACGCAAATTCAGATAGATGATGAGGCCCTGGTGGCAAACACCATGTTGCCCTTAAGGAAATACTTAAGTGCTCCAAGAAGCGAGAGTTCTGATTCTGTCTTCTTTAGCATCATTGTGCTTGAATGGCTGAAATGG
>ONFE01000153.1 GCA_900316985.1 uncultured Prevotellaceae bacterium
GGAAAATCTCTTGTATCTGCGCTTATTGGTCTGCTCACAACTGGCAGGGATGCAGACTATGACGGTGTTTGTCAAGTCCATTGCGGAAAGGGTCTTGCCCACAATCTGCGCTGCCCACTTGGTTGCATACTTCCTGCCTGCCTTGAAGTCGAGCAAATGGCGCATAGTGTCCTGCGTCTCGAAGTCTGCATGGCGCATATAACGCTGCGGAGTGTACTGCATAATGGCGTATTTGAACATATCGGAAGAGGGTTAGAGGATGATACGTGCAAGGAATAACACCGTCCAGAAAGCGGCTACTATGAGCCATAGGACGAGGTTCACGACTGCCTTGAAGCAATGCCACAGGATGCGGAGTGCCCAAAGGATGGTGCGGAAGAGGAAATAACCCATAACCGCTAATGTGGTTGTACTGTTGTATGCCATAATCTTTATTTTTTATGTGGATCCAGGAGCTGTGAAGTGAAGTTCCTAATGAACCAATCCGTTTCCTCGAATCCACCGTTTTTTTTGCGTCTCCTATCGCCGTTTGTTTGTTCCTGCGGCCCGATCAAAGGTAGCAGAATTGGATTCGCAAAGTTTTTTCGGCGAAATACTACACCCTTGCGGGTGTGGAGATTTCCCCGAAACCCTTGGGGCTTGAAACTTTGCCATTCCAATTTGCGTTTTACCTTTGCCACAGGAACAATCAAACATCAGGCGAGAGGGGAAAAAGCGGTGCGTTCGAGGAACGGATTCGCACATTCAGGCTACTCCCGTTCCCCCTCTTCGCTGGCTGCGAACGTACTTTTGGGCAGATTAAGGATGTTCGCTGATGACGAATGTTATGGATTATCAGATGGAGTGATTTCGTAAAAGCAACCAGAACAGAGCGGATGAGAATAAGAAATCGGCTGTCCCCACCTGCAATACTGAATGCCCTTGCGGTTTCCAGTTTGCAAGTGAGGACAGCCGTTTTCTCTCGTCCGCTGACAGTCGGGTGTGTCTTATAGCCTTATCAGTGTCTTGCACACCGACAAGGCTTTACGACGGTCGGATGTGCTTTTCGGTATCAGATAATGGAGTCTATGGCTGGCGATTGACTAAGAAGCGGATAGGCTTACGGTTACTTGATGCTTACATTGCCTTGACGTTACAGATTGCGAAAGCCTACCTACAGAAAAAGGGGACAACCACAATTCAGTGTGCGCGTCGGCTGAAGCGAACGTGTTCGGTCAGACGGTGGCACTCTGAATTGCGGTTATTCCCCAGATAGCACGAAGATATCATCTGCTCGTCTGATGACTGCTTCGGGCGGCAACACTCGCTTTCGCAACCATACATTGGGCAAACATGCAACTCACGATGTTATGCCTTTCGATTCACATACGCATCAATGGGCTTTCAGACCAATCGGGAAAGGACACCTATACAGATGCAGACCAGAAATATGATGTACCGATGCCGTGCAGTTGTGTCAATCTCTGATTGTTCAGCAACTGCACACCGTCGGGACGTCTTTCTTCCTGCATCTGCGACAGCCCTGAAAAGTGATTGTCCTCAGCATAGCCGATACCTCGGCCATCCTAAGGACAATCTCTTTGGGGCGTAGTCAATCCCTTTCCCGACTAATAATTGGGCAACTCTATACCAATGTTAAATCTTTCGGCAGACTTGAATTTTTATCGTTTTTCCTTGTTCATTTCAATAAAAAGCAGTACCTTTGCATCAGCAATTGAAAGCCAATAAGGAGTTATGTGGCTCCCCGCAGACCTCGGAAGAATGATGAAGCCGTTGAGTCTCTAATTCGTAACCCCTCTTCAAAAACTGATTTCCGCTCCGTTGGAAATCAACAAGTTAGAATAAATCTTATGTTTCCACGTTGGGAATATATCCGCAGGCTTAGACTCAAGTCCATTGAGCCTGTAGTTAGGTGATATGTTAGGTGTTTGTTAGGTGTTTAAGAATGCCTTTTGATTATAACATGCACAAAATGAGGCGGTTAACTCTCTCGGATGTTAGATGTTAGGTGTTAACTACGTTATAAATAAACGAAATAGTTTGGCGGAATCGATAAGAATACATATCTTTGCATACGATTAATCATTGCTGTATGAAAAGACTAACATTATCAACTATGCTTGCCTTTGGGGTGCTGGTAGCACTGGGGCAGAGTGACATTCCACGTGTGTATGATGTAGAGAATACGGGTAGCCAGTTGGCAAAGCCTGTAATGCCGGAACCGGATCAGTTGCCGATTATCCGTGAGTTGCCAGATGCACTGGAGGGTGTGACCTCCTTTGCCGACTGGCAGAAACGCCGTAGTGACATCGCACACATGATCCAACATTATGGAATCGGCGAGAAACCTGCCGTAGAACCAAGTCAGGTGAAGGCCCGTATGGAGGGTGATTCTGCCCTCGTGGTGGATGTGACTGTCAATGGTCAGACGCTCACCTTGCGCTCTGTGATTACCTATCCGAAGACAGGGCAGCCACCATACGCCTTGATGATTGGCACGAGTATGATCTCACTGCCCAAGCAGTTGTTTGAGAATCGCCCGATTGCCCTGATGACCTTCCATGAGAGTCAGGTGAACGACTATTCCCAGTGGCGTCCTCATCATGACAGGGGAGAGCACAATTTCGATCGCCTGTATCCCAATTTGGTCAGTAATGGTGCCTACAGTGAATGGGCTTGGGGCTTGAGTCGCCTGATAGATGGTCTGCAGCAGGTCGCCTGATAGATGGTCTGCAGCAGTTGGGACCAGAAATTACTAAAATAGACACGCGGCATATCGGAGTCACAGGTTGTTCCTACGCTGGTAAGATGGCGCTTTATTGTGGTGCCTTCGATGAACGCATCGCCCTCACCATCGCTCAGGAACCTGGTGGTGGTGGGGCTGCTGCCTGGCGTAAGTCACATGAGTCGAAGGAGAACGTG
Source organism: uncultured Prevotellaceae bacterium (assembly GCA_900316985.1). Lineage (GTDB taxonomy): Bacteria > Bacteroidota > Bacteroidia > Bacteroidales > Bacteroidaceae > Prevotella. The sequence continues at coordinate 2,923 of ONFE01000153.1, forward strand.
GAGAATATTGACAAGACCGACTATCACTGGTTTTTAGAGAGTCAGCGTGAGCACTTCAAGGGTGATTCTGTGTATCAGTTGCCTTACGATCAGCATGAGCTCTGTGCGATGGTGTGTCCAAGGGCCTTGTTGCTGTTGGGTAATCCCGACTACCCCTGGTTGGCGGATGATGCGATGCAGCCCTCTGCTGAGGCTGCCAAGAAGGTATGGGAGCGCTTCGGCATCAGTGATCGTATGGACTGGAGCATCATTGGTGGGCATGGGCACTGCCAGTTGCCTGAGGTGCAGTTCCCCATCGTGGAACGCTTTATCGATCGATTCCTGTTGGAGAAATAAAAAAGAGAGGCAGAACAATCGTTTCTGTCTCTCTTCATATTATATAAGGGGGGGAATTAACCTACCTGACTACCAGGCTTGACATCCTTTGTGGTAGTCACCACGCTGAGGCTCTCGTCAGCATCGACGGCAGAGAGAATCATACCCTGACTCTCGATACCCATCATCGTGCGAGGTGCAAAGTTGGCTACGAAGAGAATGCGTTTGCCAATGAGTTCCTCTGGGTTTTCGTAGAAGGCTGCGATACCCGAGCAGATGGTACGATCCGTACCAGAACCGTCGTCGATGGTGAACTGCAAGAGTTTCTTGCTCTTCTTCACCTTCTGACAATCCTTTACCAATCCTACACGGATATCGAGCTTCTCGAACTCTTCGAATGATACAGTATCCTTGACAGGAGCGGCCTTGTAGGCTGCAGCCTCATTAGCCTTCTTGGTGGCCTCCAGCTTGTCGAGCTGCTTCTGGATCACCTCATCCTCGATCTTCTCGAACAGCAGAGCGGGCTCACCCAACTGATGACCAGCCTTCAAGAGGTCTGTGCTACCCAGCTGCTCCCACTCGAAGGAATCGATGGCAAGCATCTCGCGGAGTTTCTTTGAAGAGAACGGCAGGAACGGCTCGAAGGCGATAGCCAGATTTGCTGTGAGCTGCAAGCAGATGTTCAGGATGGTCTCGCAGCGCTTGGGATCCTGCTTCCACACCTTCCAAGGTTCGCACTCAGTGATATAGCGGTTACCGATACGGGCG
>ONFE01000126.1 GCA_900316985.1 uncultured Prevotellaceae bacterium
GTGGCTGATATTCGCCCCGTCGAATAACGGAAAGACCAACCTGCTCGGCACGAAGGGCTTCAATACGGAGATGCCCGATGCCAACAGCGGTGACATCATTGGTGACAAGACCAAGGCATACGAGGCAAGCCAGATGGAGGACAAGCGACAGGCACGGGAACAGGCTATCGGCAGTCTGGGTGAACTCTACCAGGCTGGGAACGGAAGCCAGTCCGCTAAGGGTGACTTCAGCCTGATGGCAGACAGTACGGCAGAGGCGTATGAGGATGATGCCAGTCGCAAGGCAAAGGAGAAAATTACCTCGTCGGCTGCTGCATACAACAACCTCAACACGACTTTGGGAGGTTTCTATCAGAACGACCAGAGCCGTGAGAACGAGGAACTCAGGCAGCGTGTAGCAGAATTGGAGGAAAGAGCCAATGAGTTGCAGAACCCGAAAAGCACCATTGATGAACAGTTGGAACTGATGGAAAAGTCGTACCAGATGGCTGCAAAGTATATGCCGGGCGGTACTCAACAACAGGGGCAGGCTGTTACGTCAACATCGGGCGACAAAGTGCAGGTGACTCCCGTGAGGAACGTGCAGAAATCGGTGGTGTCAGCTCTCCAGCAGGATCAGAGCAACGAGGAATTTATGGCTGACTATTCCGTGAAGCGAAACTTGGCTTTCAATACTGCCGTCGGCATTGTGTCGGCACTCGACAAGAACACCATTTCAGCCTGCATCTATGGCAATCAGACCGTCACTGACGGACAGAAGGTACGGCTCAGGCTGTTGGAGCAGATGCGTGTGGGTGACATCATCATCCCTGCCAACTCCGTAGTGACTGGCTCAGCAAGGATTACTGGCGAACGTCTGGGCATCGGCATCACCTCGATAGAGTATGCAGGTAGCATCTACAACGTGAAGCTGAATGTGTATGACACTGACGGACAGGAGGGTATCTTCATCCCCGGCTCGATGGAACTGAATGCCGCCAAGGAGGTTGCCGCCAACATGGGTACGTCAATGGGCAGCAGCATCAATATCTCCAGTGATGCAAAAGCGCAACTGGCATCGGACTTAGGCAAGGGGCTGATACAGGGAACGAGCCAGTATATTGCCAAGAAGATGCGAACCGTCAAGGTACACCTGAAGTCGAACTACCGTGTCATGCTCTATGCAGACAAACAATAGTCAACCAAGTAACAACCAATCCATTTATTCACAAACAAAAATCTGTATGACAATGAAGAAAGTTTTTTCTGTTTTCGCCCTGATGATGGGCATCAAGAAGATCACCTACGACCGCATGATTCCCCCTCACGGGCTGGAGGTCACGTTTGACAAGACCTGTCACGTCATCTTCCCTGCAGCCATCGCCTACGTCGATCTAGGCTCTGCCAACATCATTGCCGGAAAGGCTGACGGTGCGGAGAATGTCATCCGTGTGAAAGCCGCCAAGCGTGGTTTCAAGGGCGAGACGAACATGAGCGTCATCACAGAGGACGGTGCCTACTACAGTTTTAATGTCAAATATGCCCGTGAGCCTCGAATCCTCAATGTGGAAATGACGGACTTCATCCACGACGGTGAGGCGGTAAATCGTCCCAATAACTCCATGAACATCTACCTGAAGGAACTCGGCTCGGAGAGTCCCGTGCTGGTGCGACTGGTGATGAAGAGCATCTGGAAGGAGAACAAGCGTCGTGTGAAGCACATCGGAAGCAAGTCATTTGGCATCCAGTTCCTCTTGAAAGGCATCTATACGCATAACGGTCTGCTGTACTTCCACACGGAGATTAAGAACTCCAGCAACGTGCCCTTCGACGTGGACTTCATTACATGGAAGATTGTGGATAAGAAGGTGGCAAAGCGAACCGCCATTCAGGAGCAAGTCATCCAGCCCCTGCGCACACAGAACTTCGTGCTGAACGTGGCGGGCAACAGCAACGAGCGCACGGTGTGGACGATGGATAAGTTCACGCTGCCTGATGACAAGTGCCTGGTAGTGGAACTGGCGGAGAAGAACGGTGGTCGCCATCAAAGTTTCACCATCGAGAACACAGACCTTGTAAGGGCAAGGGTGATCTCGGAACTGAAAGTGTCTAACCAGTAAAATGCTAAAATGAGAACTATGAAGAAGAAAATGCTATTGACTTTTGCCGTGCTTGCCCTTACGATGGGGCAGGCCACGGCTCAGAGAGTGCTTCCGAAGATGCAGGGCATCGCCATCGGTGGCGGAATGGTGGACGGGAAAAGCGACTCGTTTTATGGCACCATGACGGTGGACACCTACACCAAGGGTGGCAACAAGTGGGTGTTCGGGGCGGAATACCTGCAGCGCAACCACAAGTATGAGTATGGTGAGGACGGCAGGCAGACCATTCCCGTGGTGCAGATGACGGCAGAAGGTGGGTATTACAAGCAGGTGCTGTCTGATGCCTCGAAGTCGTTCTTCGTCTATGTCGGTGCATCGGCACTGGCAGGGTACGAGACAGTGAACTGGAACAAGCAACTGCTTGATGACGGCTCACGGCTGAAGGAAAAGGGCGGCTTCGTGTATGGTTGTGCCGCTACGCTAAACGTGGAGTGGTATCTGTCGGACAAGGTGGTGCTGACGGGAAATGTACGTGAGCGTTTCCTGTGGGGCAATACATCCGGGCTGAACCATACGCAGTACGGCATTGGCTTGAAGTTCATCATCAACTGACGGAAGGGATGGATATAGAGAAGGTCAAGGAAACACCGATTGCCGACTTCCTGAGTCGGCTCGGTTTCCATCCCGTCAAGAAGCGTGGTGCGGTGCTGTGGTATCATGCGCCTTACAGGGGTGACAAAAGTCCGTCGTTCAAACTCGACACCCGAAAGGAAAAGTGGTTTGACTTCGGCATGGGTGAGGGTGGCGACATTTTTACGCTGGCTGGCAAACTGATACCGTCGAACGACTTCATCCGTCAGGCGCAGTACATCACAGAGACCATGAACCTGCCAATGCCGGAGATAAAGGGTACGGAGTACCTGAAGAACCTGCCGGACGAGGAACCTCAGTTCTCGAACGTGGAGGTGCTACCACTCGGACACTATGCTCTGCGCCAGTATCTTGCGGAAAGGGCAATTCCCTTTGAGGTGGCAAGCCGTTACTGCAAGGAACTACACTATGACTTGCATAGCAAGCGGTATTTCGCCATCGGCTTTCCTAATGACAAGGGCGGCTATGAAGTACGCAACAAGTTCTTCAAGGGGTGCGTGGCGCCAAAGGGAACGACGTTCATCAAGGCAGGGAATGAGCCTGGCAGGGAGTGCAACGTGTTTGAGGGTTTCTTTGACTTCCTTTCAGCGGTCACCATCAATCATGATGCAGCACAAAAGGACAATCTGGTGCTGAACAGCATCATCTACCTGAGGAAGTCAACGGACTTGTTGAGCCAGTACGACCACGTTCATGCTTACCTCGATAACGACGATGCAGGAAGAAAGGCGGTGCAGACGCTGAAGGACAGCCTGGGCGAAAAGGTCATTGACCACACTGCCGACTACAATGGATGCAAGGATCTTAATGAGTTCCTTGTGAAGAATCAACAGAACATCAACCATCAAAATTCAACGAACAATGAAAGCAATATCAACAATGAAGAATGTAATGAAGAACTTAGTGAGGGTGGGCTGCATGGCAGTCGCCATGTTTTGCATCGCTGCTTGCGATAGCGATCTGGATATTCAGACTGCTTATCCGTTCCATGTCGAGACTATGCCAGTCCCTCTGAGGGTGACACAGGGCGAGACAGTGGAAATACGCTGCTCACTGCTGGCGGAGGGCAGTACGAGTGACACGCAGTACACCATCCGCTGGTTTCTCTACGACGGCAAGGGTACGCTGAAATACAACGGGCGTAAGTTGCTT
>ONFE01000138.1 GCA_900316985.1 uncultured Prevotellaceae bacterium
CGTGACATTACGTTTGGCGGCAAATAATAGTCTATAACAGGTAGAAACTCTCAACCTAAGTTGAGACATTAGCCCTTGGCATTTCTTTTTCAGATTTAGTCAAGGGCCTATTTTTATGCCTTTTTGTAACTTTGTGGCTCGGAATGACTCTTGGAGGCGGTTACAGCATGACGTGAATGCCCCGAACGGGATAATTCCGCGAAAACGTAGTATATAATAAAAAGGTATAACAATAAAACGAAATGAACATGAACAAGAAAACCATCATCACCATCCTGCTCGCCCTCGTAGCGATAATGCTCGTCACTATTATATTGACCAGGCAGGAGAATGAAGTGAAGAGTGTTGAAGCGATGCCAAAAGACGCTCAGGAACAGAAGAAGGTGCAAGATGACGCAGTATTAACCTACGGCATATCCTCCTTGATGAATTCCGCTTCAGGCTACACCATCGTCATACAGGAATACGTTCAACAGCAGATGATTAACGAGATAAAAATGGATGGGTTCAGTATGTCAAAGAATATTTCCCTTGGTTTTTCTCCTATTCGGACGACAGATTCAATTGAAACTGTCACTATACGCTCTGAGCAGCAAAAGGTCTCATCAAGGGAACTGATTCTAAAACCTGTTCCCGATGCACCTCAAACCCTATTCCTCTACGAAAAAATTCCATACCATATATCAGCGTTATCACTTGACACTTTTATTCCTCTAGCCCTTTATGGTTCTTTTTGGTGGGATTCCGAGTATAAGACATGCCGTTTCTGTGGAGAGCAGGAATTGACGGAGGGAACTGATACCAACGAATACTTTAAACACTCGCCTCATTACTATATTATCGGAGTGAAATTCCACAAATAAAAACGAAATGATTATGAAGAAAAGTATTATTACAATGATGCTTGCCCTCGTCACAATGACAGGGCTGGCACAGACAAAGACAGCAACTGTAATTGGTTATTCACCCGCACTAAAGGACGGCACGTTGGTGTTTGCTGGTACTGGTGGTACGGCACCTGTTGTAGATACCGTGCAAGCCGGACATTTCGCCTACACCTTACCCGTTGAGAAATTCACTGAGAGCACCCTCTCTTTTCTTGGCGATGGCTGTCCTAATTCTCATACTGTAATCTTCCTGCGTCCCGATGTGACTGTGAAAGTGACGGGCAATGACTGTCTTAACCCCTTATGGAAGGTGGAGAGTCCGATACCTGAACAGCAGACCCAGAACCGTCTGACGGAATATTGCCACGACGTGCTGACAGAAAAAATGCAGATGGATTTGGCTAAAGAGTCTCGGGAAAAAAGAGACTCCGTTATGATGATATTGATGAAGCAACAAATGGACATTCTGCCCTCACTACCTGTGGATGCTGCTACAATCCGTACACTATATGGCATATCCAGATGGGCAACGAATAGAAAAGACTTCCCACACATGGAACAGTTGAAAGAAGTGGAAAAGGCCATTGCTGCCCGTGCGCCAAAAGGATTTGAAGATCAGTTGGCAGAGATTCATACCTATGTCTGTCCGAGAGAGGAACAGCAGATAGCCGAGGAATTGTCCGGCAATGAGAGCGTGTTCTTCAAGAAATACGACGATGTGGCCCCAGAGAACATCCTACAGACCATCATCGACAAGTATAAGGGCAAGGCCGTGCTCATCGACATGTGGGAAACATGGTGCGGTCCCTGTCGTGCAGGGCACAAGACGATGGCACCCATGAAGGAGCAGATGAAAGGCCAAAACATACAGTTTGTCTATATCGCCTCGCCCTCGTCGAATCCGACCATCTGGCAGGAAATGATTAAGGATATTGACGGTGACCACTACTACCTGACTGAAGAACAAAACCACTACATCCTCCATCACTTCGAATCCAGAGGCGTCCCCACTTACGCCATCTACGACACCAAAGGCCATCAAACCTACAAGAATATTGGTTTCCCAGGCACTGATGTCATCCGCAAAGAATTAGAAGCAGCAAGCAAGTAATATGATTACATTCAAAGACACCGACATCCGCGAAGCACTACGCCGCAAATACGCTAATACACCGACATTGCCCGCAGACTTCATGGAGAAGAGTAAACTCAAATACCCCTCGTGACCCATTCACTTTATGTCAAACTTTCAAAAAACAGTAAGGATTATGGAGAACCCAACATTACCTACCAACTGGCTGGCTGCGCTGAGCAACGCCAACCACGACGGCACGACACAGCAGATTGACGATGCCGTCGGAAACTTTGAGACTGAGAACCAGGTGTTCCTGCAGAAGGCACAGG
>ONFE01000124.1:0-571 GCA_900316985.1 uncultured Prevotellaceae bacterium
CATACCTACAAACTCCTCTTTACATACCAACAAACTCTACCTTTCTCGTAAGCAAAACACTAAATTCTCTAGAGAATTTTCAATTCCGCTTACGATTGACCACGATTCACCCGTAACCCGAGCATGCATCACCAAGTACATAAATACACGATAAATCCCATATCCGTGCAATTTTAGTAGAAAATAGGTAGAAAGTTAGTAGAGAGTCTGTAGAAAGTTTAGTAGAAAGTTAATACTTCGTAATATATTGATATATAGCTAAATACATGAATTTTAGTAGAAAGTTAACGATATCATCCAAAATTGCATCCATTTATTTCTAAATGCTACTATGCGAACACACCATTTTTGAAGGCATGGCTCTTTGGTTCCTATTCGCGTGGTGAACAACGTGAGGATTCTGACGTTGACATCCTGTTTCAAGTGAATAGATCACAACCTGTCGGTTCCTGAATTCTGCCACACCCGATAAGGCGCATGCAGATTAATGACGTTTAATCTGAGTGTGTTCATAATAAAAAGATTTAAGGTGGACGACTATGCAAAGATCTCTTCCATTGTCATCCCCGAC
>ONFE01000124.1:606-3426 GCA_900316985.1 uncultured Prevotellaceae bacterium
TTCCATTGTCATCCCCGACATTCTCATTTCATGAATCTCTTCGAGTTCACGCTGTTTTTCTTCCATGCGCTTTTTCTTGTCATCTAGATACTCACGGAAAGCGGCGCGTACTTCCTCGCGAGTCCTTTTTCTTTTTGTTGTTTCCATATCGATAAAAAGTTAAAATGATAATATCGGGTGCAAAGATAGTGATTATTTTCATTACTTCCAAATGATTAGGTGATTTATTTCAAAACCAGACGAAAAGAAACGGGGACGATGTTGGCAGATTAAGACATTTTTCACATTTTGGGTCGATAAGTTTGGTTATTCAGAAAAAAATTCGTAACTTTGCAGTATCGTATAATTAAAGACTTAGCTATGAGCCCAAAACTGACATTATGGATGCTGGCCGCTGTGAAAGACCCGACATCAAAGAACTGGTACATGTTCCCAGTTGACGGGAAGGTCATAAAATAAGATCAGATTGTCGGGGTGAAATGTCAAAAAATGCAGTTTTGTCTATGAATTATTGGCTAAATTTGCACCAGCAAACGAACTACTAATGATAGCATACAAAACTGAGGAAATGAAGATGAAAAAACTTGTTTTGACATTCGGTCTTATCCTGACAAATGTGTTTGCCTCTTTTGCCCAAGAGGTGGACATGAGTTTAGAACGGCACAATTTCTTCTATGCCGGACAGAGTAAACAGCGACGGATGTTTATCGTAAAGGACGGACAGGTCAGCTGGAGTTATGAAGACAAGTTGCAGCGTGGTGAAATCAGCGATGCAGTGTTGATGAGCGACGGCCATATACTCGTGGCACATCAGTATGGCGTGGCGGAGGTGACTCAGGATCAGCAGACCGTCTGGAGCTATGCTGCACCAGAAGGCACGGAGATCCACACCATTCAACCCATTGGAAAAACGCACGTAGTGTTTGTACAGAACGGCAAGCCAGCTAAGGCGGTAGTCATGGAAATACCATCCAAGAAGATCGTACATGAGTTTGAGTTGCCCATCTCAGAAAAAGGTTCGGTACACGGTCAGTTCCGCAATGCACGACTGACATCCAGAGGTACACTCCTCATCGCAAACATGGCCTTGGGTTGTATTCATGAATACAACTGCTATGGGCAGGAAGTAGACCGCTGGGAAGGCTTCTTGCCTTGGAGCGTGCAGGAAATGCCAAAGACAGGCAACCTGCTGATAACCGGACGCAAGGGGAAGATTCAGGAGATTAACCGTCAGGGGCAGACTGTTTGGGAAATGAGCACGACAGACTACGGTGTGACCCAGCCTCAGAAAACAGTTCGCCTAAAGAACGGTCATCATATCATCAACAACTGGTATAACGAATGGAACAAGGAGCCGATGGACACGGCGAATGCCCCAGTGCAAGCTATCGAGGTGGACAAGGACGGAAAACTGGTTTGGCAACTGCGCGCATGGAAGAATCCCGACCTCGGTCCTTCGACCACTATACAACTGTTGGAAGAGCCTGTCGATCGTGACCGTATGTTCTTCGGAGCATTCAATCCGCAAGCACCCAAACTGTTTGTCGGCCCAAATGAACCGATAGGCACAGGTGTCGGAATCCATCCAGGTCGCGTGGCATGGATTCATTCGCCAGGCGTAGCCAGATGGGATGGCAAAACAGGGCTATGGGTGGAAGACCGCTGGAATGATCAGGCAAAGGCAGATACGATGATACCAGAAGCCGTAATGCAACTGACAGGCGAAGCAACGGCCAAGAAGGCATGGCAAGCACTCTTCAAGCATTTCAACAAGACACACGGACGCGGCCATCGCGGATATCAGCAAGGAGAGACGATAGCCATCAAGCTGAACATGAACAATGCCATCACTCACCACGACACCATAGAACTGAACTCTTCGCCCTATACGACATTGGCATTGGTGCGCTCGATGGTGAAAGACGGCGGTGTGAGAGAGCAGGATATCATCCTCTGCGAGCCCAGCCGTGCCATTACCGACTCCATCTATAACAAGGTACACCGAGAGTTCCCTCTGGTGCGCATGATTGACAACATCGGTGGCGACGGACGCGAGAAGTGCGAGTACTATCCTGACCAGATTGTCTATTCTGTCGATAACGGCAAGATGGCACGTGGACTAGCCAAGTGTATCGTAGATGCCGACTATCTCATTAACTCTGCGCTGCTCAAGACGCATTCAGGCCCAGGAGTGACCCTGACGACCAAGAACTGGTATGGAGCTACAGACATCAACCTGCTCTGGCGAAGAAACGCACACAACAACGTGAGCCAAGATAAGCGTCACGGCAAGCCTGGCTATAAGACCTTCGTAGACTGGATGACACACAAGAACATGGGACAGAAGGCTCTGCTCTTCCTCATTGATGGAACCTACGGTTCACGCGACGTGAACGGGGCACCAAACCCCAAGTGGATGAAGGAGCCATTCAACGGCGACTGGGCTTGCTCCATCATCGTCGCTCAAGACGAGGTTGCCTGTGATGCTGTGGGCATGGACATCATTATCGGTGAGTGGCCAGAGTTCCAGAGCCTGAACTACTGCGACGAGTATCTGCGTGAAGCAGCCAGCCTGCCCAACGCTCCCAGCGGTACCATCTATAAGCAGGAAGGCAAGCCCATCGAGAAGCCTGTCGGACTCTTCGAGCATTGGAACAAAGACCATCAGTATACGAAAATAGACCTCAAATACAAGAAACTGTGATGATGAAAAGGTTCGTGAGTATGATAGCCCTTGCGCTGCTGGCTACAAGTGTCAAGGCGCAGGTCAGGGATGCCTTTGACGGTATTCTGCCCGTGACAGACCCCAAGATGGAGATG
>ONFE01000120.1 GCA_900316985.1 uncultured Prevotellaceae bacterium
GGGGACTGAAACTGGTCAATATTCAGGACGGCTGGACGATGCTCGATATCGGCTGTGGTGGCGGTGCCACCTTGCAACGGCTGCTGAAGCGGAGCGAGGAATCAAAGGTCTATGGCATCGACATCTCTGAGGAAAGCGTAGCGAAAGCCAAGAAGTTGAATGCCAAAGTGCTCGACAAGCGGGTGTTCATCACTCAGGGTTCTGCCGAGAAACTGCCCTACGAAGACGGGAAGTTCGACCTCGTGACGGCAGTAGAGACGGTGTATTTCTGGCCAAACCTTCCTGACTGTCTTCAGGAGGTGCGCCGTGTACTGAAGCAGGGCGGAAAATTCGCCATTCTGGTTGAAGTAATTGATGGCGACTCCATGTGGACGAATGTCGTAGAGGGCATGACGGCCTATTCGCCGGAGGAACTGAAGACGCTGCTCGACGATGCAGGCTTCATCGGAATAAATGCAAAAATAACTGTTCTTAGCAAGCAAGTTACTGTTTTTTTTCGTAATTTTGTCGGCGAAATGAAACAGACTATTCTGATAATACTCATCATATTTGCCATGCTGCCCTTGTCTGCACAGCAAAATATAACGGGCACGAAAGGCAAGTCCGCAGAGAGCGACAGCCTGGCGGCATGGTATGAAAAGACCTTACAGTTGCGGGGAATCACAGTTACGGGACGGGCTGCGGACAATATGGTGACGGTGGAGAAGACCAGCATCAATCCGTCGGCCTCGGTGACGGCTGCTACGGGGTCAGTGCTCGAAGTGCTGCGCAGTTCGTCGGCAGTCATGGTGGACGGCAGCGGACAGGTGTCGATACGCGGCAACGGCAATGTGCTGATACTGGTGGACGGTGTGCCTACAACGCTCGACGGGCTGGGAAGCATTCCTGCGGCCAACGTGCAGAGCATCGACATCGTAACCAGTCCTGACGCGAAGTACGACGCAGAGGGTACGGGTGGCATCATTAGCATCACATCGAAACGGCAGACGCAGGAGGCTTTCACGACGATGGCCTCGGCAAACTATGGGTTCAACAACTTCGCGAACGGCAATGTGGCCATGAGCTATAACGTGGGGCGATGGGGTGTCAGGCTGAACTACAACGGAAGATACGAGAAGGACAAGATAGAAAGTGAGTTGTATCGTCAGATTCTGCAAACGGGAAACGCGCTGGACCAGATGATTGATGCGGAAAAGAAGACAACGGTTCACAACCTCGGACTGAACGTGAACTATAAGTTGACGAAGCGGGACATCTTGACGCTGGACGTAAAGGCAGGGTTTCCAAGGATGAACAACCCGCAGACGATGCACAATCACTATATGACGGCTGGCGTGGCAAGTGAAAAAGTACGAAAGACAGACATCACGTTTAATCGTGAGATGCTGGAGGGCTCGATTACCTACAAGCACGTCTTTGAGCCTAACAAGCGAGAGATTAGCACGTCGGCATCGCTATCGGCCATAAACGGGCATCGACCTTCCTATTATTATGAGGCAAACAAGATGGTGCAACGTTCAGAATCAGGCGGTCATCCGCGCATTGCCACATGGCAGGCAGATTACATGACCATGCTGGGAAAAGATAAACTGGAAACTGGCGTGAAGATGACCTATCGGCAGAATAATATTGACCACAAGATGTACGAGTGGGACGAGACGACCAGCGACTGGCAACTGTCCATACCACTTAGCAACGACCTGCACCATCGCGAGTATATCCCAGCCGCGTACATCATGTATTCGTCGAAACTCTCGCAGCAGCTGACGATGAAGGCAGGACTGCGATTCGAGTACAGCCGCACGACTTTAGAGAACGACAAAGATCATTTGGACGAGGCCAGCACTTGCTATTTCGTGGCGCCTAATTTGGTGCTGAATTATCGCATCAGCGACCCGTGGCAGCTATCCCTCGGCCTGTCGCGCCGTATCTCTCGCCCCACCTATCCGCAGCTGAACCCTTACATCAACCTCATCGACAACAACACATACGAGACAGGCAATATCCATCTGAAACCGGAGAAGGCTAACAAACTCGACATCGGCTACTCCTATGTAGGACAGTCGCTGAAGATGAACGGCAATGCCTATCTCAACTACACGCAGGACTATATCAACCAGGTAGCCTACATCAACCAAGACATCCTCGTGATGACCTACATCAACGGCGACCAGTACCTGAACAGTGGCGTGGAACACAACATCCGCTGGAGCGCCATGCGGTGGCTCGGTGTGGATGTGGGCTGCAACGTTTTCTATACAAAGTCACGCGGAACCAGTCTGGGCGTAACGTTCAGAAATGAGGGCTGGACGAGCAACAGCAATGCTACGCTGAATATTATGCCGCTGAAAGGGATGAGCATTCAGGCGCAGTACTTCGTCACCACGCCGCAGTACTTCCCGCAGTTCACCACTAAGACCATCCACTATTGCAACCTCGGCATCCGTCAGCAGTTGCCCAAGAATGGACTCACATTCTCGGCCCTCCTCACCGACGTATTCAACACCCGCCGCTGGGACATCTCGTCAGACAATCCCGTCTATATCCTCGTCAACAACAGCAAAAACCGCAGTCGCATCTTCTGGCTTGGCATCAGCTGGAATTTCCATTCCTACAAGCCCGTCGGTGGTCAGAAGAAACAGGAAGAAGACCGAAGCGTCATTCGTTTAGGAGAGTAAATTATCTATGCCTTATGGTTGTAGTACCTGATGAGCAGAGCTACGCCTATAAAAGCAAGGACGAATTCAAGGGCTACGATAAAGATATACTGCATAGTGATAATGGTTTTATAAGTTAGGCGAAATGGCGCAGATCCAATTATTGAGATTACACTTGGGTGAATCTGCATAAAGACAGTCACCAACGATGTGCGCCCCGTTCTCCCTGAGTTCGCGACAGAAGGCATCGGCATAGATACCGTTGTCGTGCCTATTGCCATGAGCCACCATAACGGCGAGGTTCTTGCCCCTCAGACTGGCACAACGGAACATCTGGACGGCATACTGCCAATGCGGTGACAGATTGCCACCATCCTGAAACTCGACGGCAAGGACAAGACTCTGGCTGTTCTCGATCTGCCTGACGTTCATACTCTGGACACTGACGGTCTCAGCACCCAACTTGTCGGCTATCTCTTCAGCAATA
>ONFE01000119.1 GCA_900316985.1 uncultured Prevotellaceae bacterium
ATTGTTAAACACTATTGTTAGAACACAGATTGCATTACGACTTTTCAGCACGTTCTGCAAATTTTGCTTGCAAAATTAATAATTTCTCATGACATTACGATTGTTTTGCACGTTTTTCTTGCAGAACGTGTATGATTTTAATATATATTAAGGTGGAAACGACATCCTGTTACCAATTTTTATGTTTCGATTAAAAGAAAAACGGATGGATTTCAATGCCTGAGGTTTAAGGTTTAAGTTTAGATGTTCTTATATATATAATAAGGTATCGTAAACCAAAATCAAAAGATTGAAGGTTTAATGTTTAAGCTTAGAGAGGCATGTATTATACATGGGTAAACGTAAACCTAAACTTTTCTTATTTGCCTTCACATGATAACCTTTGGTCATTTTATTGCAATTTTAAATACTATCGAGGTGGCTAAATCCAGTTTTTCGGGGCAGTTGATAACGAGGCCTTCTGAGTTCTGGCGCCATTTTAGTTTGCTGTCGCTGCCTAACAGTGATACGCGCTTCACCTTCTCCTGTCCTTTCTTTAGGTTATGGATGATCACCTGACTGCCAGCCTCTGGTACAGCCATGGTGAAGGCATAGAGGTTGCCGTCCTTGCCAACGGTGAATCGTATGTCCTGTGGCGTGAACTTAAATTCGGCATGTCTCTTGCCGAGACCACCGCCGGGCAGTTTCTTCAGCTTGCCATTCTCCATCTCGCCTTCTCCGAGGGTGCGCCATGCCTTGCTGCCATAGACAGCTTCGCCATTGACAGCCATCCAGCGGCCTACCTCTTCGAGCATGGTGACGCAGGCGTCCTCGATGCTGCCGTCTGGTAGCATGGGGATATTGAGGGCTGCATTGCCGTCGCGACAGATGGCTTCGATGATGAAGCGTATCATGGAACCGGAATCGTATGTGAACCCTGGGGCATAGAACCAGTCGCCTACAGGGGCCTCACGAATCCAGGGCTGCGAGGCGTTGATGGTGTCGGGGAAGTCAAACTCGGCTGTGTTCACAGCACCATTCGTGGGCTTGCGGAACTTGATGATGCTGAAGACGTCCACCTTGCCGCGCTTCTTCAGCACGCGGTTGTAGTAGTCGGCCATCACCGTAGGCATAGCGTTACATTTGTAGCCTGTGCCTGTACCATCACCTGTAAACGGCCCCTGTACGGTTCCGTCGGTATAGATGAAGTCGGGGTCGTAATGAGCTGTCACATCCATCATACGGAGGGCCCACTGCGTGGCGTACCACTTGCAGTAATCCAAATGACGGCCGAAGATTCCAGCCTTGGGGGGGGACCAAGGTGAATGTGCCTTTTCTTCAACCGTCTCGTATTCGCGCAAGTCGATGCCATAAAGCAGACGCGGGTCATATCCTTCCCACCACTTGCCTTTGCCATCTGCCAAGGTGAGGTGGCCGTCGTATGGCACACCTGCCTTCTCGCCGGATTTGTCAGACCCGAAGGCCGTCTGCCACCACCACCATGTATATTCGTGGTGGAAGGTGACTCCATAGCGCATGTTGTATTTACGACAGGCATCGACCCACTCACGTAGGATGTCGCGCTTCGGACCGATGTTCACCGAGTTCCATGGATGGTACTGTGAATTCCACAGGTCATAATTGTCGTGATGGACACCCTGAATCATCAGAAACCGTGCGCCGGCCTTCTGGTAGAGTTTCGTCAGATACTCAGGATCGAGCTTCGTGGGATTCCAGTCGCGCAGCACCTCTTTGTAACCTGCCTCTGACGGATGACCGTAACGCTTCAGGTGGTTCTTATAGGCCTTGTGTTCCTCCTTATATAAATGACGCGCATACCAGTCGCCACTCTCTCCAGCGGCCTGCGGACCGAAATGTACCCAGATGCCGAACTTGGCATCGCGCAGCCATTGGGGAGTGCCGGGATAGTTGTGTTCTATTGATGCCCAGCTGGCTTTGTAAGGGCCGTCGGTAATGGGGATGTCGAGCTGTACATCAGCAAAGCTGTCGCTATTGACCATTTTCACCGCCCCAACAGGTTGTGGTGCGGGAATCTCGGGAAACGCCGGCATCTGAGGCATCTCGCCATCCTTTAATGTCTGTGCCTGACTGCCGCAAACGCTACAAGCCAGCACCATAGTCAAAAACCATTTCATTTTCTTCAATATTTCAAATTCCAGTGCAAAGGTATAAATTATAAGTAGATTCACCATACGTTTTCGAAAGAATTTTCAGTTATACCATCATATGTTTTGTATATTAATCAGAGCATAAAGAAAAGGGACCTGCCTAAGCGGACAGATCCCTTTCATTAATTGTTAGAGTGATAATTACTTCTCAACTGCAGCCTGGGCGGCGGCTTTATTTTGATATTCTCTATTACCTGCAACGATATACGTATGAAGTTATTATTTGAAAAGATTCCTTATATCCATAGAAAGGAACTCTTCGGCGCTAATACCACCATCACCCACGATAAATGCCGATTTTGGCTTGAACTTATCTCTGAACTCACTAAGTCCTTTCGTATTCTTTTCGGCATTACTCTTCACCTCGATGGCAACGACTGTTCCCTTCTTGCGAAGAACGAAATCAACTTCGTTGGCAAGTTCACGCCAATAAAACACTTCAATGCGATGAACAAAAGCCTGACTGACAATCCATGCACCAATACCCGACTCAAAGATGCGCCCCCACTCCTTGCGATCCATAATAGCCTGATCGAATGTGTGAGGATTGTATGCCATCTTTAGGGCATTGTTATAAACCTGAAATTTGGGGATACTGGCTCGACGTCTTGCTGTATCGATACTATATTTCTGAAGTCCACACAGCATACCACTCTCATCAAGCAGATTGATATAACCTGCCAAAGTAACGGTGTTTCCTGCGTCTTGTAAAGAACCAAGCATTTTGTTGAGAGAGAGAATCTCGCCAGAGTAAGAAGCACCAAGTTCAAAAGTCTGACGAAG
>ONFE01000116.1 GCA_900316985.1 uncultured Prevotellaceae bacterium
TGTTTGCTTTAGTATTTTTGACAGATGTCATTATTATCATGATATGACTTTGTTTGATTGTAATCTATGTAATTCGCCTCAGGCATTTTCCTTGGGCACTATCTTTTAGGGTGGATTACCGAAAGTGTTAATTTTATGTATTTTCTTTGTAATTTCACCAAATTTTGATATCTTTGCTGAAAACGGATGATATCCACCCACCCAAATCGGTGATATCCGTTCACTTTTTCTGTCTCACTTGCCTAATGGCGCTGCAAATTTAGTCATTTTTCTCAGAATTGATACTCTTTTGCTGTTTTTTTCGTCTCATACTGTCTCCTTTTAGCTCAAAGCGCACTGATGTATGCACTAAGCGGTCTAGGATAGCATCGGCAGCAGTAGTGTTTCCCTTCATCACGTCATACCAGTCGCTGACAGGCAATTGGGATACGATGATAGTGGCTTTCCTGCCGTGGCGGTCCTCAATGATCTCCATAAAGTCGAGCAGTTGCTGTCCATCCAGCAGCTTCATACCAAAATCGTCGATGATGAGTAGGTCTGTCTGTGCCAGTTTAGTGAAGAAACGATGCAGCGTACTGGCCACGCGAGCCATTGCGATTTCCTCAAAGAGACGGTAGAGATTGAAGTAGGCGACCTTCAGGCCGTTCATGCATGCCTGATGCCCAAACGCAGAAGCGAGCCAGCTCTTACCCGTACCTGATGCACCGGTGATAAGCATTGACACGCCTTGTCTGATGTAGTCGCACGTAGAGAGATTGAGCACCTTTTGTCTGTCTATACCACGTTTCGCATCATAGATGACCTCGTCAATGGAGGCTTTATAGCGAAAGCGGGCATTCTTGACCAGCCGCTCATTGCGGCTCAGGGTGCGGTTGTCTAACTCGGCCTGTATAAGCAGCTGCAGGCCGTCCTTGAGGGAGAGCCCGTCTGCCTGGCGGGTCTCCGTGATGGTAGTCCAGTAATGCGCCATTCCGGGCATCTTCAGACTCTTGAGGGCGTTTGTGATTTCGTCCATGACTGTTTGTTGATTTGGGTGGTTCGTAAATGCATATAATGACTGTTTACTATTCATTTGAATTGCTCCTTGCCGCGGATATTGGCGTGCTCAGGAGGTGCGAAGAGGGGCAGGTCCTCAGTCAGTACGCCAGCACACTTGCTCTCCACCATTTGGCGGATAAAGCCCAGAGAGTAGCGCTCTAGGCGTATGGCTGTCTCACAGGCTGTCCTGAAGATGGCTGGATCTGCTGTCCTCTGCAACTGAAGCAGGCCATCGCACGTTCTGTAATGCGTCTCGGCAGGAAACTGTGACGTGTAGAAGATGAGTCTCATCACATCGGCAAGTTCTTTGGAAACACGCTCTGCACGACTGATATATTTCTCTGGAGTGAGACTTCTGTATTCGGCTGACCTGCTTGCAAGGTGAGACTCTATCAAGGTGTACTTGCCTGGGCGATAATCACGCTGATGGGTGGCTACGAGTGCCCCATCAACATAGACTTTCACCAGTGTCCTGGTGTAGGCCACATGGGCCGTTTTGCCTATATGCTGGAATGGCACTGAGTAGTAGTGCCTGTCGCGTCCGAGGTAGATGCAGCAGTTGGGCGACACTTTCAGATCCGTATAGGAGATAATCTCAAAGTCTTTCTCCGGCAGCGGCAGCAAATTGGGCTTGTCAATTGCCAGGAACCGTTCCTCGCGGGTATATGGCAGCCGCTGCATTCGCTTCTGGTTATGGGCCTTCATCTTGAGTGCAGCTGCGGCATTCAGTTCATCGAGAGAGAAGAAGGTCTCATTCCTGAGCTCGGCAAACACACGGATATATACCAGCCTCACTTCGCCTTCTGCATTGCTCTTGTCACGTGGATGGACTGGTCGGGCTGGTACGATGACTGTCCCATAGTGGTTGGCCATGTCCTCCAGCACGCGGTTCAGTGACGGCTCGTACTTGTCCGTCTTGATGACGGCCGCTTTCAGATTGTCCGGCACAAGCATCCTTGGTACGCCGCCAAGCGATTTGAGAAATTGAGTGACGGCATACACAAAGTCTTCCGTGCGCTGTGACGGCACGAAAATCAGATAGCCGTAGTCACTGGCAGGCATTGCTGCCACAAAGGACTGACACTTGACATACTCACCTGTCTCACGGTCAATATAGCCCATTGTGTCGCCTGTGAAGTCGAGAAAGGCCTTATCACCACCAGTGCGCCTGTCGGCAAGGATAGTCGTCGGTGCGTCCTTCTCGGCCTTCGTGTTCTGCTTGTAGTGGAAACGGAACTGGGTCAGCTCATAGTGGCTGTCGGGATGTTCTTTGACATACTCCTCCCACAGCAGCTTGAGCGTTACGTGCGGACGTTTCATCTCGTCCTGAAGGTAAGGAAGCAGTTCCTTGAATACCTCAAATCGCTCATCAGAATAAGCTGGAGAGCCTCCTTTCAGACGATGCTCCAGCACCGGGTCGTCCAAGGCCAGCAGCCCGTCGATACCAAGGTCGTCTGCGTTGGCCTTCTGTACATAGCGGTTGACTGTCTCCTTGTTGATGCCGAGGAGTTCTGCCGCCTTTCGGTTTGATACGTTGTCCTTCTTCAGAAGGAGCAGTTGCTTAATCTTGCTCATGTCCTTTGTCTTTCCTGCCATGTCTTATTGCGCTTTTGAATTTGAATTCTCTGGCGCAAAGATAGCAAAAAGACAGAAAAGTGAACGGCAATGCTCCGATTCGGCACTGGATGCATCTTCATTTTTTGACCGGAAGTGAACGGATATGCTCCGTTTTCTGCCGTCAACACGTTGATTTTCAGCACTTCCAGTTTTGATAAGTGAACGGCAATGCTCCGTTTTCGAGGCGTTTTTCTCGCAATTATGCCATATCACTCTTCAACTGAACGGCAATGCTCCGATTTTGGGGCCGATTTTGGCACTTTTGAACGGATATGCTCCGTTTTTCAAGGCCATTCCATGGTCATTTTCATGACTGAATGGGTGGATTCCGACGTCCTAAACTGGGTGGGAATGCTCCGATTTCGCCACCTGTGGACAGCCACACGCTCCATATCAACCCAGACCTCTACGATGTTGCAGTCATACACGGCCTTGGCCTTCTTTCCTACATACTGGTAGGGTATGCT
>ONFE01000115.1 GCA_900316985.1 uncultured Prevotellaceae bacterium
CTAGAAAAAGGTAAAATACATGCTATTGTTAATACCATCCCAACAAAGAAGAGGTGCTGAATTAGAGGCTCACCCTGCTGTCGTTCCGTCATCCCGAGCATAGCCACTTGTCATCCCGAGCGTAGTCGAGGGATCTAACAATCTAACATCTAACATTAGGGTTTTCAGAAAAGTGGGTTTTCTAAGGATGGATGATTGGAGGAGATAGTTATCATTATAATTATTAATTATATTATATATTATATATAATATATAATATAAAAGTTTTGTAGGCTCCCGAACTATAAAACCTTCATGTTAGATGTTAGATGTTAGACAAATGGAGAGTGTGTCAGATATTTTCATATTATGGGTTTTCAGGGTTTATGGAGCTCTTGGAGTCCGGTCTGGGCGGACGGAAAGGGAGGTGTAAGCAGACTACAAGAAACCCTCAAGCGGACGGCCGGAGGGGTTAAAGGGTTGAAATGCGATGTAAAATAATTGTCACAACACACCTAACACTGAGAAAATGATAGACACCTCTGCAGGGAGGAAGGTGCGACGGGGAAGTGTTGCATTAGGAAATGGTCTGAGGATCATCCAGCAGGAGAGCCTTTAGTTTCTTCCAGGCATAAAGATACTACTTTTTCCTGAATGAAAAAGGATTTTAGGGAAAATATGTTTTCGCGAAAGCGATGACAAATGACAAAAGGAGGAGGAAACAAAACAAATTTCTACAATCGCAAGAAACTCTTCGCTTACATCAAAATGCAAGAGACCCCAGCAACGGAGCCCATTTTTTATGTCCTTTTACGACACACTCAAACCCTCTTCCCCTACTCTGTCGCAATCTCTTCCCCCTGTCGCAACAACTCCGACAAGAATCTTGCTAAATTCTTGGAATCAACCCAAAATCCCCGTACCTTTGCACCAGTTTCATACAATTAGTTTGGTTTTTAGTTTGTTTGTTATTCCATTTGTTTTAGGTTATTGGTTATTTGGTTATGTTAGCAAAAGGGTTCGCTGAGACAGCGAGCCCTTTTGCTTGTGAATGACAAGGGGGATAGGGATTTATTCATGAATCCCGTGCGAAAATTTGGAGATATGCTTTTTTCTCCTTATCTTTGCAGGCGAAATGACGGATTATGGAAAAGGAAATGAAGTATGAAGCCGCGTATGCGGAGTTGCAGACCATCGTACGCAAGATGGAGAACGATGAACTCGACATCGACCAGATGGCGGAGGAGTTGAAACGTGCCCAGGAACTGATTAAGCTCTGCAAGGACAAACTGACGAAGACGGACGAGGAAATCAAGAAAATCCTGGCCCAGGACTGATTCATTCGTCACAAAAGCTGTCATTTCATCACATTTATCGCTTTTTTGTTGCGTATTTATGAGATAATGTGTAATTTTGCAAGCAGATTTGAAACTTTAACAGTATTGAAACGATATGAAGAATTTAGATTGGGGTAGCCTCTCGTTTGGCTACATGAAGACCGACTACAACGTACGTTGCTATTATCGCGACGGCAAATGGGGCGAAATCGAGGTTTGCTCCGACGAGTATCTGAACCTGCACATGGCAGCCACCTGTCTGCACTATGGTCAGGAGGCTTTCGAGGGCTTGAAGGCCTATCGTTGTCCTGACGGCAAGGTGCGCATCTTCCGTGTGGATGAGAACGCCAAGCGCCTGCAGAGCACCTGTCGTGGTATTATGATGCCTGAGGTTTCTACCGAGCTCTTCACGGAGATGGTGAAGAAGGTGGTTCGTCTGAACCAGGAGTGGATCCCCACTTACGAGAGTGGTGCCACGCTCTATATCCGTCCGTTGCTCATCGGTACGAGTGCCCAGGTGGGTGTTCATCCCTCTAAGGAGTATTGTTTCCTGATCTTCGTAACGCCCGTAGGCCCATACTTCAAGGGTGGTTTCTCCAGCAATCCTTATGTGATCGTTCGTGACTACGACCGCAGCGCTCCGCTCGGCACAGGTAAGTATAAGGTGGGTGGTAACTACGCCGCTTCGCTCTTTGCCAATAACCTGGCTCATGAGAAGGGTTATGCCTGCGAGTTCTACCTCGACGCGAAGGAGAAGAAGTATATCGATGAGTGTGGTGCAGCCAATTTCTTCGGTATCAAGAATAATACCTATATCACTCCGGAGTCAACCTCTATCCTGCCCTCTATCACGAATAAGAGCTTGATGCAGGTGGCCGAGGATCTGGGTATGAAGGTGGAGCGTCGCCCCATCCCCGAGGAGGAGCTCGAGACCTTCGAGGAGGCAGGTGCCTGTGGTACAGCCGCTGTGATTTCACCTATTTCTTATATTGACGACCTCGACACCGGCAAGCGTTACAGCTTCGGCGAGAAGCCAGGTCCTCAGTCTAAGAAACTGTTCGACACCCTGCGTGGCATCCAGTATGGTGAGATTGAGGACAAGCATGGCT
This sequence comes from uncultured Prevotellaceae bacterium, assembly GCA_900316985.1. GTDB lineage: Bacteria > Bacteroidota > Bacteroidia > Bacteroidales > Bacteroidaceae > Prevotella. The sequence goes on from ONFE01000115.1 coordinate 2,426, forward strand.
GGACTACCGTAGTAATCGAATAAGAAATATGAGAGCATTACCGTCACTGGGTTTTGTAGAGGCTATTGAGTTATCCTCCAGCCGGATTTTGGATTTCAAAGGCAGAAGCCGTCGCTCTGAGTTCTGGTGGTGGATACTGGTCGTCCTTGTTGTTGGGAACATCATTACCATGTTCTTCCCCAACCTGATGGTTTCCGGCATCATAGCCATCATCTACATGTTCTTCGGTCTGTCTGCCACAGCCCGCCGACTACATGATTCCGGAAAGAGTGCGATTTGGGTTTACATCAGTTATGCGTTGGGTTGCATCGTGCAGATCTACACTGCCACATCAACAACCATCAACAAACTTGTGGAAGAATTAAGCTATGGTTCATCAATCAGTCAACACACCATTGAAAAGATCATGGAAAATGGTGCTGGTGATTTACTCACTTTAAGTTGTCTGGCTACCATTGCTTCTATTTTTCATATCATCGTCATTATCATGTGCCTGTTTGACAGTACCCCTGCAACGAACAAATATGGCGATTCACCCAAATATGTATTAGATTCCCCACAACAAACTGCAGAAGAACAATAAATGGGAAAAGGTAAGCTGGCGAAGTTCGCCGACATGGAAACCTATGAGAACGTGTTCCAGTACCCCTATTCGGTAGTGGAACACGTGCCTTTTGAGATGAAAGGCCACTGGCACGAGCAGTATTTCAAGAACGAGAATCCCATCGTGCTCGAACTTGGGTGCGGCAAGGGAGAATATACCGTGGAACTGGCGAAGCTCTATCCACAGATGAATTTCATCGGGAACTGGCGAAGCTCTATCCACAGATGAATTTCATCGGGGTGGATATCAAGGGTGCCCGTATGTGGACAGGGGCTACGCAGGCGCTGAATGAAGGACTGAAAAACGTAGCGTTCCTCCGTACCAATATCGAGATCATCGAACGGTTCTTTGCAGAGAACGAGGTGCAGGAGATCTGGCTCACCTTCAGCGACCCTCAGATGAAGAACCCCCGTAAGCGCCTGACATCGACCTATTTCATGGCGCGCTATCGGAAGTTCCTTGTGGATGGCGGCATCATCCATCTGAAGACCGATTCCAATTTCCTCTTTACCTATACCTCTTATATGGTGGAGAAAAACCAGTTGCCCGTGCTTTTCAGGACAGAGGACCTCTATCACGATGCGCGCATCGACGAAGACACGAAGAAGATCCTCGCCATCCAGACTTACTATGAGAGCATGTGGATAGCCCGTGGACTGAACATCAGATATATGAAATGGCAACTGCCAAGAGAAGGCGCACTGGAGGAGCCGGATGTAGAGATCGAACTCGATGACTACCGCTCCTATCACCGTTCGAAACGCAGCAGCCTTGATAAAGCGAAATAAAAATGGAGAAAGTATTATATCCCAAAATGATTATGGAAGCGCTGGCGACGGTGACGT
>ONFE01000113.1 GCA_900316985.1 uncultured Prevotellaceae bacterium
CCGCCCTGTAGTCGCCACAGCCCTCGCTCTGCTGATGACTATCGGTAGCATCAGTGTCATCATTAACATTCAAGACATAAATAACATTATGAAGATGAACAAGAAAACTTTAATTACAATGATGCTCGCCCTCGTTGCAATGACGGGACAGGCACAGGAGATTAAAATGAACGAGGCAACCATCAACGACTACATCCCGATGCTTAATCAAAAAGGCTATCAGGCTTACAGCTTTGATGTCAGTGCGATAAAAGGCCGGAATGCGACTTTTAACGTTAGGGAATTTGTGAACGGGAAAGAAGTTGAGGATTCCCCTCGACTCTTATTTCCTTATTATTTTGAGGCAAGGGGTGACAAACTGGTCTATGGCTTCCTCCCTTCAGAAACAGATTCTTTAGCCCTATGCTATTTTAATTGGGAGAATACCCTTCGTTCTGCTTGGAATCTAAAGCTCAAACAACTATACTGGGAGAGTGAAAATAAATATGTTTATTCGTATAGGTCGGATCCTTTCGAACCCACATCGCCATTAGAAAAGGACACTTTCATTCCTCTCGTATATTATTCTTCATTCTGGTATGATGCGGAGGATAAGGTAACCCGCTGTTGCGGTAGTATCTCTGACATTATCAAGCGAAGCCCTCATTATTACATCCTCGGAATTAAATATTTTTAGAATAATGAAGAAAAAAACTATCCTCACCGCATTGCTTGCCCTCGTCGCATTGGCGGGGCAGGCACAGGTTCCACTCGAAAGCGTGAAGGAACTCACGATGAAGTCGGAGTTTTTCAACCACGAGCGGCAGGTGTTTATCTATACGCCCAACAACTACCCGAACTATGACCAGACCTACTACGATGTCATCTATGTGTTCGATGCGCAAGACCGCACGATGTTCGACCTTGTTCACTGTCTGCTTAACATCGCCTGCAAGCCCGACCCTGATGGCGGCAGAAGCACGAGTTTTATCATCGTGGGCATCTGCTCGCCAACCCTTTGGGACATCAACTATTTCCGTAACCACGACTACCTGCCCATGCCCCTGCACGGCAACAACGGACTGTTCAAGGAGGGCAACTATTACGGCAAATCGCCCGACCTGAAGAAGTTCGTCAAGAATGAGTTGATGCCATACGTGAAGAAGAACTACCGCACGTCGGGGCGCTCCCTCGGCATTGGCCATTCGCTGAGCGCATCGTTCGTGCTTGACGCGATGATTACCGACGACCTTTTCGACGACTACATTGCCATTTCGCCCAACTGCTGCTACGACGAGTATCGTCTGGCCACGGACATTGAGAACTACCAGTTCAAGAACCGCAAGGCTCCCCGTTTCATTTATGCGTCGATGTCTGGCGAGATTGACAGCGAACCTGAGTACTGGGGCGATGATTGGAAAGCGGGCTGGGAGCGTGTCAGCACGTTCCTAAAAGACAAGTCCCACTTCCCCGAAAACACCGTCACATCCGTGCATACCTTCCCCGGCTATTACCATTACAACGGCTTCATGCCCAGCCTCACACAAGCCCTAAACGACTACATCGTTTTCGGCGCCAAGAATCTGGTGAGCTATGTCGGCGAAGATATCTATCCCGTCCACATCGAACTGCGAGGCAAAAACCTCACGGACACTATTTATATCACCGGCAATCAGGATGCGCTGGCCAACTGGGAGGCAAAGGGCGTCAAGATGACGCTCACCAGCGATAGCATCGCCTCTATCGACCTCCGTCTGCACCTGCCCGCCCAGTTCAAGTTCACCCGAGGCAGTTGGGAGCGCGAGGCAATCATTTCAAATGCCGACGCAGGCAACCACATCATACATGATGCAAAGCACGCCAACCGCGTGTACCGCCTGTGGGAGAGGAATCAGTGGATGGGAGAATAAAACAATGGAACGAACAATGAACAAGCAAACCATCATTATCATTGGAGCAACTTCTGGCATCGGCAGGGCACTCTTCGAGAAATATGCCGCTGCCGACAATCGCATTGGCATCGTAGGCAGGCGAACACATCTGCTTAATGAATTGCTCCAAGAGCATCCCGACACGGCCATCACCGTCATGGCAGACATCACCAAGCAGGACGAAATTACACAAGCCATCGACGCACTCCATTCCGAACTGAAAGACATTGACCTTGCTATCGTTTGCTCAGGGACGGGGGACATCAATGCCTCATTGGACTACGCCGTAGAGCGTCCGACCATAGACACTAACGTCGTTGGCTGGACGTTCGTTGTCGATACACTTTACAACATATTCGAGCAGCAAGACCATGGCCACCTCGTCGCCATCACCTCGGCTGGCGGACTGCGCGGCGAGCCGATGGCTCCAGCCTACAGCGCATCGAAAGCCTATCAAATCAACTATATGGAAGCCCTACGAAAAAAAGCATTCAAGAGTAGAGCTCACATAATAGTTACTGACATTCGCCCAGGTCTCGTTGATACTGCAATGGCGAAAGGCGAAGGACTGTTTTGGGTGATGCCAGTAGAAAAGGTCGCCTATCAAATTATTGCCGCCATTCGCAAAGAGAAATCTAAAGTTTATATCACTAAACGTTGGCACTTTCTCGCTATCATTAATAAAAGTCTTCCGTTTATGTTATTCAAAAGAATGTAAGACGCAATGGATCATCTGAAAATGGAACTAAGACATTGGGTATTGTCAGACGCAAAAGAATTGACGAACCTGTGTAATGCTGTCAACAGGCATTACCTTTCAGACCGTCTGCCTAATCCTTATACAGAAAAAGATGCGGAAGAATGGATGAAGAAGGTTTCTGAGAATGAAGCAGTTTCTGGTATTTATCGGGCTATAGTATGTGATGGGAAACTCATAGGCAGTATATCGGTTGAGAAGAAAGATGATGATGCAGAAATCGGTTATATGCTTCTCAATGAATATGCAAACAAAGGTATAGCAACGGAAGCTGTCAAGCAGGTTTGCACTATTGCATTTAAGGTATTGTCCCTTGAACAAATTACAGCTAATGTCTTTCAACCCAACATTGCTTCAATACGTGTGTTGCTGAATAATGGCTTTAAATATAAAGGTGCTATAACAAATGCCGTTATAAAAGATGGTACTGTATATGACTTGCTCATTTATGTATTGACAAAAGATAACGAAAATCTTGCACGATTTAAGAATATAAAATAAAAAACGAAAAGATTATGAACAAGAAAACTTTTATCACGATGATGCTCGCCCTCGTCGCAATGACGGGACAGGCCCAGGAGATTAAAATGAAAAAAGGCTATCAGGCTTACAGCTTTGATGTCAGTGCGATAAAAGGCAAGATTCTTCATTCTGGTATGATGCGGAGGATAAGGTAACCCGTTGTTGCGGTAGTATCTCTGACATTATCAAGCGAAGCCCTCATTATTACATCCTCGGAATCAAATATTATTAGAATAATGAAGAAGAAAACTATAGTCACCACACTGCTTGCAGCCATATTTGGGCTGGTATCATGCAATAGTGACAGTGAATTAAGCGGCAACGACCCTGTTTTAATTATAGACCCAATAGAGACTGGTTTGGATGAACCAACGGCAACAACAGCACTCAGCCTATCCAATGCGCCTATCACCGATGGTTCCGATTCCACAGAGCCATTGAGAAACCTGTTGATGTGCCGACTGCTCGGTATTGACTGCCAATGGATGCAACGTTTGGCGACCGATGCAACGTGGTGTGTCATTCCGCAATACCATACTTTGAGCAACGAGGATAATAAAGCCTTGCAGCGCATCCTTCAAAACCGTAATACACACGGCTCTTTCATCAGTTTGATTGATGGTGAGAACGACATCATCATTACAGCTCGTGGCATTAGCCGTGATGAGCAGAAATATGCCGATGAGATAGGCGTTGCTCTGCTCTCCCGTCCTGTAGCAAAAGACGCATTTGTGTTTCTTGTCAATCCTAAGAACCCCGTCCGAAACCTTTCCATCGAGCAGATCCAGAAGATATATACTGGCGAGATCCGTAACTGGCGAGAGGTGGGAGGCAACGACGCAACGATCAATCCCTACGTGCGCAATCCAAATTCTGGTAGTCAAGAGAAGATGGAAACCATTGTTATGGATGGGCTGACAATGATTGACTGGCCTGAAATGATAGGTTATGTGATGCTCTCTCCATATTACCAATTGGAGAACGATGAAAACGGTATTGCTTACACACCTTTTTATTATTATGACACCATCGTGAACGATGATCGCACACAAGTTATCGGTGTTAACGGCATCACTCCAAGCAAGCAAACCATAGAGGATGGCAGTTATCCCTACGTCACCTTTGTCATGTCCAGTGTCCGTGCCGACATAGACAAGTCTAGTACCACCTATCAACTTTTCTACCAACTTGCTTCAGGGCAACATAATGACATTGTGAAAGAAAGTGGGTATATAGAATATCATTGATCCAGTGCAGTTGACAACAAATAAATCTCAAAAAATGAAAGAACTAAGATTTGCATTGATTCTTCTCGCTGTCATTGCGTCAGTGAAAGGATTTGCACAGACAACGGTCAAAGGTCACGTCATTAATGAACGGGGCGAGAACATCGAATACGTCAGCATCGGAATTGAGGAGGACAGTGTGGGCGTTATCTCC
>ONFE01000112.1 GCA_900316985.1 uncultured Prevotellaceae bacterium
GCCTTAAGATATGCCAGTTGGAGTTTCGTGCTACCAAAATCGCCGAGGCTCTTTTGGCAGCCGAACCGAACTGGCAATGCTCGCAGGCTCTCATTGGGGGAGGCGTTCGCAGGCTCACACCTTTAATAAATGTATACTTATGACAGTAGACAGAAACGAAATAGTGATATTCCAAGGCTCGCAGCTCATAGAGAAGACGAGGCCTGAGAAGGGCTTTTTCATCAAGTCGAAGAAGCGCTACCTGTCGCCCAAGGACGGCAGGGAACACAGCAAGTTCTCATGGGAACCCGTAACGGTCGGTGACCTGTGGGTGGATGAGACTAATAGGAAATGCCAGATGCATTTTGTCGTCTATCGGAGTAGCGGCAGCATCGAACAGGTTGACCAGCCCATCAGCCGACAGATTTACACGTTGTTTGGCAGTTACGAACTGGATGCCCATCGCGTGGACCTGATCGACAAGGTGCTGCGTAAGAATCGGACGGGACTGCGCATCCGCAAGTGGACTGCCACAGAGATGCTGCACCTGAAAGTGACGAAACGACTGATGGATGAACTTCTCTGGAATGCGGAAAAATGCGGACAGAATCTTTCGCAGTATTGTACGACGCTCCTGAGCGGCAAGCATCCCCGTGCAGCGTTTACCGAAGAAGAACTGGACCTGCTCAGGAACCTGAAGAAGTCACGTGGCGACGTGCTACTCCAGTTCAATGCAATGGTGGCAGAGTTTGCACATAAGCCGGACGAAGAACGTTTCAGGGCTGTCATCCACGGCAAGAGTTTTGACTGGTGGCGCGAGCACCTTATCACAGCCTTGGAGTTCTTCGACAGGATGAGGGACAGGACGTTAAACATGGGAGGTTAGCGTATGGTCATCAAGATGGACACGATAGACGGGGCGCATGCCGCCAACGCTATCAACTATGTGCTCGACAAGGAGAAGGCGAGGAAGGAGGACAAGCCGGTCTTTCTCGCCTCCAACCACATTGAGCTGAACCCGATGACGGGCAAGCCGTACTCGCCCGTGGAGGTGCTGATGGACATGCAGCTGCTGCAGGCGGCATCCAGGCACAGGGCAGAAAAGCCGTTCTGGCGCATCGAGCTGTGTCCACCGCCGGAGGTCTGTCAGAACTGGACGATGGAGCAGTGGGACAAGTTCTGTAAGGACTGTGTGGAGGTGCTGGACGCTACCCACTTCAAATGGGAGCCGGTGAAGGCCAAAGACGGCAGACCTGTCATCGACAAGAGGACGGGGCAGCCCAAGGTGAAGGTGAGCGGCAAGCACACCATGCTGGCCAAAAGTCAGTATGTAGCCACTGTACACTTTGACACGGGCAAGCCGCATGTACACATTGTGGCCAACCGCCTGACGATGGACGGCGAGATGCAGGACACGCACAAATGCAAGGAGCGGGCGAAGATGGCGGCTGACATCATCGCGGAGAAATACGGGTGGACGAAAGCCGAGGAGAGGGAGAACAGGCGGATGGAGCGAATTCACTCGGCTGCGATGAACGTGCTGAAGGGAATGGATGCGTGGGACATCGAGACGTACTTTGCCGGGATGCGCAGGAACGGGTTCGAAGTGGAGCCGACGTACGACTCGAAGGGCATTTGCCGGGGCTACTCCGTTGGCGAAAAGTTGTATGACCTCGATGGGAACTATTCCAGTACGGTGATGTACAAGGCTTCGGCTAAAGGGTTCGGGCATGGGCGCGACCTGACGGTTTCCAAGCTGTTCGGCACTTGGCAGAAGCAGCATCCTGAGATAGAAGAGGCGCGGACGGAGAGCTATCGCTGGCAGCAGAATCGGCAGGAAGAGGTGATTCCGCAGAAGCCGTCGAGGTCGTCGCAGTCGGATGATGACGATGCATATCTGCGACTATTGAGGATTAAGGAGGCGGCAGAGAGGAAGAACGCTGAGAAACCAGCAGTTCCGACGCCCGTGAAGCAGACGGAGCCTGCTCCCCGTAAGTCCACGGAGGCCGAGAGTGACCGTCGGACAGCCATCTGGCTTGCGCTGAATGCCATCAAGCGCTTTGTGAAGAGTCCGTTCAGGACGGAGTTTAGTCCGCTTGATAGGGAGGACATCCTGCCAGAAGGCATCGTAGCTAAGGCCATTGACATGGAAGAGCGCGAAGGTTCATCATTCGACGAAGACTGCCTAAAGAAAGCTGCAATGGAACTGCTTGATCAGTTTGAATGTAGTGCCGAGCGTGCGGGTGATGCAGCCGAAGCTATGCTTGACGTCGTTGCTAACCTTGCCCTGCCAGAAACGCAGCCGTCTCTTGGAGGTGGTCAGAGCAATAACGACCTGCCGAAGAAGAAGGACGAGGAATGGTACTGGTGGAAGAAGAACGGGTTTATCAGACAACAGAATAACAGAGGACGAAAGAGATAGTGTTTTTATATGAGAAGAAAATACGACAGCATGCTTCCCTCTGGCGATAGTCAGATGCAGGGAGGCAACAGTGAGACTGGGGGACGGCAAGAAAGCCCCCGTAAGCAGGAGAAGCCGAGAAGCCGCATACTATCCTGCAAGTTGTTAACAAATTGAAGGCTCTTTTTCATGGCGGTCATAAACGTGCGAAACTCTATGACCAGAAGGAGTTTGAGCGTGGCGTGAAGGCCGTGATGAAAGGTAAGTTCCTTGTGGAATCGACCCACGAGGCCATTGAAATGCTCATAGACCAGCAGACACTTCTGGGCAGTATTCCCCTCGATGCGATGAGGAACAACAGCAACAAGCTCGTCAACCAGGACATGGACGTTGCGCCGTTGGAAGAGATGAACATATATGCGGAATGCATCCTGCGGCAAGTGGCTGAGAACATGCACGACTCGAAACTCATGAGTCGCTACGTCGATGAACTGACGAAGAAAGACCGCGAGAAATGGCAGCAGTCTCAGATTTGCATGGCAATGATGAAGGGTGGCGAGACAGTCTGCGAGTATATCGAGGCCAAAGCAGAAGAGCACCTCGTCCGTCTGACCTCGCGCATGGAGTGGTTCCCCATTGCCTATCATCTGGCCGACAAGGTGGCACTGGTCGTCTTTCCAGTCCTTGGCTATTACACAGGCAAGTACCATCTGAACGACACCATGACATTCCTGTGGGCGATGGCCTTTATGCCGATCTTTGTCATGTCAGCCATCTGGGGCATCAATGAACTGGCGGCGTACTTGGAACGCAGAAAGAAGAAAACGAAGTCACGCCGATAGTTCCGCCTGCATCTAAATCATCTGTAGAGAAACGAGGGGCAAAGCCAGCCTCTCGTTTCTTCTATATATCCAGACTTTTTGTTCAAAAAATGCTCTTTGTTCACGGATAATGAACGCGCATTGTATGTTGAACATGAAATCAGCCCCAATTATCATTATTTCTTAGTAATTCCACCAACGACATCATCATTTTCGATGCTATGCTCGGTTTTCTTGACGTTGGCTTTAAGAGACCCGAAGCGCCAAGTGACGGAGAGACTGAACGAACGGGCACGATTCCACGACTTCTGATAATCGCGATAGTCACCATTGACGGTCTCGGCCTCTGATGTCCAGTATTTATTGAATGGGGCGTTTGCAGCGATGCGCACCGTCAGGCGGTCATCCTTGAGGAACGAGCGTTGCAGGGAGAAGTAGTAACCATAATAGGAATGCTGCATGTAGTAGATGCCTGAGGGACTATGGCCAACCTTGCCGTATGTGACTGCATAGAAAAGCAACTTCCAAGGTAGCTTCTGAGAAAGGTTCGCATAGAAATTGTCAGACCACCCAAAGGTGCGATAGCCAAGGTTGGGGTTCTCGTTGTGCTCGTAGCGCAGATTGTTATTGAAGACAATCGTCGTACCATCGAATGGCCTCCACTGTACGTATTGCTCTATCGAGAATCGACGATAGCGAAGGATATTATCGTATGTGTTATATCGGATGTCGTTTTTAGCGGTCTGAATGGAGCTGATGCCGCCTGAACTGAAGTTATAGGCAGGGGCAATCTGTAGTGTCAGATGAGGTAGGATATACGAATAGATAAGACTGATACGCTGCGTTCGTGAGCTCACCAGGTTAGGATTGCCCTGTTGGACAACCATTGGCGATGTAACGGCAGCAGGATTCAGATAGGATATGCCTGGACGATTGATGCTTGTAGTATAGCTCAACTTCAACGATTGTGCATCCGTCATCTGGTACTTCAGCGAGGCCTGTGGCACCCAGTCGTTCAGATGTTTGTCGTAGGCATTGCCTTTCCCATCTGGATATTCACCCTGCATATAGCTGTGTTCATAGCGCAGTCCGGCCCGTGCCGACCACTTTTCGTGATTGTAGATGTAGTCGGCGTATGCAGCGAGTACACGGGTGGTATGTCTGAACTCATCGTTAGTGAGGAGGTTGATACCGTAAAAGTCCTGAGTATTGTGGCTGTTGTTGTTGCGATCGATATATTTCGTACCAATCTCAAGCTTGTGACCCTTGCCCAGTGGGCGTAGCCAGTCTGCTTGGAACGTGTGTTCTGTAAATCGCTCACGTTCTGTCTGGAGACTGCCTGTATATTTGAAAGGAGCATTGACTATTTCTGTGTACGTATTCTCCTGGTCCGAATGTTGACGCGTCAGGGCGAGCATGTATGAGAGAGTGAGCCGCTCGCCCTTCCGACGCGTCTTGTGCTCGTAATCGAGCCTTCCGTTCCAGGAGTGATGACTGTAGCCGGGCATCCAGTAGTGGTTATTAAATCGATAGAGAATATCGTTTGACGAGTTGCTCAGCGACGTCCGGCTATCACCCTGCACGTTGAGCTTGTAGAAGTATCCCCCAAATGAGGCTGACAGCAGATTCAGCGAGTCGATGTCGTAGCTCGCATTGATGTCGGCATAATGGATGGAGCCAGGATTCGTACCGTCAGACTGAGACAGCATTCGATTACCCGTATCAAGATAAGTGCGATCTGTATAGGTACTGTTCTCTGTCTCGCGGCTCGACATTCCTCCGTAGCCGTATTCCACAGATGTCAGCAGCTTACCTATCTGTCCCGTCAGCGAGCCGTAGAAGTTTGGATGATTCAGTGAGTTATAGGTAGCCGATATTACACCCGTCATACCTTGCATCTTCGAACCATCAACCATCACGATATTCAGGATTGCATCCACGCCTTCGGCATCCTCGCGTGCTCCAGGATCGGTAATCACTTCGATACGCTTTACCATTGAGGCGGGCATCGACTTGAAGGTTTCCTTGGCATTCTTCGACAGGCTGGGGTCATAATGCCCATTCTTGTATATCTTATAGCTGCTATTGCCCTTGACAAGTATGTTGTCTTGTCCGTCGACCGTCACCATAGGCACCTTGCGAAGCATATCCATTACCGTCTGCGTCTTCGATTCCTCGTCAGCTTGGACATCATAGCCTATGCGGTCTATTTCCTGTTTGACAAGCTGCTTCTGTGCCTTAATCACCACACCATCGAGCTCCTTACTCCAGGTGATGGAATCGCTCTTTACTTTGGTCGTATCCGTTTTCGTCTGGGCAGTAGATTCCCCTGCTCCCGCTGCCATCAACAGCAGGAGTGTCATTATTCCAATATGTTTCATCGGTTTACTTCTTTAGCCGTTCGATACTCGCTTGGAACATTTCTTGTAAGAATTCATCGTTGGTAGCCTTCATCACTTTTTCAAGTTCTTTGATTACCATCTTCTTCTCCATATCGTCCAGTGCGTCGGCC
>ONFE01000146.1 GCA_900316985.1 uncultured Prevotellaceae bacterium
GTAAGCTTCCTGCTTGTCATCATCCAGCTCTCCATATTCCTTGATTTTATTGAAGGTGACCTCATCCATGCAGCTCTCGGAATACCAGCTTTCGGGGAAGCATTCGTAATCCTGGAACATCAGTTCGGGATCCTCTTCATCCCTGTGTAGGAACTTACAGACGCTGATGAACTCGTCATAGTCCTCGAACTTGGTGATGTCCAGCCAAACTCCGAAAAGCGAACCTTCGTTGTACTTACGGTACGTACCGACATAAACTGCGGGATGCTCTTCCTGATAGTCAGCCCGATAGTCATTGATGTCATAGACGTTCTCTTCCTCATTGGAAGCGTTATTCAGCTCCTGAGGCCTTGCGATTTTAGAAATGTAGTCTTGCATAATAGAATTGATTTTGAGTTAGACATGCCCGGAGGCGTTATTTTTACGATGCCTAATTCAAGGTGGCAGGGAAAGGGCGCATAGGCAAGGAATGGAAAGGAAAAACGATGAAATACCCACTTTGTCCCTTCACTCCCTGAGTCAAGCGGCAAAGTGTAGAAAGCTGTCATCCGTTTTTGTGCAGCCATAAAGCATTGGTACTTGCCGTGCCCGGCCTGCCTTACCTTTGCATCGGAAAATCGCCGTGGCATGTTCAAAATCAGTGTGCAAGACTCCGTTTCCCGCAAGGCAGAGCGTCGGCTGCAGCCATGAGGAATCAAGAGAACGTCATCGATGTTATAAGGCTGATGGAGCATCCCCTATGTCGGGAACGAACGTTCGCAGGTGCGGCTGGATGTCTTCGAGGACAGGCGCTTATCAGCGTGTTCCCACAAGCGCGAAGAGGTAGAATGTCCTACTTCCCTACCACAGCTTCAGAGAGCTGCATGGATAAGGACACCATGAAACACCCCATGGAGAGCGATGACAAACCCAAGAAGCACAGCGTGGATGTGAGGACCGGGAAAGGAAGCTACCTCTGCCGATGCCTGGCACATGACCGCGAACAGGATGATACCGCTGCCATGCCATGACCAAGAGCAGACAATGGGCGGTGTACCGCTGTCCCAAAGCGCAAGGGACTCTTCAGATTACTTTTGATAATGCTATGAACTCCCGTTATACCAATGGTACCATAGCAAGAAAAAGAGGGGCAACACCGATGCCCCTGTGGTTACTTTGTAAACTGATACACAGCCGAAGGAGAGCCTATCGGCCCTTCTTCGGTGCTGTTATCAGATCACAGATGGCAACTCTGAATCCGCATCGTATCAGTTTTGGAAGATACGTATCCAATGCGTGGTGCGGGAAGGAAGCCTGCCGGAAGCCTTTGGACTTCGTGAGCGTAATCCCAAGGCTGTCAGCCGCGTTTACGGCATCCTCTTCGAATGACGTATAGAAATCCCCTGTTCGGAACAGCAGGAGTGCGTCCGGATGTTTGGCCTTCAGATCCTTGAACTGTTTCATGTACATAGGAATATCGCTGTCCTTCTCTACGGGCTTCAGGACAGGCTCCTCGAAATTGAAGTAGAGCTGACGCGGTGCGGGATTGTGATTCACTTGAACTTTCATGACGCTGTAGGATTAAATGAGACATACCCATGATGGGCGGTAATTTTTACGATGCTTGAACAAGGTGGCGGGGAAAGCGAACCTACGGCAAGGAATGACCAGGAAACTGCATGAAAAACCCACTTTGTCCCTTTACTCCACGAGTCAAGCGTCAAAGTGGGAAAGCGTGTCGTGCCGTTTGTGCAGGCATAGCGTAGCGGTACTTGCCATGAGCGTCCCGTCTTACCTTTGCATCGGAAAATACCCGCCTGGTATGTCATATCCTATAGCGTTGTTCAAGTACAATCCGCTGAGCGTGCTTCTGCTGTCGGAAGCCTGTGCCCGTGGGGAAAAACCTACCGCTTTATTTTCCAGATGATGAAACAGATGAAGGCCAGTCCGAGCAGGACAGAGAGATTTCGTAGCGTATTGGGAGGCTTCACCACCTTCTCCTCGTGGATGCTTTCATCCAGCTCTTCCTGACTGATACGGTGAACAGAGTCGGCATCCACTGCCAGGCTCTCGGATGTTGCCACCTGTGTATGGGTCGTCTGCGTATTGGCGCGGATGCCCTTCACTCTCAGCCTTGCCGCGAGCCGCCCCGGAGCTTGCGACTGGGGCGGTCTCGTTGCGGCAAGGCTGTCATTCTTGATGCCCATC
>ONFE01000109.1 GCA_900316985.1 uncultured Prevotellaceae bacterium
CTTACTCCATTATGGAGGCAAGAGTGCTGAGAAATCGGGATTGCTCGATGTGGTGCGTGGTCAGTTACGCGAAGCCGGAATTCCCTTTGTGGAGTTGGGTGGGGTAGTACCTAATCCTTTACTCTCAAAGGTGTATGAAGGTATCGAACTTTGCCGTCGTGAAGGAGTCGATTTTATTCTGGCTGTAGGCGGTGGCAGTGTGATTGACTCTGCCAAGGCTATTAGTTTTGGTCTGCCTTACGATGGTGATGTGTGGGATTTCTTCACGGGTAAGGGAACACCGCAGGTGGCTACTCCTGTAGCTTGTGTACTGACCATTCCTGCAGCAGGTAGTGAGATGTCGAACGGTTGCGTTATAACAAAGGCCGAAGGCGCATTGAAACGTTCCTGTGACGGTAGTGCCGGACGTTGCAAGTTTGCTATTATGAATCCTGAACGTACCTATACACTGCCTCCTTTCCAGACAGCATGCGGTATTACAGACATGACCTTCTCACAGGAAGACGACATGACGCTTACTGACAATATAGCTGAGGCTATCTTGCGCACTATTCAGGATGTAGCTCCTGACGTATTGGCTAACCCTACGGATTACCGTTCACGTGCGCAAATAATGTGGGCAGGGTCTGTTGCCCATAATGATCTTACGGGATGCGGCATGAGTGGTGACTGGGCAACGCATGATATGGAGCACGAATTGAGTGGAATGTTCGGCGTGGCTCATGGAGCAGGATTGGCTTCTCTCTGGGGCTCTTGGGCCCGTTATGTATTACCAAATAATGTCAGCAGATTCGTGCGTTTGGCTGTCAATGTGATGCATGTGGCCAATGACTTTACCAATCCCGAGGCCACAGCCCTGAAAGGAATTGAAGCCATGGAGCGTTTCTTCAAGAGTATAGGTATGCCCACAAGTATCCACGAACTTATCGGTCGTGAGATTACGGATGATGAAATCCGTGAGATGGCTCGTAAGTGTAGTCATGATGGTACCCATACGGTTGGTGGATTCCTTGTGCTGCATCGCGAGGATATGGAAAAGATTTATACCATGGCGAAATAAAGGTTAGTGTCTTAAAACCTGAAACCTGAAACTTGAAACCTGAAACTTTTTCATTATGAGAATATTGATAATCGGAGGGACGGGAACCATCAGTAGTGCTATTACCCGTCAGTTGGCAGATAGTGAACACGAATTGTGGTTGCTTAATCGCGGAAACCGTAGAAATGAAGTGCCTGAGAACGTAAAACAAGTTATTGCAGATATCGATGATGAGGCTGAGGTGCTTCGCCAGATAGGCGATACTCAGTTTGATGCCGTTTGTGAATTTATTGGATTCCTGCCTTCACAGGTAGAGCGTGACCATCGCCTTTTTGCCGGCCGTACACGCCAATATGTCTATATCTCGTCGGCTTCAGCATACAATAAACCTGCCCGTAACTATGTCATCAATGAGGGAACCACGTTGGCCAATCCCCATTGGCAGTATTCACGCAACAAGATAGCCTGCGAGGAATTATTGATGAAGTATTATCGTGAGGAAGGTTTCCCTGTCACTATTGTACGTCCCAGTCATACTTATTGCGAACGTGCCGTGCCGCTGAGTGTGCATGGCACGAAAGGCAGCTGGCAGGTTTTGAAGCGTATGATGGAAGGAAAGCCCGTCATCGTACATGGTGATGGAAGTTCTCTGTGGACGATGACATGGAACGAGGATTTTGCGCGTGGCTACATCGGTCTCTTGGGTAATCCACATGCCATCGGTGAAGCTTTCCAGATTATGTCTGACGAATCGCTGACGTGGAATCAGATTTATGAGGCAGCTGCCGCCGCCCTGGGTGTGACTTTCAAGCCTTATTATGTTTCATCCGATTTCCTGAACGCTGTGGCTCCCGCTGCTTATGAGTTGGAAGGCAACCTCACGGGTGACAAATCCGTCTCTGTGGTTTTCGATTGTTCCAAGTTGAAGACGGTTGTTCCAGGATTCAAGGCTACTGTCCGTTTTGAGGAAGGTGTTCGCCGATGTGTGGCTTATATTCTCAATCATCCCGAATGCCAGCAGGAAGATCCTGAATTCGATCAATGGGCTGATCGTGTCATTGCTGCTCTTGATGAGGCCAAGCAAAAGATTTAGTATTCGTTTTATATGGAATACATCAAACTGAATAACGGCATCGAGATGCCTGTGTTGGGACTCGGCACCTACGAAGGAACCGATAAGGGCGTGGCACTCCGAAGTGTGCGTGAAGCCCTCGATGTTGGATATAGGCTTATTGATACTGCCCAGTATTATGGCAACGAGCTATACATCGGTCAGGCCATCAGGGAGTCAGGAGTGCCCAGAGAGGATATTTTCTTGACCTCTAAGATTTGGTTCAATCGTTTTGAGGAGTGCTACGAGGCCGTACTTGAATCCTTGTGTACCCTGCAGGTGGATTATCTTGACCTCATCCTGCTCCACTGGCCTTTCGGCAATACCTATAAGGCCTATCGTGACCTGGAGCGGCTTTACGAGGAAGGAAAAGTGCGTAGCATAGGTGTTTCTAATTTTCATGCTGACCGTCTGATAGATATCGCGCGATATAATAAGGTGGTGCCTGCCGTGAACCAGATAGAGACCAATCTGCTTTGTCAGCAACGCGAATGTCATGAATGGATGTCGCGTCTGGGTGTGCGTCATGAAGGCTATGCTCCTTTCGGCCAGGGATTGGCTGATGATGTTTATGCCGATCCACGTTTGTTGGCCATTGCCGAACACTATGGAAAAACCACCCGCCAGGTGGCTCTCCGCTTTCTTATCCAACAAGGTGTGACGGTCATTCCCAAGTCCTCACGCCGCGAAAGGATGGAACAGAACATAGACGTCTTTGATTTTCACCTTTCCGACAAAGAAATGCAACAACTTACTGCCTTTGACCGCCATGTGCCACTCACCTGCGATCCGGCGGAACCCGGTGCCGTTTGGTCGTCAGATCAGTGGCATTGAAAATCGCAGGCCGAAGGGCATTGAAAATCTACGGCCAAATGAACAGAGGGTGGTTCCTTGTTCACAAGATTGCCTTCACGCCTTCACTTTTCTTGCAAAACGTTGATGCAGAATGGTTTGCGGATGAAAGCGCGCTTTCATCCGCTTTCATATTCTGTCTTGGTTCGAATAAATCCTACCACCCTCCAAAAAAGATTATCAATTGCTCGCGAATCTATCATAGATTGCTCACCGATTCATCATAGATTGAGCGCGAATACATGATTAAATGGTCATCAATGTATTATCTTTTCCGCTCCCGTTGATTATCTTTTCCCAGGCAACAGCGTGTGAAGGCAGATGAAACCGCGGTTTCATCCGTATTCCATTGTCTTTCAGCCGTTTACGAAACAGTGAAGGCATGAAGGCAGTTTAAGAGATTTCTCTGGTACTTACCGTTGTTGAGTACTAATGGGGCTTCCCTTCATTGTATGCAAAAGCGATTACGGTTTTTCTAGAAGAAATAACGGTATGATCCTTTAATGTGAACAGAGTCCCTCGTACATGATATAATCCTGGTATAGGTTGTCAAATTAGTTCTCATACCTTCTTAATCCTGTAATCGGTTTACTGTTTGACTCGTCCTGAAAAAGGTTTTTTTTGAATGCGGACTTTTATTACTCGGCGTGGAGTTTCATGGGAATTGGATGGCGTCTGATGGTGCGCTAAATTACTGCGAAGGCTCCGCAGCAGTACTGCGGATGATGCTTTTGCAAGAAATAACAGCGCGAATGCGAAAATATGAGTGTTTGAGGGCGATTTTTTGCGCGGAAAGTGTTTTGCTATCACTGCTATCACCTGTGCTATCACTAAATATTTTGCTGCAACTTTCAGTTGGTCAAGTATTTGCGAATTTTAGTGATAGCAGTGATAGCAAAAACAGGAAAAATTTTTCTTACGTATGAACGTTGATCAGCGGGACTCTTTGATTCATTTTCTTTCCCGATTATTTGGAAGTAAAGAGATATATGTATATCTTTGCGATCTTTGCGCTGTATAAGAAGAACAAGCATTCTATGCCACGACAAAAGCGGGAGAAAAGCGGCACGGGCATCTGCCATGTGATGCAAGGGCAGGAATCAAAAACCTGTCCCTATGATTTTAGTAACAGATCAGAGAACCGTCCCCTGATCCAAACCCATTTCATCGGGGATAAAACAATTTGTGTAGTTTTGTTAAGTGGATTTTTTGGCTATTTGGCAGAAAACAACTACTTTTGCAGCAAATTAAACAAGAGATAACATAGAATGAAGAATAGAAATACCAATACATTATTTCTGTTGGTTTTGCTTCTTACCAGTTGTAATCCAAGGGTGGTGACCGACATGCTGACCAACGAATGGCCTGCCACGAAGCCCGACTCGGTATATTTGTTCCACAAGACTGATGCTATTCCGCCTGAATCGCAGGAGATCGGTAAGGTGAAGGTGGTAGATACGGGTTTCTCCCTGAATGGTTCTTTCAACCAGGTGATGCAACTGGCCATTAATGCCACGGCTGAGAAAGGCGGCAACGGTCTGGTCATCACTGAACATCGCTGGCCTGACGGACACAGCACGATTCACCGTGTGTGGGGCACTATGCTGCGCATACCTGAGTCGACTTTTATGTACAATGAGGTTTCCGACAGTGTGGAATATTCGGCATTGAAGCAGATACTTCCGGAAGAGGAATATGCGGAGTTCATGGAGTATAAAGCGACTAAGCAATTCTATGAACAGCAGCAGAAAGAACTCGAGGAACGGGTGGAACGGCAACAGGAGATTATCAGGCAGGCACCGCGCAACGTGCTTCGCATAAGTGCAGGCCCTACTCTCATGACTTCAAAATATATGGTGGACAACCATCAATATAGGAATCGCGTGGGAATAGATATCTGTGTGGATTATGACCATGTGTGGAAGTCGGGCTTTGGTTTCGGTATCAACTACCTGCACAATTATACTTCGTTCGACGAGGGTGTCAAATCGAGAGTCAACTATATAGGTCCCAGTGCGGTGTTCGCCTTTTCCCGTACGAAGAATTTCCGATGTGATCTGGCTTGGGGCATAGGCTATTGCCATTACAGCGATTCTTATGAGGGTTATTCTATTGCCCAGAACCGTGTGGGTTTGATGATGCGCGTAGGAGCAGAGTGGAGGGTGGCTAAGCACCTGGCCCTGGGTGCACAAATTAATGTGTTCAGCGTACGTCTGAAGAAACCAGAGGGTCTGGAACTGGAGAAGAACGAGTTCTACGGCATCGAGCATTTCGGTCTGCAAGGAGGTTTGCGCTATTATTTCTAAGTAAAATTTTGGAATCACATGTGAAGGGGTAACCCTCTTCGCAATTAAAATAAAAACGTATGAAGAAATCTTTTTTCGCATTGTTATTGTTTGGAGTGTTGCCTCTGGCTGTTTCAGCACAAAATCCCAAAGGCAGGTTTTCAGTGACGCCTATGGCGGGTATAAACGTTACGGGATTTAGCGGAGGAACGGTAGATATGTATAATTACAAGGTGTGAACGACTGGCTGGGCCTCTCGCTGGGTGCCTTCTATTCTCAACAAGGAGCCAATATTGACTGGGCTTCCGCTGGTACGATTATTGACGCAGAAGGTGTAGAATATTACGCCGGAACGGAGATGGACGGCAAACTGCATTGCGACTATCTGAATTTTCCGCTGCTTGCCAATATCTACATTCCTCAGGTGAAAGGACTTGCTGTCAAGATTGGCATGCAGATGGGAGTATTGGTAAACGACAAGATAAAACTTCAAACGGAAATGGCGGCAATTCCTTCAGACTGGATAGGAGACGGATTTTCACTTATTCAGAAATGACAGATGTCTGCAATTCCATTGACTTCGGCATTCCTGTTGGGCTGTCGTATGAATACAAGAACATCACACTGAATGCCCGCTATTATTTCGGCCTGAGGAAAGTGGACAGCACGGAAGATCCTGACAAGGCGCGTAACCGTTATCTCGCCGTCACGCTGGGCTATCGGTTCCATTTGTAGACCAGGGGACGGTTCTGTCCCTATGATTTTCGAAAGCACTACTCACGGCAAAAACCAGAGCCAGCAGAGTCATAATTCTTTTCATAAAAATCACATTGATATTTGATACTTTTTGCAAAAATACGGCATTTCAACAGAAATATGTCGGGCAAATGTATCACACATTTGTTAATTCGTCTCATTTGTATAGGGTTTGGCTTTTTTGTA
>ONFE01000108.1 GCA_900316985.1 uncultured Prevotellaceae bacterium
CGCTCCGTAGACGACCAGTAGAAGTTCTTCCGCAAGCCTGCCTTAGTCCTCAAGGTTGCGTAGTCTCCCGCAGCGCTTATCATCTTATCCCACTGACCGGCACTCGGCAAGAACCACTTACTTGTACCCACAGGATGAGTACCACCGTTGTAGTTTCTGGCTACTGCGGCTGCAGCGTGATTATGAGTATTAGTACCAACAAGCGCATCGGTATTGGCAATGCCAGCCATATCAGTCTTTGCAGCAGACACATCACCATACTGTTTATCCAGGCAAGTCTCGCTTTGCTGAGAACACAACTCAACTGTATTACCGCTGTTAGCATCCTCCAACGCCAAGGCCAGACCGTGGTTGTATGTGGCGTTGGTTTCTGCATTATTGCCCACGTAGGTAATCAAAGCCACCGCGGTATTGCCGCCGGGGGTAACGGCAGCATTATCGTAGATGTTTCCGTCGGCCCCAAACACTTTGCCCACTTCGGCCTTCTTCAGCGCCAAGCCCATAGAGGTGTACGTTGTACCGGAATCCAGCGTGACGCTCGCGGCCGCCCTGCGATAGACACCCGTGGCGGTCGTAGCCGTGATGCAGATGGGATCGCCCTTAATGACATTGCCGTACAGGGCCACATAGATGGTTCCCAGCGACGACGGGGATACTTTGTACGTCCCGTAGCTGGGAAAGTCAATGACGAGTTTGGTGATATCCTTGGTGATGTCACGCGAGCCGTCTGTGAACGAGAACTTCCAGATGCACATCTCAGGCTGCATCGTCACGTGCGACAGGGTAACGTCCGAGCCGGAGACGTTTATCGAGCCGTCGCCCCAGATAGCGGCGAAGTTGGTGTTGATGTCAGCAAGCGTGCCTGTCTGGTCGGTATAAAGATCCTTTGTACGATCATAGAAGCTGATAGGGTAACGGAAGAAGAGATCGCCACCATTCGGATCGACCAGCGTCACAGTTATGGTTGCTACCTTCGTCGAGGGATCAACAGCGGTCACCTCAGCCGTTGCATCCTTATAATCACCGTTGGTTTGATAGTAGCCGACCCATAATTGGTCGCCCACTTCCCATTCGGCGCTGATGGAGCCATCGCCCTTGTCGGTCATTGTGCTGCGTGTCTGGGCACCGTCTTTGGGCGAGAGCGCAGTGGAAATGGTATAAGTACGGGGCTGTGCAGGCTCTTCTGTAACGGCAAGTTCATCCTTGTTCGAGCAGGCCGACCATATGGCTGCCGTCAGTACGAGGGCCGCCATCCAAATGATATGTTTCATTGTTTTCATCATCTTGTCGGTTTAGGGGTTAGGGAAGAATAATAAAAGGGTCTCCACCGCCGGGATAACCGGGCATTTCAGCCACGTCACTGTTACTGTTACTGCTTACGCAGATGACGCCTTCCATTTTCACCTCGAAGACGTTCATCTCGGGTGAGTAGTACATTTCTTTCTTGTTTTGTGCCATTTTTATCGTTTGTTTTTTAGTTACGTCCGTTTGGGCGCCCTAAAAAAGCGGCGATCCTTTCGGGGCCGCTATAAAATCTTTTACGGGACATGAGTTATTTGTTCCCAAGTTCCAAACTATAAGGGTTTCACAAGTTTGACAACATAGTAATTCTTGTCAGATGTTGAACTTCTGTTATTTACGCTCGGATTGTTCGAATACGTTGCGTTGTAAAATTGGAAAGCGTAATACTGAGTACTCGAGGAGTAAATACTTGACCAATAGCATCCATACTGCCAACTTTCGTTCAGTTCGCGCCAGCCATAATTTTTAAGTTCCGAATAATAGCCCGAAGCCGAAATAAACAGGCATCCCAACTTGATCAAGTCATTGAACTGCACCTCGGTAAGCGGATTCGCTGTGTATAGAGCAGTACCGGTTGTGTTAAAATAACCCGACGGTATGGTTAACCCGTCACGCAGCAAGAACATACCGTAATAGGTTCCGGCTGCAACACCATAGGAATTGCCCGCATCAAGTGTCACCGAGACCAACGCAAATGCTTTACTCGTAACAGCCGTTCCGTTGACAGTAATTGTGGATTTCGGAGTGCCAAATATAATCTTGCCCCAATCAGATGACTTCTTGTCACCTCCGGTGGGGAAGCGCCAGCCGGCAGGAAGATATTCACTCGTAGCATTGATATTATTTCCATTTGCGCCCAATTCACTTCGCAGGGTTAACCACTTATGGAAATACTTGTTCAAGGAGGCAGGTTGATTATAATAGGTAGCAGCTTCAAACGGATTGCATCCCGCAGGCAGGGCATAGACCTCCTTCCCGGTGATAGGATCATAGGTCATAACCATTTCCCCTGCAGTCAAGGAATAGGTAGCATCCGTTCCAACTACACTTCTCTCAAGAATACCAGCAGAAACCTCATACCCACGGAAAGCAGTCTTGGAAGAAGGAAAGGTTGCCGTGCGCTTGAAAGCTCTCTCATTCGTAGACTCACGGTCGAACAGACGAGTGATCGAAAGAATGGCATTGCCATCATCGAGGGCATCATAAGCCGTGATGGTCACATTGGTATACTCCCCTGCCGGCAGAGGAATATTCAACATCAGGCTGGTCGCACCCAGCACTACATTCGAACCATCCTTAGTAATAGTGATAACATCATATGCATCATCGTCCCCGGCCACAATGGCAGAAGTACCCGGAACAACAGGAGAAGCGATGGAGAAATCGCCCCAAACTTTTTTGCCATTGAAATCAATTTCCAGGCGTTTCGCAGTTGCCGGAATGTTATTCACCGTCAGACGCATCAGGCCGCAAAGCTGATAGAAATCCCAACCAGCGCCGGCCATATCAGTGGAAATCATCGGGCAGGGAGAAGTTTCACCACTCACCTGAGCCAGCGTGTAGCTGCCGGGCAGGGTCACATCCAGTGAATGACCTTCCTGACCATAGTTCTCCGCATCCCTGGCTACAAGAGTGCTGGGATAAACGGCAAAGGCATCGCGCTCATAGCCAGCCTCATACACAACCGTAAAGGTGGCATTCTCGGAATGGATCACATCCGTGATGGTAGCACCGTGAGCACCTTCATCAGAGGTATAGACATATTTACCATTAGAGATGTGTACAGCCACATCGTCATCATCCGTCCAGGCAAAGGACGCATCGGCATCGGAAATAATGACCTTGGTGCCGGCACGGCCGCCGGAGACGGTCTCGGTAACCATTTCTACCTGGGAGACCGGCTCATTCTCCTCCAGGACAGGAAGATTTTCTTCTTTCTCGCAAGACACGGCAAGAAGGATCAGTGCCGGAATGTAAAGAAACAACTTTTTCATATTGAATACTACTAACTATTACTAACTCATTAGTGTCCACTAAAAAATCATAAAAGTTCTTTGAAAATATTGAAAGTTAGGTAATTACAAAGGTTTTGCGAGTCAACCGATTTGAATTTATCTTT
>ONFE01000107.1 GCA_900316985.1 uncultured Prevotellaceae bacterium
CTCATCGGTTATCACATAACCATCATACCTTATTATAATATCTGCTATCGTCTGGAGTTCTTCGCGTGAAAAAACCTTACCGCAGGGGTTAGACGGATTGCAGAGCACCAATGCCTTGGCACCCTGCCTGAAGGCATCCTCTATCAGGTTGGCATCGAAAGAGAAGGCTGCGATTAAGCGAGAGGAGACCGAAGCATGCTTCGAGTCTTCCGAGCGTGAGCAGGCTCGGCTATAAGCCATCGCAGGTGGCACGAGTGGAATGTATATCGGCTCAGCACCGCTCAGAATGGTGTCTGCCGTGTAATTTTCATAGAACGGTGAAAAGATGGCCACTTTGTCGCCAGGATTCACAACGGTCATCATAGCAGCCATCATGGCCTCTGTAGAACCGCAAGTCACCACGATGTTCTTATCAGGGTCAATGTCCAGACCAGTGAAGTGACTCTGTTTTTTAGCCAATGCCTCACGGAAGTTCTGCGCCCCCCATGTAATCGCATACTGGTGAGGGCCATGGGGAGCAATCTCTGCCAGACGATCTGTGATCTCCTTTGGAGGGTCGAAGTCTGGGAATCCCTGTGAGAGATTAATGGCTCCGTACCTGTTTGATATCCGTGTCATCCTACGGATAACGGAATCGGTAAATCCTGCTGTTCTTTTTGATAACGGTCTCATATAATTTCTTATGATTTCCAACGCCAGGTTTTCCTGACGAGTGTTGTTATTGTATGTGTGATAGTACGCAGATGGAAACTCTTACCCATCACAATCAGCAATACGGCAGAAAGCCATCGTGCTAAGCGAGACACCTGCATCGCCCTTGTACAGCAGGCCGATACCAACTAAGGCAAGGATGATGGAGGTAACGGTTGAAGCCGTGACCTTCTCTCGGAAGAATGTTGCCATGATGTCGCAGTCTATGATGCCGTACATATCAGAACCTCCCTAAAGCCTCAATTACCTTCACCCAGTCCGTCTCAGCCTCAAAGCCGAACTTGTCATCAATACCCACATTGAAGTAGAGTTTCACCTCGAAGTTCTGGAAACTCGTCTTGCCTACTTCAGGGTTCTCATTGGCATAGTCGAAACGGATGCCCTCCTCCGCAAAACGGCTCCTGTACATGGCCATCTGCTCATCGTAGCAGCCGCTCCAGAGAATCATGCAGATATCATCACGGCTGGTCATCAACTGCAAGGCCTCACGGGCATACGGATAGTAGTCGTAGGTCTCCTCATTCTCATAGCAGGCCCGCAGGATCGTGTCATGAATATCCACCACGACATAGATCTTCTCCCAGTTCTTCTCCTTCTTCCGTTTGAAGGCAACCTCAAAAGCTTTTCCAATATCCATGCTACAGCTTTTCAAAAGTTCGAATCAGGTGAATCACCGTTCCCCAAATCTGGAAGTTCTCAGGATGATACCCGCATGTTCCAATTCCAGTTTGGTGTCAAATACACCTTTGATTATCTTGATGTTACCCATCTTAAAATCCTAATAATTCTCAAAACTTGGCACAAAGATAGTGATTTTACACTGTTTATTGGTAATTTTGCCACCATATTTAAATGTATTTATGCAAAAAAAGAAATTCATAATCTACAGAAGGGATGCAAGGAAAGGATCTTCCGCCTAATTCACCCAAGCCCCACTCTGCTCCGCATTTCGAAGGGCACTATGTTGAGGGGATGGAGGAATGGGCAAGCCACTATTGCTTCAACAAGAGGGATGACGGCAAATACGAAGCTGAGCTTGACGAAGCATGGAATGAAGGCAGTCACAATGGTGGAGGAACCATCTGTGTGGACATCCCGCCGGAGTGGTTCGGGCTTTCTTACGATGTATTTCTTGAACGCGTCATCACCCTTGCAGCAGCCACTCATTATGGATTTACCGTAGATGACCTGAAGGAGAAAAAGGGATTAAAGGAGTTTTTCGGATTTAATAGTTATGACTAATATGGAACAGTTTGTAGTCAGAGCCTATGACGGCAAAGGTATGTTGGAGAAACGCCTAGAGGTGCGCCCTCGTCATTTGGAAGGCATGGAGAGAATCAGACAACATGTAGTCTGTGCAGGTGGCCTGCTCGACGATGAGGGAAAGATGAAAGGCTCCATGCTCGTTATGGAGTTCGAAAACCGTCAGGAACTTGACGAATACCTCGCTAACGAACCATATGTTCTGGAGCATGTATGGGAAAAGATTGAGGTGGAACCAATAAACGTGGTGATTCGATAAAAGAAGATGAACATAACGGAACTTCACGACGAAGAGAACCTGCTGGTTCAGCTTCAGGACAGATGGGAGAACTACGGCAGTCTGGATGCGATTGTCGATACCCATGATCCGTTCACCCTTGAAGGTGCGCCGAGGTTTGAACTGTCTGAGAAGATCGACAGTCTTCTGAGTCATGCACTCACTGAGGATGAGAACCTGCTGCTTCGACAGACGCTCGGCATGGGCTGTAAGCAACGCTCCGTAAAGAGTCTTGCCCAACAGATGGGAACCACCCAGAATGACGTTCAGAAGAAGCTCGTCATGATCGTCGAGAAATTACGGCATCACGACGATTCCATTCTGCTCTGGAAATATCTGAATCGATAATAAAAAACAATATAGGATTATGGTAAAAATCATCACAAGAGAGGCAGCCTGGGAGCTGCTGAGAAAGTATAACAAAGACCCGTTTCACCTGCAGCATGCACTGACGGTAGAAGGTGTCATGCGCTGGTATGCCGAGCAACTTGGGTATGCCAGTGAAGTGGACTTCTGGGGAATGGTCGGACTGCTGCATGACATTGACTTTGAACTATATCCCGAGGAGCATTGCATCAAAGCCCCGGAACTGCTGCGTGAAGGTGGCGTTGGCGAAGAAATGATCCATGCCATCTGTAGCCACGGCTATGGCATAACCGTAGATGTGAAGCCAGAGCACCTGATGGAAAAGGTGCTCTTTGCTACCGATGAACTGACGGGACTGATATGGGCTGCTGCCCTGATGCGTCCTTCGAAGAGCGTTCAGGACATGGAACTGAAGTCTCTCAAGAAGAAGTACAAGTCAAAGGGTTTTGCCGCAGGCTGTTCTCGTGAGGTCATTGAACAGGGAGCGGAAATGCTGGGATGGCCCTTGGATGAGGTGCTGCAAAAGACCCTTGATGCCATGAGGGACTGTGAGACTCGTGTAGCAAGTGAGATGGAAAAGATATAGGTAAGGGATGACGATTATTTGAAGTGAACATGACAGAATTTGAAAAAATGCGCAATGAGGAGTTCTATGACTTTACAAGCGAGGAATGCTTGGCAAGTTACTACAGAGCTAAGCACCTTTGCGCAAAATTGCAAACTATGACTATCGAGGATGCGGATTACAGAGAGACCATCGAAGCATTGATTCCTGGTATTCCAGGCTCATCCACTGTATCACCGCCATTCCATTGCGACCACGGGCATGGCATCAAACTGGATGAGAATGTCTTCATCAACTACAACGGCACGATGCTCGATGGTGGCTTAATCACCATTGGTTCCAATACTCAGATTGGCCCGAACTGCCAATTCCTGACACCGAACCATCCTATTGACTACATTGAACGTCGCAAACCTATAGAACGATGTTCTCCGATAACCATTGGAGAAGACTGCTGGCTGGGAGGCGGTGTTACAGTTTGCCCAGGAGTGACCATCGGTGACCGTTGCATCATCGGTGCAGGTAGTGTTGTGGTGAAAGACATCCCTTCCGATTCAATGGCCGTTGGCAATCCTTGCCGGGTTATCCGCAAATTACATAAAAAATGAAAGATAGAATAGCATTTGTAGATTACATCCGTGTGATTGCCTGCCTGTTGGTAATGGTAGTACACGCCAGCGAGCAGTTTTATAACATGGGACCGATATCCCAGGTAGTCAATGAGGACAACCGTCTTTGGGTATCTATCTATGACGGCTTCTTCGGGCGCATATCCGTGCCTCTGTTTATGATAGTCTCGGCCTTCCTGCTGGTGCCGATGAAGCCTGGTATGGCGATGAGCCAATTCTATCATCGTCGTTTCCTGCGCATCCTTCCTCCCTTCATTTGCTTCCTGGTGCTGTATGCCCTATTGCCAGCCACTTGGGGCGGATTGACGTGGGATGAAGCCATCGAGCAGCTGAAGATGGTGCCCTTCAACTTCCCGCTATGGGGCGGTCATCTGTGGTTCATGTATCCGCTCATCAGTATCTACCTCATCATACCCGTGGTGTCGCCCTGGCTCGAAAAGTCCAGCGCGAAAGACGAACGGATATTCCTCGGCATCTTTGCCTTCTCCACGCTCATCCCTTGGCTGCATCGCTTTGTGTCGCCCGAACTCTGGGGTGAGTGCTTTTGGAATCAGTATTCTGCCCTATGGTACTGCTCTGGTTATTTAGGCTATCTCGTAGTGGCTCACTATATCCGAGTACACTTGAAGTGGAGTCAGCAGAAGAAATTGACCATTGGTGCAATCTGCTTCGTCATAGGCGGCCTGTTCACAGCATGGAGTTTCTGGTGGAAGGCGGTGCCTGGCTTGCAGATGGAGACGCCGATAATGGAATGGTCGTGGGAGTTCTGCACACCCAATGTGTTACTTGCCACCTTCGGCTCCTTCCTGCTGTTCAGCTGCATCCAGAAGGCTCCCCGATGGATTAACAGCCTTGCCAAACTCACCTTCGGCATGTATCTGATGCACATTTTCTTCCTGACTTTTATCGCAGAATGGATCATCAGCGGCGATGTTGCCAACCCTATACTGCCCGTATGGCTTGCCATTCCCGTTATCGGACTGCTCACATTCCTATGTTGTGCAGTAACTACGAAAATCATCTCGCAGATTCCAGGCAGTAAATATATAATAGGTAAATGACATATGATAACAAATATGACTATACAAGAATTTCGTGACTACATGGCATCGGGTAAGCCCGTCATAGGAGGCGGTGTGCCAGCAAAGGTGATTAAAAAGATAGAAGAATAAAATATGAAAAAGGTTATTGTTATTTCTACGAGCCTACGTCATGGCTCAAACAGCGACATG
>ONFE01000106.1 GCA_900316985.1 uncultured Prevotellaceae bacterium
CCTGCCGTTTCTATAGACCAAAGGCACGAACGACACATCAAGCAGTCCTTGCTTTCGCGCCACACTGACATGCTGCGTCACAGTCGGCAGCGTGGGCAAAGGCGCTCCGCTAATCTCCTGATAACGACGGATATCCGCCTCGCTCATATTGATGAATTCCGGATAGGCGATGCTGACGGTATAGACCGAATCGGCATAACGAGGCCCCAAGGGTTTCTGCCAGGTGAAGACGGGTAACAGCGAGTCGATCCTGACCTGACTCGCCGTCAGATCAAAAATCGCCTGTGCCTCTGTTGTCAGCCAGAAACACATCATCACTATGCAGGTTATCAGCCTTCGCATACGCTTCATCAGTTTATAAACGTATCACAAGGCCCTTTTATTGCGTTATTTGCAATTAAACTCCAGCACCTTACGTTCCTCAAGCCAACCCTCCAGGTGGTCGTCGATATGCACAGGTCCCACCCCCACTGGCGTACCTGTATAAAGGATATCGCCTGTCTTCAAGGTAAAGAACTGCGAGATATAGGCGATGATCTCATCCACCTTGTAGAGCATATCCGAGGTACAGCCCTCCTGAACGGTCTTCCCGTTGATGTCCAGATGGAAGTGGATACGTTGGATATCCAGGAATTTCTCCTTCGGTATCCACTCGCCGATGGCAGCAGAGCCGTCGAAGCCCTTACAGATGGTCCAGGGCTGACCTGCTTCAGAGGCCTTCTTCTGCAAATCGCGCGCCGTAAAGTCGATGCCCACAGTCACCGCATCGTAATAGCGATGGGCAAACCGCTCCGGGATATTCTTCCCCAAACGGCAGATCCTCACCACCACCTCCGTTTCATAGTCGATACGTCCCAGATGGTCAGGGATAAAGAACGGCTTCCCCTGATTCAGGATCGCCGAGTCGGCTTTCGTAAAAATCACAGGCTCATCAGGGCGCTTCAGCGTCCCGTGCAACTCCTGATTATGTGCGGCATAGTTCATGCCAATAGCAAATATCTTCATGTTGCTCCAATTTTGAGGCAAAAGTACAAAAAAAAATCGGCACAGCCTACAAGCAGAGCCGATTTTTTAGTACAGGCATACTTTCCTTTCAGTCACATAGTGGTCGAAGGCGAGATCTTCGGTGGGACCGTAATCTGCCAGAATCTTCATGATGTCTTCCTGCTGCTTGGGCGAGAGCAGGTTCTCACCATGATAATAGCGATAGTAAGGCCCGTTGCCACTACTGAAGTAGTTCTTTACATACATACGTGCCTCAGCCTTCTCTTTTTGAGGCACATTCCTATAGATACGACTGAAGCCCCATGCCTTCCTGACAATCTTCTTCTCAAGATAGCACTTGCAGGTGCCACTCTTCCAAGCCTGAGGAAAGACGGCATGTCCGCTCAGCTTGTCCGCTGGCTGCAACAGGCCTGCCTGATAATGCATACACGTCTCACGCAGCTTACAGTCGTTGTTGAAACAAACCTGAAATCCATATGGGAGATTTTCGTATTTTAGTTCTTTTTCTGTCATCTCTAACACTCAGATTATTAACTTATTGATATTCAATTCCTTAATTCCAGCCAAGGGCTTTCAACCCTAACATGATCCTTAACGTCATCCCTAACATCAACCCTAACGCCAACCCTAACATCAGGCTGCGTCGAGGGGCACGACCTTGTAGAAATGCGAATTACTGCGATTGGTTGATTCATAGCCGAGACTCCTCATGACCTTTCCTATGCGCACCTTATTGCCAAAATTGCACTTCACAGAATGGTACTCATCATGAATATGCTTCAGCAGCATCGCGGCACTCATCATCTTAGCCGTCTCACCATCCTCAGGCTTACGGAAACAAGCCTCTACTATCTCAGCAATGTCTCCCTCATTCATATAGTTCAGGTTCAGCTGCTGAATGCGAGCCACCTCTTCATTGCTGAACCAGTAAGGTGTCTTGGCCACTTCCAACTCATACAGCACCTGCGCATAAAGCTGGTTGTAGTCAATCTCGCCTGTATTGTCGATGAACTTACCCTCTGGAATCGTGATACAGATGTATCGACGGCTACCCGTTGGGTCAGTCAGCGGATAGGGATTGTTCGTAGTAGCCACAAATGAGGCATAGCGAGGACGATCTTCCTGCGTGGATCCATAGATGGGCCTGCCGTTGACCTTGCTCTTCGACAGCAACTGCTTCACCTCTGGGTGCTGAGAAGGACGGATGGAGTCAAACTCATCGAGGATCACCAGAATGTTGTTCGTCAGTGCCATCTCCTTATCAAACTTATTCGACAGGTTCAGGTGGTCCAGACAGTACTCACGAAGCGATGGTGGCAGCAGTCGCTTAAAGAAGGTGGTCTTGCCACATCCCTGTTCACCGATCAGCATGGGTACACACTCGTTGCCGTGTAGCGTATCCATCTGCTTCCAATGGGCCACAGCCGAGCGTAGCCAGGTGGCAAAGAATCCCTGCTGCTCAGTCGTGAGACCAGGCAGTCGGCTGAGCAACTTGGCAATGTGGTTCTGTCCATCCCATTCGGGCAGATGGCTCAGGTAGTGGTTGACGGGATTGAAGGCCGGCACATCCTCGGAGTGTACGAACTCCATGATTTCCGTCTTCGGACTGCCCTTTTCACACACATGTTCCTTTTTTGCCCTGCGGATGATGCTGTTGAGAGCCTCCTGCGTCAGCGGGCGCCAATGCGGTGAGTCCTCCGGCGTCTGATCTGCAGCAGACTCAGGGTTTTTAGTTACATACTCCACCTTTCCGTTCAGCACATTGCGATGGAACAGGTAGTTTTCATTGAGAAACAGCTCTACTGCGAGCGTTGTCTCGAGAGACGCATCAAGCATCTCCCCATTGTTTTTGGTTTTGTTCATTGAGAAAAAACGATTTAAAGATTAAACTACTTCCTTTGGTCCTTTTCCTTAGTCTTTGTAGCGCTTTTCACAGCGTTATTGGGCGTACAATACTGCGATAAAACAGCATCGCCGTTTCCGCATGCAAAGATACAAAATATTTTAGGCAATTCCAAATGTTTTGCCAATTATTTACCAGTTTTTTCGCAGCAAATGTGCTTTTTTTATTCCCCTATTATAATAATAAGGTGAAAGCCCATGTTAAGGTTGACGTTAGGGTTGGTGTTAGGGATGATGTGAGGGATCATGTTAGGGTTCCGAAGCTGAAAAATGCCCAGAGTCCCTTTAAATAAAGGACTTCTGAGTTTTGGATGTTAGGGTTAGCACTAATAGTCGCAAAAGTCTGCTTTAAATGTCAAGCAAACGCTCCTTAAGGCTCGCAAAAAGTCCCCTACTTGGGACTGATTTAGTCCCAACGTGGGAAATCGCATAAACATTTGGTTTTTCCTTTGCTTATTTGTACCTTTGCAATCGATCACTGGCATTTGGGCCTTAGTGAAGGCTGCTGGTGTGACTTTCGTGGGTTAAACATTAGCGTTGGCTATTATTCAAAGTGTTCCGAAACTTGCAGGTAGAAAGAACAAATCTTGATAATAATGGTAACGCCTACTGGTATAGTGGGCGTTTTCCTGTTTCGAGATTTAGGTTTCCTGCAAGTACCTGGAACACTGAACGGGGATTCGTCCACGTTTTGTGTCTGTACTTGCAGGAAACGGTTTGTTTATTGGCTCGACGCATTATAAAACTATAATGCTACATGGCTAAATCGTTAATTGAGGAGCTGCCTCGCATCGTGAGCGAGGGCAGACGGGAGGCTGCACAGATACTGGAGCGGCTAAGTAGTGGTACGCAGATTGGACTACAGACCAATGAACTGGTGTTACCGAGTAAGGATGTGAGTGGGCTGTTTAAGGGCAGTACGCCCCAGATTCCTAATGCCTTCACAATGGCTGGCGGTAATGGGGAGTGGATGAACCGCCTTATCTATGGTGACAATCTTTTGGCGATGCAGGCTCTGCTTGCTGGTGATGCCCAGACGGGGCTTCCTTCACTTCGTGGTAAAGTTGACCTTATTTATATTGACCCTCCGTTTGATTCTAAGGCAGACTATCGTACCAAAATTTCATTGCCTGGTACGGATATTCAGCAGAAGCCAACAGTTATTGAGCAGTTCGCTTATGCAGACACATGGGAAGAAGGTACAATATCATATTTAAAGATGATATGTCCAAGACTAATATTGATGAAAGAATTACTATCAGACAAAGGAAATATACTTGTGCATATTGATTGGCATGTAGCTTCTTATGTAAAGTTGCTTATGGACGATATTTGGGGAAAGGAAAACTTTAAAAACGAAATCATTTGGCATTATCAAACTTTTCAAGGTCAGGTAAGGAGTTACTTCCCAAGGAAACATGATAACATTTTCTTTTATTCAAAATCTTCATCTTCAACTTTCCATCTCCTAAAAGACAATAATGCTGAAGAAACCATTGATTTCACTCGGTGGAACGAGTTCTTAAATGAAAATAACGAGATTACTGGTGCATATTACCCTGAAACTGATTCTCGCTTCAAAGGTTATTATAATCGTTTTATAAAGGAGAATCATCGTAAGCCGGGGCCCAATGATGTTATCCTACGTATAGAGGGGAATACTATAGATTCTGTTTGGGACATTAAAGCAGTAGACCCCAAGAATAAAGAAGAACGTGTAGGTTATGCTACCCAGAAACCTGAAGCTCTATTGGAAAGAGTCTTAAATGCCTGTAGTAATCCAGGCGACCTCGTCTGCGACTTCTTCGGCGGCAGCGGTACAACGGCTGCTGTAGCAGAACGATTGGGCAGACGTTGGATTACCTGCGACATAGGCAAACCCGCCTCCTTGGTTATGCGCAAGCGATTTATAGACCAAGAAGTAAAACCGTTCTTATATCAGAGCATTGGTGATTACCAGAAGGAGGCGTTTAGGAACAACAAACGCTATAAGCATGTGGGAGATTTGAGCCAAGTGGTGTTGGGCCTGTATGGCGCTCTGCCCTTTACACTAGAGCAGACGAACGACAGGAACTTCGGATATATAAAAGGTACGCGCACATTAGTAATGGTAGATTCGCCTAACCGACTGACAACTGCTGCCACTATCCGCAAGGCTGTAGAAGCCAAAGCAAGTCTGCTTGGTGGCGATTGGGAAAAAGTGGTCGTGCTGGGGTGGAACTTCGCCTTCGATATTTCGCAAGCGATTCAGAAGTATGAGAACTCGAACGTGGAGGTGTTGGTGATTCCACCAGACCTGTTGGATAAGTTAGCAAAGAAGGGCTATAAGAAACTGATTGACGATAAGTCGGTGCGCTTCTCGTCGCTGCAATACCTGGTGGCGAAGCCTTTAGTGGTGAAGCAGAATGGCGATCAGGACGAGATAGACGTGGAGTTGGAGAACTATGTGCTGCTGTCGCCAGACAATATCCCGCTGGATGATAAGGACAAAGAGAAACTGCAACAAGTGTTGGAGCGCGACCCGCTCAGTCTGATAGAATACTGGAGCATCGACCCCGACTACGACGGCGTGACCTTCCGCTCTACTTGGCAGGACTATCGGGAGAATATGGAGAACGACAACGACCCGCTGCATTGTGTCTATAAGACTCGTCTCAGAGTACCCCATAAGGCTCAGAGAAAAGTGTGCATCAAGGCAGTAGATGTGTTTGGATTTGAGAGTCAGGTAATCAAGGAGGTATAGGCTATGGCAACAAACGGAATGAATGCTTCGCTGGAGTTAGCCAAGCGACTCAGCGAGACGGTAAACGCAGCGTGGGAAAGTGGCGAGCTGTTGGAACAGGTGACACCCACAACCCAAGACTTACTGAAGTTTTGGTTCTCGGAGGAATACTGTTCTTTGAGGAATCGTAACTTCCATACAGGTCAGCGCCAGGCGATTCTCAACATTGTTTATCTGCATGAAGTGATGGGCGTTAAGAATGTGATGGAGTATTACGAACAACTGACGCCAGACTTGATGCCAGTTGTGGAGTTAGCAACCTTGGGACAGAAGAAATACCAGATGCCTAAGTATGCCGTAAAGATGGCAACGGGTACTGGTAAGACTTGGGTAATGCATGCCTTGTTGCTTTGGCAGATGCTGAATGCCAGACATGAGGACGTAAAAAGCGGGCGTTTTACAAAGAACTTCCTGATTGTGGCTCCTGGTCTGATAGTTTATGACCGTCTGCTGGATGCTTTCTGTGGACGTATGCAGCGAGATAAGGAGGAACGGGATATTGAAACCAATGACTTCTATCTGAACCAGGAAGTCTTTATACCTGTTCACTATCGGCAAGAGGTGTTTTCGTTCATTCAGAATAATGTTGTCACCAAAGACGAAGGTATAGGAAGGAAAACAACTGGCGACGGGCTCATAGCCCTCACCAACTGGCACCTGTTTGAAAACCAAATAGAAGAAGAGAATACAGGTGAAGACGGAGAACTGACACCCTCAGAGATTATTGACAAGTTGTTGCCTATCCGTCCTGGCAAGGCAGCCGGTAATGACTTGGGTATGCTGGATCGCCGCTATCTACGAGGTTCGGAACTGGAGTATCTTGCAAGTCTGGAGGACATCATGGTAATTAATGATGAGGCTCACCATATTCACGAACTGAAGCGGAATGGCGAGATAGAGGAGGTAGAATGGCAGAAAGGATTGAACGTCATTTCCGAGAAGAAAGGTGAACGATTCTTCCAAGTGGATTTCTCGGCTACGCCCTACGACCAAAGAGGTTCAGGCAAGAAAGCACAAAAATGCTACTTCCCCCATATTGTCGTAGATTTCGATTTGGCTACCGCTATGCGTAAGGGTTTAGTAAAAACGTTGCTTTTGGATCGTCGTCAGGAGTTGACAGAGCTGAAGGACTTGGACTATAAGGCTGTTCGTGACGAAAGGAATAAAGTTTGT
>ONFE01000105.1 GCA_900316985.1 uncultured Prevotellaceae bacterium
TTGGATAAGACTCCTATTAAGGAACTCTTTACCAAGAAACCTGAGTATGTTGCTGATGATGGTCAATTGACTCTTAATTTTATTTAGTGGACACTAGTGCCAAAAAGTATTAATGTGAATAGAAAGGAACAATGGCTGACTTCGATACTATATGGCGCACGCAGGACGAAATCAGGACGGTGGTGAATGCCGTTCTTGGCGAGTGTATCTGGAATCTCGCCTACAATGAAAGGCGTGGGGCCATAGTTCTTGAACTGACTGTATCACTTGACGAGGATGCTATTTCAGACCTATGCAGCCAGTTCCCCGCATATGCCGACTACGATGGTGAAGGAACAAAAGGGACTAAGTTTGTCTTCTTCCTGGGAGAATCTACCCTATTTACTTAAATAATGCAGTATTATCTTGCAAAGATAGTCTTATTTGCCCATTTTTCATTATATTTGCAGCAAAGATTTAGGTTAGTTTAATATGAGACCACTATCGACACGCACAGCAGGCTTCACGGATTCGGTTATACGTAGGATGACACGGATATCCAACAAATACGGAGCCGTCAACCTTTCACAGGGATTCCCTGACTTTGACCCTCCACGGGAGATTACTGAACGTCTGGCCGAAATAGCCTCCCAAGGCCCTCATCAGTATGCCATCACCTGGGGCGCACAGAATTTCCGTGAGGCATTGGCCAAGAAACAGAGCCGGTGGACAGGTCTTACGATTGACGCAGACAAGAACATCGTTGTGACTTGCGGCTCAACGGAAGCCATGATGGCAGCGATGATGACAATTGTGAACCCTGGTGACAAGGTCGCTATTTTCTCGCCGTTCTATGAGAACTATACGGCTGATACCATCTTAACAGGGGCCGAGCCTGTGTATATCCCGCTTGTACCGCCATCGTTTGATTTCGATGCCAACCTGATAGAGGATGCTTTCAAAGAGGGTGCAAAGGCGCTGGTCCTATGTAACCCATCCAATCCTTGCGGAAAGGTCTTCACCCGGCAAGAACTAGAGCAGATTGCCGAAATCGTTATCAGATACGACGGTTACGTGATTACCGATGAAGTATATGAGCATATCGTCTATGAACCACATCGACATACCTATATCTCTACGTTGCCAGGTATGTGGGAACGCACCATATCATGCAGTTCCCTGTCAAAGACATACAGCATCACAGGGTGGCGACTAGGCTATGTCATTGCTCCTGATGGTATCATTGAACGCGTAAAGAAAGTGCATGACTTCCTGACCGTGGGGGCTGCGGCTCCACTGATGGAGGCAGCTACAGTTGGTCTTTGTTTTCCTGACCGTTATTATCAGGAGCTTCAAGCCCATTACACCCACATGAAGAGTCTGTTCTGCGACGGGCTGCGACAATTCGGACTTGATTTCACAGAGCCTCAGGGTGCATATTATGTTATGCTCGATGTATCGAAATATGGTGTGAAAGACGACTTACATTTCTGCGAATGGCTGGCAGAACATGTAGGCGTGGGAGCTGTCCCAGGCAGTTGTTTCTTCCGTGAGGAGGTAAATCATCTGATCCGCTTCCACTTTGCAAAGCGCGATGAAACACTCTTTGCTGCCCTCGACCGTCTTTCCGAACTGGATGTAAAAGCCCGGAAGATCTCAATTTAGCGAACAGATATATGGATTTCAAAGATAAAATAGTCATCGTGACAGCCTTGGCTATTTCAAACAAAAGGAGCAGCACCTTGATTGGTGTTGCTCCTTTGCTGTGTTTATGAGGATCGGGCCTTATGATACCTCAATGGCCTTGCCGACCTTTTTCTGCTCTTTCTCCATCTTCGGAAGGACAACAGTCAGGATGCCATCCTCCACTTTGGCCGAGATCTTGTCTTTCTCCACATCCTCGGGCAGCGTGTAGTTCTGCTCGTAGTTCGAGTAGCTGAACTCACGGCGCAAGTAGTGGTGATGCTTGTCCTCATGCTTGTGCTCATGCTTGTTCTCGATGGCGATGCAAAGGTTGCCGTCGTCGTTGATTGAAACTCGGCAATACTCCTTCTTGATGCCAGGAGCTGCAAGTTCCATGGTGTAGGCCTTCTCATCCTCCTTGACATTGACTGCGGGTGCCGTTGTATTGGCGCGAGGCATGAAATCAGTGTTCAGGAAATCGTCAAATACTGTTGGGAACCAACTGTTTTTAGTATGTCTTGATTGCCTTTGCCTTAGCTCCGGCTCTCACCCTTTCGAAATGCAATAAACATGCCTTTGGGGTGTTTCATGACAATTTGACTCCCTTAAAGGTCAGGATGGCACTGTTTTTAAACCTTGATAATCTTTACTGACAATTCCTTAAACTTCATTAAACATCGGTGACACATGAAGCTATCACATTATATTAATATGAATACAACAGCCATCAAACTTTGTGTGAGACAATGGGCAGAGGAAGTCGCCCATGTACGAGACCTCTTTCCCTAAGAAGAATCCGCTTAAATGGTTACATTATAGCAATAATTCCAATCGTTCTACTGCTAGAATTATATCTTCTTGAAACCGTCTGTGGTCTCTCAGAAAATCATCCCGGCCATCAGATATAGCTTCGTACAGATTCCTATTCATATCATCAACGTATGACGCAATGGCATATTCTATGTCATCCTTCTGCCAGTCGAGCGAGGAATGGATATAGACATTCCTTTTCTGATGCAGGAAGCTGTATGCGGTCTCTATGCTGTCTTTGGTTATCATGCATCGTAGCCTATAGGACGGAACTGTTTCTGCTGTTCGCTCCACACATAACCCTTCTCCTGCAGATAGTCCATTATCTCCTGCGGGTCTCTGCTAAAGGCATAGCACAGGGACTCCAGCGTGTCAAACTCTTCGTCGCGCAGAAGCATGTTAACACTCGACACCAGAATGGCGGGGTCTTTGGGCAGATAGTCCATTGTTTTTACTTAAATGTTGTTGTTATCGTGTGCAAAGTTACGAATAATCGAGAGCAGAACAAAATAAACTCGTTTATATTTTATGCCGAGATGTAGTAACTTCTTGAAAGTTACGAATAAATGAACGAAGTGAAAAGGAAAACTGCTTTTCTTTTCACTTCCGAGTGAAAGTAACTTATTAAAAGTTACTCATTTCTGCGGAATAATAAAGAATATTTGCTAACTTTGCACCTATAATCTAATTGTTTATGAAAAAAGTAAAGATACAGACCATGCTGGGCGACATCATAGTCCGCCTGTACGACGAGACACCCATCCACCGCGACAACTTCGTGAAGCTGGTGAGTGAAGGCTATTATGATGGCACGTTGTTCCATCGAGTGATCAAGGACTTTATGATTCAGGGCGGCGATCCTGATTCCAAGGGCGCACCTGCAGGGAAGATGCTGGGAGTGGGCGGTCCGGATTATACGCTCGAAGCCGAGATTAAGGAAGGGCTGTTCCACAAGCGCGGAGCCTTGGCAGCTGCCCGTCAGGGCGACGAGGTGAATCCGGAGCGCAGGAGCAGCGGCTCGCAGTTCTATATTGTATGGGGACAAAAGTACAACGAAGGGCAACTTCGCCAGTTTTCCAAGCAGCTGAAAATGCAGAAAGCGCAGTCGGTATTTAATCAGCTTGCTTCCGAACATCGGGCCGAAATCATGCAGATGCGACGTGACAGGAATCGGGCTGGTTTGCAAGATCTGCAGGACCGTCTGGCTGCGGAAGCAGAAAATCAAGCTGCAGACTTTGCCGGTCTGACCGAGGAACAAATGAAGATTTACTCCACAATAGGAGGAACGCCCCATCTCGATGGCCAATACACGGTGTTCGGGGAAGTTGAGGAAGGCCTAGACGTGGTGGAAATGATACAGGCAACTGCCACTGGCCGCGGCGACAGGCCTGTTGATGATTTGGAAATGAGAATTGTCCTTTGCGATTGAGATGACATGATGGATTTTAAGGACAAAATAGCCGTTATTACGGGTGGTGCACAAGGCATAGGACGCTGCATTACCGAAGAGTTCCGGAAGGCAGGAGCGCATGTGTGCGTGATTGACAAGCAGCAGGGAGACCACTTTGTCGGCGATCTTGCTGACAAGCAAGTGATGGAACAGTTTGCAAAGGAAGTAATCGACAGGCACGGTCATGTCGATTTTCTCATCAACAATGCCCTTCCTTTGATGAAAGGCATCGATGAATGCACCTACGATGAGTTCCAATATGCCCTGAGTGTAGGCGTGACAGCTCCGTTCTATCTCGCCAAACTCTTTGCTCCATATTTCGCCGAGGGGGCAGCCATCGTGAACATCTCCTCATCTCGTGACCGCATGAGTCAGCCTCAGACGGAGAGTTATACGGCAGCAAAGGGTGGCATAGCCCCTCTGACTCATGCATTAGCGGTCAGCCTTGCAGGAAAAGTACGTGTCAACTCTATCTCTCCAGGATGGATTGATACCGCCTATACCGTCTATGAAGGCCCCGATGCCATTCAGCAACCGGCAGGACGCGTCGGCAATCCCTTGGACATTGCCAACATGGTACTATATCTCTGCTCCGACAAGGCAGGTTTCATTACGGGCGAGAATATCTGCATCGACGGAGGCATGACGCGTCAGATGATTTATCATGGCGATAATGGTTGGACACTAAACTGAAAGAAACTTCATGGAGAAAGTAGCTAACTAGAATATAAAAAAGAAGTGTACATCATCAGCAATGAAACTGACCTATATATTCCATAGCGGCTTCGTGCTTGAAACAGAAAGATCCATCCTGGTATTCGATTATTGGATGGATCCAGCCAATGTGATGGAATCAGTTCTTCAGAGCGAGAAGCCTCTTTATGTATTCTCCAGTCACTTTCACGAAGACCATTTCACGAGGGATATCTTCGAGTGGAGAAAGCACAAAGAGGATATCACCTATATCCTGAGCAAGGATATTCTCCGGCACAGGAGAGCCGGTAAAATGGAAGCCGATGCATGGTTGGCCAAGGGAGCCTCGTGGTCTGACGGACTTGTTTCCGTCAAAGCATTAGGAAGCACAGACAGCGGTGTATCATGGATAGTTGAAACGGAGGGCAAACGTATCTTCCATGCCGGTGACTTGAATAACTGGTATGCAAGATTCTTGCCCGAAGTGGTGTTAGGACAGACGATTTATAGTGAGGAGATTGAAGAGGACATCGACCCGATAGCCCATGAGAAACAATATCTTGGGGAACTGAAGGACATCCGCAAGGTTGCCGACGGCTTCGATGTGGTGATGTTCCCCATAGACGGACGCATCGGCAACGGCTATACCCTTGGTGGCCGACAGTTCATCGAGCGGTTCAAAGTAGGCTTGTTTGTCCCCATGCACTTCGTCGTCAGTGGCTTTGAGTCTTCATGGCGAATGAAGGAGTTCACGGATGAAATGGACATACCCTTCTGGGAAATAACCAAGGAGGGAGATACTATCGAAATATGAACATTGGCAACCAGCAAGATTGTCCCTATAGTAATCACTGCCCGTTCCTTAATAACCTAAATCTTCGCCGACAAGCACAACAACATGCCGCCCCTTGGTTCTGCTGTTTCTCAGGAAATGGACATAGCTGCAAATACTCTCCGGTGAATTGCAGTTATGGCATCTGCCGTCTATCCTACAA
>ONFE01000104.1 GCA_900316985.1 uncultured Prevotellaceae bacterium
TACCAGCTTGTCCTTGCTGCACTCCTTCACATAGTACCGTGCTGCGGGCGTATAGGCCGCTTTCCTGTCCTCTTGCATGAAGTCGTGGTCAATCTCAAAAAGGTAAATTTCCGGCGTGGAACTGCCTACGCCAGGATAGCCGTTCTGATGTTGCTGGTAGATGTACTTTGCCTCCGAGTCTCCGGAGAATACATCAGATACGTATATTGTCAGGATAAACGGATCTTGACTCTCTTTGTTGATGCTCGAGAAGGTCCAGATCACCAGCCCTGCATCCTGCACTCCTTCCGGATACACTTTCTCCCAACTGCCTTCCAGGTTGTTAGCCAAGTCAATCTCGGGAATCAGATTCTTCTCACACCCGCTCAGTCCAGCCACCAGCAGCGCCGCGCAAAAAGCAAAGTTCAATATGCGTTTCATCATACATCGTTTTTACATATTAAGTTAAAAATCCCTGTTTCTTGTTCCTCCAAAGCATTTGTCGTATCTTTTTAATAAGGGCAGCGTCGGCTCAACACCGACGACTGCCCATGCGAGAAAAAATCTACAGTCGGTTGCGTTCACTTTCTCCAGCATGACTGCCTTTATATCGGCTGCGAGTAGCATTGAATCGCCAAGAGAGGTCGATGCCAATGCGTCGGCTGTCGTTATACTGGCGGAACTGAGTACGCATATTGATGCCGCTATAAGCGGTCATTTCCGTGTACTGAGTATGCAGCAGGTCGTTGGCAAGAATGGCGACAGTGAGGCTCTTGTCTTTTAGGAACTGCTTGCTGAGACGTATGTTGAGACTGCCCGTAGTCTTTGTTTGGGCGCATCGAGTTTCGTTATAGGGGCTTAAATTGCCCTTGATATTCAGTAGCCATGAGTGAGGCAGTGTAAAGGTGTTGTCGAGCGTGAAACTGGAGATGAGACCATTCCACTTGTGGGTGATGCCAAGGGCTTCCACATCTTCATCAGCGAACCCCAGCCCGACAGTATAGTTCATCTGCCAGATGCCGATTTTCGGCGAGAAATTCAGCTCTATGCCGTATTCCTGACACTTGGGCGAGTTTCGATAGTCCATAATCATCACACCGGGATGGTTGATGTCATCGTAGGCTGTCTGGAAGGAACGTATGAGATTTTGGGTATATTGATAGTACGCCTCAACATAAAACCATTTCCAATTGGATGACCATGACAATTGCTGCGTCGTTTGTGGCTGCAACAGCGGGTTGCCCGTGTCGTACTCATACTTGCTTCGGTAGTTGATAGCGGAAGACAATAGATTATAAGATGGGTTTTGACGAGCCGTGAAGAAGGAGAGTTTGTGTGTCCAGTCACCAGAGTTATACGTGACCGAGGCACGGGGAATGAACACATGGTAGTCGGGGCTCATTTCGTCATCTTGCTGTCCGTTGTAGTCGTAGCGGTTGTGTTCGTTCTGCCAGCGTAGCCCGGCATTGAAGGAGAACTTGCCGAGATGGAGAGCATAGTTTGCAAAGAGCGACCACATGGCGGTCTGTTGGTGAACACTATTGTCGGCAGAGAAGCCACTTTGCGTAAAATCGCTCGTGCGGTCAACGGCAGATGCCTCCTCCCCGAAAGTCAGGTTCCCCTTTGGGACTGGTGCGGTTATGACAAGTTTCTCTGCAATAAGCTGGTTCTCCGTGTTAGTCTGGCTGCTGACGGTCGTGGAACCTTCCGTGCCGCCGCTCATGTTGGAA
Organism: uncultured Prevotellaceae bacterium; assembly: GCA_900316985.1. Classification (GTDB taxonomy): domain Bacteria; phylum Bacteroidota; class Bacteroidia; order Bacteroidales; family Bacteroidaceae; genus Prevotella. The sequence continues at coordinate 1,710 of ONFE01000104.1, forward strand.
ACACTATGAGCATTATAGAAATCGGTACTGAAGTCAAGCTTCCATTTGCCCACCTCGCCAACATAGTAGGCATTTACGGTGTGTGTCATCCGGGGCTTCCCCAGAGTTGTCGTCACACTATGTCCGCCATCGACAAGCGTGCCGTCCTGCCACACCTGCTCGTCGAAGGTGCGCTGGGTCTTGAAATCACCGATATAGTTGTTTGCAGTGTAGGTCAGGCCAATGGAGTGGTGGTCGTTAATTTCCCAGTTCCAACCGAGGTCAGCAAAGTAGTATTTCACCCGGGAGAGCCACTCGGCGGATTTCTCATAATCCCACAAGGATGAGGCCTGTAACTGGTCGTTGGAGGTGGCAGTGATGAGGCTGTTGTTATCCGTAAAGTAGCCACGGGCGAAGAAGTCCATGCCATTTCGGGTGCGATAATTCAGCGAAACATTGGCACTCTCATAGTGTTCTTGTCCTTGACGGTATGCTGCGGAGAAATTGCCGCTCCATCCTTCTCCCGCCTTACGGACTGTCCTGAGCTTAATCACTGACGTAACATTGGCACCATATTCAGGGCCGGGGTTGGTGATAATCTCGGCGGAGAGGATTTCATCGGCACGCAAGCGGTCAAGTTCTTCCTCGTCACGCACTTTCTTGTTGTTGATGTAGATTTCCGGTTTGCCATGACCGGCTATCTCGCCGTTGCTCATCATCAGAGGCAGGTGGGTCAGCATCTCAGTGACTGAACCGAATTGATTTAATGGTGTGCCCTGCACATTAGCGACAAGCGAGCCATTCTTGCTTTGAACAAGTTGCGGTCGCTCAGCGGTGACGGTCGTTCCTTGCAGTTCAAAAGATTCCGGTTCCATCCGTATCGTTCCCGCATACTCCGTTTCGCACAGCATCCAGTGCTCTTTGTAACCAATCAACGAAATTTTGGCAAGAACCGGCATCATCTCCACCGGAATCACAAATATCCCGCTGTCATTGCTGACACCTCCATTAAGGAAGGTCGAATCCTGCGGCGTGTATAGCGCGACTGTAGCATACACGACCGGCTCCCCGGTCTCGTCAACCAGTCGGCCCCGCAGATGGCTGTCTGTTTTATGGGTACACTCCACGGTTATCAGGGAATCCGCAACAGAAACTCGCATAGGATAGAACCCGACCACCTGGCGCACGGCATCCGGAACGGTCTGATTCTGAATGCTGGTCGATACGCGAAAGTCCTCCAGTTCGTTGTAGATGAAGTTCACATCGTACCTTGAAGTGGCATCGTTCAATGTGCGCAATACCTCCGAAAGCGATACATCATTAAAGGTTTGGCTGATGGTTTGCGCCTCTGCCTGAATCAGGGACAGGCCGAGAACCATAAGGGCAAATAACTTTTTCATAGCCTACTCCACAATTATGTTCCGTCCGTTCCGCTTCACGTTCAGGCGTTCAAACTGATTCAACTTATCAATTACCTTATCGATGGACTCCTGCGGATTCCAAGTGAAGAATAGCCGGAGTTTCTTGGCTTCTTCTGAGAGGAAGCGGACATCCATGCCGTAGTGTTCGGCGATTTCAGGCAGCATCTTCTCCAGAGGTACATTGTCAAAGGTCCTGGGCTGGACTTGCACCGTGTCAACTGCATCAACAGGAGCCTCAGTCTTGCGGACTGTAGCCGGTTTCCTCTCAGTTACGGCAGGCTGTTCCTTCCGTATCTCATTCCTTGTCCGTATCTGAACAATGGCCGCGTAAGACAAGCCGCTTATCATCAGGACTGCGACGCCAATGGCGGCATACTTTCTCGCACCTGTAAACCAACTGGTATATAGCGACCTATGCCGCTTGACTTCCACCGGATGCTCCGCTGCAAACCGCTCCCACGCCTTA
>ONFE01000103.1 GCA_900316985.1 uncultured Prevotellaceae bacterium
CTCCTCTCTCCCAAGGACTCCACGCTGATGACGGGTGGCGTGTCGAACGAAAGCGGCCTCTTTGTTATTCCATGTGAGCAACGGCCCGTCCTCGCCCGCGTTTCATTCGTAGGCTACAAGACCGTATATAAACTATGCGAGACCACGGAAATCGGCGAAATCAGAATCAAGCCTGATACCTATACATTGAAGAACGTGACAGTGAAAGGCCATCGGCTGCTCTACACACCAACAGAAAGAGGACTTCAGGTTACCGTTCAGGGTACACCGTTGGAACAATTCGGTTCGGCAAGCGACATGCTCAGCCATCTGCCCCTGATGATGGGTGACGGAACGATAGCGGGGCATGGCGTGCCTGAAATCTACATCAATAATAAAAAAGTGCGCGATGCGCAGGAACTCGACCGTCTTCGCGCCGACGAAATACTGTCGGCAGAGATTATCACCAATCCTGGTGCTGAATACGGTGCAAATGTTACTTCCGTCATCCGACTGAAAACCATCCGCAAAACGGGTGATGGCTTGAGTGGCAACTTCTCGACAGCCTATCGGCAGGGAAAGGAGAATTATGCCAGTGGCAATACGAGACTAAACTACCGAACAAAAAACGGTATGGACTTCTTTGGTGGCATCTATCTGACGCATAACAATCAGACATTTTCTGCTACGTCTGAAGACCAGTTGCAGGCATCCTCTAATTGGGATTATGCACGCAATGGAGAATGGCTCTACCATTTTAACTATTTCTTTGGCGACCTTGGCTGGAACTGGGACATCAATGAACACCATTCTGTCGGCATTGACTACACCCCATTCAGCTACTTAGGCAACAAGCCCGACCTCCGTCGCTTTGAGGAAGAAACATGGCAGGATGGAATAATCGTGGAAAGCGGAAAAGCCGAGACCTTTACTTATCGCAAGCCCAAAGTCAGTCACAGCATCAACGCTTATTACGTTGGCGAAGTCGGTAATTGGGGCATTGATTTCAGTGCCGACTACTATATGGCACCCGAGGATACGGAGATGGAGGGCGGAACAATTGGGCAATCTGGTGTCAGCAGTAACAGCAAAGCAAAGAACAAACTGATAGCTGAGAAACTTGTCATCACAGCCCCCGTTTCTAAAGGCAAACTGACTTTCGGTGAGGAAGCATCAGGAGTAGACCGTACCACGGATTTCACGCAAAGCGGATATGCTGCCGATAATCATATACATCAGCAGACTACCACTTGGTCGCTATTCGCAGATTATTCACTGACGCTTGGCAAGTTCAGCCTCACTACCAGCCTGCGGTGGCAGAACGAACTTAACCACTATGACATAGACGGCAAGCGCAATGACGAAATGAGCCCGAATTACAGCATTGTTATTCCAAGGGCATCTGTCAATTACAAAACGGAAAAATGGAACCATAAGCTTTCGTTCTCCACTTATCGCAACAACCCTTCATATTTGCGGTTGTCATCCGACATCCACTATCGCAGTAAATACGAATATGATATGGGTAATCCGTTCCTGAAGCCGCAGACGACTTACCAACTCTCCTGGGCCTCCGGATGGAAGTGGCTCTATGCTGAGGCTTTCTACGAATACAACAAGAACACTGTCCGCTCATTCCAGTATGCCTACGATGACCTGAATCATCCCGGTGTCATGATCATGAGTTATGTCAATAGCCCTAAGAGACAATTATATGGCATCAATCTCAACCTTTCCCCGAAGGTAGGCATCTGGCAGATGAACTACTCCGCAAGTTTCTTTTTCGTTGACGAAGATTTGGAGGCCATCGGCATCACCCATAAGTGGAATGGACTTTGTACGGACTTTACGCTCGACAACACTTTCACACTTCCCCATTCGTGGATGCTGAACGTGAAAGGCAGTCTGACACCTTATCAAGAATCCGCTTGTGCCCAAGTGAAGACCACGGGTTTCGTCAATTTCCGACTCAACAAGCAGTTGCTCAAAGACAAGAGCCTGAGCATAGCCATCCTTGCTAATGACATTCTGCATACACAATACACAGAGATGACAGCCTACAGCGGTATCAATATCCGTACACAATTCCGTCAGTACAACGACTCGCGTCGCATCGGCATCGACCTCTCGTGGAAGTTCAACGCTACCAAGAGCCGCTACAAGGGTAGCCACGCAGGACAAAGCGAACGCAACCGACTATAAATCTCTCTCGACAGGCGGGCAGCCGTCGGCCACAGTGCCAAAGTTGCCTGCTTCAAACAAAACAGGTTCGGTTAAGAACATTTAACGCCCGATGATGCAGGATTTCCCGCTTCACAGCGTTTATATTAACAGAAACATAAACATACAAATATAAAAACGAAATGAAAACAATGAAGATTTGGAGACTCGCCTTTGCGATGCTTGCTGCCTTCTCCCTCGCCTCTTGCAGCAGTGACGATGATACCGATGTCTACGAAGCAGCAGAGCTTGGTGGCACTTGGCAAAAGGTGTATGACGAAGGCGTGGCCGATGCTGGCATGGTACAATACACATTCCATCCGCAGTCCGCCAATAACGGCACCGTTGATATATTCACCTCCGACTGGGCAGCAGGCGACACTACCGTATATCGTATCTACACAGTAACGGATGCTGGACATCTGCATATTTCTCCCAAGCCAGATGACACCTCAGTTGCCCTCACCGTGGATTGCGACATCCGCCGCCTCACCAGCACGCAGATGATTTGGAACAAGCCTGGTACTAATGAAGAAATATCAAGGTTCAAGAAAGTAAAATGATGAAACAAGCAGGACTTCTCTTCCTCCTGATTGTCGCCCTCGCATTCGCCTCATGTCGCCCAACGGCACGGCAGACGGTGGCAGATGCGGAACAGCCAACGGACAGTACCGAGGCCGTGACCAGTGCGGACACCCTGCGCCTCGTCATCGCCGACAAAAGCCTCTCGCAAACCGACTCTGTGGTGCAGGCGAGGATCATCAATCCCAACGACTACGATGTAAGCTACGGACAGGAGTACACCATCGAACGCGAGACTGACGGCCACTGGCAGCAAGTTCCATTCCCCAAGGACTTCGGCTTCACTTCCGTCCTGAGCACCATAGCTGCCCACGACTCCGCTACCGTCTATGGTCATATCCGCCTGCTCCATCTCGCCACCGGTCACTACCGCCTGACCAAACAAATAGACGGTCGCACCCTCTCCGACGACTTCTACATCCCCAGCACCATCACCTTCCCCACACCTGTCTATAGGTAAGAAGTTGTTGGATAAAGTAAGCTGATCTGCCACATCTGCGAAATTATCACTGAAACATTTTAATCCAATAATACCTAACTGAAACCATCTGAAAAACAACAAAGATAAAGTTATTCATTGTCGAGAAATAGAGCTTATATTTCTTGGCATTATAAATTATTCCCCCTACCTTTGCGCTGTCAGAGGTTCCGAAATGTAACGTACAGTAGCAAGAGGTTTTTTCGTGATACGAAAAACTCTTGAACACTTGGCGACAAGTGTTGATGGCTGAGTACTCGCAGGCTCGCACCTCTTATGTTGAACATTAATCGTATTTAATTATGCAGGATAGCACCAACGAAAAGAGAATTATGAGGCGCAGGGGAAGACCGCG
>ONFE01000101.1 GCA_900316985.1 uncultured Prevotellaceae bacterium
TGAATGGGAGCAGATGAAGACCGACGTTACCAAGGGCGGCGCCAAGATTATCGAGCTCCGCGGACGCTCTTCTTTCCAGAGCCCCTCTTACCTCTCTGTTGAGATGATTCGTGCAGCCATGGGTGGTGAGCCTTTCCGCTTCCCCGTTGGAACATACGTGAAGACCGACAAGTACGACCACATCATGATGGCCATGAAGACCACCATGACCGCCGAGGGTGCCAAGTATGAAGTTCCCCAGGGAACTCCCGAAGAGAATGCCAAGCTCGACCAGAGCTACGAGCACCTGTGCAAGATGCGCGACGAGCTGGTTACGCTGAACATTGTTCCTCCCATCTCTGAGTGGAACAAGATCAACCCGAACTTGTAAGACATTTAGTAATTGAGGAAATGAGAGAATGAGAAATTGGCTGCACGTAAGCAATCATTTCTCATTCTTTTTATTTTTCATTTTCTCAATTTCTCATTTTCTCAATTTCCCAAGACATGGCTTTAATAAAAGAAGTAAACGGACTGAAACCCCAATGGGGTAAGAACTGCTATTTCAGCGAAAATGCCACCATCGTGGGCGAAGTGACCATGGGCGACGAGTGCTCCGTATGGTTTAATGCCGTCGTTCGCGGCGATGTGGCCTATATTAAAATAGGTGACCGGACGAACGTACAGGATGGTGCCTGTCTGCATACCACCTACAAGATCGGGCCTTTGAACATCGGTTCCGACGTGACCATCGGCCATAATGCCACCGTGCATGCCTGCACCATCCACGACCACGCCCTCATCGGCATGGGTGCCACGCTGCTCGACAACTGTGAGATTGGCGAAGGAGCCATCGTGGCTGCCGGGGCTTTAGTCGTCGGAGGCACCAAGGTGGGCGCCGGTGAAATATGGGGCGGCGTACCAGCCAAGTTCATCAAAAAAGTACGTCCGGGACAGACCGACAATGCTGCCCACTACGTAGCATACATGGACTGGTATCGCGAGCGCGAAGAATAGAATCCCTCCACAGCACGAACACCTCCTGACACCCCATGAAAGATTATCCCCACCCGCTCATATCCGCCATTCCGATCATAGTACTTATCGGACTGCTCATCACGGTAATTTCCCTCTTCGGCAGCGATTCGCTCACAGGTGGAAGTCAGGTGGCACTCCTTTTAGGCACGGCTGTCTGTGTGACCATCTCCATGACGGTCTATCGCATCAGCTGGCACACCTTCGAAAAGCAGATCATTAAAACCATCGGCAACGTGTCTATCACGCTTGTCATTCTGCTGGCCGTGGGCATGGTGTCGGGTTCGTGGATGATTAGCGGCGTGGTGCCTACCTTAATATATTATGGGGTGCAGATCATGTCACCGCAGTTCTTTCTCGTCAGCGCCTGTATTATCTGCGCTTTGGTTTCGGTACTCTCTGGCAGTTCGTGGACAACGATTGCCACCATTGGCGTGGCACTTTTAGGCATCAGCCATGCCCTCGGCATTTCCGAGGCTTGGGCGGCAGGTGCCATTATCTCCGGAGCCTACTTTGGCGATAAGATGTCACCGCTGAGCGACACCACCATCCTGGCCTCATCAGCCACAGGTGTAGAACTGTTTACGCACATCCGCTACATGGTCTATACCACCGTCCCGTCATTCGCCATTGCGCTCATCATCTTTTTCATTTCAGGATTAGGCAACGACGGCAGTTCCATTCCGGAAGTAAGCCATTACACCGAAGGACTTTCCCGCACCTTCAACATCTCTCTTTGGACCCTGCTCGTACCCGTGCTGACAGCCCTGCTCATTGCCCGTCGCATGTCGTCGCTTATCGTACTCTTTCTTTCGGCGATGATGGCCGGCATCGTCGCATTGGTGTTTCAGCCCCATATCCTTTGCCAGATAGCAGGAACAGAAGGCATAAATGCCGCTTCGCTGATTCGCGGACTTGCCCTTACCTTCTACGGTGCCACTAACATCGAGACGGGTGAAGCCTCACTCAATGAACTGATTTCGACCGGTGGAATGGCAGGGATGCTCAACACCATCTGGCTGATTATCTGTGCCATGTGTTTCGGAGCTGTCATGGTGGCCAGCGGAATGATCCAGAGCATCACGCGCGTTATCATCAGTTTTGTACACAGCCGCCTGAGTCTGGTGGCAAGCACCGTCTTTACGGGCCTATTCTTCAACATCTCCACCGGTGACCAGTTTATCTCCATCGTACTCACCGGCGACATGTATAAGGAAACCTATCAAAAAAAGGGTTATGAACTGCGGTTGCTCAGCCGCACCTGCGAGGATGCAGCTACCGTCACCTCCGTACTCATTCCATGGAACACTTGCGGCATGACGCAGTCCACCATTCTTGGTGTCGCCACCCTCACCTATCTCCCCTACTGTTTCTTCAACCTCATCAGTCCCTTGATGGCCATCTTCATGGCCGCCATCGGCTGGAAAATCCGGAAAGCAACACCTCATACCGCATCCGATTAATTTTTCCAAGCATAGTTATTTCTATCGGGCATCATAAGAATACCACAGGTAACTTAGCGAGTTACCCGTGGAGAAAGAAACGTCCGAAAGTTCAATAAAAAAAACTTTGGGGTTTCACTCCAGATCTTCCTTCCTTCCCAGCATATTCAGGGAGATGTGTAGGTTCACGGCGGCACAGCCCAGAGCAGCCAGGGCAATCCAAAGAACGAAAAGGTCCTTGGATACTCTATCTTCACTTTTTGCTTGCCCGTGGCGACAGACTGCTGTATTTTTCATAGCCGCCAGTATCGGCAGGATAGATAATGGTATCGATAAAAAACAAATGCCCCTCTTCGTCCACCAATACATTACCATCTACGGCATCAAAAATGTCGTGCCGTCCGTTGGAATAATACTCACCATTATCCTCTGGGTGGAAACCAAGCCGGATAAATTCATCGTGTATTTCCTCTTTTGTTGCCAGACGGGCCTCAACAATAAAAGGCTGTACCAGTACCGCACAAATTTGTTCATCACGATTTTCTGCAAAACCTATCATTTGGTATGGACATGCATCAAAGTACATGTTATGTGCTTTGATACGCTCAAAAAAAGAGGTTAAGTTATCGTCAGAATAACGAAAATCATTCAGTTTGATGATTTCATTTTGGTTTGTCGATAAATAGACCTCGTTCTCCGACCCACGGTCGAAGAAATCGCCAAATTGACTATGGTCATCAAACCAACAGCCTTGCTCTTGTGCCCATTTCTTGAGTCTTACCAGTTGGACTGATTTGCAAGCCGTTGTTCCCGCAAGAGCCTCAATCTCCTCAAGGACTCGCTGCGCGAAAGTGGATGCGCTTTCCAATATGCCACTTTCTGCCTCATTTCGGCATTCACTTTCTTGTGATAATCGTTCAGTATGATTTCCATCCATTGGTACTTTTAACGTTTCCGATGCAAATATAATGGTTTTTTCTTGAACCTCCAAAATTTCTTGCATTTATTCTTTCAGTTCATCCCTCGCAACGGTTTTTGCGATTTATTCCATCAGATTAATTCGAAGAAAAAGATTTGCAGGTTAGGGGAATTTGTAGTACCTTTGTTGCCGAAACATCAAGAGCAGTCATCCTATGGGATGGACTCGCCAACCGAGCTAAATCAAAAAGCATACAGCCACGGTGGTCAGTACGATGTGGAAGTAAACAAATTTACAAACTTCAAAAAATCAAAGTTATGCTTAACAACATCAATGACATTTATTACATTAAGTTTGCCCTGCAGTTCACGGACAAACAAATCCCCGAGTTAGTAACCCTGTTCAACACGCAAACGCAGAGTCGCGCATGGTCCTCCATGCGAGCCTAT
>ONFE01000100.1 GCA_900316985.1 uncultured Prevotellaceae bacterium
CAAGAGCTTCGAAGTAACTCTTTACGGCAGTCTCGCTGCTACGGGAAAAGGTCACATGACCGATGTCGCCATCATTGATGTGCTTAGTAAGATAGCCCCTGTGAACATCGTCTGGCAACCCAAGATATTCCTGCCGTTCCATCCCAACGGCATGAAGTTCACGGCTGACGGAGGCGACGAGTGGACGGTATATAGCGTAGGCGGTGGTGCACTGTCGGAGGGTAAGGCCGAAGGTGACATGTTCGCTGCTGGCGGCGATGTCTATGAGATGCACAAGATCAAGGACATCTTGGCGTGGTGCAAGAATACAGGTCATGGCTACTGGGAATATGTGGAACAATGTGAAGGACCGGAGATCTGGGATTTCCTGAAGGAAGTCTTTGATACGATGGAAAAAGCCGTAGTACGAGGTCTCGATGCAGAAGGCGCCCTGCCTGGTCCGTTAGGATTGTCGCGCAAGGCTGTATCTTATTATGTGAAAGCACAAGGATACAATGAGACTGCTCGATACAGTGCCCTGCTCTATTCCTATGCATTGGCAGTCATTGAAGAGAATGCCTGTGGAGGTACGATTGTGACGGCTCCCACCTGTGGCAGTTGTGGTGTTCTTCCTGCCATTCTCTATGCGGCCTACCACGATCTGGGATTCTCTAAGCAGCGCGTACTGAGAGCCCTTGCTACAGCTGGACTCTTTGGCAACGTGATTAAGCACAATGCCAGCATCAGCGGCGCGGAAGTAGGATGTCAGGGCGAGGTGGGCGTAGCCTGCGCTATGGCCGCTGCAGCCGGTTGCCAGCTATGGGGAGGCAGTCCCAACCAGATAGAATATGCTGCTGAGATGGGGCTGGAGCATCACCTCGGCATGACCTGCGACCCCATCTGCGGATTGGTTCAGATTCCGTGCATCGAGCGTAATGCCTTTGCTGCCGCACGTGCTGCCGATGCGACATTCTATGCCATTACTTCCGATGGCAATCACCGCATTTCATTTGACCATGTGGTTGAGGTGATGAAACGCACAGGCCACGACCTGCCCTCGCTCTACAAGGAAACCAGCGAAGGTGGACTTGCCTTGGAGTATAAAGAGTAATGTAAAATACGATTCTGATGAGGAAACTTTTACCAATTGCAGTAGCCGTTATGATGGCTACCATGACTTTGATATCGTGCAGCAAGGACGATGATGACACTGGCGTTGTACCGAGACCAGAAGAACAGGTGGTGCTGAACTGCGTGAAGCCCGACTATCTGAAGGCGGGCGACAGGGTGGCACTGATTTCACCCTCATACTATACGCCGATCGAGACCATTGAGAAAGCAGCCGACGTGATACGCTCATGGGGCTTTGAGCCCGTCATCGGTTCCAATGTTGATAAGGTGCTGGACGGTAAGATAGGAGGAACGGTGGAAGAGCGAGTGAGTGATATCCGCTGGGCTTTGAGTGACCCAAGCATCAAGGCCATCCTCTGTAATCGCGGCGGCTATGGCACTATCCAACTCATAGACCAGCTCCCATTCGACGAAGTGAAGGCTGCCCGAAAGTGGATTGTCGGCTACAGCGACATCTCCACCCTTCACGGATTCTGGAGCCGTGCCGGCGTGATGAGCATCCTCGGCACTATGAGTACCACTCTGGCCAAGGGAGGCACTGACAAGACTTGCACGATGGTGCGCGACCTGTTGTTGGGCAAGGTTCCCCGCTATGAGGTTCCTGCACATCAGCAGAACATACTAGGACAAGCCAGCGGCGTGCTCGTTGGCGGCAATCTCTGCACCTTCGCGCCCAACGTCGGCTCCAGGGCCGATGCCACCAAAGGTAAAGACCTGATTCTCTTCGTGGAAGAAATCGGTGAGAATATGCGTAATATCGATCGCCAGATGCGCTTATTGAAGATGAATGGTGTGTTCGACCGTTGCAAGGGAGTTATTCTCGGTGAGTTCGTCAGCTGCGGTACTGAATTTACAGACGAAAATGGCGATGTTATAAGTATTGAAGCTATGCTTCACGACCTGTTGGCAGAGTATAACATTCCAGTGCTCTGCGGATTGCCCACCGGTCATGACGACGTCAATCTGCCATTGGTGATGGGCGCTCCTGTCACCATCGATGTACGCTCAGAAGGAGCTGCCCTACAGTTCAACATCGACGGAGATCAGCAGACGGTCAATACCGCCACCATCACCGCTACACCGACACCAGCCGCAACTCGCATGTGGTTGGCAGGAAAGATTGAATAATTGAAAAAAATGTAGAGATTCGCAAGGCTGAACGGCAGGATGTGCCGCTGCTGAATCCCTTTACAATTATCCTTGCCGTCGGAGAGGTCGAGAGGCTTGATGTTGGAGAGATCAGGAACAAAGACCAGTTCCGATATATCATCGGTTTTTGCCTCACCTGATTAATTTCCCTCTATTTGTTTGATGAGTTCGATATTCAGACTTTCCACCAGAGACAACTCATCATTGACGTCATCGTTTGAAGGACGTGGACTGAACCAAGGCTGACTGGCGAAATAATCTGCCAAGTCACGTGAAGAGAACATATAGCCATGCTTGGCTAAGATAGAGTTACGCATGATGCGAAGGGTGGATTTATTCATCTTCTGGAACAACTTGTCATTGAGCAGGATGCGGTTGGCATAGCCAAAGCGCGGCTCTGTATTCACCCAACTCAGCGTCTTCTTCTGGCCCTTGCGTTTGAACATGCCGTATTCGTCCTGCTCTACCTCGTAGAGGGTCAGACCATCGAGTGTCTGCACAGCCTCCCACGTACCTTCGAGGTCGGTGAGTCCGTTGATACTGAGCACGCCTGTGACAGTGCCGTTGAAGGCGATATTCTTATATTCGGCACGGGCTACACCTTTCTCATAGATGATTTCATGGCCGATCTCCAGCGTGTCACCATAGCTATCCGTGTATTTACCCATGATCTGCTGCATCCACTTGCCCATAGCCACCTTCTCGCCTTCTCCGAAGAAAGAGCCATCGAGCACATCATGCAGATTACCTTTCAAATCATATAGACAAATCAGTTTCCATCCTTCTTTCTCGATATACTTGGCACGAGGCGACTTGCTGAAGGGATTGAAGCCGTCGGCATTCTGCTCCTCAGAGAGAACATACTCATTCTTCTTACTGCTGCTGGGTGTCAGTCGAAAAGCCAACTCTTCACCCTCAGCCATAGCGGTGAAGGTGATGGTCTTGTCTGTATTTACCTTGGCCTCATAGACCAGATTACTGATATTCCACTTGGAACCGCTCTTAATGCCCTGTGCGCTTGCCGTCAAACTCACAAAGGCAAACATCATTATAAAAATCTTCTTCATTTTTGCTTTGAGAAACTTCTCGTTCATAACATTTTGGTTTATAGTTTTATACCGCTGCAAAATTAGGAAAAAAATGCAAGAAAAACAAGAAGAATGTGAAAAAAACATCTTTTCTCATTTCTATTTCGTATCTTTGCAGACACAACATACTGATACTTCTGACATATGATCAAGAAACAACTAGCATTACTATTAGCGGGAATGATGACGACTCTGGCATGGGGGCAGAATCCCGTCGTAAAGGTTGAGGGAGGACTGCTACAAGGCATTCCTTCTTCAGCAAGTGAGATAACTGTGTTCAAGGGCATCCCTTATGCAGCCCCACCCGTTGGTGAACTCAGATGGAAGCGTCCTCAGCCTGTCGTGAAGTGGGATGGTGTCAAGGTGGCCGACACATTCAGCAATATCTGCTGGCAGCCTGGTAACGCCGTCGGCACATTTTATGGCAATGAGTTCTACTGGAAGGAGCAGACCGTGCAGAGCGAGGACTGCCTGTATCTGAACATCTGGACACCAACCAGTGCCGTAGGTCAGCCTGACAGAAAACTGCCTGTAGCCTTCTGGGTGCATGGCGGAGCCTACTTCAACGGCTACGGACATGAGATAACGATGGACGGTGA
>ONFE01000099.1 GCA_900316985.1 uncultured Prevotellaceae bacterium
AATCAACGTGGCAGAATACATGGGGTGACGCACAATGCCGTACAATCCCGTATCGACCACCTGCTGATTGTCCTGTACTTCAACAGTCCTTGACAGCCAGACATTCTCTCTCATGACCTCTGCGTACATGATGTAACCCAGTAGGAATAGAACGGCTGCCGCAAATACAATTCCGTCATGCAATATCCACCATCCGAAACGGTAGTTGAGTCCAGCAATGACAAACATGGCCAAAAACAGCAGGCTACTCATGGCAACGACGCTTTTCTGTTCTCCCTCTTTTTCCTTTGCATCAAGGCGTTTACGTAACAGTTCCGGGTTACGGCTCATCAGGATAATGCCCACTATGAGCATCGGAACAAACAGGATGCCGATGAACAGCCACGCCTGCCAGAAACTGAGCGTCCCTGCCGGAATAAACAATAGCACCATCACTATCGCTAATCCGACAACAAACTTCGTCAAGGCCTGAAAGAACAGCTTCTTCGTCATTGCAATTTACTTTAATTCATTTTGGTCATGTGATAGCCCATCCTTTTCAGTTGCATGGCAGCACCCATCAGATAGAGCTGATGCAGGCTGATGACGTAGCCATTAAATGCCTCTTTCGTGCCAGGCTCCAGATGCTGGTGCATCAGGGCATTATAGACACGGGATGCACACTCGCCTGTCACCTTCTCCAGAACGGTATAGTCTATGCCTTGCAGCAAAAGCACTTCCTCGCGGATGTATTCATCCATGCTGTCATAGCCTCGCTTGTCGCGCATGTAGGCATAGAGGTTTTCTATCTTTGAATAGATCTCCCATTCCGTGTCCCACATCTTGGCAACAGCCATGCCTATATACATCATCCAACCGAGTGATGCCGATGGGAAGTCCTGGAACTCCCTGATGCCATCGGGGATATATGCCTTCGCAATCTCTTCCCATTTATCTTCGACATCAGGACATTCCGGCAACCGCTCATCCACTTCCTTCATAGAGAGGAGGAATTGGTGCAGGTCCTTTCTCAATATATCTTCAAAATTCTCCATATATCTTCTTATAACTTTTGCTCTAATCTATCTACAGCTAGAGTAATATCCTCTCCAAACCGTTTGTGGTCTCTTAAGAAATCGGCCCTGCCGTCGGATATGGCCTCATAGAGTTCCTGGCTCATATCGTCCACATAGCTGCCAATGGACATTTCTATGTCATCCTTCTGCCAGTCGAGGGTAGAATGGATATAGACGTTCCGCTTCTGGTGCAGAAAGCTATAGGCGGTCTCTATGCTGTCCTTCGTAATCATTGATCGTAGCCGATAGGCCTGAACTGTTTCTGTTGCTCACTCCAGACAAAGCCTTTCCTATAGAGGTAGTCCTTTATCTCTTTTGGATCTCTGCTGAAGGCAAAGCACAATGCTTCCAGCGTGTCAAACTCCTCATCACGTAGGAGCATATTAACGCTCGAAACCAATATGGCAGGGTCTTTGGGCAGATAATCCATTTCACAAATACTATTAAATCCAAGGGCAAAGGTACTCATAATTCCCCGTTTTTTCGTAAATTTGCAGCCAAAATTAGAATAGTTTAGTAATATGACACAAGAACAATTCAAAGAACTATTGCGTAGTCAGCAGGGCGAACTTGATGCCGTGCTGATGTACCAAAGACTGGCTAAAGTGGTAAAGACAGACAAGGAGCGTGAGGCTTTCCTTCAGTTGGCGAAGGAAGAAGGCCGTCATGCCAGCGTGTTCCATGCCTATACACAAAAGGCTTTGAAACCCAAGAAAACGATGGCTCGAATCATGCCTATACTTTACTGCCTGTTAGGCAGGAAGCGCCTCTATAAGCTGATTGCAAAGGGAGAATACGATGCTGCCGTAGGTTATGAACACCTGATTGCAGACTTCCCCGAGGTGAAGAGCGTGAAGAACGACGAGAAACGTCATGGCGATATTGTATCAGGATTGTTATGAGTGGATTTAGAGAAATGAGGCGTAAGCGCCAACAGCTTTCTGAGGAAGAGAGCATTGGCATACTTCAGAAGGCAACTTCTGGCACATTGGCATTACTTGGCGATGGAGGTTATCCGTATGCCGTTCCTATCAGCTATGTCTATCACGAAAGGAAACTATACTTCCATAGTGCGTTGGCTGGCCATAAGGTTGATGCCATCCGCAAATGCGATAAGGCATCTTTCTGTGTCATCGAAAAAGATGATGTTCAGCCGGAAAAGTACACCACCTTCTTCCGTAGCGTGATTGCTTTCGGCAGAATCCATATAATCGAGGACGAGCATGAGAAGTTAGAAGTGGCCCGTATGCTTGGCAACCGATACAATCCGAATCAGGAAGAAGCTCTCCAGAAAGAGATTGAAAACGGCCTGTCCCGCATGCTGATGATACGTTTAGACATCGAGCACCTGACAGGTAAAGAGGCGATAGAATTAGTCAAACGTAATGAATAAGAAAGACGGCGACACAGCCTCACATAGAACGGCGTCAGCAACCAGGTACTTCGACAATTGAAACAAAAGATTGGTAAATGGCGGAAACCCCGACCTACACTATCTGCAAGTCGGGACATCTACGTATTGAATAAGCTTCAATAGTTCTCCGCGTTTATCTCGAAATACGACTGCGGATGGAAGCAGACCGGACAAACATCGGGGGCATTGGTGCCAATGACGATATGGCCGCAGTTGCGGCACTCCCAGATGCTGATGCCACTCTTGTGGAAGACCTCGGCTGCCTCGACGTTGCGCAGCAGGGCACGATATCGCTCCTCATGATGCTTCTCGATGGCTGCCACGCCCCGGAACTGCTCGGCCAGCTCATGGAAACCCTCCTCGTCAGCCTCGCGGGCAAAGGTGGCGTACATGTCGGTCCACTCATAGTTCTCGCCGTCTGCAGCATGTAGCAGGTTCTCGGCCGTCTGGCCCAGGCCACCCAGATGCTTGAACCACAGCTTGGCGTGCTCCTTCTCGTTTTCGGCTGTCTTCAGGAAGAGGGCGGCAATCTGCTCATAGCCATTCTTCTTGGCCACGGAGGCGTAGTAGGTGTACTTATTGCGGGCCATCGACTCGCCGGCGAAGGCGGTTTCGAGATTCTTCTCAGTGCGTGTGCCAGCATACTTATTGCCAGTGGCAGGCGCATCGGCCTCGGCAGTGACCTTCACGAAGTCTGATGCGGGATGCTTACAGATTGGGCAGGTGAAATCTTCGGGAAGTTCCTCGCCAACATATTCATATCCGCAGATGCTGCAGCGCCAGATAGTCTTGCCCTCTGCTGTCTGGCCGACGGGCTGGGGCTTCGGCTTGATATACTGCTGGTAGTAGTTATACGTGGCCGAGGGAACATCGGCGAGCACCTCCATCTCGGTGACGAGACCAACGAAGAGCATGTGAGTTCCCAGATCGATAGCCTGTTCCACGTCGGCAGAGATAAAGGCGTTGGTGCCACGCATGATGGCCATCGTGCCGTTGGCGACGCGGCGACAATCGGTGAAGTTAGCGAACTTATCGACCGTGCGTCCGCTCTGGAAGCCGAAGTGCTTGAACAGTTCGAAGTCGGCAGCCTCGCTGAGGATGGAGGCTGTGAACCGGCGCGAGCGCTGGATGAGCTCGGTGGTCAGGTTGCCCTTGTTCAGGGCCACGGAAATGCGGTTTGGCTGTGCCGTTACTTGAGCTACGGTGTTGCTAATACAGCCATTGTCACGCCCATCGTCACACGTTGTGATAACGAACAGGCCATACTGGATGTTAAAAAGTGGATTGCTCATGATGATTTTGTGTTGGGTCAAATATCTATATATACTTATTTGAACGCAAAAATAAGAAAAAATGCTGGAAAATTGCTAAATTTGCATCAAATTTTAGGATTATTTATGAAGAAAACGACTTTTATCACAGTAATCATAAGTTCATCCGTTTCCAGATACTCCAAGGGTTAGTTGCCTATAACGGCTTCTTCACCACAACCGTCCTTACAGATTACTGTTTCGGTCTTGGCGGCGTCATTATCGGCACAGCTTTGGGAGCCTACGTTTTCAAGCACATTCCTAACCGCATCTTCCGATACATCGTCTATGCATATATAGGACTCAGTAGCGTGATTATTTTTCTGACGAACTGATTTTCTCAGCCATCCTCACCAATTCTTGATAAGGTAGTCCGCCAAC
>ONFE01000139.1 GCA_900316985.1 uncultured Prevotellaceae bacterium
AGCAATAGGGCATGCATTACCCAAGTCTTACCAGTGCCCGTTGCCATCTTTACGGCATACTTAGGCATCTGATATTTCTTCTGTCCCAAGGTTGCTAACTCCACAACAGGCATTAAGTCGGGTGTCAGTTGTTCGTAATACTCCATCACATTCTTAACGCCCATCACTTCATGCAGATAAACAACATTGAGAATCGCTTGACGCTGACCTATATGGAAGTTACGATTACGCAAAGAACAGTACTCCTCCGAGAACCAGAACTTCAACAGTTCCTGCGTCGTGGGCGTCACTTGATCCAACAGTTCGCCACTTTCCCATGCTGCATTTACCGTCTCGCTGAGTCGCTTGGCTAACTCCAGCGAAGCATTCATTCCGTTTGTTGCCATAGCCTATACCTCCTTGATTACCTGACTTTCAAACCCAAATACATCCACAGCCTTGATGCACACTTTTCTCTGCTCCTTATGGGGCACTCTGAGACGAGTCTTATAGACACAATGCAGCGGGTCGTTGTCGTTCTCCATATTCTCTCGGTAGTCCTGCCATGTAGAGCGGAAGGTTACGCCGTCGTAGTCAGGGTCGATGCTCCAGTATTCTATCAACGAGAGCGGGTCGCGCTCCAACACCTGTTGCAGTTTCTCCTTGTCCTTATCGTCCAACGGGATGTTGTCAGGCGATAGCAGCACGTAGTTCTCCAGTTCCACGTCTATCTCGTCCTGCTCGCCCTGCTGCTTCACTACCAGCGGCTTTGCCACTAAGTATTGCAGCGATGAGAAGCGTACCGACTTGTCGTCAATCAGTTTCTTATAGCCCTTCTTGGCCAGTTTATCCAGCAGGTCGGGTGGAATCACCAGCACCTCCACGTTCGAGTTCTCGTACTTCTGAATAGCTTGCGAAATATCGAAGGCGAAGTTCCAGCCCAGAACAACCACCTTTTCCCAATCGCCACCAAGCAGACTTGCTTTGGCTTCAACTGCTCTACGAATAGTAGCAGCAGTTGTCAAACGATTAGGCGAATCAACCATCACCAATGTTCGCGTACCTTTTATATATCCGAAGTTCCTGTCGTTCGTCTGCTCTGGTGTAAAGGGCAGCGCACCATACAATCCCAGTACCACTTGGCTCAAATCACCTACATGCTTATAGCGTTTATTATTCCTAAAGGCCTCCTTTTGATAGTCGCCGATGCTCTGATAGAGGAAGGGCTTTACCTCTTGGTCTATGAATCGTTTGCGCATCACCAACGAGGCCGGCTTGCCGATGTCGCAGGTGATCCAGCGTCTGCCTAAACGCTCAGCAACTGCTGCCGTTGTGCCGCTGCCACCGAAGAAGTCGCAGACAAGGTCACCCTCGTTGGAAGAGGCTTTGATGATACGTTCGAGGAGGACTTCTGGTTTTTGGGTAGAATAGCCTGTATTTTCTTTTGCATTTTTCATAATGATAGGAATATCTTGTATATCATCTATCCAGACATCTTCAATGGGCTTTCCCTCTTTCATATATGTCTTATACTCTTTACCATCCCTATATGTTATCTTAAACCTACCATTTTCATCTTCATGATCAAATCTGTTAATAGTTCCTTCTGAATATGGTACATAGACTGGATTATATGATAAATCGTCAGATTTGCTGTATCGATATATAATATCGTGCTTTCTAGCAAAATCGCGTTTTGGCTGAAGCGATCCTGTATATTTCCATACAATCTCATTTCTAAAGTTCTCTTTCCCGAAAATATCATCAAGTAAGATTTTTACATAAGGTCCAACATGCCAATCAATATGTAAATAGAAAGTTCCCCTATCCGAAAGGAGTTCTTTCATCATAAGTAATCTGGTATAAATCATCTTAAGGTATGAGATTGTACCGTTTTCCCAAGTGTCAGCATATGCAAATTGCTCAATAACTGTTGGTTTTTGTTCAAGACTAACCCCTGGTAGTTTTACATCAGTTCTATAGTCGGCTTTCGAATCAAATGGCGGATCAATATAAATCAAATCGACTTTTCCGCGAAGCGAGGGCAAACCCGTCTGAGCGTCGCCAGCAAGCAGGGCTTGCATCGCCAAGAGATTGTCACCATAGATAAGGCGGTTCATCCACTCCTTATTTCCGCCAGCCATTGTGAAGGCATTAGGTATCTGGGGCGTACTGCCCTTGAACAGCCCGCTCACATCCTTACTCGGCAACACCAGTTCATTGGTCTGTAGCCCAATCTGCGTACCACTACTTAGCCGCTCCAGTATCTGTGCAGCCTCACGCCTGCCCTCGCTCACAATTCGGGGCACAAGCACCTGTAAGGACACAAAAACGTGGACGAATCCCCGTTTGATGTTCCAGGTACTTGCAGGAAACCTATGCTACAGAAACAGGAAAACGCCCACTATGCCAGTAGGCGTTACCATTATTACTGTAACATGTTCTTTCTACCTGCAAGTTTCGGAACATCTTGAATAATAGCCAACGCTAATCCAACGCTAATATTTAACCCACGAAAGTCACACCAGCAGCCTTCACTAAGGCCCAAATGCCAGTGATCGATTGCAAAGGTACAAATAAGCAAAGGAAAAACCAAATGTTTTTGAGATTATTTTATGAGTACATTCCTACATGTAGGCGCAAAAGCTCCTATGTTTAGGGCAGATTGCTAGATTTAATTCTAGCACTTATTTGATTTAAATGTAACAAGTTCTAGATTTAAATCTGGCAAAAATTGCATTTAGGGGCAGTTTTTAAAGAATTATGTATTTATCTCCTAACACCTAACATGGCTTTCATCAAGAATCCTTTATTTAAAGGGATTTTGAGAGGTTTGACCTCTTCAAACACCTAACATAACACCTAACAAAGACCTAATAAAAACCTAACGTTAGGTGTTGTGTTAGGAGATAGTTAGGTGTTATGTTAGGTGTTGAGGCTATGAAAACCTTCGGAAAAGCCTTTATACAAAGGCTTTTCCAAGAAAACGATGTTAGGTGTTAGATGGAAAGTGATTGTTCTTCTATCTTGGGTTTTGTTCCCATTAAGGGTAGCAATTGTTCCCAGCCTGGGAATAAAACATTCCCACCTTGGGAATAAAATGTTCCCACGTTGGGAACATCAGGCGAGCCTTAGAGGCAAGGGGTGAGAGGTTGGCACAAAAAATCGGCACCGCTTGGAGGCGATGCCGATTCTTTTTAATATTGTGTGACTTATGAATTAGTCAGCAACAAGTGTGAAGCGTCTGAAAGCGGTGATCTTCAGATCCTTGTCCTGCTTAGCGAGCCACTGTGCAACAGTAGCCTTGTCGCCGTCGCCGAACTGGAACTCCTGGTCAACCAGGCAGTTCTCCTTCAAGAACTTCTGAACACGACCCTTGGCGATGTTCTCGATCATAGGCATCTTGAGCTGAGCCTCGCCCTCGACCTTTGCTTCAGCAATGATCTTGCGAGCCTC
>ONFE01000098.1 GCA_900316985.1 uncultured Prevotellaceae bacterium
ATCCGCGAAGACCTCATCCGTCATATCATCCACACGCCCAACCTCAAGGCGATCGTCATGCGCACCTTCGGCTCGGGCAATGCCCCGCAGAGTCCCTGGTTGCTGAAGGCCTTAAAAGAAGGTACGCGTAACGGCAAGGTGATTGTCAACATCAGCCAGTGCATGCAGGGCGCCGTCGAGATGAGCCGTTACGACACGGGCTACCACCTGCAGGAGGCAGGCGTCATCAGCGGCTACGACCAGACCGTAGAGAGTGCCGTCACCAAACTGATGTTCCTCCAGAGCCACTACCCCGAAGCCCCCGACACCGTGCGCCGTCTCATGACCCAAAGCCTCCGAGGCGAAATCACCAGATAGAAAAAAATATGGGAAAAAAGGTGGATTCTGAAAAATAATTCGTATCTTTGCGCCATTATCATTTTTTAAACTAGAAACAAATACGATTATGAAAGAACTGAAAGGAACAAAGACAGAGAAGAACCTGCAGGAGGCTTTTGCAGGTGAGAGTCAGGCTCGCAACAAGTACAGTTACTGGGCTTCGAAGGCCAAGAAGGACGGCTACGTGCAGATAGCAGCCATCTTTGAGGAGACCGCCAACAACGAGAAGGAGCACGCTAAGATGTGGTTCAAACTGCTGGAGGGCGGTAGCATCAAGAGCGAGGCCCGTGAGGAGGGCTTTGACGAGATTGCCGATAAGTTTGAAGGTGTCGCCAAAATCGAGGCAGAGCACGAGGCCCGCTATCGTAAGCTGCTCGATAACATCAAGAAGGAACGGGTGTTCTCGAAGGATGGCGACGTGATCTGGCAGTGTGCCAACTGCGGCCATATCGTGATCGGTAAGAAGGCACCCGAAGTATGCCCCGTATGTGACCATCCGCAGGCTTACTTCCAGGTAAAGGCTGAAAACTATTAAAGCAGTTCTTAAGCTAAGAGAATCTGAACAATGCGCTCTGCCGTGCGACCGTCCCAACGGTCAGGCAGGGCGCATTTTTTCCATTCCCCACTGACCATCTGACCGACTGCCTCACGCAGTTTCCCAGCATCCTCGCCTACAAGCACATTGGAACCAACACTGACGGTCTCCTGATGCTCGGTATAGTTGTTGAGCGTGATGCAGGGCACGCTGTTGAAGGTGGCCTCCTCAGAGACATTACCCGAATCGGTGATGACACCCTTGGCATGTGCTGTAAGCCAACCGAACTCCAAATAGCTAAGCGGATCAATGATCTGAACCCCTGCACCCAGTTTCTGAACGGTTTCACGCGCCAGTCCGCGCAGCGGGGCGATGATCGGTGTATCGCCAGCGGCCTCAGTCATCGCCTGGAGCATCAGGGCAAGATTCTCCGTATCAGCTATCAGGGCCTTACGGTTCAGGGTGAACACGATATACGACCCCTCCTGAAGATTGGGCAAGGTAGCCGGACGGCAGAAGCGGTTATAGTTGAAACGGAGCGTATCCATCAGAATGTTACCCACCATATAGGTCTGGGAATTCTCGGACTGTTCTCGGGTGGCGATGCCTGTACTGCGGACACCTGCCGTGAAGAGATAGTCGCTGAGGGCATCGATGACGAGGCGATTGATTTCCTTCGGCATGTTGATGTTGAAAGAACGGGTGCCTGCCACAAGGTGAGCCAGACGGATGCCGCGCTTCTTTGTAACGATCGCTGCCGCCATCGTTGAAGCAAGGTCATCGACCACGATCACCACTTCGACGGGATGGGCATCGAGGAAGCGATCGAAGGCTGCCATCACCTGACTGGTGATCTCATTCAGACTGGTGGAACTGACACCGAGATAATATTGCGGACGGGGCATCTGGAGATCCTCGAAAAGTGAAGGCTCAAGCGTTGGATCATCCTCACAACCAGCATAGACGAGCAGACAACTGGCTTCGGGATTCTTTGTGATGGCACGCACCAACGGCGATACTTTGACAAAATTAGGACGGGCTCCAGCTAAGATACAAACAGTTTTTTTCATCATTTCCTTTATTTTTCTGCAAAGATAGAAATTATCCTCGTAATTCTTGGCTGTTTGAAAGAAAATATTTATATTTGCAGCGATAATTACAAGAACAAGCTACATGATTAAATGATGATACACAGTAATTCACTAAGAATCCTGATCTGTTGCACCCTCCTTCTTGGTATGGTGCAGACAGTTGATGCACAACAAATACAAGCCACACGCTCACATCTCTCTGCAGAAGACGGATTGGTGAGCAATGCCGTGTCGGGCATTTTCCAGGACGATCTGGGGTATCTATGGATTGCCACCTGGAACGGACTGTCGAGGTATGACGGCTACCATTTCTATAATTACAAGACAGGTAACGCCAGCAGAATCAAGAATCTGCACAACCGTATTCTGGATATGGTGATCGACCAGTCACAAAACGTCTGGATGCGCATGTACGATGGTAGGGTTTTTGTGCTGGACAGAAAGAAGGATCAGTTTATAAATCCCTTTGAGGACTTGAGCGGCAATGAGGACTTCAAGACGGACATTCCATTGCTGGTGACCAGTTGGGGAGATGTGCTTGTGAGCATTGGTTTGGGTAAACTTTACTTGATGCGACTCGACAAGAATGGACTGAGCTGCAAATCTGTGTCCACAGGGGGGGCTATCATCTTGAGCATGACAGAAGGTTATATGGATGACATCCTGTTAGGAACGGACAAAGGTGTACGTCATCTGAATCATCGCAGTCTGACTATCGACAAGAAGGCGATCCTGGAGAACGAGGAGATATCCTGTTTGTATGCTAACGGATATAATATCTATGCCGGCACTGAGAATGGGGCCATCTATCAGTTTGCGAACAGTCAGAAGCCCAATCTCATCCGCCATCCTTCGGGCATGGGCATCCAATTCCTCTTTGCGGATAGTCAGGGACTGGTGTGGTTCTGCGATGACCGGATGGGCGCTTATAGGCTGAATCCGGAAAACGGGAACGAGAAGTTCTTTCAACAGATAGTATTGGCACCAGAATATGACGGCAGGAATGGTAGCTTCAGAGAAAGTTACGGAACAGTATGGGTGCGTATGAACCACGGTGGCTATGGCTACTATAACCGAGAGACTGACATGGTGGAGTATTTCCACAACGACCCCAGCAACCCCTGGAACCTCTCGAATACTGTACAGGCCGTGCTCGAACTGCCAGAAGGCGTAGTATGGGAGTCCACCAACCAACGAGGACTTGAGAAACTGGAAATCCTCAGAAAGAATATCCTCAGAGTGAAGCCCGTACCCCATGCCAACTCACCATTGGAGAATGAAATCCGTGCGATGTATTACGACAAAGAAAGAAGGTTGTTACTGTTTGGCAATAAAAGCGGGCAACTGTTTATCAACCACGACAACGGCACTCAGACCGTCATCTCCCGCGACGCCAAGGGAGAGCCATTAGGCAGACTGTACGGTATCTCGAAAGGCAGAAATGGTGAATACTGGATCTGTTCGAAGGATGACGGGCTTTATAAGATGTCACCCAACGGCAATTCATGGACACTGGAGCATTTCGCCCATGATGCCAACGACAGACAGAGCATCAATTCAAACAGTGCCTATTTGGCCATAGAAGACCAGGAAGGTAACTTATGGATTGCCACCTATGGCGGTGGTGTGAACCTGATGACCCAAGACCAGGGTAAGACAGTATTTCTATCGCCTGGCAATGGTTTGAAGGGCTATCCGAAGGACTCGCATATGAGAGTGAGGACTGTGGAGATGGATGAGGATGGCAACATCTGGGCTGGCACTACCGATGGCATCTTGATCATGTCTTATAGGGACAAGAAACTGAAGATTGACAAACTTCAGATACCCAAGAAGAGCGACAAGATGCTGATGAGCAACGACATCGTATGTTTGCGTCGTGACAACAAAGGTACAATGTGGGTAGGAACTCACGGTGGCGGCCTCGGCTATACCATTGGTAAAGATGAAGACGGCACATGGCTCTTTGATTCGTTCAATGCCTTGGATGGTCTGCCTTCAGACGAAATCCGCAGCATCACTTTCGACCAGATGGACAATGCCTGGTTCTCAATGGAACACATGATCTGTTCGTTTGACGTGAATAAACGGGTATTCACCGTTTTCTCCAGTCTTGACGGTGTGGACGATACGATGCTGTCGGAGGGTGGTGCCATCACTTTGGGTAACGGTAACATGCTTTTCGGCACATTGGACGGCTATTATGTGGTAGATCGCAAGAAACTGACCACCAGTATGGGATCGCTGTTGAAGTTGCAGATAACAGACTTCTTCATTGACGGACAGCTGATGAGTCCGCGACTGAACAATACGTACGACTACTATGTTCCACTAAGTAAACAAGTAGAACTGCCCAATGGCGTCGATGAGTTTGCCTTCCGCTTCGCCGCCATGAACTATCAACTGCAACACCGTGTACATTACCAGTATATCCTGGAGGGCTACGAGAAGGAATGGCATAATGCAGAAAAGGATCTCACAGCCCGTTACACCGACTTGCCGGCAGGTACCTATACTTTCAGGGTGAAGGCCTTTCTGCTGGAATCGCCAGAGAAATACGACCAAAGGAGCATCGAGGTGGTGGTGCCAGGATTCTTCCTCTTCTCAAAGACCGCCCGTTGGATCTACCTCGGTATTCTAGGAGTCATCGTACTAGTACTGATGGTGAAATACCGTAAGAAGTGGCTGAGAGCGTTAAAAAAAGACAAGGCGGCATAAGAAAATCGCCAAATAACGTGCAAATTTGCTAGTTTATTCGTATCTTTGCACCCACATACGGGTCGTGCCGCATAGATCGGGATACTCTACATTAAAATAATTCATTGAGACCGTTTCCCTTGCCAATGGCGGGCCACAG
>ONFE01000044.1:0-17223 GCA_900316985.1 uncultured Prevotellaceae bacterium
GCACATACACACCATATACCCGTTTCAACAGCGGCCCCCTTTCTGAAAAGAAAATAAAAACGATATAAATGCATTTCAAATGGAATTACGAAGCACCTACACCACAACAGATTCAGGCGGCTGAAGACCTCGGCAGCAAGTTGGGTATCAGCCACTTGCTGGCGCGAATCCTTTTGCGCAGAGGCATTACCACTGAGTCGGCGGCAAAGCGTTACTTCCGTCCACAACTGAATGACCTCATCAATCCCTTCCTGATGAAGGATATGGACGTGGCCGTGGACCGTCTGAACGACGCGATGGGACGCAAGGAACGTATCATGGTGTACGGCGACTACGATGTAGATGGGTGCACGGCTGTTGCGCTGGTGTACAAATTCCTGCAGCGTTTCTATTCCAACATTGAATATTATATCCCCGACCGCTACGATGAGGGATATGGTGTGAGTAAGAAAGGAATAGACTATGCCAAGCAGGCTGGTGTGAAACTTATTATCATCCTCGATTGCGGCATCAAGGCCATCGAGGAGATAGTTTATGCCAAAGAACAGGGCATAGACTTTATTATCTGCGACCATCATGTGCCTGACGAGGTGATGCCTCCGGCCGTGGCCATCCTCAACCCCAAACGCGAGGATGACCCCTACCCCTTCAAGCATCTCTGCGGCTGCGGCGTGGGCTTCAAGTTCATGCAGGCCTTCGCCAAGAACAACGGCATTCCGTTCTCTCAACTCATCCCGCTGCTCGACTTCGTGGCCGTGGCTATATCGGCAGACATTGTACCCGTTGTGGACGAGAACCGCATCCTGGCCTACCACGGACTGAAGCAGCTCAACCAGAATCCCACCATCGGACTGAAGTCAATCATCGACATCTGCGGCCTTTCGGGACGCGACATCTCGATGAGCGACATCGTGTTCAAAATAGGTCCCCGAATCAATGCCTCGGGCCGCATGGAGAACGGTAAGGAGAGCGTGGATCTGCTGGTGGAAAAGGACTATAACACGGCCCTTGAGAAAGCCAAGCACATCAACGAATACAATGAACTGAGGCGAGACATCGACAAGCAAATGACCGAAGAGGCCAACCAGATTGTGGCCCGCATCGAGAATCAATACAAGCGGAAGTCCATCGTACTCTATGACGAGAACTGGAAGAAGGGCGTAATCGGCATCGTGGCTTCCCGATTGACGGAAATCTACTACCGTCCCACGGTGGTCATCACCCGCGACGGAGACCTCGCCACGGGGTCTGCCCGCTCCATTGCAGGCTTCGACGTCTATAGTGCCATCAAGAGCTGTCGCGACCTGCTGGTCAACTTCGGCGGCCATACGTATGCTGCCGGCATCACCCTGCGTTGGAAGGACGTTCCCGAATTCCGCAACCGTTTCCTGAAATATGTGGAAGAGCATATCATGCCCCAACAGACGGAGGCCTCACTCGACATTGACGTGGTGGTAGACTTCAAGGACATCACCCGCAAGCTGCATAACGACCTGAAGCGGTTCGGTCCCTTTGGCCCTGAAAACGAGAAACCGATCTTCTGCACGAAGAATGTATATGACTTCGGCACTTCCAAGGTGGTAGGCCGCGAACAGGAGCATATCAAGCTTGAGCTCGTGGACTCCAAGTCGAACAACGTGATGAATGGTATTGCCTTCGGCCAGAGCGCCTCTGCCCGGTACATCAAGAGCAAGCGTGCCTTCGACATTGCCTACACCATCGAGGACAATATCTACAAGCATGGCGACGTGCAGTTGCAGATAGAGGACATCCGGGCATCGGAAGACGAAGAGTGAAGTAATCGGTCCTTGCCACAATCGCTTTCAGTACGAATGAATGAAAGAGTCTTTTTCCAGATTTAGGAATCTATTACAAACTTATTGGGGCTACGAAGATTTCCGCGGCATTCAGCAGGAAATCATCGGGAGCATTGCCAATGGCCACGACACGCTTGGCCTGATGCCGACAGGAGGCGGAAAGAGCATCACCTTCCAAGTTCCGGCCCTGGCGATGCACGGTGTATGCGTGGTTATCACTCCCCTTATTGCCTTGATGAAGGACCAGGTGGCCCATCTGCGCCATATCGGCATTCAGGCGGCTGCCATCTATAGCAGCATGAGCCATGAGGAAATCATCACTACCCTTGAGAACGCCATCTTCGGCGGAGTGAAGATTCTCTATGTCTCTCCCGAGCGCCTCGGCAGCGAACTCTTCCAGAAGAAGCTCTCCCATATGCACGTCAGTTTCATCACCGTTGATGAAGCCCATTGTATTTCCCAGTGGGGCTACGACTTCCGCCCCTCCTACCTGGAAATCAGGAACCTGAGGAAACTGAAGCCCGAAGCACCCGTGCTGGCCCTTACCGCCACGGCAACGCCCGAGGTGATAGAGGACATCCAGCGCCAACTGGACTTCCAGCGCCCCGAATCAAACGTCTTCCGCATGAGCTATGAGCGCAAGAACCTGGCTTATATCGTGAGGAGGGCAACCGACAAGGATGAGCAATTGCTGCATATCCTCCAGTCGGTAGAGGGATGCGCCATCGTCTATGTGCGCAGCCGTAAAAGGACCAAGGAGATTGCCGACCTGCTGATCCAGAACGGCATTACCGCCCTCAACTACAATGCGGGACTTGATGCCGAGGTCAGGGATGAGCGGCAGGAACAATGGCAGAACGACCAGGTACGCGTCATGGTGGCAACCAACGCCTTCGGCATGGGTATCGACAAGTCAGACGTTCGCCTGGTCATCCACATGGATTGCCCCGATTCGCTGGAAGCCTATTTCCAGGAGGCTGGACGCGCTGGACGCGACGGACAGAAGAGCTATGCCGTATTGCTCTACAACGACCACGACCGCGCCAAACTGACAAAACGCGTCAGCGACACCTTCCCCGAGAAAGACTATATATATAAGGTATACGAGCACCTGGCCTATTTCTACCAGCTGGCCGCAGGCGACGGCTATGGACTGACTAAGGATTTCGACATCGACCTTTTCTGCCGTTCGTTCAAGCATTTCCCCCTGCAGGTGGATTCCTCCCTGAAGATTCTCTCACGGGCAGGCTATCTGGCGTACGACGAGAACAACGACAACAATGCCCGCGTACATATCCTGCTCAGCCGCAACCAACTGGACCGCCTCAACGACCTGAGCGAGAACCAGAACAAGGTCATCACCACCCTGCTCCGCAACTATGGCGGACTTTTCACCGACTACTGCTTCATCAACGAGATGCTTCTGGCCCATCAGACGGGACTCACACAGCCGCAAATCTACATGATCCTGAAGAATCTTTCCGACCGTCATATCCTGCATTTCATTCCCCACCGGAAAGTGCCCAGCATCACATACCTTCAGCGGCGAGAGGAAACGGAGCGGATATTCATTCCGCCGACGGTCTATGAAGAACGGAAGGCGCAATACCAGAAACGTATTGAGGCCGTCATCCAATACGCCGATAACGACAGCGTTTGCCGTTCACGTCAATTGCTCCGCTATTTCGGCGAGACTGACAGCCAAGACTGCGGCCAATGCGATGTCTGCCTTTCCCATAAGGACAAGACCAATGCCGGGAACGAACTGGCTAAGGCCAAAGAAAGTATCCTCCATCTGCTCAGCGACCACCAGCCTCACCTCATTACCGATATCAACAAGCTGAAACTGCCCACCGACCTATTGGACAAGGCCCTCGCGGAACTCATCAACGAAGAGCGGATCCATATGGAAGATGGTTACATCCGCCCATAACGGAGGACGGGAACAAAAAAAAGAACGCCAGGAAGTCAGTTGACCCTGGCGCTCTCCCTTTCTATGTTATAGAAATTAGTTGTTCTCGGGACGAAGTTTACGTACGGTCTCACCGGCACGCCACATTTCCTGATTGCGCATGGCTTCGAGTTCCTTCTCCAGACCGGCACGATAGTCGGCCTTTGAGTTGGCGTCAATACTGATCTGAGCCTCATTGCCCGTCAGTACTGAGTAGTAAAGCCATTCCATCACAGGCTTGATGGCATCGTGGAAACGGGGAGCCCAGTCAAGTGCACCGCGCTGAGCCGTGGTAGAGCAATTGGCATACATCCAGTCCATACCCTTCTCGCCGAAGAGCGGGCCAAGGCTCTGGGTGAGTTCCTCAACGGTCTCGTTGAAAGCCTCCGAGGGAGAATGTCCATGCTCTCGAAGCACCTCATACTGAGCCAGCAGCAAGCCCTGGATGGCACCCATCAGAGAACCGCGCTCACCTGTCAGGTCGCTGGTAGCCTCACGCTGGAAAGTGGTCTTGAACAGATAACCGGCACCTATACCGATACCGAAAGCAATCGTGCGCTCCTCAGCCTTGCCCGTAGCGTCCTGATAGACGGCATATGAGCAGTTCAGGCCACGTCCCTCGCAGAACATCGTTCGGAGAGAGGTACCGGAACCCTTAGGAGCCACCATGATGACATCGACGTCAGCAGGAGGGATTACGCCCGTGCGGTCGCTCCAGTTGATGGCAAAGCCATGAGAATAATAGAGAGCCTTGCCGGGAGTAAGGTATTTCTTGATGGTGGGCCATACCTGAATCTGACCAGCATCAGAAAGCAACATACATACGATGGTACCCTTCTCGGCAGCCTCCTCGATAGAGAAGAGGGTCTTGCCCGGTACCCATCCGTCGGCCACGGCCTTGTCGTAGGTCTTGCCAGCGCGCTGGCCTACGATGACATTGAAGCCATTGTCGCGCAGGTTGCATGCCTGACCAGGACCCTGGATACCATAACCGATGACGGCGATGGTCTCATTCTTTAATACTTCACGTGCTTTCTCAAGAGAGAACTCTTTGCTGGTGACTACGGTTTCCATTACGCCACCAAAATTCATTTCTGCCATAATTAAATGGAATTTTAAATGTTATACTTTCCTCCTGAACCATGCCCGCCCTAACCCGAGAGCAGTCGTCTTATTGATTTCTTCACGCCCTACCCGAGGGCACGAACTAGAGGCTAAACTAAAAATCGGCTGCAAAGATAACTATTTTTATTAAGAATTTAAAGGAAACGAGCCTTCATTCTTACATTCTTACACAAATTTAACTTTGCTCCTGCAGGTTTCCACTTCTTCACCACCCTCGGCCGTTGACTTCGTGATACGGATTTTGAAGGCGAGCGCATCATCAGCATCCTGCTCCTGATAGAAATGCAGGCGGTCTCCCTGATGGGCTTCGGCCACGTAGGCTATGTCGAAACGCTTCAGGGGATGCTCCTTGTACCAGTCAATAGGAAAGAGATCAAGCACATGCTCGATGTATTTCACCGAGTTGATATGGCCGTTGATATCCACATCATTATAAAAGGTGTCAATGGTGCGTACCAGTTCCGTCTTGTCGTCCATCTGCACACGGGTGAGCTTGGACATGGGGTTCTCCTTGTCTTTCTCCACCCAGTTGACGATGGCTCCGTTGTCGATATCAAAGATGTTGGTGGGCTGACGAGTTTCAGTATCAATCATTGCCCAGATGCTCCGGCCGTAGCCATACACTTTCGCTCCGTCTTCGCTGACAACCCGGAAATTACGCTGAGTGAAATAGCGCATGGCACTCTCCACCCATGTCTCGACATAGAATTTATCGTACTGGCAGGGCATCTCGTCCATCTCGATTGCCAGACGCGAGAGTACCCATGTCTTTTTAATTGAGTTCAGGAAATCCATGCCGAAGCCGCGGTCACGACTATGAAAGTCGGCGGCATTGAGCATGTGGTTTCCCAAGTGTCCCATAAAGAGATGATGGCTGAAGTCGCAATGGAATGGCTCCGCCATCTCTAAATATCGTCCTACTTTATCCATGAGTCTAACACTGATAATATTCAGAATGTAAAGTTAAAGAAGAAGCGTATGCCATGCTTCTTGGCCGTGGGCAAATCAGTGTAGTTCATACGGTGGACATACTCCACGCGCAGAATCTTGAAGATGTTATGGACACCCACAGCCCATTCCATATAAGGCTTCTTGTAATCAAGGGCGTATGACTCGTCAGGGAGATAAAGGCTGTTCTTGTCGGTCAGCGTTCCCCACATCATCTTATAGCCCACATATTCACGCAACTTCAGTTTGCGGAGCAACGGCACACGGTTGAATATCTTTCCCTTCATGTCCCAGGCCATCTGGAAAGAGGCATAGCGGTCGCTGAGGAACTCCATGTTATTCACCATGCTGAACGTTCCGGGCGCAGAGACAAACGAGAGGTTGGCCTCGGGCATAATAAGCAGCACAAAAGGCACCTGATTCCACTGGATGCCGGCACGCAGGTTGAGTTCCATCTTTCCCCACGAGTTGAGCCACAGACGGTAGTAGGCCGTGGCCTCGGTGTAGTTGTAGTTGTAATCACCGCCCAGGAAGTTCTTCATACCCACGGTGTGGCTGAGGATGAAGATGGGCGCATCCTGGTTGACCTTCACGCGGCGCTGCTTGGTATTCATATACTTCTCACCAGGGGCATAGCGGATTTTGGCCGTGAACTCCGTAGTCCGGAATTTGTTGATTTCCGGGTATGGGATGGCGGCGTCGGCCGGATTCATCTTAGTGAAGTCATAGCCCAAGGCCTTCATATTGCCGGCAGCCTCGTTCTCCTCTGCCTTGAGTGAAGCGGTGAAGGCGAAGTTGTAGTCGGTCTCATAATCAAACTGGATGGTCTGACGGTTATAGAACATCATCTTGTCGACCGTTGTCCAGTGGAAAGAGGTGAAGACGTTATCTTTGTCGGTAATAAGGAACTTGTCCGAAGGACTCATCACGTCATAGGTGCTCTCCAGCGTCAGACTGCGTCGGGGGAACTCATCGAAGGTGTAGTTCTTGCGGTTGAATGAATAGACGAACGTACCCTTGTAATAGTTTTTCTTGCTACCCCATCCTCGTGCGTAATAGCCCTTGAAGAAAAGATGGTGATTGAGGTTTCCGGTAGTCTGTGCAGAAAGACGGGTACGCCATCCGTCGATGAAGTTGCGGGTAACCAACGTGTTGATAGGTCCGATGTCCACCTTGGAAGGATGCTTCTCGGTTCCCGTCTCCACAAAGTTCTCCACGGCCACCTTGAAGAAGGTAAGCACAGCCTTGTACCACGGCTTGTCTTTCATGCCCTGTATGAAACTATCCATACGTTTTTCGCTTCGGGTGAGTTCCACGGAACGGTACTTGTCCCAGAATTCATCCTTCTGCATGGCCGCATCCGGCTCCACCCGCAAAGGGGCTCTTCCCCGGAACAGTTTTTTCTCAATGGGCTCAAAGGAGTAGTCGGTCTTGCGCGTAGTACGGATGGCAATCGCCTTCCTCAGCATATCCATCAGGGAGAGCTCCACAATCATATCATCGGTCGTAAGCACCCATTCGCCATTATCCAACTGCGAATACTCCTGCTCCACCC
The DNA here is from genome assembly GCA_900316985.1 of uncultured Prevotellaceae bacterium. Classification (GTDB taxonomy): domain Bacteria; phylum Bacteroidota; class Bacteroidia; order Bacteroidales; family Bacteroidaceae; genus Prevotella. The sequence continues at coordinate 7,397 of ONFE01000044.1, forward strand.
AAAGGTTCTCCACGAAGTTCACGTCAGAGCTCTTGGGAAGCGTCATCTCGCATCTCTTCACATGGAGCGTGGTGTCTTTCAACACATAGAGGTCGCCACGGAAGCCCAAATCCTGCTGGTTGTTGGGAATGAATGAAAGATGGAAGCAGGAATCACGTTCTACCTTCAAGGTATCGATAATGTAAAAACGATAGAAGGAAATGGCATCCTTGCCGATGGGCGATGTGAAATAATGACGGAGCAGACGCACCTGGTCATCATAGATGTCAACATCGGTGAAAGCGTCACGCATCACCACATTGAGCATCTCGCCTGTCTGGATAAGACGGTTCACGCCCGTTCCCTTCTGTCCGATGATAATATCCTTCTCCGTATGAGGCGATTTACGGTAGATTTTCCTTGTGACGGTCTCATCGACGCTGATGGGAAGTATCAGTTTGTTGTTGTAGCGGCAGGGCTCCACCTGATTGACGAACCAAGGATTCTTTTGTCCGAACCCACTGGTTAGGTCAGAGGGCTGTATATCATTGGCTGCCAGCGTGATTTTCTGGTAGTTGTGATATTCGTAATAGGGATGGTTGCCAAGGTCGGTACGCTTCTTGGCGGCAATGACACGACGCATCAGCTCCACGGCAGGATTATCCTTGCGGCGATAGCGGTGGCGCTTACTTTTCACGGTAACTCCTTCCAGCTCATGAGCATCGGGCTTGAGGCGGATAACCACCTTGGAAGGGAAATTGGCATCCACTTCTATGCTCCTGTTTTTATAGCCGACAGCCGAGAACGTGAGTTTCCAGCCTTCGTGACGTTCAATCGAAAAGCGTCCGGCATGGTTGGAAGCCATTGAGATCTTATGGCCACGATAGCGCAAAGCTGCAAAGGGAATGCTGTCGCCTGTCAGGTCATCGATGATCTGTCCAGTGATCTGCTGGGCCTGTACATTGATGGCCATAGAAGCCAATAACAGAAAAAACAATACTTTTCTCATTGAACTTTTATATTAAATCCAAGATGTTGGTAATCACACGATCTGCTTCGTCTGAATAGCTTGCGGAATTATCAGAAGCCTCACTATCCCAAGGCTCGCCTTTCAGCCAAATGGCCTGACAGCCTATCTGACGGGCAGGACGGATGTCATTCTTCAGACTGTCGCCCACGACCACCACGTCGACTGCGGCTTCCACGCCGCCTAATGACCTCAAAGCCAATTCATAGATGCGGACGTCGGGCTTGCGGATACCCACAACCGCACTTTCCACGACATCTTGAAAGAGGCCGTCGAGTTGGAATTCCTTCAGCACTTCGGTGAGATTCCCATAGAAGTTGCTGCAGAGCACCAACGGATACTGGGGCTTCAGTCTAAGCAGCACCTCACGGCCACAGGTCACATGTTCACAGACTCGACTGTAGAGGTCATCGAGCACAGCAGCATGAAGGCGTTCCACCTCCAGCGGAGAGCTGTACCAATAGCCTTGCGTCACGAGCCTTTCCATCTCTATGCGCAGCTTTTTGTCGAGCGTTTGGCGGAAAGAATCCGTCGGCAGGATGATAGCATTCTTTCCCAACTGCTGTTCGGCAAAGATATATGCCTCCCGGAACTGCTCCCAATTGACAGGGACATGCTGGCGTTCGTAAGCATGCCAGATAAACTTACCCCAATGGCAACCGTTAGTGTCAAGGGTACCGCCGAAATCGAAAATATAGCCTTTCATGCTCGTCCTGATGATTATTTGTTTTCCATTTTTTCAAGAAGCTTTCTGCACAGACGCTCGTGGCTATGGTGCATATAGATATACAATGAAGTCAGCACCACGATTTCAAAGAGCATGAAGACCCACGGACAATTTAGCAATGCCGTTATGTAGAGCACAATGGCACGGCTGTTGAAAGTGAGCAGATTGGTATAGGCCATCAACGGACGGCTGCCATCCAACAATTCCTTCTCGATGGCTGGAATGCGTGAATCATTCTGCGCCTTCAACTCCTTGTATTTTACAAAGAAATGCTGGAAATCAGGCGTGCGCTTCTCCTGATTGCGGCAATAATTGCCATAGAGTGAATGGAACAGACGGTCAAACCATTTTTCCTTAGGCAGGTTATTCACTATCTCTCGCTGAGCTGCACTATTGTCCAGTTCACTGCCTTCCTTCCCGAACAGGAAAAAGAGATGAATCTGACGGTAATAGTCAGAAAGTGATGCCTGAGGAGAATGGCATAAAAGTCCGGAAATGGCTGCCAGCACCCAGATGAACAGTCCCCAATGATAGTTGGTGAAAGGAATCAGCTGCCCCTGCAGGCGAAGGCATAAGGCTGCATAAATAGCCACAAACCATACGTCGCCCGACACGCCATCAAGCGCACGTCCCAACAACGATTTCTGATTCGTCAGACGAGCCAGTTGTCCGTCAGTGGAATCTCCGAAATTGGCAAACATCAGCAGGAGCACGCCTGCAATATTATGCAGGAGATCCGTGTAGCTGAACATCACACCGGCTGCTACCCCTAAAAAGATGCTCAGAATTGTTATCGTATTAGGCTTGATTCCCAATTTGGCTGAAAGCAGCGCAAAGCACAAACCAATAGGACGGTTGAAATGGACGTCGAGCCATTCCTCTGTATCTTCCGACTTCAAGGAAGCCTGAAGAAGTTCGTTGAATTTTTCTTTCTTCATATTAATCTACAAATTGCAGCGGCAGCCTCTTCCCTGCAGGAAGAAAAACTGGGCCAATCGTTAAAATCTATGATTGCAAAGGTACCGTCACTCAACAGTACGGCATCACCTCCATATACTTGAATGCCCACCAGACAGGCCAGGCGGGCGGCAGCCTCAGCCACCTGGGGATAGCCCTGGGGAGAGAAGAAGCGGTCAGCCACGCCATAGAATTTCACAAGTGTGCCCTCCACATGAGCCGTGAGCAACGGGTCTTCCACCTGCTGCTTGAAAGCGAGCATTTCCTCCTCATTGGCAGCAAACCGCACGTCATGGCCACGGTCAGCCTTGATCCATCCCTTTCCACGCTCATAATAAGGAGCAGCGGGAATGCGATTGCTGCGCATCAGACCGTCGATAGCACGGCGGCTGTTACAAATCTCGATGCTGCGGGGATCATTGACGACCATCACGCCCTCAGCCTGTGCTTGTTGCAAGACAGCCAATGATTTCTCCGAACGGGCCATCGAGAAGATGACACCCACGCGGTCGCCCAATTTCCACCGTTTGTCTTGCAAAAGTTCTTCCTTCACATAGCTGATGCTAGCTCCACGATCGCGCAACTTTTCCCCCACAGCCTGCAAGATGGCAAGGTCTTTCTCCACGGCATTCGGGGAGAAGCTCTCGTCACGTTGTACCATCAGAATCTGGGGAAGAATAATGGGCATAGGCTTATGACTGAAGGAATTGTTCTGCTTTAAGGATATCTCCGGCATGGTCAATATCAAGAACCTTCGACAGTGGGAAAGCCTTGATTTTCAAACCGTCGGCTATCAGGGCACGCTGGAAATTGCGCATACGGCTCTCACCACGCTCCATACATCCGCGGAGGGTGTCAAGGGCTGCGGGCAAAAGGCCATAGATGCCTGCGGAAATATAGCGGTAGTTATTATTCTCGTCAAAGAATCCAGTAATGTTCATCGCTTCATCCGTACCCACATAAAGGGGCTTCTCATCATCGATGAAATCTGTGACGGGGAATGTCTGAATACCTGACTGGCGGAAGGAGGTCACGAAATCAGCAAACTCATCCTCGCGGAAAATGGTATCCACCGTGGTCATCACGAAAGGCCCGTCGCCGAGGTACTTGCTGATTTCAAAGAAACTATGCATGCTGCTGGGAGTGCTTTTCACCACAAAGCGAAGGGGAACGGGACGGCCTTTCAATCCGTCACGTTGCAACTGCACCAGATGGCTTGCCACAAGGGTCGTCATATCATTACAAATAACGACGATCTCCTCAGCATCGTTTTGTATAAAAATGCGGATAAGGCGATCTATCAGATGCTCACCGTTGACTTCCACCAACGGCTTTGGAACCGTTATCCCTTCTGCTGCCAACCGTGAGCCTTCACCGGCAGCAATGATTGCATATTTCATCCCGTTATAATCTAATTTCGTGCAAAATTACACATTATTAATTATAACGGGATGATTTTTAGAGTTTATTTTAATTTGTTATAAGTTCTGAAGTGTCAACTGTTCCACTTCCCGCTATTTTCGAATCAAAATGTTCCGTTTTGCCCTTCAACTTGATGTCACCACTACCGGCAATCTTTGTCTTCACGGAACCACACTTCTTGAAATTCATCTCTATGTCACCACTTCCGGCGATGGAGAGCAGCGCATTGCCCGTGGTAACGCTTCGCACCTTGATATCACCACTGCCGGCAATGTCACAGGAAATATTGTTACAGATAACGTCCGACAAATCAACGTCACCAGAGCCTGCCACCTTCACCCGCAGGTTATCGGTATCCAACGGAGTTTCCATCAGGAATTCACCACTGCCTGCGATGTTCACTTCCACAAGGTCTGTAGATGATACAATAATCTTTACATCCTCTGCCCCCATGAAAGTCTTGAAGACGTTGTCTCGGGGAGCAATGTGCAGTTTCTCTCCTTCCACGTCAAATCCGTAATGTTTCAGGGAAGACTCAGGGCCTTCAAACTTAATGAAATTGCGGGTACCCTGCACATAGATGACATCCACGCCACCAGCCGCGCTAATCGACTTAAAATATTTTACACCTACTTCTTCATTGGCGACAGGCAGCGGACGTAGTCTGCTTTTGGTTTTCTGCTTCCAAATACAGGAACTGACTAAAAGGGCTGCCACAGCAAATACTATTAATTTTTTCATAACTATTGGGTTTTGTTTGCCTATTAGACGAAACCACATCGCAAAAAGTTGCAAGAAAAGCAAAATTTTTAATCTTTAATTCTTTAATTCTTTGTTTTTTCCGTATCTTTGCACCGGATTTTATTGACACATCAAAGATGAACACTGATAATTTGACTCAGATTCTGACACAGACCGTGGAGAAGCTCTCGGCGGCAGAATCTCTGAAAGGGCTGTTCCACCAACATCGCGAAGGCGATCCTCTACCATCGAGCAAAGCGCTCGAAGAAATCATCGAATTGTCACGTTCCATCCTTTTTCCCGGTTATTTTGGAAAATCAACGGTCAATACGCAAACCATCAAGTATCATATCGGCGTCAATGTGGAGCGGCTTCGCAAACTGCTCACGGATCAGATTATGGCCGGACTATGCTTCCACCGTTGTGAATGCGACGACAGTGAGGACCTCACGGAATGCAACCGTTCCGCATCGGTCATTGCCACTCAGCTGATTTCAAGACTACCCAAAATCCGCAGCATCCTGGCAACCGACGTGGAGGCTGCCTACAACGGCGACCCCGCGGCTGAGAGCTTCGGCGAGATCATCTCGTGTTATCCCGTCATCAAGGCACTCACTAACTACCGCATAGCACATGAGCTGATAGAACTCGGCGTCCCTCTGATTCCCCGCATCATTTCAGAGATGGCCCATTCGGAAACAGGCATCGACATCCATCCCGCGGCTTCCATCGGTCATCATTTCACCATCGACCATGGAACGGGTGTGGTGATTGGTGCTACCTGCATCATCGGCAACAACGTGAAGCTCTATCAGGGTGTCACTTTGGGAGCCAAGAGTTTCCCGCTTGACGACGACGGCAATCCCATCAAGGGCATTCCCCGCCATCCCATCCTCGAAGACGATGTGGTGGTCTATGCCAATGCCACCATCTTGGGACGCATCACAATAGGTCGCGGCTCCATTATCGGAGCCAACGTATGGGTAACAGAAGACATGGAACCCAACAGTAAGAAATACAATAAAGTTTAAGATAACAAACAATGGAATTCGAACTCATTGCCAAAACGTTCATGGGCCTGGAGCCCGTGCTGGCAGAAGAGCTCACTAATTTAGGAGCAAACAACGTAGAGATTGGTCGTCGCATGGTATCGTTCACGGGCGACAAGGAAATGATGTATCGCGCTAATTTCCAGCTGCTTACAGCCATCCGAATCCTCAAGCCCATCAAGCATTTCAAAGCACAAAGTGCCGACGACGTCTATGAGGAAGTGAAGTCCATCGACTGGACAGAGTATCTGGATAACAAGAAGACATTTGCCGTTGACTCCGTGGTGTTCTCCGAGGAGTTCCGGCACTCCAAATTCGTTGCTTACAAGGTAAAGGATGCCATTGCCGACCAGTTCCGTGAAAAGACGGGAATGCGCCCCAACGTATCCATTACCAATCCCGACATCCGTCTGCATATCCATATTGCAGATGACAATGCCACGCTCTGCCTTGACTCTTCCGGTGAAAGCCTGCATCGCCGCGGCTACCGTCAGGAGTCCGTGGAGGCTCCGCTCAACGAAGTGTTGGCAGCAGGAATGATCCTGATGAGCGGCTGGAAAGGCGACAGCGATTTCATCGACCCGATGTGCGGCTCCGGAACGCTGCTCATTGAGGCGGCACTCATTGCCCACAACATGTCGCCAGGCGTCTTCCGCAAGGAATATGCCTTCGAGAAATGGCCCGACTTTGACAAGGACCTCTTCGACGAGATTTACAACGACGACTCGCAGGAAAAGGAGTTCAATCACCATATCTATGGCTACGACATTGACATGAAGGCCGTGAATACCGCCCGTCTGAACGTGAAGGCTGCGGGACTCACGAAGACCATCACCGTGGAGCAGCAAGACTTCAAGGACTTCACGAAGCCCGCCGAGCCTGCCATCATCATCACCAACCCTCCTTACGGTGAGCGTATCTCCACGCCCAACCTCCTCGCCACCTATAAGATGATCGGTGAGAAGCTGAAGCACGAATTCCAGGGCAATGAAGCCTGGGTGCTCAGTTACCGCGAGGAATGCTTCGAAGCCATCGGACTGAAGCCCAGCATCAAGATTCCCCTGTTCAACGGTTCGCTGGAATGCGAGTTCCGCAAGTACCAGATGTTCCAAGGCAAACTCCGTGAATTCCGTTCCGAAGGTGGTATCGTGAAAAGCGAAGAGGAAAAGAAGGCTATGGCTGAGAAACGCCGTTTCAAACAGAACCGCGAATTCAAGAAACGCCTTGACGAAGAGGAAGAAAACGAGGAAGGCGACATCCGCTCCTTCAAGTTCCATAAGCACCACCCCGCCTTCAAGGAGCCCAGAGGCTTAGGACAAGACAGGGACTTTTCCGACGGCGAACGCCCAACAGGACGTGACCGCAGGGCAGCCCGCGCACGTGGTGAATTCAAGAAGGACCGCCGAGGCAACAGCCGCGATTTCAAGGGAGGAAAAGGCGACTTCAAGGGAGGACGCCGCGACTTCAAGGGCGGAAAACGTGGTGATTTCAAGCGTGGCGGACGTGATTTCAAAAATACCGGTAATGATTTCAGCGATGAAGATTAAGACTACGGCCCTTGCACTTCTCACAATGGTCAACGTTCAATGGTCAATGGTCAATGTTCCTGCAAACGCCCAACAACTGAAGCAGTTCACACTCGAAGACCTGAACTTCGGCGGAAAGAACTACAAGCAGATGTCGCCGGAAACGAAGGATTACAAATGGTGGGGCGACGAACTGCTGCGGAAGGAAAAAGATGACTACCTGCTCGTCAACAAGAAAACAGGCAAGGAGAAACCGCTGACAGACAAGCAGAAGCAGCAGTACGAAGAATGGGGAAAGGGCCCGAAGCCCGTTGCTGAGGTCAAAGACCACAATCTCTTCGTGGGCGACCGCCAGCTGACCACCGACGGTTCCCGTGAAATCGTCTATGGCGAGGCTGTACACCGCAATGAGTTCGGCATCATGGAAGGCCTTTTCTGGAGCCCTGGTCATGAGCGGCTGGCTTTCTACCGCATGGACCAGAGCATGGTCAGCGACTACCCGCAGGTGAACATCTTTGAGCGTAGCGCCGCCTATGAGCCTGACAAATACCCGATGGCCGGCGAAACAAGCCACAAGGTCACCGTCGGCATCTACGACGTCAAGACCGAAAAAACCATCTATCTGAAAGCCGGTGACCCTACCGACCGATACTTCACGAACATCGCCTGGAGCCCTGATGCACAGATTATCTACATGTTCGAACTGAACCGCGACCAAAACGACTGTCGCTTAATCAGTTACGATGCAACGACTGGAGAAAGGCTTCAAGAACTCTATCGCGAGACATCCCCGAAATACGTGGAGCCCATGCACCCCATCCAGTTCCTTCCATGGGATGTTTCAAAGTTCATCATGCAGAGCCAGAAAGACGGCTACAACCATCTCTATCTGTTCAATAAAGACGGGAAACAGCTGAAGCAGCTCACCAGCGGACAATGGGTGGTCATGGACGTACTTGGTTTCAATGCCAAGACCCGCAGCGTCATCATCGCCAGCAACGAAGCCTCACCCATCCAGCAGAACCTCTACGCCGTCAACGTGGAAAACGGCAAGCGCACACCGCTCGATAACCAGCGCGGATGGCACAGAGGCACGCTCAGCGAGAACGGACAATGGCTCATTGACAACTACTCGGAACCTGATGTCCCCCGCGTCATCAACCTCGTGAATACGAACGCCAGCCCCAAGGCGCTCACCCTTCTCAAAGCCGGGAACCCCTGGGAAGGCTACCAGGTACCCACCTACGAATGCGGAACCATCAAGGCAGCCGACGGCCAGACCGACCTCTACTACCGAATGGTGAAACCTGCTGATTTCGACCCCACCCAAAAATATCCCACCGTCATCTATGTCTATGGCGGTCCCCATGCCCACAACGTGGATGCCCGCTGGCACTATGCTTCCCGCTCATGGGAGACATACATGGCACAGAAGGGCTACGTGCTCTTCATCCTCGACAACCGCGGATCGGAAAACCGTGGTCTTCAGTTCGAGCAGGCCACATTCCGCCAGTTAGGACAGATTGAGATGCAAGACCAGATGAAGGGAGTGGAGTTTCTGCGTACGCTACCCTATGTGGACATGGACAGACTCGGAGTACACGGATGGAGTTTCGGCGGTTTCATGACCATCACGCTGATGACCAACCATCCCGACGTCTTCAAGGTGGGCGTCGCCGGAGGTCCTGTCATAGACTGGAAATGGTACGAGGTGATGTATGGCGAACGCTATATGGACACGCCCCAGACCAATCCCGAAGGCTATGAAAAGACTTCGCTGCTCAGCAAGGCCAAGGACCTGAAAGGCAAGCTGCAGATAATCACGGGCTACAATGACGCCACCGTGGTGCCCCAGCATTGCCTGTCGTTCATGGCTGAATGTATCAAGGCCGGTACGCAACCCGATTTCTTCGCGTACCCCGGAGAGCCCCACAACATGCGGGGTCACCAGAGCGTTCATCTTCACGAACGCATCACCCAGTATTTCGAGGATTATCTGAAGTAAAAGAGCGAGGATTTGGAAATATGTTCTGTAATTGTAGACCTACTCTTACAGTTCTTATCTATTTCGTTTGCTATAATATTACAACCTGTCCCTTCTATGTGATTCCAACTTAGTGCCCAACTCATATAATGAGATTCATTGAATGGCCACCCGCAATTTTGCGTGTTCTGATATGCCTTTGACCAATAGTTCTGTACTATCTTAGGTGCTTTCATTTTCAATAAATCCTTTTTTAGTTGATTAAAAACGCTTTTTCTCCATATTTCCAGCACCAGTGCCACGATAACGATCACGTGTTACATTAAAATTATACTGTACAGTAAACATCACTGACCGCATATCACCGAGATTCTTCTGAAACATGGTAACAGCATTATTATAGAAGGTAAAATCC
>ONFE01000044.1:17247-21966 GCA_900316985.1 uncultured Prevotellaceae bacterium
GTCGTGATCCGTTGAAGATATCACGTGCTTCCAACGTAAAACTGAGTTTCTTTTTAAAGAAATCTTTATATATTTTTGCATTCACGTAAGAAGAACTGCTGGTATATATATTTCTATCATTACCTGCGGTAGTCCATTGACAGTCAATATTTAACCAAGTATCCCAAGGGAGATGAATCGCGTTTTGCCATTGTAGAATTCCTATTGGCTTGTTCATACTTTTATTTTTCCCATCCACAATGACATCAAACCATTGTCTAAACATTCCGACATTGACTTGCGGTTGCCATGATCCTATCTGAAACTTTCCACCCATAAACGCCTGCAAGAAATGTTTTTTCTTGAAATTCTCATATGTAAGAATTGTAATCTCACCATTATTGCTATACGGATTCGTTGTATTAACAATAGGATTATCAAAATACGAGTATGATATCTGGGCAAAATATCCCTTCCAGACTGCCATATATTCTATGTTATGCAGTTTTGTTGGCAGAAGACGTGGATTTCCAGACTCATATGTCATTCTATTCAAATACGAGATATTAGCATTCAAATTTGAATATGTAGGTCTCTCTACTCTGCCACTGTACGATAACGACATCTGAAGATTACCCAGACGTGTGGCTGCATTGAGTGAAGGAAATACGTTATTATATGTCTTACTCAGATTATAATCAGAACCCTCCCCTTCAAAATAGTCATAATTTACATGTTCATATCGTAAACCAAATCCAACAACGAATTTACCCAGTTGCTGCATTACCTCCATAAAACATGCAGTATTATCCTCTGTTATCTTTGAGGTTGCATTGTTTAGATTGACATATTCTGTACTAAAATTATTATCGGTTCTCGAACTTGTATATTCCTCCCCAAATTTCACTACTCCTTTAGCTACAGGATAAGTCAACAATACTTTCTCTGCCAACATTCTGCCCTTGTTTTTACTATATGTCGTAACAGTTTGATTTTCCCCAATCTGGCTCGTTTCATTATTTACAGTATTCTGGACTCCTTTGCTCCAGATATAGTCTGCATTAAAGTCAATATTCAGCTTCTTTATTTGGCCATTGTAATATAGGTTGGCAGCATGTCGTGGAGTATTTTTTATGTCATTATCTGCCATGGTTTCCCATTTGTCGTAGAATTCATCATTCTCAAATACACTACTTATTAAATGGGACTTTGTCTTAATATGTGCATATTCGTTTTGATAATATGCACCCATAGAATGCTTATCATTAATCAACCATGCAACCCCCACCTTGCCAAGTAGTCCATCATAGTTCTTTCTATTAGCAGCAAATAGCTTCTGATTCCATGTTGAAGCTGCATTTGTTGTCATGTCTGTCGACTTTCTTTCCCAATTTTTCCCTCCATTAAACATGAAGTTTGAAAAAAACTCCAAGCCTCCAGTTCTATATTTCAAATCGGCAATATCAGAACTTTGATAATAATGCTGAAAACCGTTGGTTGAACGGAACGTGCCACTCCAACCATCTCCCTGAGGTTTCTTGGTGCGAATACGAATGACACTTTTTGCATCAGCAGAATAAGATGCTCCTGGATTTGTAATAACTTCCACATTGCGAATATTACCAGAGAGCAATGTTGATAATTCTTGGGAATCTGTTATTTTTCGGCCATTTATGTAAACAGCAGGAGATCCTTTCCCAAATACCTCTAGGTTACCATTATTCTCAACAACCATTGGAATTTGCCGTAGTACATCTTTAGCAGTTCCGGCATCCGCTAAAATACTGTTTTCTACATTTGTAACTAATGAATTGCCCTTTAAATGTGTTATAGAAGCATTGCCTTTAACGACCACCTCCTTTAGCTGGGTATTAGAATTGATCATCTTAATATCCCCAAGCACACCATCTGGAGTAATTTCAATAACTTTTGTATCAAATCCCACAAACGACAGTTTAAGTTTCGATCCTGTTGTTAAATCACTTGTTAAATGGAACTCACCACTTCCGTTAGTTATTACTCCTGTAACGAATGTCGAGTCCTGCAGGAGGACAACATTTACAAACTCTAACGGCTTATCATTTTCATCAATAATTCGGCCTTTAATATCCTTACCGAAAACTGATGAAGAAAGCACTAATGCTGCAATTATGGTTAATGTAAAACCTTTCATATACATGTTAATCTAATTAGTTATTCTCGATATCCTTCCACTCAATGATCCTGTCTTTATCTTCGTTGCAAACTACATGGGCAACATGCTTCTCTTTAGTACCGTCGCTCGAAACCACATAATATATAACATTGGCAGAGAAACGCACTTCATCATTTTCCTTATAGTCTTCGCAAAAGAACTTGCTGCCAAATTCAACTTTTTCTCCAGTGCTAAGTATAGAAGAAGCATGGTGTACAACAGCTTTCTCAAAATTCTTGTTCTCCCAGTTTCCATGACCAGGCATATTAATATGCCCGCTTTTTGCTAATGCAATAAACATCACAAAAACAATGAAAACTGCTAATTTTTTAAACTGACTTTTCTTCATAATTTGTAAATTATTTTATATTAAAAAACGATTTCTCACTCACCTCATTTCTCAGCTTCTGTTCAGTGTCGTTTTCATCTGATGCATAATAAAGCGAATCACAATCTTTCGACAATAGCAGGTAAAGCGTCTTGTACGTATTTCCACTGTCAGAAGTAACCGTATATTTCACTTCTGCATAAATACATGTCTTATCTTTTATTTCCCAACAGAGTTTGCGCCGAATACTTCCCCAACGCATAGTCTCACCACCCTTTAGGCCTTGCTCAATGTATGCAGTAGCGGTTTTCTTGATCTTCCATTCTTGGGTACCAGGTATACTACTACATGAACCGAATACCAGCATCATTGTAGATGTACCTATCAATGTTTTCATTAAATGTTTCATGCGCTTTTTTTATTTGATTACTTAAACTTTTGACAGTGCAAAGTTATGGCAAAAATGAGTCTTAAAACGACTAAATGCCCAAATAAAAAATCTAAATAAAAAAACGTAACCTGTTGAAATTCAAAGGTTACGTTCCCATAAAATCTAAATGTGGCTTTGCAAAGTCTTAATCAACCCTTAACACTGTTGATACAAGCGACAATATCTTGTCCTTCTGCTGCTCCAATTTTCTTCCGTATGGAAGTCTTGCGTACATAAATCGTTGCGTCAGACTGTTGTGTAATGACACCTATTTCCTTTGTTGAGAATCCCGCACACAACAGGCAGCAAATCTGCACTTCCTTTTCCGTGAGTGCATTGGCATATTGACTTGACAATCGGGCATGAAAATTATCATAAAGCCGATTTATTACAGGATAGAGGTCAGACCATATGAGCAGACTGTCTGTGGGTATTTCTCCACCGCTAATACCCGATATACGTTTAAGAAGAGCCTGATTCTGGTTGGTAGGTGTACTAGCCACAAGTCGAATGATGCCCAACTGTTGCAAAAGTATTTTCTTGAAGAAAGCATCATCTTCCACCTGAGGTAGATCTTTTCCTTTTTCGTTTTCTACAGGAGCCTTCTGTGCCTCTTCTAGCATTCTCGTCAAGGTGTCAATCCTGTCTTCTGCCTCTGCCAGTTGTCTAATCCTATTCCTATAATATAGATAGCCACCCATTCCGCCGACAATCAACAGCAGCATTGCCACCGACAGCATCCATCCCATCCGCTGTTTACTGAGTTTCAGTTCATAGTTGGCCGCCTGCAGACGGTTCTTTGTTTCTTGTCGTCTAGCCAATGTGTTCTCTTTTGCTTGCATATCTGTCATGATAGAGTCAAAAAATCTAGCAAACTCCACAGACGATACAGGTTTGCCACTTGCATAATCCAACAAAAAACGTTTTTGTTCCAGCTCTGCCCTACGCGCAATATTTGCAAACCCTTCTGCTTCCAGTTCTGTCTCACTCTTGATAGCCCTGTCATTACAGATGCGGGCAGAGTCAAGCCGATGCATATTGATATAGTTACCAGCCATTGACATTTGAATCGCCGACAACTCCGCCGCCTGTGGCATCATTTGCCCAATCTGGTAGAACATGTCATTTGAACGGCTGTATTGTCCATTATTTGCCAGATAGTCGGCATAGTTGCGCATAATCTCACATGCAAGGGCCGTGTCGCCGTTCTCTGCTGCCGACCTGATGCCCTTGTCATAGTAATATTCAGAATGTCTATCGCCCAGCAGAGAAAGGTTCAGCCCCAACTTATAATTTAATATAGCCAACTGACGTTTCGACATGCCATAGGTTAATGCTTCTTTTAGCACATCTGCGGCTTGATCGTATTTACGCTGATGTTCTAAAACACCAGCTTTTGCAACCAGTAATTGAACGCGTTTTACCGAGTCCGATATTTCCGTGAGGCCCTTGTCTATGGCTTTTACAGCATCTTCTCCCTTATCCTTCCAGTTTAGATAAGAGGCTTCCAGTAGATAGCTGTCTGCCACTTTCTCATTTTCTGTTCTGTAATAGACTATTGCTTCCATCAACTGATCATCTTCTGCCAGTGACAGTCCCAATGCCTGATGTGCCAATGCCCGGTTCCAAACCAGATGCATTCGCTCTTTCTCATTTAAACTACTTACTTGCTCCAAAGAGTCTAATATAGCAATAGCTCGTTTCGGATCATTAACAAGCAAAGTGTCAGTATCTGATATTACGCCTTCATTCAGATTCTCTTTACAGGAAAAAAGAATGGAGATGAGG
>ONFE01000010.1 GCA_900316985.1 uncultured Prevotellaceae bacterium
CTATTATTCCCAAAGGCGTGACAAGTATCGGCAATAATGCGTTCCTTGGATGCTCCGGCCTGACGAGCGTAACCATCCCTGAAGGCGTGATAAATATCTACGGCGGGGCGTTCGCTGGATGCTCCAATCTGTCGAGTGTAACCATCCCTGAAGGCGTGATAAATATCGGTGCTGGAGCGTTCGTTGGATGCTCCAATCTGACGAGTGTAACCATCCCCGAAGGCGTGACTAGCATCGGCAATTATGCGTTCTATGACTCAGGTCTGGCTACAGTTACCTCGCTGATTAAAGATCCTTTTGAGATCGATTCCAGTGTGTTTTCTAATTGGGATACTTCGATAGGAGAAGAAATCACCTCCGCCACGCTCTACGTTCCCGCAGGCACGAAAGAGAAATATGAGGCTACATCGGGCTGGAATGTGTTCAAGAACATTGTGGAAATGGGGCTTCTGCCTGTTGACGAGGGCGAGACTATCGACATCGGCAACGAGATTAATGAGGAAACCAATCTTGATGGCACCGTGGTGGATAATGTTTTCGTTAACATCAGCAATGGCGATGGCGGTTTCGACCCAGTGGAAGGTTGCCTTATCGTGAGCAAGCCAACGGATGACTCAGCCATCAACGGCAAGGACATCTTTGGCGAGGACTTCAAGGATAATTACACGGGCATCGTGTTCAAGGTGAATGAAGGAAAGGGCAGCATCAAGGTGGAGGCCGAGACGCAGGGCAACATGGTGCTGAAGGTGAAGATTGGCAACAACGACCCGATAGAGATGGAGCTGGACGGTAAACTGAAAGTGAAGTTCCCCTACAATGTGAGCGAGGAAACGCTGGTGTATATCTACGGCGGCATGAGCACTGCAGGAGCTAAGGCCACGGGCGGAACGCGCGCCAGCGCGGATGCCGACCTGCTGAAGATCTACGGTTTCGAAATCGTCAGCGACCCGAGCGGAATAGATGCGATAGAAAACGGACAGCAGGCGGATGCTCCTGTGTATAACCTGAACGGCCAGCGCGTGAACACTCCCGGCACGGGCGTCTATATCAAGAACGGACGGAAGGTGCTGGTGAAGTAACCCCCCTCTGACTCCCCCGAGGGGGAGAGTCATGCGGCATTGCCGGCATTATAGGCCGACGATGCCGCATTTTTTATTCCTTCCACTTCTCGAAGCGTATGTCTTTATAAAGAGCCTTCTCGCCTTTGCTGCGCTCGGGCAGGAAGTGGAGGCGCACACCACGGATGTCGCGCTGCGGGCGGAAGTCCTGGGGCGCTTCCACTTTCTCGCTCTCTATCTCCAGTTTCAGCAGACCTAATCCCTCCAGGCGCACACGATCGCCCTGCTTCAGATGGCGCTGCAGAACCTGCGACAGTTCGTTGAGCACCAGCTTCACATCACTGCTCTTTGCCGAACAGTTATCCTCTATCTCTTGTTCCACCTCCTCTGGACTGATGGTCTGGAAGTGTATGGCCACCGCCTTGTAGCGGCCATAGTTCTTCAGCGTGGGCTTGTTCTCCCTTACTATTTTGTATTTCATCTTCTTCCTATCAAAAACTTAATAACTCAATAACTCAAAAACTCTCAAAACACTGACACCACCGCACACCCCCGATAAACAAGGGGATGAGGTGTGATAGATGATGTGTCACCACTGACACACCACTGACACGCTTATGCTGGTTTCAAAGCCACTTCGTATTTGCGGCGTTCGCGACCTGAGCCACGCCGGAAGGCATTGCTTTTCAGGTAGTTGCCCAGCAGGATGCTGTTGGTGTGGCTTCCCACGCTGACCTTTTTCTGCTGGCGTATCATCTCCAGTATCTCTGTAGGCGACAGTTTCAGCACTTCGTCGCCCGGTTGCGGCTTGCGGAACATGTCGTCGAAGAGTTGCACCACGGTAGGCACGTCGTAGTAGTCGCGGTTGCGCTCCGTGATGCGCCGTTCGCGCTCCCCGTCGAAATAGTAGTCTTCACCATTGGTGATTTCCTCCACCACCTGCGCATACAGCTGCTCATAGTCTATCTTGCGAGTGCCGTTGACGTCGGTGTCTATCATGCCCGTCACCTCCACCACCAGGTAGCGTCGGCTTCCGCTTTCGTCCTTCAGCGGCTGCAGGGAGTTGGTGGTGGCGCAGAAGGCCGCATAGCGTTGCTGTTGCTGATAGGTGGTTTCGTACATTTTGCGCTGCATCACGTCGGTGCGCTGTATCAGGTGCTTCAAATAGGCCGTCTGCGACTTCGTGATCTGGTCGTATTCGTCCATGTTGATGAGCAGGAACCGGCCCAGGGCCCGTAGCGCCTCGTTCTTGTTGGCAAAGTCGATGCGGTCGATATAGTAGGGTGACAGTTGCGGCGGCAGCAGCATCCGCATGAAGGTGCTCTTGCGTGTGCCCTGGCCTCCCAGCAGCATCAGCACCATCTGCGCCCCGTACATCTGCGAGCGGCCCATCCACTGGTTCACCATCGAGCGCATCCACACCTTGAAATCGTCTTCCCATGACGGTGTTTCCGTGGGAACGCGGGCAGCCATTTCCCCCAGTCGGTCGCGGCCATCCCATCGGGGCAGTGCTGAAAGCCATTCGTCAACAGGGTCGTAGTCAGCTACTTCGCCCGAACCCAGCAGCCGGTCCATATCCTTGGGCCACACCTTGATGCCGCGGTCGATGGCCGCATTGTTGATGTCGTTGCGCACTTCGGTGGTCAGGGGGCGCCAAGCTAGCAGGTAGCGGCCTTTCTCCTGGTATTCGATGTCGCCCGTCACCGTGTTGCGGCGGAAGTGGTAGCATTTCTTTAGGAAGGCTTTCATCAGCTGCTGGTTCATCAGCGCGGGCTCTATGGGGTTGTTGCTTCCCAGCAGATGGTTGTTGTAGGCATTGTCGAAGGTGGTATTCACGAGTGTCTCTTTTCCACGGAAAGGCTCCATCACGAGCACGCTTTTCGCGGCCACCTCCTGGTCGATGCCTGCCTTCCGGCATTCGCAGGCCAGTTGGAGCAGGTATTGCTGTGGCTCTTTCTTTTCCTGAAACGAGAGGTTGCGGCAGATCATGCTGAACTTCGTCAGGTCCATCTCCAGCCGGCTATAGCCGGGCAGCACCTCGTGCGAGAGTTCCGGCCCCTTCGTCGGTTGCGTGATAGGGGCCGAATGCTCCGTCAGCGGCTTCAGGGGCTGTGACATCGGGATGACCGCAGGCTCGGCGTTCCAATAGGCGTCAGGGTCGGCGCTGATGCGAAACCATCCTGTCCCGTAGTGCTCGTCGTCCTCGGCCTTCACGCCTGTGGCGGCCTGCATGAAGTCGCATGCCCGGCGGAAGGCATACTGCTGAAAGAGTTTCCGTGCCTGTTCTTCCGTTGGGAGCGTTCCGTCGGGCAGTGAATAGCGCATCACCACTTTCAGCGACGTGCCGCTGCTGCCTGTCATCAGCCATTCCGTCTGCGGCATCTCGCTAACACGCTGCCGCAGCCAACGGAACAACTGTCCGTCGTCGGCGATGCGAAGTGAGAGCAGCACGCGGCCAGAATAGGCTCCTTCGGTTTCCCATGCAGGCCAGATTTTGGGTAAGTCGCTGGCTGCGACATCTTTGACGCCCAGCCCAGCGCGGGTTGCCACGGCTTCTTCGCCGCGCACACCCTTCACCAGCCGCAGGTATTTCCCTTCTTTCACCTGTTGCCAGAGTTCATCCATCGTCATGTCTTTCGTTTTCCATTCATTGCGGTAGAGATAGTCCATCCGCACTTGATTCAGTTTGTTCATCATTTTCTTGTCTGTTGTCTGTGAGGTTAAATGTCATGTTTTAAATCGTCATCTCTTTGGGGGGAAGCCAAAATCTCTAGAGATTTTATGCCCGTTTATGGAGTTTTGAGGGGCGTTCTATTATCGGATGCCGTAAAATCTCTAGAGATTTTCGCACCCTCCCTCATTCCTCCGTCACCCACCGCCTAACACCCAACACCCAACACCCAAAAGATGTGTCAGTGTTGTGCCAGTGGTGACAGACAGACTGTCACGCTTCAGCCCTTTGTTTATCGGGGATGTACGGTGGTGTCAGTGTTTGGGGTGATTTTTATCTGTTTAGGCGTTTCCCTCCTTCTGCAAAGGTACAAATTATTCTTCATTTACGCAAGACTTTCGCCCGGATAATTTGCAGATTTTGCATTTTCGTACTATCTTTGCAGGCGATTGTCTGTAAGCTGGCTATCTGGCTAACTAATAACCCGGCTAACCGGATACCCAGCAAAAAAATAATGAAAAATATTTGGTGGAAAGGAAAAAAGTTTGTACCTTTGCACCCGCTAAAAAGTGTATTGCGCTGGCTCTGAGGCTAACAATACCCTGATAAAGAGCAACTTAGCCTTCGAAGACGAAGCGGTTCAAGTTCCTTTTTAAGTGGGTTGTTGAGCATCAGGCAGCAACAGTCACTTAAAAAGGAACAAATTTTTTATAGTAATATTATTAATTATTAATTGAAATGGCCGACGGCAAGAATGTGCCGTGCACTGTTATCGAAGCCGGTCCTTGTGTTGTAACTCAGGTGAAGACTGTTGAGAAGGATGGCTATGAGGCCGTTCAGCTCGCTTTTGGTGAGAAGAAGGAAAAGAACACCACCAAGGCTATGCAGGGTATCTTCAAGAAGGCTGGTACAACACCAAAGCGCCACTTGGCCGAGTTCAAGTTTGACGAGGAGTTGAACCTCGGAGACACCGTTACGGTGGAAATCTTCAACGACACAGCTTTCGTTGATGTCGTTGGCACCTCAAAGGGTAAGGGTTTCCAGGGTGTTGTTAAGCGTCACGGATTCGGTGGAGTAGGCCAGTCTACTCACGGTCAGGACGACCGTCTTCGCAAGCCGGGTTCTATCGGTGCCTGTTCTTATCCCGCAAAAGTGTTTAAGGGCATGCGCATGGGTGGCCAGATGGGTGGCGACCGCGTGACGACTCAGAACCTCAGAGTGTTAAAGGTAATACCAGAGAGCAACCTTCTCATCGTGAAGGGCAGCGTGGCTGGTTTTAATGGTTCAACCGTAATTATTAACAAGTGATGGAAATTAACGTATTGAATATCAAAGGTCAGGAGACCGGACGTAAGGTTACGTTAAATGACGCAATCTTCGGTATTGAACCTAACGACCACGTTCTCTATCTGGACGTGAAGCAGTACCTCGCTGACCAGCGTCAGGGTACTCACAAGTCAAAGGAGCGCAGCGAGCACGCTGGTTCCACCCGCAAGCTGATCCGTCAGAAGGGTGGCGGCGGTGCACGTCGTGGTGATATCAACTCACCGGTTCTCGTAGGTGGTGGCCGTGTGTTCGGTCCCAAGCCCCGTGACTATCGTTTCAAGTTGAATAAGAAGGTGAAGCAGCTGGCCCGCAAGAGCGCTCTGACCTACAAGGCTCAAGAGAATGCTATCGTAGTGGTTGAGGACTTCACACTGGATGCACCCAAGACAAAGGATTTCGTGGCTATCACGAAGAATCTGAATGTTGAAGGTAAGAAGGTTCTTCTTCTTTTGCCCGAAACGAACAAAAATGTATATATGTCGGCTCGTAACCTGCAGCGTGCAGAGGTTATGGAAGCAGCAACACTCAATACCTATAAGGTTTTGAATGCTGATGTGCTCGTCATGACCGAGAACTCGCTGAAGACTATCGACGGAATCTTAAACAAGTAAAAAGGAGATATTAGATATGGCATTTATCATCAAACCATTGGTCACTGAGAAGATGACCAAGATTACAGACAAGCGGCCGAACCGCTATGGTTTCATTGTCCGCCCAGAGGCTAACAAGCTCCAGATTAAGAACGAGGTTGAGAGTCAGTACAACGTTACGGTAGAAGATGTGAACACAATGAGATATGCTGGCAAGCGCTCATCCCGCTATACAAAGGCAGGCTTGGTGAAGGGCCAGAAGATTGCGTTCAAGAAAGCAGTCGTTACTCTGAAAGAGGGCGATACAATTGATTTTTACAGCAATATTTAAATAAGAAATGGCAGTACGTAAATTAAAGCCGGTAACTCCCGGTCAAAGACACAAGATTATTGGCACGTTCGAGGATATTACTGCATCCGTGCCAGAGAAGTCTCTCGTTTACGGTAAGCGTTCTACCGGTGGTCGAAACAACAGAGAAAGATGGTGTTCCAGCCGTAGTGAAGACAATCGAGTATGATCCTAACCGTTCGGCTCGCATTGCTCTCCTGTTCTACGCTGATGGTGAAAAACGTTACATTATTGCTCCTAATGGACTGCAGGTGGGTGCCACTCTGCTTTCTGGTGCTGAGGCAGCACCTGAGGTGGGTAATGCACTTCCCTTGGCTAACATCCCTGTGGGTACGGTGATTCACAACATCGAGCTCCGTCCGGGTCAGGGTGCCAAGATGGTTCGTTCGGCAGGTAACTTTGCTCAGCTTACTTCTCGTGAAGGCAGTTATTGTGTGATTAAGCTCCCCTCGGGTGAAACCCGCAAGGTGTTGAGCGCTTGTAAGGCAACCGTTGGTGTCGTAGGTAACGCCGACCACGCTTTGGAGCAGTCAGGTAAGGCTGGTCGCTCTCGCTGGTTGGGCCGTCGTCCTCACAACCGCGGTGTTGTGATGAACCCGCATGATCACCCGATGGGTGGTGGTGAAGGCCGTCAGAGTGGTGGTCATCCACGTTCTCGCAAGGGCCTGTATGCTAAGGGTCTGAAGACACGTGCACCTAAGAAGCACTCAAACAAGTACATTATTGCACGAGCTAACAAAAAATAATTAAGTAAACTGAAGTAAATTATGAGTCGTTCACTTAAAAAAGGTCCATACATCAACGTATCACTCGAGAAGAAGATTCTCGCCATGAACGAGAGTGGTAAGAAGAATGTTGTGAAGACATGGGCCAGAGCTTCAATGATTTCCCCGGATTTCGTGGGTCACACTGTAGCAGTTCATAACGGTAACAAATTTATCCCTGTTTACATTACTGAGAACATGGTGGGACACAAACTCGGTGAGTTCGCCCCCACGCGCCGTTTCGGTGGCCATGCCGGTAACAAGAAGTAAACGAGGGCTAGAACCATTTAAAAGAAAGTATAATAATGGGAGCAAGAAAACATATTTCGGCTGAAAAAAGAAAAGAAGCCCTGAAGACATTGTATTTTGCCAAGCTGAATGGCGTGCCCAGCAGCCCCCGCAAGATGCGCTATGTCGTTGACATGATCCGCGGTATGGAAGTAAACCGCGCTCTTGGCGTTCTGAAATTCTCCAAGAAGGCAGCTGCTGCTGACGTGGAGAAGCTTCTCCGCTCTGCTATCAACAACTGGGAACAGAAGAATGATCGCAAGGCTGAGGATGGCGAACTCTATATCTCTAAGGTCTTCGTTGACGAAGGCGTTACAATGAAACGTATGAGACCCGCCCCCCAGGGCCGTGGCTATCGCATCCGCAAGCGTTCGAACCACGTCACTCTGTTTGTGGACGCTAAAACTAACGACGAAAAATAAAGATAAGAATGGGACAGAAAGTTAATCCAATTAGTAACCGTCTGGGTATCATCCGCGGTTGGGACTCAAACTGGTTTGGTGGCAAGAACTTCGGTGACAACCTGGTAGAAGACCAGAAGATCCGCAAGTATCTGAACGAGCGTCTGGCAAAGGCCAGCGTGAGCAAGATTGTCATCGAGCGCACACTGAAACTGGTTACCATCACTATCTGCACTGCCCGTCCGGGTATCGTCATTGGTAAAGGTGGTCAAGACGTTGATAAGTTGAAGGAAGAGTTGAAGAAGTTGTACAACAAGGACATCCAGATCAACATCTTCGAAATCAAGAAACCCGAACTCGATGCTACTATCGTAGCTAATAACGTTGCACGTCAGATTGAGGGCAAGATTGCTTATCGCCGTGCAATCAAGATGGCTGTAGCTAACACGATGCGTGCTGGTGCTGAGGGTATCAAGATCCAGATTTCAGGCCGTCTGAACGGTGCCGAAATCGCACGTAAGGAAATGTTCAAGGAGGGTCGTACCCCGCTGCACACTTTCCGTGCCGATATCGACTACTGCCAGACAGAGGCTCTTACCAAGGTTGGTCTGCTCGGTATCAAGGTGTGGATCTGCCGTGGTGAGGTTTACGAGAAGCGCGACCTCGCTCCTAACTTCTCTCAGGAAAAGCAGGGCGGTCGTGGCAACAACGGCGGTGGACGTCGTGATGGCCGCGGTGGTCGTAAGAGAAACAATAATCGTTAAAAGAAAGAATTATCATGTTACAGCCAAAAAGAGTAAGATATAGAAGACCTCAGGATGGTCGTGGCAATAAAGGCAACGCCCACAGAGGTACGCAGCTGGCTTTCGGCTCATTCGGCATCAAGACAATGGATGCCAAGTGGATTGACAGCCGTCAGATTGAGGCCGCCCGTGTAGCCATCAACCGCTACATGAACCGTGAAGGTCAGGTCTGGATTCGTATTTTCCCTGATAAGCCCATTACCCGCAAGCCTGCTGACGTACGTATGGGTAAAGGTAAGGGTGATCCCGCAGGATGGGTGGCACCGGTTACTCCCGGTCGTATTCTCTTCGAAGTAGAAGGCGTTCCTTTTGATGTAGCCAAGGAGGCTCTCCGCCTCGGTGCTCAGAAACTGCCGGTAAAGTGCAAGTTTGTTGTTAGACGTGATTACGATAAAAACGCATAATTAAGATGAAGAAAAGTGATTTCAAAGGCCTCGACACCAAAGAATTGGCCGAGCGCATCGACACAGAAGTAGCCAAGTTGCAGAACATGAAACTCAACCACGCTATCACTCCGCTGGAGAATCCTTCTCAGATTAAGGCTGCGCGTCGTGACATCGCACGTATGAAGACAGAACTTCGTCAGAGAGAACTTAACAAATAACAATGGTCCAGATGGAAACAAGAAATTTAAGAAAAACAAGACAGGGTGTCGTTATCAGCAACAAAATGGATAAAACCATTGTTATTGCCGCTAAGTTCAAGGAGAAGCACCCGATCTATGGTAAGTTTGTCCAGAAGACAAAGAAGTACCATGCACATGATGAGAAGAATGAGTGCCAGGTAGGTGATACCGTGCTCATTATGGAGACCCGTCCTTTGTCCAAGACAAAGCGCTGGAGATTAGTTTCAATAATTGAAAAAGCTAAGTAATTATGATACAGGCAGAATCAAGACTTACAGTATGTGATAACAGCGGTGCACGCGAGGCTCTCTGCATCCGTGTGCTGGGTGGTACCCGCCGCCGTTATGCAAGTGTTGGTGACGTGATTGTTGTTGCTATCAAGAACGCCATTCCAACGAGTGATGTAAAAAAGGGTGCAGTATCTAAGGCTTTGATTGTTCGCACGAAGAAGGAAATCCGTCGCGCTGATGGTTCTTACATCCGCTTCGATGACAACGCTTGCGTGCTGCTGAACAATGCTGGTGAGCTTCGCGGCAGCCGTATCTTCGGCCCCGTTGCCCGTGAGTTGCGTGCAGTTAACATGAAGGTCGTTTCTTTGGCACCTGAGGTTCTTTAATCCATAAAAAAGAATAAAGTAATGGCAAAGTTACATATTAAGAAAAACGATACAGTGATTGTCCTGGCCGGTGAGGATAAGGGCAAGACTGGCAAGGTGCTCCAGATTCTCAAGGAGAAGGAGCGTGCCATCGTTGAGGGTGTGAACATGGTCAGCAAGAGCCAGAAGCCTTCTGCCAAGAATCCCCAGGGCGGCATCGTCAAGCAGGAAGCACCTATTCATATCTCAAATTTAAGTCTGATCGACCCGAAGAGTGGCAAGGCTACTCGTGTCAGCATCAAGCATGAGGGCAAGAATGTGGTTCGTATCGCTAAAAAGTCAGGGGAGGTAATTAAATAATGAATACAGCACAGTTAAAGAAAGAGTATAAGGAGCAGATTGCTCCCGCTCTGAAGAAGCAGTTCAACTACTCTTCTTCCATGCAGATTCCTGTATTGAAGAAGATCGTGGTAAACATGGGTCTCGGCGATGCTACTCAGGATAAGAAGATTATCGATGTGGCTATCCACGAACTTACTGCCATCACTGGTCAGAAGGCTGTGGCTACCTACTCCAAGAAGGATATCGCCAACTTCAAACTCCGTAAGAAGATGCCTATCGGTGTGATGGTAACACTGCGCCGTGAGCGTATGTATGAGTTCCTGGAGAAGCTCGTGCGCGTGGCTCTGCCCCGTATCCGCGACTTCAAGGGTATTGAGAGCAAGCTTGACGGCCGTGGTAACTATACCCTCGGTGTGCAGGAGCAGATCATCTTCCCTGAGATCAACATCGACCAGATCGACCGCATCCAGGGTATGAACATCACTTTCGTCACCTCTGCACAGACAGACGAAGAAGGCTTCGCACTGCTGAAAGCATTTGGACTTCCTTTCAAGAACGCTAATAAAGATTAAGAGATATGGCAAAAGAATCAATGAAGGCTCGCGAGGTGAAGCGTGCAAAGCTTGTAGCCCGTTACGCTGAAAAGCGCGCAGCTCTGAAGAAGGTTATCGCTACCACCGAGGATCCCGCAGAAGCTTACGAGGCTGCTCGCAAGCTGCAGGCTATCCCCAAGAACGCCAACCCCATCCGTCTGCACAACCGTTGCAAGATCACGGGTCGTCCCAAGGGATACATCCGCCAGTTTGGTCTCTCTCGTATTCAGTTCCGTGAGATGGCCAGTGCAGGTCTGATTCCCGGCGTGAAGAAGGCTAGCTGGTAAGCATAGGCAGAAGATTTTTCTATTTAATATTGTCGGGGGAGTCCCGATTAATTAAAACATTTTATACAATGACAGATCCAATAGCAGATTATCTGACGAGGTTGAGAAACGCAATCATGGCTCATCACCGTGTTGTAGAAGTACCAGCTTCAAACATGAAGAAGGAAATCACCAAGATCCTCTTCGAGAAGGGTTACATCCTGAACTACAAGTTCGTGGAGGATGGTCCTCAGGGCACTATCAAGGTGGCTCTGAAGTATGACCCCAAAACCAAGGAGAACGCCATCAAGGTTCTCAAGAGAGTGTCCACTCCAGGTCTTCGTAAGTACACTGGTTACAAGGACATGCCGAGAGTTATTAACGGACTGGGTATCGCTATCCTTTCTACGTCCAAAGGTGTTATGACTAACAAGGAAGCTGCCGAGCAGAAGATCGGCGGTGAGGTTCTTTGCTACGTTTATT
Source organism: uncultured Prevotellaceae bacterium (assembly GCA_900316985.1). Classification (GTDB taxonomy): domain Bacteria; phylum Bacteroidota; class Bacteroidia; order Bacteroidales; family Bacteroidaceae; genus Prevotella. Next base: position 11,155 of record ONFE01000010.1, read on the forward strand.
AATTAGGAGGAGATAGAATATGTCAAGAATAGGTAAATTGCCAATTGCTATCCCTGCTGGTGTAACAATCGACATCAAGGACAATGTTGTAAGCGTAAAAGGTCCTAAGGGAGAATTGTCTCAGAAGGTGGATCCCTCTATCTGCATCAAGAACGAGGACGGTCACCTGATATTCGAGATTGACGAGAAGAGTCCCGTTAACATCAAACAGAAGCAAGCATTCCACGGTCTGTACCGCGCACTTGTCAACAACATGGTTGTTGGTGTGAGCGAGGGCTACAAGAAGGAAATGGAGCTTGTCGGTGTAGGTTACCGTGTGAGCAACCAGGGCAACCTGATTGAGTTCGCTCTCGGTTACACTCACCCCATCTTCATCCAGCTTCCCAAGGAAGTGAAGGTGGAAACTAAGTCAGAGAGAAATCAGAATCCTGTTATTACATTAGAGTCTTGCGACAAGCAGTTGCTGGGTATGATCTGCGCAAAGATCCGCTCGTTCCGTATGCCTGAGCCTTACAAGGGTAAGGGTATCCTGTTCAAGGGTGAGGTTATCCGTAGAAAGTCTGGTAAGTCGGCTTCTGCTAAATAATTTTAATTGATTTTACGATTATGACAACAAAGAAAGTAGAAAGACGAATCAAGATAAAGTTCAGAATTCGCAAGAACGTTAACGGTACGGCTGAGCGCCCCCGTCTGAGCGTGTTCCGCAGCAACAAGCAGATTTATGCTCAGGTTATTAACGATTTGACAGGTAAAACACTCGCATCTGCATCATCACTCGGTCTTGAGGCCATGCCTAAGAAGGAGCAGGCTGCCAAGGTGGGCGAACTTCTCGCTGAGAAGGCTCAGGCTGCCGGTATCTCTCAGGTGGTGTTCGACCGTAACGGCTATCTCTATCACGGCCGTGTAAAGGAACTTGCTGATGGCGCACGTAAAGGTGGACTTAATTTCTAAAAGATTATGGCAATGGATAAAGTAAAGATAAATAGTGACGTTGAGTTGAAAGACCGTCTGGTTGCCATCAACCGTGTTACCAAGGTAACAAAGGGTGGTCGCACCTTTACATTCGCTGCTATCGTGGTTGTCGGCGACGGCAATGGCGTGATCGGCTGGGGCCTGGGTAAGGCCGGTGAGGTTACCGCTGCTATCCAGAAGGGTACAGAGGCAGCCAAGAAGAACCTAGTGAAGGTTCCCGTGCTGAAAGGCACTATCCCACACGAGATGGAAGCTCGCTTCGGTGGCGCTCAGGTATTCCTGAAGCCGGCTGCTGCCGGTACTGGTCTGGTGGCCGGTGGTGCTATGCGTGCCGTATTGGAGAGCGCTGGTATCAATGATGTGCTTGCCAAGAGTAAGGGTTCTTCTAACCCTCACAATCTGGTGAAGGCTACTATCCTGGCTCTGAGCCAGATGCGTGACGCCTATACTGTTGCCGGTGAGCGCGGTATTGATATGAGCAAGGTGTTTAACGGATAAAAATTGGAGGTATAAGACAATGGCAACAATTAAGATCAAGCAGATTAAGAGCAAGATTGGTTACCCTGTAGATCAGAAGCGCACACTCCAGTCTCTGGGCCTGCACAAAATCTCACAGGTTGTTGAAGTGGAAGACACCCCCAGCATCCGTGGCATGATCCGCAAGGTTCATCACCTGGTAACCGTAGTAGAGTAATTTAACGTCTAACGTATTTAAACAGATTCGAATTATGAAGTTACATGAATTAAAACCAGCTGCAGGCTCAACTCACTCTGAGCGTCGCATTGGTCGCGGTACAGGTTCTGGTCTGGGTGGTACTTCTACCCGTGGCCATAAGGGTGCCAAGGCTCGTTCTGGTTATAAGAAGAAGGTTGGATTCGAAGGTGGTCAGATGCCCCTGCAGCGCCGTGTTCCTAAGTTCGGTTTCAAGAACATCAACCATAAGGAGTACTTTGCTGTTAACCTGTCAACTCTTCAGAAACTTGCAGAGAGAAAGAATCTCACCAAGATCGGCATCGCCGAACTGAAGGAGGCTGGTCTCACCAACGGCAAGGAACTTGTGAAGATTCTTGGCAACGGTGAGCTGAAGGCTAAAATCGATGTAGAAGCTAATGCTTTCTCAAAGACAGCTGAAGAGGCAATCAAGGCTGTTGGTGGTAACGCAACAATCATTTAAGAGTAATGAAAAAGTTAATTGAGTACCTGCAGAACTGTTGGAAGATTGAGGATCTGCGTCAGCGCATCCTCATCACCATCCTGTTTGTAGCCATCTATCGTTTCGGATCATTCGTAGTGCTGCCGGGTATCAACCCCGGTCTGCTCGATAAGCTCCAGTCGCAGACAGCTGGTGGACTGATGTCGCTTCTCGATATGTTCTCAGGTGGAGCATTTTCTCATGCGTCAATCTTCGCACTGGGAATCATGCCATACATTTCAGCCTCTATCGTTATGCAGCTTCTGGCAGTGGCAGTGCCTTACTTCCAGAAGATGCAGCGCGAAGGTGAGAGCGGACGTAAGAAGATTATGTGGTACACCCGTGTGCTCACGGTGGCTATCCTGTTCTTCCAGGCTCCTTCTTATCTGCTCAACCTCAAGATGCAGGCTCAGGGTGCGCTCGCATCCGGCATCACCTGGGGTTCATTCATGATCACCGGAACCATCATCCTCGCAGCAGGTTCTATGTTTATCCTGTGGCTGGGTGAGCGCATCACAGATAAAGGTATTGGTAATGGTATCTCCCTGATCATTATGATCGGTATCATCGCACGTCTGCCGCAGGCCTTCTTCCAGGAGGCAACCAGTCGTTTCACGGCTATTTCCGGTGGTGGTCTGGTGATGTTCATCGTGGAGCTTATCATTCTCTATATCGTAGTATGTCTGGCTATTCTCCTTGTGCAGGGTGTTCGCAAAGTGCCCGTACAGTATGCTAAGCGCCTCGTGGGCAACAAGCAGTATGGTGGTGCTCGCCAGTACATCCCCTTGAAGTTGTTCGCAGCCAATGTGATGCCTATCATCTTTGCTCAGGCTCTGATGTTCATCCCGCTGGCCATCGTTCAGTATTCAAGCGACCAGTCTGGCTGGGTTATCCGTAACCTGCTCGATCACCGTTCATTGCTGTATAATATCGTATTCGCTATTCTCATTATCGCGTTTACCTATTTCTATACAGCCATTACGCTGAATCCCACACAGATGGCAGAAGACATGAAGCGCAACAATGGTTTCATTCCCGGTGTGAAGCCCGGTAAGGATACCGCAGAGTATATCGACACTGTGATGAGCCGCATCACACTGCCCGGTTCTCTCTTCATTGCCTTCATCGCCGTGATGCCCTCATTTGCCAGCTTGCTCAATGTGCAGGAAGGTTTTGCTCAGTTCTTCGGTGGAACGTCTCTTCTGATTCTTGTCGGTGTGGTTATCGACACACTTACCCAGATTGAGAGCCACCTGATGATGCGCCACTATGATGGTCTGCTCAATTCAGGTCGTATCCGTTCAACCCGTCAGGGCGGCATTCAGGCATACTAATCTGCGCTGATGAAGATCTTTCTGAAAACAGAAGATGAGATTGAGCTGATGCGCCGGGCCAACCAACTTGTTGGCAAGACCCTTGGCGAATTGGCTAAACATATCAAACCAGGTGTAACGACCCTCCAACTGGATAAAATTGCGGAGGAGTTCATCCGTGACAATGGAGCCGTTCCAACGTTCAAGAACTTCCCCAATCCCTATGGAGGGCCGTTTCCCGCAAGCATCTGTACATCGATCAACGATGCCGTGGTTCATGGCATTCCCGATCATACAGAACTTCGTGACGGAGACATCATCTCCATTGACTGCGGCACACTGCTTGATGGATTCAACGGTGACTCTGCCTACACTTTCTGCGTAGGTGAGGTCAGTGAAGAAGTCAAGAAACTGCTGAAGACAACCAAGGAGAGTCTCTATCTTGGGATTCAGGCTGCCGTGGCAGGCAATCATCTGGGAGATATTGGCAGTGCTGTGCAGGATCATTGCGAGGCTGAAGGCTATGGCATTGTTCGCGAGCTGACCGGTCATGGTATAGGTCGCGAGATGCACGAAGACCCACAGGTCCCTAACTACGGCCGACGCGGTAATGGTACGATGCTGAAGGCTTCCATGTGCATAGCCATCGAACCGATGATTACCATGGGTGCCCGTGACATTTACATGATGCCGGACCGCTGGACAGTCAAGACCCGTGACGGAAAACCTGCAGCACACTTCGAACACACCATTGCCATACGGCGTGGAAAGTCCGAAATCCTCTCATCGTTTGAAGAAGCAGAACTTATAGAAGGCAAATTATATTAAAGATTATATGGCAAAACAAGGTGCTATTGAACAAGACGGAACGATTGTGGAGGCATTGTCCAATGCGATGTTCCGCGTGGAACTCGAAAACGGAGTGCCCATTATTGCGCACATTTCCGGAAAGATGAGAATGCACTACATCAAAATCCTGCCTGGCGACAAGGTGAAGGTGGAGATGAGTCCCTACGACCTTACCAAAGGCAGAATCGTGTTCAGATATAAATAAACTTTCAGAGATATGAAGACAAGAGCATCATTAAAGAAGCGTACACCCGACTGCAAGATCGTTCGTCGTAAGGGTCGTCTGTATGTGATCAACAAGAAGAACCCTAAGTACAAGACACGTCAGGGCTAAGAAAAAAGTTTGGTTAAAAAAGCATAAAAGGGTAAGAATGACAATTATTATTCTTACCTTTGCATGCTTTTTCGGCAAAATTTCGAAATTTATTATTTTATTTTATTATTTTATTAACAAATGGCAATAAGAATTGTTGGAGTAGATTTGCCCCAGAATAAGCGTGGCGAAATCGCATTGACTTATATCTATGGTATAGGTCGAAGTAGTTCAGCAGTTAGCCGCGACCTGAAGGTCAATGAGTGGAGTGACGACCAGGCAGCCAAAATCCGTGAAATTATCGGCGCTGAATTCAAAGTTGAAGGTGATCTCCGTTCTGAGATCCAGATGAATATCAAGCGACTGATGGATATTGGTTGCTATCGTGGAGTCCGTCATCGTAATGGTCTTCCTGTACGTGGTCAGAGCACTAAGAACAACGCCCGCACTCGTAAAGGTAAGAAGAAGACTGTTGCTAATAAGAAGAAGGCCACGAAGTAATTCTAAAGTTTAAAGTTTAGAGATTAAAGTTTAAAGTTATGGCAAAGAAAACAGTCACAAAGAAAAGAAACGTGAAGGTTGACGCGATTGGTCAATTGCACGTTCACAGTTCATTCAATAATATCATCGTTTCCTTGGCAAACAGCGACGGTCAGGTGATTTCTTGGTCTTCAGCTGGTAAGATGGGTTTCCGTGGTTCTAAGAAGAACACTCCTTATGCTGCCCAGATGGCCGCCGAGGATTGCGCAAAGGTTGCTTATGACCTGGGTTTGCGCAAGGTGAAAGCTTATGTGAAGGGTCCCGGTAACGGTCGTGAGAGCGCTATCCGTGCCTGCCACGGTGCTGGTATCGAGGTAATGGAGATTATCGACGTAACGCCACTGCCACACAATGGCTGCCGTCCTCCGAAGCGTCGTCGTGTATAGTATTTCCTTGAGGTCCTTAAGGTAGTTAAGGTCCTTAAAGTCAAAAAAGAATTATTTTTCAAAATTATGGCAAAGTATATAGGTCCGAAATCTAAAATTGCGCGCCGTTTTGGTGAACCCATCTTTGGCGCCGACAAAGTTTTGTCCAAGAGAAACTTCCCTCCTGGACAGCATGGCAATAATCGTCGTCGCAAGATGTCTGAGTATGGTGTCATGTTGGCAGAGAAGCAGAAAGCTAAGTACACATACGGTGTACTCGAGCGCCAGTTCCGTAATATGTTTGAGAAGGCAGCCAAGGCTGACGGTATCACCGGTGAGGTGCTGCTGCAGAACCTGGAGAGCCGTCTTGACAACGTAGTGTTCCGTCTAGGCATTGCTCCGACCCGTGCTGCTGCACGTCAGTTGGTAGGCCACAAGCATATCGTTGTTGACGGTCAGGTGGTTAACATTCCTTCTTATTCAGTTAAGCCCGGTCAGATTGTGGGTGTTCGCGAGAGATCTAAGTCACTCGAGGTTATCGAAGCCGCTCTCGCTGGATTCAACCACAGCAAGTATCCCTGGATCGAGTGGGACGAGAACACTAAGAGCGGTAAGTTCCTGCACAAGCCCGAGCGTGCCGACATCCCTGAGAACATTAAGGAGCAGTTAATCGTTGAGTTGTACTCTAAATAAATCATTAAATTAATGGCGATATTAGCATTTCAAAAACCTGATAAAGTAGTGATGCTGGAGGCTTCCGACAAATTCGGCAAGTTCGAATTCCGTCCTCTTGAGCCTGGCTTCGGTGTAACCATTGGTAACGCCCTGCGACGCATCCTCCTTTCATCGCTCGAGGGCTATGCCATCAACACCATCAAGATTGCCGGTGTGGAGCATGAGTTCTCTTCAGTGCCTGGTGTGAAGGAAGATGTAACCAACATCATCTTGAACCTGAAACAAGTTCGGTTCAAGCAAGTAGTAGAAGAATTCGAGAACGAGAAAGTGAGTATCACCGTCGAGAATTCAACTGAGTTCAAAGCTGGAGATATCAGCAAGTATCTGACTGGATTTGAAGTGTTAAATCCTGATTTGGTGATTTGTCATTTAGATTCAAAAGCCTCGATGCAACTCGATCTTACCATCAATAAGGGACGCGGATATGTACCTGCTGATGAGAACCGCGAGTTCTGCACCGATGTAAATGTAATCCCCATCGATTCTATTTACACACCAATCCGCAACGTCAAGTTCGCTGTTGAGCCGTATCGCGTTGAGCAGAAGACCGACTACGACAAACTCGTGCTTGAGGTAACTACGGATGGTTCCATTCACCCGAAGGACGCCCTCAAGGAGGCAGCCAAAATCCTTATCTATCACTTCATGCTCTTCTCTGATGAGAAGATTACCCTCGAAAACAATGACGTTGAGGGCAATCAGGAGTTTGATGAGGAAGTGCTCCACATGCGTCAGTTGCTCAAGACCCGTCTCGTTGACATGAACCTCTCTGTTCGTGCCCTCAACTGCCTCAAGGCAGCTGATGTGGAGACCCTTGGCGACCTTGTGCAGTACAACAAGACCGACCTCCTGAAGTTCCGCAACTTCGGTAAGAAATCGCTTTCTGAGCTTGATGATTTGCTCGAGAGTCTGAATCTGTCGTTTGGAACCGATATTTCAAAGTACAAACTGGACAAGGAGTAATCTCGTTGCCCAATAAAAGTAAAAACAAAAAATGAGACATAATAAGAAATTCAACCATCTCAGCCGTACTGCTTCGCATCGCAGTGCCATGCTTGCCAACATGGCCATTTCGCTGATCGAGCACAAAAGAATCACTACGACTGTCGCCAAGGCAAAGGCACTCAAGAAGTATGTAGAGCCTCTCATCACGAAGGCTAAGGACGATAGCACCAACTCACGCCGCGTCGTGTTCAGTTACCTCCAGAACAAGGAGGCTATCAAGGAACTCTTCGGCGAAGTGGCACAGAAGGTTGGCGACCGTCCCGGTGGCTACACCCGTATCATCAAGCTCGGTCATCGTTTCAGTGATACCGCAGACATCTGCTTCATTGAACTCGTTGACTTCGATGAGAACATGGCTAAGGCTCCCAAGGCTGCCAAGCGTACCCGCCGTGGTGGTAAGAAGGCTGCTGCCGCTGAGGCTCCCAAGGCTGAAGAGGTTGCTGCTGAGGCTCCCAAGGCTGAAGAGGTTGCTGCTGAGGCACCTGCTGCTGAAGAGGCAAAGGCTGAATAATCTGGAACGAACATTCCGTATTTCAATAAAACGAAGAGGATGTACCCCAAAGGTGCATCCTCTTTTTTCGTTTATATTTTCTGACCTTTAGGGATTTCCCTATTTCATTTTAGGGGAAATTTACTTGCCGATTTGAAAAAATTACTTATCTTTGCCACGAGAATCTATTAATATAAGGAGACAAACTTATGAAGAAAGTGGCTTTGATGACATTGGTAAGTGCAGCCCTCCTGCTTGGCAGTTGTGGGTCGCACATGGCAACGGGAGCCTATACAGGGGCTTCCCTTGGTGGTATGATCGGTTCTGCCGTTGGTAGTATGAGCGGCGGTTATCGTGGCAGTAGCATCGGAACCGTAGTGGGTGCTGCTGGTGGTGCTGCTGTTGGCGGTGCTGTAGGAGCAGCCATGGACAAGAAACAGAACAGTGGACAATGAGGTCTGGTTTCAGGTTTCAGGTTTCAAGATTCCAGATTCATGTTTCAGGATATGCTTAACATTTAATTAGTAAAGAGGTAAAATGAAAAAGATTTTGGTTTTCACATTGGGTGCCACTCTTCTGCTTAGCAGTTGTGACACCTACACCGGAATGGGCGCTTACACAGGAGCAAACATCGGTGGAATCTTAGGTTCGGCCATCGGTGGCATCAGCGGTGGATGGCGCGGTAGCGATGTGGGAACGCTGATAGGCATGGCCGGTGGTGCTGCCGTAGGTGCTGCCATTGGTTCTGCTGCCGACCAGCGGGCCAATCAGCGAGCCAATGACGAGTATGCCATCAGGGCTGAGGAAAGGGCTGCAGCACGTGAACGTGCCCGTGAGCGTGCAAGACGGGATCGTCAGGAGAACAACCGCTATGACAGCCAGTCGGACGAAGGTGCCTATTATGATCCCAATAATGGTGGCGATGATCGTATAGACTTCAAGACCGGAGGCAATGATGATGCCTACCAATATGAGAACAACAGCTCGTCGAGGGTAAAAGGCATCCATGCTGAGAAAGATGGCATTTCCATCAGTAATGTCCGTTTTGTGGATGGCAATGGAAACGACAATATCATCACGGCGGGTGAACTCTGCAAGATTTCCTTTGAGGTGCGCAACATGACCGACAAGGTCCTCTATGATGTACGTCCATTGGTGCGTGAGACCAGCCGTAACCGCCATATTATGGTGTCGGAAGGCATCACCGTAGAGCGTATTGCTCCGGGTAGGGGAGTGCGCTATACGGCAATGGTTAAGGCAGATGAGCGTCTGAAGGATGGTATGGCTTGTTTCTCCGTCTCGGTGTTTAACTCTGCTACCAACCGAAGTGTGGTGATTGACAATATTCAGATACAGACCCGGCGGTAAAGCTGCCGGTTCCTTTCTGAGCCAAATAAAATGGCGTGTGTCGGATTTGACACACGCCATTTTCATATATTAGGAAGGTACTTATACGATGCCCTGCGCCATCATGGCATTGGCAACTTTCATGAAGCCGGCGATGTTGGCACCCTTCACGTAATCGATGTAGCCGTTGGGCTGACGGCCATACTTCACGCAGGCTTCGTGGATGCCGGCCATAATCTGGTGGAGTTTCTGGTCTACTTCCTCGCCTGTCCAAGCAATACGTTCTGAGTTCTGTGTCATCTCCAGACCAGATGTAGCCACACCTCCGGCGTTGACAGCCTTTCCCGGAGCGAAGAGTTGTCCGGCGGCGATAAACTTGGAGACGGCTTCTGCCGTACATCCCATGTTGCTGACTTCGGCTACGCACAGCGGTTTGTTGGCAAGAATCATATCGGCATCCTCGCCGTTGAGCTCGTTTTGGGTGGCACAAGGCAGGTAGATGTCGGCCTTCTGCTCCCAAGGCTTCTTGTCCGCAAAGAACTGTGCGCCTTCGAATTCGTCGGCGTAGGGCTGGCAGATATCATTGCCGGAGGCACGGAGTTCGAGCAGATAGTCAATCTTCTCACCGCTGATTCCTTCCGGATCATAGATGTAGCCGTCGGGACCGGAGATGGTGATGACCTTGGCACCAAGCTGGGTAGCCTTCGTGGCAGCACCCCAGGCCACGTTGCCGAAGCCGGAGAGGGCCACCGTCTTGCCCTTGATGTCGAGTCCGTGGGTATTCATCATGTGGTTTACGAAATAGAGGGCGCCGAAGCCCGTGGCTTCCGGACGCAGGATGGAGCCACCCCATTCGAGTCCCTTACCGGTGAGCGTTGCTCCGTGGAACTGTCCGGTAATCTTCTTGTACATACCGAAGAGATAGCCGATTTCGCGTCCGCCTACACCGATGTCGCCGGCGGGAACGTCCATGTCGGGGCCTATCACTTTATAAAGTTCGAGCATGAAAGCTTGGCAGAAGCGCATGATTTCGGCATTGCTCTTGCCGCGAGGGGAGAAATCGCTACCGCCTTTTCCGCCGCCCATGGGCAGGGTGGTGAGAGCGTTTTTGAAGGTCTGCTCGAATCCGAGGAACTTCAGGATGCTCAGGTTTACCGAGCGGTGGAAGCGCAGTCCGCCCTTATAGGGGCCGATGGCACTGTTGAACTGCACGCGGTAGCCGATGTTCACCTGAACTTCACCTTTGTCATCCACCCAAGGCACACGGAAGGTGGTGATGCGCTCAGGTTCCACCAGACGCTCCACAATTTTGGCTTTCTCGAATTCAGGGTGCTGGTTGTAAATGTCAACGATAGATTCCAAGACTTCCCTTACAGCCTGAAGGTACTCTGCTTCTCCTGGGTGCTTGAACTCCAGTTGCTGCATAATTTTTTCAACGTTCATAATCGATTCTATTTTAGTTAAACTTAATGAATGACGTAGTTGATATTGCAAAAATAAGCCTTTTCTTGGAAACTTCCAAATCTTTGCGTATTTATTTCTGCATTATTTCTGCATATTTTTGTCGGTCTTTGGGTAATCGTTGTTAGGTGATAGGTGTTGGTGGTTACTATAAAGCACGGAAATAGTCTAAAATGTAGCTAATGTTGCTACATGTTTTAATAATGTCTACATGTAGCCGATTGTTATGCATGTTTTTTTTATATCTTTGCACAGGCATTAATTAAAACAGACTCTGGGCTAGTAACCATGATCCATATCGGTAAGTGCATTCGCAAGAAAATAGAAGAGCAGGGCAAGACAACAGTTTGGTTTGCTCAGGAATTAGGTTGTCATCGTACCAACATCTATAAAATCTACGACAAGGTAACCATCGACACAGGTATCTTGCTCCACATCAGCAAGATCTTAAACTACGACTTTTTCAGTCTTTATTCTGAAGATCTCAGCAAGGATTCATAGCTGAAAAGTTGTTTCCGTGTTAGTTACGAAAACGTTAACGTGTAGTTAATTTGTATACATGTAACCTTACTGGCTACACGTTAGTAATTATTCCACCTCTTTTATTTAATATCTTTGCAGTCGCATTTTGTATATTCGGCAAGAAGCAAAACTCAAGAAGAAATAGAATTGTAACAATAATAAAAACTAAAAACAAAAGAACATGAGAAAACTTTTACTGTTTTTCGCAATGCTTAGCGTCTCGATAGGGGCGTGGGCCGATGTTACCATTCGTGAAGGTAGTACATCCGATGAAGTGATAGTTGAGGTGACAGGTGACAACTATGGTCAGTTTGCATCACATAACTTCACAGACGCTGAAAAAGCCCTGCTTGACCGGGCTAAATTAACTCTCGTGGGAAGATTCAACGACAGTGACTTGCAGAATTTCCGCAATCTTGGTAAGAACCATGCGACGACAGTCAACTTTTGGGATGCAGAGTTCGCCACCAAAACTGTTTATGGTGGCTATAATGATCCTGAAACAGGCCAGTGGGTACAGACCACTTCTGAAGTAAGTAGTCAAACATTCTCGTATTGGGAAAGCTCGGTTACTACAATTATAATGTCTGATAAAGAGACCAATCCAGTCGAAACACAGTCGCTATTAGGAAATGCGAATGGCATCATAAATGCTACGATTGCGGGCGAAATTGATGTTCCTTCGAAGATGTTCTGCGACAAAGGTCTTGAGTCCGTTACGTTTTCAAGTAAAGTGAAAAGCATCGGAGACGAAGCCTTTAAGTGTAAAAAACTTGCTACCGTTGATTTTGGAGAGGATTCTCATATTACCTATATTGGAAAGAGTGCATTCCAAGGTGCTGGACAAGATGTGAAAGACGAAAACGGAAAAGTCTATCCTTTCCCTCATAATACGGATGGTATATTAACAATACCGAATACGGTAACGGTTATAGACGAGTATGCTTTCAACAATGTTCCCATCAAGACCATTGTAATCAACAAAGAATCTCAGCTTCAGGAGATAAAGTATTATGCGTTCTTCTACGACAACCCCGATAGGACTATTGCTCCATTGAACGATATTTACATCTATAAAGATGACGCCGTCATAGAATGTGACTTCGATGCATTCTCTCCAATGCATACAGACGGACAGACTCACATGGGCACCGTTCGTACACGTCTGCATTATCCGCCAAACTTCTATAGCTTCTATGTAGGTGATTGGAAAAGCCAGATTAATGGTGGCAAGGTAGAAGGCCACGATGATTTGCTCGCACTGAGAAAAGTCATTGATGGCAGTGGCCACCAAATCGAAGGAGAAGACGTGGTTTGTACACCTAAGACTCGCATTGGATGGCAGAGGTTCGTATCTTCCGGCATCCCTGTTACGTTCGACATGGACTGGCGAACCTATTCTGATATTGTTGACATCAAGGTTCCCCAATATGCAGACAAAGTTGCAGATGTCTATATTGTCTGTGGCTATCAGGATGGCAAGGCTGTTTTGAAGCAAATGAAGCAAGACGATATTATTCCAGCAGGAACAGGCATCGTCATCCATCACTATATAACAGATCAGGCATCTGGTGGCTTATTGATTTTCCCGCACGTTACTCCACAAGAAGCAGCCACTTTAGGGCCTGATGCATTGAAACCTTATCGTTTTGTCAGCGATGGTGACAAGCGTGGTGCAGCAGGTTCAAGTGAATGGGATACTGACGAATATGCTTATGCAAAAGGCATGAAGTATGTCGGCATTGAGACCCGTGACTATGTATGTGATGGACAATCATATCACAACTATTTGGAGGCAATCCACTGTATGGGTGTAAAGCGCGCCATCTACAATGCTGAAAACGGAAATTATGTTGATTACAATACGTTGGTGATGAAGGCTTACAAAGGGCAGAAGGTAACCTATCGTAATTTCTTCTTCGGCCATGGAGAGAAACTGCAGAGAAGCATAGATAATGAGGATATTACAAAAGGAACAGACTGGGACGCTACAAAAGATGGTACAATGGGCTGGGGCTTTTTCCGTTGCGTGACAGATATGTATGGCATCAACAGTAAGGCTTTCTTGCACTATCCTGCCGATGTGTTTACTCAGTCACGTACAGATTCTCCTGGTACGATTACTGAAGCTGTTGCTAGTGCCAAGGCTATGAGTTTCTTTGTTCTTGATGACGAGGAATCCAGAAACAGCGAGGCAACAGGAATCAAGACTACACAGGTGGAGAAAGTTTCTGGTGACGATGCTTATTATACAATGCAGGGTGTAAAAGTGTTACGTCCCTCAAGTAATGGTATTTATATTCATAACGGAAAGAAAATCGTAGTAAAATGAAAAAGTTACTTTATAACAGACCAGAGACAGTAGTAGTTATGCTTCGTCTTTCTTCACCTATCACGTTGGATGATCTTTTCACGGGGAGTCAGGGAGAAGAAAGTAAAGATCCATATGCAGGTGCCAAAGAAACGGGTGCCGATTTCGATGAGGAACAGACATATACAAGTCCCAATCTTTGGGATGATGTTACTGACGAAGATAATGAATAGATAAGATTCGCCAACATTACATAAATATTTAAGTACAGCGCAACGCCATATGGCGTTGCGCTGTACTTTTCTAGAATTCCTTGCTTATCTCGAAGAGAGATAGTTAATTTGCTATATTTGGAATAAATGTGCTTTGCTTTTCTCATCTTCTATACGCGAAAAAAGATTTTAACCCCCTATTCCCTCTATGATTGGCGTAAAGTATTGAGTGTCAAATGTTTGTTGGTAGACAGTAGGCCTTTAAACCCTCTATGAACCCCCTACTGAACCCCCTATTTTGGGGCTTTTCCCCGTTTTTTTTGCTAAAAAAGCCATTTTGGACGGATGATACTTTGTCTTCGAGCGGATGATGTTTTGAAGTCGGGCGGATGATACTTTGAAGGCCAGCGGATGATGTTTTGCTTCCAATGGTTGGAAGGGTTGCTTCCAATGGTTGGAAAGGAGGCTTCTGATGGTTGGAAGCAAGGCTTCTGATGGTTACTTGTATTGGCCGCAAAAAGAGCAACGCCCCAGAGTTTTGGAACTTCGGGGCGTTGCTGTCTTTTGGGTATGTTTTATGGTCAGATGGCTTTCTTGATGTCCTCAATGGTGATTTCGGTGAGGTCACGCCGGGAATTAGCCGTGTTCTGGGAGATGCGGTTGGCCTGTTCCTGAATGACCTTTTCGAATACGTTACGCACGTAACGGGCATTACCGAAGTTCTTGTCTTTATGAGCCACGGCATAAATCAGCCTCTGGTGCAGATAGTCGGCAGCCTCGTCGGTGATGGTGTATTGGTTTTTCTTCAGGTACAGTTTGGTGAACATCTGGTAGAGTTCATCGGCTGTATAGTCGTTGAAATGGATGTAACGGTTGAAGCGCGACTGGAGTCCGGGGTTGGAGTCGATGAAGCGTTTCATCTCGTTGTTGTAACCGGCGATGATGACTACCAGGCTGTCGCGGTCGTCTTCCATGCGCTTGAGGAGGGTGGAGATGGCTTCCTGTCCGTAGTCCTGTCCGCCTTGTTCGGGTACCAGCGAGTAGGCCTCGTCAATGAAGAGTACCCCGTTGAGGGCTGCATCGATAATCTTATTGGTCTTGATGGCCGTCTGTCCCACGTATTCGGCCACGAGTCCTGAGCGGTCGGTCTCAATGGTATGGCCTTTCTTGAGAATGCCGATATTGTGGTAGATCGTGGCCACGATGCGGGCCACGGTGGTCTTACCCGTTCCAGGACTACCGGTGAAAACGAGGTGGTAGGAGAGTTTCGGCGTCTTGAGTCCTTGGTCGGCACGCTGCTTCTGCACTTTCACGTAGTTGGCCAGCGCGCGCACTTCCTCTTTTACGTTTTCCATTCCGATGAGCTCGTCGAGTTTCTTAAAGGGGTCTTCCTCAAGCGGCTGACGAATCACATAGTTCTGGTCATCGGTCTTTTCCTTCTCTTTTTTGAGTTCGTTGGAAATGGAGTCGGCTCTTTCCACGACTTCTTTCTTGTCGGAATCACTTACGGATTCTTCATCGTCGGCAACATAGGTGAGCACGGCCATTGCTATGAAGAATGCGGCCACGACGATGCCGAGGATTGTTCTGTCTTTCTGGGTTAATGTCATATTTCTGCAAAGTTTTAATTAGTTGATTTCAGTCTGATGATACCCACGTAAACCAGGTAAGGCACAGCATAGCACAGGATGTCGAGCCAGTCGAATGTGCCGGGCACAATGCCCACCTCCTGCAGCAATTCGGCAGCGATGCCGATGCCGGGGATGACTGCTGTCCAGCATAGTCTCTGCCGCAGAGGCTGGTGTGCGAAGAGCCTGTCCATGATGAGGATGAAGGCTGCTGACCAGAGCCCGTTGGGCAGGCAATAGACGATAAACGTAGCAGGCTGCTGCGTTGCCAAAGCCGTGCGCCAATTGTTGATGAGCGGTGAGAGTCCGATGGCATCGGTGAGCCGGAATCCGAGCAGGGTGGTTGGTCTGAAGAGCGTATATATCAGTCCGCCTGCCACGAGCAGGATGACCCCGGCCAGTATTTGCAACCTTTGTCTCATGCCTCTGTTTATTGGGGCAAATATACATATTATTTTTGAATTTAGCGTGCGGTTTCGGTTTTTTTCCGTATTTTTGCAGAAATATTGTCAAGTCTTATGGAGAATGTCATCCCACAGCAGTGGAACAAATTCATACTGAAAGACGTGTCGTTTGTGAACCTGATGACACGCCGCATCTACAACGTACTCATCATCGCCAACCCTTACGATGCCTTCATGCTGGAGGATGACGGGCGCGTGGATGAGAAGATTTTCAATGAATACACCGAACTGGGCCTTCGATATCCGCCTTCTTTCACGCAGGTGAGTACCATTGAAGAGGCTGCTGAGGCTCTGCGCACGACGAAGTTTGACCTCGTGATCTGTATGCCGGGTAATGCCGACAATGATGCCTTCGACGTGGCCCGCGACGTGAAGAAGCATTCTCCCGAGATTCCCTGCGTGGTGCTCACCCCCTTCTCGCACGGTATTACCCGCCGAGTGGAGAACGAGGATATGAGTATCTTCGACTACGTGTTCTGCTGGCTGGGCAATACCAATCTGATTCTCTCCATCATCAAACTGATAGAGGACCGCATGAACCTGGAGCACGATATCCAGGAGGCGGGGGTGCAGATGATACTGCTCGTGGAAGACTCCATCCGCTTCTATTCCTCTGTGCTGCCCAATCTTTACAGCTATATCCTGGCGCAGAGCCAGCGCTTTGCCACTGAGGCGCTGAATCCCCATTCGGCAACGCTCCGTATGAGAGGCCGCCCAAAGGTGGTGCTGGCTCGTACCTATGATGAGGCTTGGAGCATCTATCAGAAGTATCCAAACAATACGTTGGGTGTCATTAGCGACTGCCGTTTCCCGAGACATGAACCGGACCGTTCGCAAGGTGGCGGACTAGCTGCCGAGAAAGACCCCGAAGCAGGCTTCCGGCTGCTAAAAGCCATTCGCGACAACGATGAATACATCCCGATGATCATGCAGAGTTCGGAGAGTAAGAACCGTGAGCGCGCCGAGCGCAACCGCATCGCCTTCGTGGACAAGAACTCGAAGAAGATGAATATTGACCTGCGCAACCTGCTGGCAGAGCATTTCGGCTTCGGCGACTTCATCTTCCGCGATCCGAAGACCAAGCAGGAGATCATGCGCGTGAGAAACCTGAAGGAGCTGCAGGACAATATCTTCACGATTCCCAACGACTCGATGCTCTATCATGTGAGCCGCAATCACATGAGCCGTTGGCTCTGTGCGCGGGCCATCTTCCCCGTGTCGCAGTTCCTGAAGACCGTCACCTGGCACAAGCTGCAGGATGTGGATGCCCACCGGCAGATTATCTTCGACGCCATCGTGCAGTATCGTCGTATGAAGAACATCGGCGTGGTGGCCCTTTTCAAACGCGACCAGTTTGATGCCTACAGCCATTTTGCCCGCATCGGCGACGGCTCATTGGGCGGAAAAGGCCGTGGCCTGGCATTCCTGGACAACATCATCAAGAAGCATCCCGAATTCAATGAGTTTGAAGGCGTGAAGGTGAGCATCCCGAAGACGGTGGTGCTCTGCACGGATGTGTTCGATGAATTCATGGATTCCAACAATCTTTACCAGATTGCCCTCAGCGATGCCTCTGACGAGGAAATCCTGCAGCATTTCCTTCGTGCGCAGTTGCCCGATAAGTATATAGCCGACTTCTTTGCCTTCTTCGAGGCAACCCGTTCGCCCATTGCCATCCGCAGCAGTTCGCTGCTGGAAGACAGCCATTACCAGCCTTTCGCCGGCATTTACAGTACCTATATGATACCCTATCTGGATGATAAGTATCAGATGCTACAGATGATGGCGGCTGCGATCAAGAGTGTGTATGCCTCCGTTTATTACAAGGACTCCAAGGCGTATATGACAGCCACCTCCAATGTAATTGACCAGGAGAAGATGGCCGTCATCCTGCAAGAAGTGGTCGGTAAGCAATATGGCAACCATTATTATCCGAATATCTCCGGCGTGCTGCGTTCGCTGAACTATTATCCCATCAATGACGAGACAGCCGAGGAAGGAATCGCCTCGCTGGCTCTCGGACTGGGTAAATATATCGTTGACGGCGGTCAGACGCTCCGCGTTTGTCCCTATCATCCCACACAGATTCTGCAGATGAGCGAGATGGACATCGCTCTGAAGGAGACGCAGACACGTTTCTATGCCCTCGATATGGAGCATACGGGCACGGAGTTCCAGGTGGATGACAGTTTCAATATCAAGAAACTGAAAGTGAAGGAGGCTGACGCCGACGGATCTTTGCGCTATATTGCCTCCACTTTCGATTTTTCCGACCAGCGTATCTATGACGGCTATTACGAGGGAGGCCGAAAGATCATCTCCCTCTGTGGCGTGTTGCAGCAGGAGGTGTTCCCGTTGCCAGAGCTGTTGCAGATGTCCATGAAGTACGGTCAGGAAGGCATGCGCCGTCCGGTGGAGATAGAGTTGGCTTGCAATATCAACGATGAGGCCACCCGTGATGAGGATGGGCGTATGCACGTAGGTGGTGAGTTCTATCTGTTGCAGATTCGTCCGATAGTGGACAGTAAGCAGGTGCTCAACGAGGACCTCTCGAAGATTCCCGACGAGCATTGCCTGCTTCGTTCCCATAACTCTCTAGGACATGGTATTTCGGAAGACGTGGTCGATGTGGTTTATGTGAAGACCGACGAGAACTTCTCGGCTCAGAACAATCCCTACGTGGCCAATGATATCGAGAGAATCAACCGCAAGTTCCTGGCTGAAGGCAAGAACTACGTGCTTATCGGCCCCGGACGCTGGGGGTCCAGCGACTATTGGCTGGGTATTCCCGTGAAATGGCCGCATATCTCTGCAGCGCGTGTCATCGTGGAAGCCGGACTTGAGAACTACCGTGTGGATCCTTCGCAGGGCACTCATTTCTTCCAGAACCTGACCTCTTTCGGTGTGGGGTATTTCACGGTGAACAGTTTCAAGAACGAAGGCGTATACAACAAAGCCCTTCTTGATTCAATGCCTGCCATAGAGGAAACCCAGTATGTGCGACATGTTCGTTTTGATCGTCCGCTGAAAATCATGATGGACGGCATGAAGCAGGAAGGATTGGTGGTTTTGAATAGAGAATAATGAAGACCCACCCCGGCCCATTCCCGAGCAAGGCTCGCCTACCCGTAGCCTTTCCCTGAAAAGGGAGGGAGATGTGATAAATGTTCAATATTTTTTAAGTTCAATGCTTAAAGTTCTAAGTACAATATTTGAGGGTTGTGAAGTTCTTGTGACTGATGTGGAACCCCTGATGGATGAGCAGCTGTTCTTGCGGATGTTGACGACTGTCTCTCCTGAACGGCAGAAGAAAGCACGGCGCTATAGGTTCCCAAAGGGGAAAGCCACGAGTCTGGGTGCGGCTTTGGCCCTTGACAAACTCCTGCAGCGAAGGGGCTTACGGGAGTTTGACCAACGTTATCTCACTGGGAAGCATGGAAAGCCTTCGTTTGTGGATCATCCCGAGATTCATTTCAGCATCTCGCATACTTCCCATTTCGTGGCGTGCGCCATGGCCGACTGTGAGGTGGGGATCGATATCCAGCATCTGGTAAAAAACAATGAAGCCTTGATGCGTCGTGTACTGTCAGACGGCGAGATGGAAATGGTGATGGATAGGCGAGGGGAGGAGCGCCAGCAGCTTTTTGCCCGTCTATGGGCCTTGAAAGAAGCTTATCTGAAAGCTGTCGGTACAGGAATCACGGACGATTTCCCATCCTTCTCACTGGAGAATGATATACCCAGACTCGTGAACCGGCAGGGCTTCTTCCTTTTCCATGAGTTTGACTTCCCCGAAGGAAAAGGTGCCTTGTGTGTGGTTGATTAGCGCCTTTGGGGAATAGGATGCCGACTTGATTTAAATCAAGAAATGTACAGATTACAATAATTTAAACTGTTAAATACTTGCGAGTTATGCGGATTAAGTATAACTTTGCATCGTGTTTTTCATAGTATTAGATTTAAGGTTAACAAGGTAGGAGTACGGCGGTACTCCATTTTTTTTGCCTTTTTTGTTCCGATTGAGTGACGAATTTTCGTTTTAGCGTATATTTATACCGACAGTTAAAGATTTTTTGGCAAAATGCTTGCATATATAAAATATTTTAACTAATTTTGCGTTCAGTAAGAAGAACTTCATTAACTTTAAATAATAGTATTAGCGTATGAAAAAGTATTTAGCAGAAGCAGTAGGCACAATGGTGCTCGTACTGATGGGTTGCGGCGCTGCCGTATCTTTAGGTTGTAACAATGCCGACCCTGAGACTGTTGTGGGAACAGCCCTGGCATTTGGTCTGGCTGTAGTGGCTATGGCTTACACCATTGGCGGTATCTCTGGTTGCCATATCAATCCAGCTATCACATTGGGTGTTTTCCTGAGTGGTAAGATGAATAGCAAGGATGCTTGCGGTTATATTTGTGGTCAGGTTATCGGTGCTATTATCGGTTCACTGATCCTCTTTATCCTCACCTCAACCTCAGGACTTGAAGGTACAGGTGCCAACGATCTTCAGGCTAATGGTGCCGGCACAATTCCCGTGCTGGGTGGTCTGCTTGCTGAAATCTTCTTCACCTGCGTGTTTGTGCTCGTAGTGCTTGGTGCTACTTCAAAGACCAATGGTGCCACCAACAACCTCGCTGGTCTGGCTATCGGTCTGGCTTTGGTGCTCGTTCACCTCTGCTGCATCCGCTACACCGGTACTTCTGTGAACCCTGCCCGTTCTATCGGTCCGGCTCTTTTCCAGGGTGGCAGTGCTTTGGCTAACCTTTGGATTTTCATCGTTGGTCCGCTGGTAGGTGGTGCTTGCGCTGCTGGTATCTGGAAGGCCATCGAAACAGAGAAGTAATTGATGGATTCACAAAAAAATAACGGAATTTTCCGAAGGGACGGCATCAATTATTTGGTGCCGTTCATTTTGATTACCACGCTCTTTTTCCTCTGGGGATTTGCGCGTGCCATTCTGGACGTGCTGAATAAGCATTTCCAGAACGAACTCAGTATATCCATCACGCAGTCAGCCTGGATTCAGGTGACCACTTATCTGGGCTATTTCCTGATGGCCATACCCGCCGGCCTTTTCATTAACCGTTATGGTTATCGCCGTGGAGTGGTCTTCGGTTTGTTGCTCTTTGCCTTGGGTGCGCTCGCCTTTGTTCCGGCAGAGAGTGGCGGTTTCTATGCGTTCGTGGCTTGCCTCTTCGTGATTGGCTGTGGCCTTACCTTTCTGGAGACTGCTGCCAACCCATATAGCACGGAGTTGGGCTCTCCCGAGACTGCCTCCAGCCGACTCAACCTCTCCCAGAGTTTCAACGGGATGGGCTCTCTTTTTGCCACTTTTGCCGTAGGACAGTTCTTATTTAACAAGGTGGGTAATGTGACCACACCTTATTTAATATTAGGCGTTCTCGTACTAGGCATTGCAGTCGTATTCTCCAAGGTGAAACTCCCCGAGATATCCGAAACCTTAGAAAAACCGGAACTCTCGGAAAACAACTCAGGTCTCTCCAATCTCCGCGAACTCTTTGCACATCATCCGTTGTTCGTGCTGGGATTGTTCTCTTTGCTGGCATACGAGGTGGCAGAGATTTCCATCAATAGCTATTTCATCAATTTCGTGACAGGACAGGGGTGGATGAACGACTCCGTGGCCAGTATTGTGCTCACCGTGGCCCTTGCCTTCTTTATGGTAGGGCGCTTCGGAGGAAGTTGGATTATGCGTCGCATCAGTGGTGAACGTATGTTGCTCATCTGTGCTGTCGGCACAGTCTGCTGTATGATTCTGGTGCTGCTCAATCTCGGCAAGTTGTCAATGGTTGCCCTGATAGCCAATTATCTCTTTGAAGCCATAATGTTCCCCACCATCTTCTCTTTAGCCTTGTCGGGTCTTGGACATCTTACCAAAAGTGCCTCCTCGCTGTTGATGATGACTCCTGTTGGAGGATGTGGTTTCCTGTTGATGGGTTATGTGGCAGATCAGACCAATCTGATTATGCCTTTCATCATCCCCCTAATAGGCTATCTGTTGATTCTTTTTTATGCTTTAAGACTTCAAAAAAGGCCTTGATTGTTGTTTTTACACCTCTATATTGAATCCACTTTTGCATGAAAGTGGATTTTTTGTAACTTGCTGATTTACAGTTTTGAAAGTGGATTCTTCTTTTGAGGTGAATCCACTTTCTTGCTTTATTGGAGAACAAAGAACAAATCCTTCTATTATCTTTGCAATCGAAAACCTAATGACTCTTGTAAGCGTTTCACGTAAACGTTATCATTATGAAAAGATGTAATAACTAATATTAATAATTAAAAACCAAAGTATGAAAAAAAGCAGGTTAGTAATTTTGCTATTTGCATTGATGATGTCGATAGCAAGTTTTGCCCAGAAGCAATCCTTCTCGGGTACTGTGGTGGACAGCAATGGTGATGCCGTCATTGGTGCCAGTGTTGTTCTGAAAGGCACATCCGTCGGATCTATTACCGATTTGGATGGTCATTTCACTATTAATGTGGAACTAGGTCAGACGCTGACCGTTTCATTTGTGGGTTACAAGACTGTTGAGGTGAAGGCTGCTCCCAACATGAGCATCACCCTGACAGACGATGAAGCCATGCTGAACGACGTGGTGGTGATTGGTTACGGTGTTCAGAAGAAGAGCGTCGTAACGGCTTCCATTGCAAAAGTCAGTTCAGAAGATCTCGAAGGTAAGACACGTTTGCGTGCCGAGGATGCCCTGAAGGGTATGGCCGCCGGCGTGAATGTCACCTCAGCCTCTGGTCAGCCAGGTTCCAAGTCGATGATCCGTATCCGTGGTATCGGAACCATCAACGACTCTAATCCTCTTTATATTATAGATGGTATGCCTACCGATCAGAACGGTATGGAGTCGATTAACCCTTACGATATCGAGTCGATCGAGGTGCTGAAGGATGCCGCATCTGGTGCTATCTACGGTGCCCGTGCCGCCAATGGTGTGATTCTTGTCACCACCAAGAAGGGTAAGCTGGGCAAAGCCTCCATCAACTACAACTTCTCGTATGGCTGGCAGTCAGCCTGGAAGAAGCGCGACGTGACGGGAGCCACAGACTACGCCATTCTGCAGAACGAGCGTGCCGTGCAAACCGGCTCAGCTCCTCTCTATGCTGACCCTTACAATCTCATCGATGCCAATGGCGACCCTATCAAGGGCTTTGGCACCAACTGGCAGGAGCTACTCTTCAACGACAATGCGCCTATCCAACAGCACGACCTCTCCATCAGCGGTGCTTCTGAGAAAGTTAACTATTATCTCTCGCTGGGCTACTTCACACAGGAAGGTATCGTGGGCGGTAACTACGGACAGTCGAACTACGACCGTCTGACACTGCGTTCGAACAACCAGTTCAATCTCTTCGACGACTCCAAGGAGCGCAACTTCCTGAACAAGCTCGACTTGGGTGCAAACCTTTCTTATATGCGTGTGCATAACACAGGTATCGATGCCAACTCCACATGGGGCTCACCCCTCGGATCAGCCCTTTATCTGGCTCCTACACTGCCCGTTACGCTGACACAGTTAGGCTACGAGGACGACGGTACCGCCCGTTATGCTCAGGCTATGATCGACCGCTACAGTGCCTACGACCTCTACTACGATGCCAACGGCAATCCTTATACGATTCCCGGTTATGTGGGCAGCTATCAGGAGCAGAACAACCCCATCGCCATGATGCAGGGCAACCCCTCCAGGAACTGGAGCCACAAGTTCATGCCTAAGTTCTCGCTCGACCTTCAGTTGTTCGATGAACTCAGATATCACTTTACCTACAGTGCCGAACTCTCTTTCTGGGGGTACGATGCTGCTACCAAACAGAAGTACTATCTCTCGGGTAACAACAATGCCGACCACACTTCGGCTACCTCTTATAAGGGTAACAACACCACCTGGCAGATTGAAAACACCTTGACCTACGACAAAATCTTCGGCAAGCACACCATCGGCGTGGTGCTCGGACAGTCGGCCCTGAAGTTCAAGGGCGATGAGCTGGGCGGTTCTCACTGGAACCTGGTGAATATCGACAAGCCCTCTATCAACTATACTACAGGTGGCGATTTGGAACTCTCTACCGATGCCGATGGCAAGGTTACAGGTGCCAAGAGTCTGGTTGGCGCATGGGGCGGCCCATATACCGAACACCGCTTGTCTTCACTTTTTGCCCGTCTGAGCTATAACTATGACGAGCGCTATATGCTTCAGGCTACCATCCGTCGTGACGGTTCAAGTCGCTTCGGTGCCAACAATAAATATGGTACATTCCCCTCGGTATCTGTTGGTTGGAACATCATGAACGAAGACTTCATGAAAGACACACGAAGTTGGCTTAACAACCTGAAATTCCGCGCCAGCTGGGGTAAGAACGGTAATGACAACATCGGAGATTTCGCCTATACCACACTGACTGCAACGGGTGCCAGCAGCAACTATTACTTCGGACGCACAGCTGCGATGGTCTATGGCTCGAAAGCTAACCGCCTCTCTAATGAAGACCTGAAATGGGAGGAGAGTGAACAGACCGACCTCGGCCTCGACTTCGGCTTATGGAACAATAAGCTGACATTCTCTGTGGATTACTATATCAAGAAAACCAACGGCATGATCATCGAAATGCCTATTCCCAGCTATGTTGGTGAGGCTCGTCCTTTGGCCAATGTCGGTGACATGAAGAACAGCGGTTGGGAGTTCGAACTTGGATACAAGTTCAATGTTGGCGATGCCCACTTCGCCATCAAGGGTAATGCCTCCTATCTGAAGAATGAGCTGAAGAACCTTGGTAACGATACCGGTTTCCTCAACTACGGCATCTCGCAGTTCAGCGACGGCGGTACCCGCGCAGAGAACGGACAGCCCTTCCCCTTCTTCTATGGATATAAGACAGCCGGCATCATCCAGAATGCTGCCGAGGCTGCAGACTACAATAATAAATATGGTACCAGCAAACAGCCGGGTGACTTCCGCTTCGTGGATACAAACGGCGATGGTAAGATTAACAGCGACGATCGTACCAATATCGGTAACGGCGTGCCCGACTGGACCTTTGGTCTGAACTTCGATGCCGAGTGGAAGGGCTTCGACCTGAGCGTCTTCTTCCAGGGCGTGAGCGGTGCCGACGTGTTCGATGCTACCTACCGTCAGGACATTGCCTCTGGTAACTATCCCACCTGGGTACTCCAGCGCTGGACAGGTGAAGGCACTTCGAACGCTGTGCCTACACTGGGTAAGTCGGAAAACTGGGTATGCAGCGATATGTACATTCAGGACGGCAGCTACCTGCGCCTGAAGAACATCACGCTGGGTTACACCCTGCCTCGCAGCATCACGAACAAGATTAATATCAGTCGTCTGCGCATCTACGCCCGTGCTGAGAACCTCTTCACATGGACCAAGTACTGGGGCTTCGATCCCGAAATCGGTTCCGGTTCTACCTCTTTCGGTGTCGACTATGGCGTCTATCCGCAGGCACGTACCTACACCCTTGGTTTCAATATCTCACTCTAAACATAAAAAGAATATACAGTATGAAAAAGCATATTATCATCATAGCAGGCTTCTGCGCAGCAGTTTTGACGCTGGCATCCTGCAGCGACGAATTCCTGGAGGTGAAGAATCCAACGGGAGAGCCTCTGGAAGAATACTACACCACCGAGGAGACACTGAACGAGGCCCTTACCTCGGCCTACGCTCCTCTGCACTGGCCCGACTGGGACAACGCTGCCTACAACGACCTTACCATCGACGGTGAGATTATGGGCGATGACTTCTGGGTAGGCGGTGCCAATGCCACCGACAACGAGCACTGGCACAAGCTCTTCAACTTCGAGGGCAATGGCAATCAGACACTGGCTACCCTCTGGGGCGACTTCTATAGCGGTATCAAGCGCTGCAACGACGCCATCAAGTATGCCGGATGGCCCGGCAAGGCCAGCGACAACTTCCGCCGCTCGATGGAGATGCAGGCCCGTCTGCTGCGCGTGTACTATTATAATATCCTGTGGCACTACTACGGCAACGTGCCCTTCTATCTGGAGAACCTCGCTCTGCCTTACACAGCACCACAGCTTAAAGCCGACGAGATTTATAACCAGTTGCTCCCTGAACTGGAAGAGATTATCGCTTCGAATGTGCTGCCCATGCGCTGGGAGGCTGCTGAGAGCGGTCGCGTCAGTCAGGCATTCGCCTACATGCTCTATGCCGAGATGGTGATGTATCAGAACGATGCAGCCCGTCTGCCACAGGCATTGAAATATATGAAGCTGATTATCGGCGACAGTAGCTATTCATTGAATCCCGACTTTGCCAACCTTTGGTCGGAGAATGGCGAGTGGTGCTCAGAGAGTATCTTTGAGATTAATTACAATGACGACCAGGCACAGCGTGACTGGAATGAAGCTGCCATCAATGCCGGCGGTACGGTGTTCCCCACACTCTGCTCTCCCAACAGCTGGGGTGGCGGCGAAGGCTGGGACAGCGGTAACGATGGCTGGGGCTTCCTTCCTGTGAAACTTGAAACCTACAATATGTATGCCGAAAACGACAAACGTCGTGACGTGACCATCTGGGACGTACGTGGCTACACTTATACCGAACGCTATCAGGACACTCACCTTTGGCATGGCAAGTATCGTCCGCAGTCTGCCAACAATAAGGACTGTCCTACCTCAAAGAACCTGAACTATAACAACAATAAGCGCATCTATCGCTATGCCGAGACCTTGCTCAATGCTGCCGAGCTGCTGCTTGAGACTGGAGGCAGTGCATCAGAGGCTGCCGGCTATGTGAACGAAGTTCGTGCCCGTGCAGGACTTGAGGCCCTCACCAACGTCACCCTCGACGATATTCTCAACGAGCGTCACCTGGAGTTCTGCGGCGAAGGCAAGCGCTATTTCGACCTCGTACGTGCCGAGGGCATCAGCGGTGTCACCACAGAGAAGGCTACCGTGAAGCTTGTGCCCGATACCTACGGCTATCGCACCAACTCTTGGACTCCCAGCAAGAAGCACATCCCTCTGGCACAGTCAGAGCTTGATGCCGACCCCACGCTGGTTCAGAACAACTATTAATACGACAACGAATATCACGAATTAAACGATTTTTTGAATATGAACAAGATATTTCAATTAGCAGTAGGAACTTTGTTCGCAGGCATGGCCCTGACGGCCTGCTCGCCAGACAGTTTCGACGGAGCCGATCCTAATGGGATACCCACGGTCAGCGGTACTGACTTCCAGATGACCGTCGACCAGGAGACCAATCAGATGGTGGCTACCTATACACCTGCCCCAGGCACTTATCCCATCTGGATTCTCAACGGCACACAGTATTCCACGCTTCCCGAAGTGGGTTACAACAATCCCGAACAGGGAACCTACACCGTGGAACTGAAGCTGGGCAACCGCAACGGTATCTCGGATGCCGGACTGAAGAAGGAATTCACCTTCAACGAGACGAAAGTCGACTATTCGGCTGACTTCCGCCGCATCTGCGATAAGGAGTGGCGCATTGCCAACAAGGAACTGGCCCACATGGGCTGCGGTCCTGCCGGTACTGCAGCAACAGAATGGTGGTCAGCACAGGCCAACGATAAGAAGGACTTCGGCGTTTATGACGACCGCATCACCTTCACTGCCGACAATCGCAAGGGCGGAACCTACACCTACAATGCCGGTGAAGACGGCATGACCTACGTGAACAAGGGAACCAAGTGGGCCAATGGTGCTGCCGAAGACATCGATGTGAAATTGGGTAACCAGACTGCCGCCTGGAGTTTTGAGGTCTATGAATGGGCGGATGTCGATGGTAACGTCACAACACAGACCTATATCCAACTGGCAGCCAACACCGCCTTCCCCTATGTCAGTTCCGATGCACAATACGATAATCCCCGCTTTCGTATTGAGTCACTGACCGCTAAGAAGATGGTGCTCATCTATGAGACTCCCGACCGTTCCATAGCCTGGCGTTTTATCTTGACCAGCGAGCCCGACGAGCGTCTTGTGGAGGAGAGCGGCTTCGATGCCGGTAGCGACTTCAACCTGTGGAAAGGCATCACACCGAAAGCCACGTTCCACTTCCAGCCTGGATGGGGTGATGTGCGCACCGCTGAGATGGAGGCAACCTATAAGGATGGTGGCAACGACTATACTGTCACCGTGCCTGATGCATGTGCCGACCGCTGGCAGGCTCAGATGCACCTGCACACCGACCTGAGTATCTCTGCCGCCAACCACTATGACTTCTCCTGCATCTTCGTGGCCGACAAGGACATCGATGGAGTTACCGTCAAGCTGACCAACGAGACCGATGCTGATGCCATCATCGACGTGGACAACGTGAGCCTGAAGGCAGGGAAGGAATATGTGTTCTGGATGAGCGACATCGAGGGCAAAGACCTCTCGCCGGTAAAACTCGTCTTTGACTTCGGCCGTGCTACGGGAGCGACAAATATCAATATCTCTAACATCGTGCTGAAAAATCATGCCGATGATGACGGCACCGTGGTTCCAGACCAGCAGCCAGGTGGTGACGACACGCCAAAGGTGAACTGGGTGGCCGTTGATTCTCCCTACAACCTCGGTGCAGGTTTCAATACTGCCGGAACGATGAATTTCTGGTGGGCTGATGCCGGCTGGAATCAGATTGGCAATCCTGGTTTCTCCTACGCAAATGGAGTTTATACCATAACGGCTGTAGAAAACGGTGGTTCCGAATGGCAGGCTCAGTGCAGCATCACGGGGGTTCCCATGAAGATTGAAAAGGGCCAAGGATATGATGTAAGTGTCAAGATCAAGGCCAACATGGATCTTCCACGCGTCACAGTGAAGGTGAACAAGGATCCTGATGTCACCAACGACCCCAACACCCTTTGCTATCGCGGTGACTTTGTGCTTCAGGATGGTGAGAATATACTTACCTTCGTCAATGTGGTGGCAAAGAATAATGGCGAGGAAATTGAGTTCGACCAGGCCAAGTTTATCTTCGACTTTGGTGGTGCCCCAGCTGGTTTCGTAGCCGAAATCAGCGATATCATCATCCAAAAGCATCAGGTGGACAATTCTGACCCCAAGGCTGTTGATTGGGTGGCCTATGATTCTGCCGACAATATTGGTGCTGGTTTCAATACAGTTGGAAAAATGGGATTCTGGTGGGCCGACGGCGGCTGGAATCAGGTTGGCGACCCCGGTTTCTCATACGCCGACGGAGTCTATACCGTGACGGCTGTAGAGAACGGTGGTGCCGAGTGGCAGGCCCAATGTAGCATCACTGGGGTACCCATGAAGATAGAGAAGGGACAAATGTACGACGTTTCTGTAGATATTGAAACCAACATGGAATTGCCGCGCGCAACAGTTAAGGTGAACAAGGATCCTGATGTTACTAATGATCCGAATACACTCTGCTACAAGGGAGACTTTGTGCTGGAAGACGGTCCCAATACACTCCAGTTTGCCGGTGTCGTCGCCAAAAACAATGGCGAGGAAATCGAGTTCGACCAGGCCAAGATGATTTTTGACTTCGGTGGCGCTCCTGCCGGCTTCGTGGCCAAGATCAGCCGGATAATCATTCAGAAACATAGGACAAAGTAAAAACACCAAAAAACAATGAAAAGGTTCATGCTTAATACATTCCTGCTCACTCTCGCCGTAGCCCTTTGGGGCTGCGGAGGGAGCGACAGCGACGACCTTCCTCCTGTCTCTGTCAGCATCACGGTCTCTCAGGCCATCATCAATGCTCCTGCCGAGGGCGGAACATATATTATCAGCGTAACTACCACGGGCAAAGAGTGGGGCGCCTATGCTGACAAGGACTTTATAAAGTTGGACATGAAGAATTCGGCTGCCCAGTCGGGCACACTGACGGTAAAGGTTCCTGCTAATCCGAATACCAGTGCCCGCACGGGCACCGTCACCGTCATGTCGGGCTCGGCCCGTCAGACCATCAGCGTCTCGCAGGAGGCTGCCGCACAGTCGGCCTACAATGCCCCCGAGGGCTACCGTCTTGTATGGCAGGACGAGTTCGACAAGGGTTCCGAACTGAATACCAGCGACTGGACCCACGAGGTTCAGAAAGACCATTGGGTAAATAACGAGTTGCAGAACTATGTCAACCATAAGTCGCCCGACGGCAAACTGGTCACCGAGATCAAGGGCGGCAAGCTGCGCATCAACTGCTTCAAGGAGAACGGCAAGGTGTATTCCGGTCGTGTCTATGCCCACGTCAACGAGGGCTGGCAGTATGGTTACTTCGAGGCCAGCATCAAGCTGCCTAAAGGCAAGGGCACCTGGCCTGCCTTCTGGATGATGCCCGTTGGCAACGACTGGAACACTAACCCCTGGCCCATGTGTGGCGAGATTGACATCATGGAGGAAGTGGGTGTTGTGCCTAACGAAGTATCGTCAAGTGTCCACACACAGGACTACAACCACACCAAGAACACGCAGAAGACACACGCCATGACGATTGCCGACGCCGAAGGTGCCTTCCATACCTATGCCCTGCTTTGGACTCCCGACGAGATTACGACCTACGTCGACGGCAAGGAACAGTTGCATGTAACGAAGGCTGCACTTGGCAGCGGTCACAACCAATGGCCCTTCCACTATGCCTTCTATCCCATCTTCAACCTCGCATGGGGTGGCGACTGGGGTGGCATGCAGGGTGTCGACGAGGGCGCTCTCCCCGTCACGATGGAAATCGATTATATACGCATATTCCAAAAATAGTAATAGCAGTTAGTAGGTTGTTTTCAGCGTAGCTGATTCTGACACTTGTCGCGGGGAGTCCTTTGTGACATGCCGCGACAAGTCTGTCAGATAATCGTTTTGGAAAACCAAACACTCAAACCGTCAATTCCAATGATTATGAAAAATAGTAAACTGATTATATCTTCACTCGTTATCTTGTCGCTCGGCAGTGGTCCTGTTCGTGCCCAGCTCCCCCTCTATCTCGACGAGACGAAGGGAATCGAGGAACGTGTGGAGGATGCGCTCGGCCGTATGACGCTCGACGAGAAGATTGCCGTGATTCATGCACAGTCGAAGTTCTCAGCGCCAGGCGTGAAAAGACTCGGCATTCCCGATATGTGGACCGACGACGGACCGCATGGCGTTCGTCCCGACGTGCTTTGGGACGAGTGGGTGCAGGCCGGTCAGACCAACGACTCCTGTGTGGCTTTTCCGGCATTGACGTGTCTGGCTGCCACATGGAATCCGCAGATGGCCCGCCTCTATGGCGAGAGCCTGGGCGAAGAAGCCCTCTACCGCGACAAGGACATGATTCTCGGTCCCGGTGTGAACATTCTCCGCACACCGCTCAATGGCCGTAATTTCGAATACATGGGCGAAGATCCCTTCCTGGCATCGCGCATGGTGGTGCCCTATGTGCAGGGCCTCCAGTCGAAAGGCGTCTCTTCCTGCGTGAAGCACTATGCGCTGAACAACGATGAGACCTACCGTCATCAGGTGAATGTGAAGGTCAGCGACCGTGCCCTCCACGAAATCTATCTGCCGGCCTTTAAGGCTGCTGTGCAGGAAGGTGGCGCGTGGGCGCTGATGGGTGCCTATAATCTGTACAACAATCAGCATAACTGCCACAATAGCATATTGCTGAACGATATCCTGAAGCGCGACTGGGGCTTCGACGGCGTGGTGGTAAGCGACTGGGGTGGCACGCACGACATGGACCAGGCTGTTAAGAACGGACTCGACATGGAGTTCGGAACATGGACCGACGGTCTGATGATGGGCGCCACCAATGCCTACGACAACTATTACCTGGCGCTCTCCTATAAGAAGGCTATCCAGGACGGCCGCTATACCGAGCGGGAACTCAACGAGAAGGTGCGCCGCGTGCTCCGTCTGCATTTCCGCACCACCATGAACCGCCAGCGTCCCTATGGTGCCCTGTGCTCAGATGCCCATTACGATGCTGCCCGCAAAATCGGTCAGGAAGGCATCGTGCTGTTGAAGAACGACCGACGCCTGCTGCCCCTCAATCCCCGTGGTGCCAAGCGGATTCTGGTGGTTGGCGAGAATGCCATCAAACCGATGACCGTTGGCGGCGGCTCTTCTTCGCTCAAAGTGCAGCGCGAGATTTCGCCGCTCGATGGACTGCGCAAAGTTATTCTTAGCGAGTCGCCCGGTTGCACCATCGACTTTGCCCGTGGCTATGTGGGCGACACCACCAGTTTCTATAACAATGTAAAGATGCACGTGGATTTGACGGAAAACCGTCAGCCACAAGAGCTCATAGCCGAGGCCGTAGAGAAGGCCCGTGGTGCCGACTATGTGCTGGTGTTCGGTGGTCTCAACAAGAGCAACCATCAGGATTGCGAGGGTACCGACCGTGAGGAATATGGCCTTCCCTATGGTCAGGACGGTTTGATTGAAGCACTTTCTAAGGTTAGTAATAAGTTGGTATTTGTGAACATCTCTGGCAATCCGGTGGCCATGCCCTGGCGCAGCCGTGTGGCAGCCATCGTCCAGGGATGGTTCATCGGCTCCGAGGCCGGCAATGCATTGGCCGATGTGCTGCTGGGCCGTGTCAACCCGTCGGGCAAACTGCCTTTCACGTGGTACGAAGCCTTAGAGGATTGTGCAGCCCATGCCCTGAATACCTATCCCGGCACGTGGCGTGCTGACGAATCGAAGATTATCGACGAGGAATACAAGGAGGGTGTCTTCGTGGGCTATCGCTGGACCGACCGTCAGCGTCGTCGTCCTGCCTATGCTTTCGGTCATGGATTGTCATACACCACTTTCAGTCTCTCGAAGGCCGTGGCCGACAAAAAAGAAATCACCGCAGCAGACAATATTACCTTTACCGTCAGCGTTAAGAATACAGGTGCCGTTGCTGGTGCCGAGGTTGTGCAGTTGTATGTCTCCGACAAGAAAGCCTCCGTCGAGCGCCCGCTCAAGGAATTGAAGGCTTTCCAGAAGGTCTTCCTGCAGCCCGGCGAGAGTCGCGACGTGCGGCTCACCATCGGCCGTGATGCCCTGAGCTTCTATGACGAGGCCACCTCTTCGTGGAAGGCAGAGCCCGGCGAATTCGAGGCGCTTATTGGTACGGCTTCCGACCAGATTTCGAGTAAGGTGAAATTCTTATTGAAATAAAGCTATGAAGAAAAAGGTGTTGGTTGTTAGGTGCTGGGTGTTGGTCGCTGTGCTGGCTATGTTCTCCAGTCAGCTGGTTTCCCCTGTCTTTGCCGCTTCTAAACGACAAACCGACAAAAAGCCCATCAAACCCATGAAGGAATTCGTGGATGAACTGATGGCCAAGATGACGCTCCAGGAAAAAATCGGACAGCTGAACTTGCAGGTGGCTGGCGACATCGTCACCGGCGGTGCCGTCAATACCGATGTGGGACAAAAGATTGCTGCCGGACAGATGGGCGGCGTGTTCAACCTGAAGGGTGCCGACAAGATTCGCGAGCTGCAGGAAGTAGCCGTCAACCATAGTCGTCTGGGCATTCCCCTCATCGTGGGCATGGATGTCATCCACGGCTACGAGACCATCTTCCCCATTCCGCTGGCGCTTTCGTGCAGCTGGGACCTTGAGGCCGTTGAGCAGAGTGCCCGCATCGCAGCCCGCGAAGCCAGTGCCGATGGCATCAACTGGACCTATTCACCCATGGTCGATATCTGCGTGGATGCCCGCTGGGGCCGCACGGCCGAGAGCAACGGCGAAGATCCCTACCTGGGCAGTCGCATCGCCGAGGCCATGGTGCGCGGCTATCAGGGCGACTACTCCCGGGTTGACAATATCATGGCCTGCGTGAAGCGTTTCGCCCTCTACGGCGCCTCCGAGGCTGGTCGCGACTACAACACGGTCGACATGAGTCGCGTGCGTATGTTCAACCAGTATCTTCCTCCCTATAAGGCTGCTGCCCAGGCCGGTGCCGGTTCGTTTATGTCGTCGTTCAACATCGTCGACGGCGTTCCTGCCACGGCCAACCGCTGGCTTCTGAATGATGTGCTCCGCAACCAATGGAAATACGACGGCTTCGTGGTGACCGACTACGGCAGCATCGGCGAGATGCTCAGTCATGGAGTGGGCGAGGACCTGCAGCGGGCTTCTGCCCAGGCGCTCCAGGCCGGCACCGATATGGATATGTGCACCGAGGGTTTTCTCAAGACCTTGGAACAGAGCTACAACGACGGACTGGTATCGATGGATGATATCGACCTGGCCTGCCGCCGTGTGCTCGAGGCCAAATACAAGCTCGGCCTTTTCCAGAATCCCTACCGTTTCTGCGATGCCCGTCGCCATGCCAAGGATGTCTTCACGGCCGAGAACCGTGAGGTAGCTCGCAGTATTGCCGCCGAGACCTTCGTCTTGCTGAAAAATGAGAAAATGAGAAATGGAGGAAATGAGAAATTGTTGCC
Source organism: uncultured Prevotellaceae bacterium (assembly GCA_900316985.1). Taxonomy (GTDB): domain Bacteria; phylum Bacteroidota; class Bacteroidia; order Bacteroidales; family Bacteroidaceae; genus Prevotella. The sequence goes on from ONFE01000010.1 coordinate 45,288, forward strand.
GCTGAAGAAGGAAGGCAAGATAGCCCTTATCGGTCCGTTGGCCGACACCCGTTCCAACCTTTGTGGCACCTGGTGCGTGGCCTTTACTCCCGACCGCTACAGCACGCTGAAGGAAGGTTTCGAGCGCGCCCTGGCCGGCAAGGCCCAGCTGCTCTATGCCCAGGGCAGCAACATCTGTCGCGATGAGGCTGAGCAGGTGGCCGGCGAGTTTGGCAAGACCATTCCCCGCGGCGACGATGCCCAGCTGAAGGCCGAGGCATTGGCCGTGGCCCGTCAGGCCGACGTCATCGTCTGCGCCATGGGTGAGACGGCCGACATGAGTGGCGAGTCGTCCAGCCGCAGTAAACTGGAGATTCCCGATGTGCAGCGTGAACTGCTTCAGGAGTTGGTTACGCTCGGCAAACCCGTGGTGCTGCTTAACTTCTCCGGTCGTGCCACCGTGCTCACCTGGGAACAACAGCATGTCGATGCCATCATGAACGTATGGTTCGGAGGTTCCGAGGCTGCCGATGCCATTGCCGACGTGCTCTTTGGCGACAAGGTACCTTCTGGCAAGCTCACCGTCACTATGCCGCAGTCGGTGGGTCAGGTGCCCATCTATTACAACCATCTCAACACTGGCCGTCCCGTTCCCGAGGGAGCTGACCATTATTTCAAGTATCAGAGCAACTATCTCGATGTGCGCAACGATCCGCTCTATCCCTTCGGCTATGGACTCAGCTACACCACGTTCAAGTATGGCGACGTGCGGCTCAGCAGCAATGAGGTGACCAGGAACGGCACCGTGGAGGCCAAGGTCACCGTCACCAATACCGGCAGTCGTGATGCCGACGAGGTTGTACAGCTTTACATCCGCGATGTGCAGGCCAGCATCAGCCGTCCCGTCAAGGAGCTGAAAGGCTTCCAGCGCATCCGTCTGAAAGCCGGTGAGAGCCGCGAAGTCACGTTTACCGTTACCCGTCGCGAACTCTCATTCTTCGATGCCGAAGGCAACGAGATGTTCGAGCCGGGCGAATTCCATATCATGACGGGCCCCAACAGCCGCGATGTCAGTCAGGCCGTGTTCAGAGTGAAGTAAAAACATTTAAAAATAAAGAACAACAAGGGTCAAAACGTCCCTTTGTAAAAAAAAAGAAGAATCCATTAGCGATTTCTTCTTTTTTTTGTATCTTTGCCGAAAAGAAAAACAAATGGCATTGCGATACAAGATTCTTTTTGCATTTCTTACGTTGTTCCTGGGTATAAATCAGGCACACGCATACGATATAGAGAAACTCTGCCAGCCGATTGATGAGGCCATCAGACGGTCGCCGCAGTATGTGGCTGCCTACGAGCAGAAGATTTCGGCGGCTCGGCGCGACTTTGAGAAGGAAACGGACCGTAAAAGGAAATATGAGAAGGGATTCCACCTGTATCAGCTTTACCGTCCGTTCGTGGCTGACTCAGCAATGTTCTTCCTGGAGCAATGCGTGGCGCTGGCTGAGCAGGAGGGCAACCGTTCGGAGGCGGTGCGCTGCCGCTCGCTGCTGGGACTGCGATGCTCGAACATCGGCATGTACGACGAGGCGCTATTGATACTGGACTCCATTCAGACGGCTGGGGCCGACAAGGAGACGCTGGGCGCGTATTATGAGGCATATAACAATGTGTATAGCGAACTGGCCTACTACACGCACATGGAGGCGATGCGCAAAACATATCAACAGAAGGCGCAGCACTATGAGGAACTGATGTACCAGTATCTGCCACCTGACGCTGAGACGCGTTTCCTGCGACTGGAGCAGAAAGCGCAGGCCGAGGGGAACCTGAAGGAGTCGATGCGCATCAACGACGAATGGCTGAAGACGGTGGAGAAGGGTTCGCACCCGTATGCATTGGTGGCGCTCTACAGATATATTGAGTTTAAGGAGCGACGCGACTCGACGCAGATGATGGAATGGCTGGTGGAGAGTGTGCTGGCCGACATCCGCAACAGCGTGATGGACCAGGGTTCGATGTGGGAATTGGCCAATGAACTGATGCTGAACGGCGACTTTGAGCGGGCCTCGCGGTATATCATCTTCACCAGCGAGTGTGCCAACCGCTATGGCTCCCGACAGCGTAACTGGCAGATTTCGCCGCTGTTGAGCGACATCGCAAAGGGCTATAAGGGCAAGAGCGAGAAAACCACGCGGCAGCTGCGCTGGCTGCTGGGGGTGACGAGCGTGTTGGCCTTGGCGCTGCTGGCGGCGTTCTTCTATGTAAGGAGCAGAAACCGGCAACTGAGGGTGGCAAGGAATGCGCTGAGCAGCAAAAACCGTGAACTCTCGGAACTGAACGTGCAACTGTCGGAGGCTAACCAGCAGCAGTCGGTGCTGAACGGACAACTGAAGACGCTGAACGACGAACTGGCGCAGTCGAACAACCAACTGTCGGAGTCGAACCGCGTGAAGGAGGAGTATATCGGCCGTTTCCTGCGACTGTGCTCGATGTATATCGACCAGATGGACTCGCTGCGCAAGCGGGTGAACAAACTGATGAAGAACCGTCAGTTTGAGGAACTGAGCAAGATAACGAGGCCGCAGGAGTTCAGGGATAAGGAACTCGAGGAGCTGTATGTGAACTTCGACAGCGCCTTCCTGCACCTCTTTCCTAATTTTGTAAATGATTTTAACGCGCTGCTGCGCCCGGAAGAGCGCATAGAACAGCCCGACGACGGGCGGCTGCCCACGGCCGTGCGCATTTTTGCCCTGATACGCCTGGGCATCGACGACAGCGGGAAGATTGCAGAGTTCCTGCATTACTCGGTGAATACCATCTATAATTACCGGGCGCGGGTGAAGAACGGAGCCCTCCGTGACCGCGAGAACTTCGAGAAGCACGTGAAGGAAATTGGCATGCCCCGAAGATGATTTGTAAACCCCGTTTTGCAAAAATCGGTAGGGCAGCACGGGAAAGTGATAAAATTATGAAAAACGGACGGTAGAGCAAGTGAAAAAAATGTCAATTGCTTTGCTGTGAAATCAGAATTTTGTAATTTTGCGGTCACAAAGAATATTACTCATAAACTCATAAACATTAAACAATTATGGTAAATTACAAAGATCTTGGTTTGGTGAACACCCGTGAGATGTTCAAGAAGGCCGTTGCCGGCGGTTATGCTATCCCCGCATTCAACTTCAACACCATGGAGCAGATGCAGGCTATCGTACAGGCTGCCGTTGAGACAAAGTCGCCCGTTATCATGCAGGTGTCGAAGGGTGCCCGCAACTATGCCAACGCTACTATCCTCCGCTATATGGCTGAGGGCGCTGTGGCTTACGCTAAGGAACTGGGTTGCGAAAAGCCCGAAATCGTGCTTCACCTCGACCATGGTGACAGCTTTGAGCTCTGCAAGGACTGTATCGACATGGGCTTCTCTTCCGTGATGTACGACGGTTCTTCACTGCCCTACGAGGAGAACATCAAGATTTCTCGTCAGGTTGTGGAATATGCTCACAAGTACGACGTGACCGTAGAGTGCGAACTCGGTGTGCTCGCTGGTGTTGAGGACGAGGTGGCTTCTGAGGTTAGCCACTACACAAAGCCCGAAGAGGTAATCGACTTCGCTACCCGCACAGGCTGCGACTCACTGGCTATCTCTATCGGTACCAGCCACGGTGCCTACAAGTTCAAGCCCGAGCAGTGCACACGCGACCCGAAGACTGGCAAGCTGGTTCCTCCTCCATTGGCATTCGATGTGCTGCATGAGATTGAGCAGAAGCTGCCCGGATTCCCCATCGTGCTCCACGGTTCTTCTTCAGTTCCTCAGGAAGAGGTGGATACTATCAACAAGTATGGCGGCAACCTGCCCGATGCAGTAGGTATTCCCGAAGAGCAGCTGCGTGAGGCTTCTAAGAGCGCTGTCTGCAAGATCAACATCGACTCTGACAGCCGTCTGGCCATGACCGCTGCCGTGCGCAAGTATCTGGCAGAGCATCCCGATCACTTCGATCCTCGCCAGTATCTGAAGCCCGCCCGCGAGAACATGAAGAAGATGTACATCCACAAGATAGTCGATGTGCTCGGTTCTGATGGCAAGCTCGGATAATTCGCGTTAACGCCTAATATAATAAGGTGGAAATGTTAAAAATGCATTTCCACCTTATTTTTTTGCCCGAAATGTTTGGAGCGTATTGGTATTTGTATTACTTTTGCAGTGTAATAGCAAAGTAGTACACTAAAACACTAATAAATATGATTGAAGTAAGTAATCTCAGTTTCAAGTATCCCGGCCAGCAGGAGCCGGTGTTTACGGATTTCAGCCTCAGGCTGGAGCAGAACAAAGTCTATGGACTTTTAGGTAAGAACGGTACGGGCAAGTCTACGCTGCTCTACCTCATCTCTGGTTTGCTGCGCCCTGCAGCTGGTACGGTGAGTTGCGACTCAGTTGCAACATACAAGAGAAGGGTAGAGACGCTGCAGGAAATCTTCCTCGTGCCAGAGGAATTCGACCTGCCGTCGATGTCGCTCGAGAAATACGTGAGGCTGAACGCACCGTTCTATCCCCGCTTTAGCCGCGAGGTGCTGGAAGCTTGTCTGAAGGATTTCGAGCTGACCACCGACCTGAAGCTGCAGGCGCTGTCGATGGGACAGAAGAAGAAGGTGTTCATGTCGTTTGCACTGGCTGCCAACACCCGCTATCTGCTGATGGACGAGCCGACCAACGGACTGGATATTCCCTCGAAGTCGCAGTTCCGAAAGGTGGTGACGCAGAACATGAACGACGAGCGCACCGTCATCATCTCCACGCATCAGGTGCACGACGTGGAATCTCTGCTCGACCATATCCTCGTTCTCAGTCAGCGCGAACTGCTGCTGAATGCCTCTGTGGCCGACCTGATGGAGAAGTATGTATTCGAATACCGACCGGTTGACGACCATTCGGCCACAGTCTATAGCGAGCCCTCTCCGCAGGGTGTTGCCGTGATGGCCGAGCGCCGCGAGGGTGATGCTGAGACGCAGCTGAACCTGGAATTGCTCTTTAACGCCGTAACGAAACAACGCATCTGTTTTTTTCACGACTAAAAAGAATTGTTATGAAGAACTTCGATTTACAACGCTTTGGTCGCGTTTTGCGGTTCGATTTCGTCCAGAATCGGCAGCAGTTGCTGTGGTGCGTGCTCGGCATGCTGATGGGCTACCTGTTCTTTTTCTGGTTTGCCCATAACATCGGTATGAGAGTTGACATAGTCACAGATTGGGAATTGCATATCAAACATATTTGTGAGGGTGTCGGCTTCTTTGGTGTTATTGGTTTCTACGTCTATATGTTGCTAATGGCCAGCACGCTCTATTGGAGAGAGCAGAAGAAGGCAAAGCGCACGGCATGGCTGATGCTGCCCGCCACAAATATGGAAAAATTCCTGTCGCGCTGGGTGTATTTGTTTGTAGTGTCGCTGGGCGGTCTCCTGATGTTCTTTGTGGCCGATGCCATCCACATGGCATGGCTCTGGATGACCGATAAGCCCATCATTGCCGCCACGACTTATTCCCAGTATTATTTTATGCCAACGTCCGACATAAGAACAGACTTTGCATGGTTTAAAGTTCTTTCGTTCGATTGTTTTTTGATGTCAGTTCAAGCCTTCTTCCTCATGGGTGGCATCCTGTTCCGGAAGTTCCAGCCTATTGTCACCGCTCTTGTCGGCATAGTACTGTTCCTTGGACTTGATTACTTTAGAGTCTGCTGCGGTCCGGACATGAGCGACATTCCCAACACCTGGTATCACGTAATGATGTCCGTCTTCTTCGTTGCGCTCATCTGCGTCTTCACCGTTCTGGCCTACCGGCTTTTCTGCCGCTGGCAATTAGCAACCCGTAATTTTGTAAATCTGCCATGAATATTCAGTTTTCCTTTCGCCGTTTCTGGCATGTCCTCGTATGGACGTTAGTCTATCATTGGCGCCAACTGCTGACGCTGTTCAGCGTAGCCGTCATTGCATTTGCCACTTTTGAGATGTTTGCTTGTATCCAAGCTCGGAATGATTATGCGTATAAGGTGTCATTAATGCATGAAAACGAAACGGTACTAATCAATAGCGCATTGCGTGGTGCTGCCTCGTCATGTGCGACTGTTGGTGCAGTATTGCTGTGCATCGGTGCCGCCTTTGCTTTCTACCAATTGCATCACCGTAACGAGAGTCGTCGATGGTTGATGCTGCCTGCTTCGAACATGGAAAAATTCGTGGCCCGTTGGGTGGTTTACGTGCCCGTACTGTTCGTGATTTATGTGGTGGCCTTCATGCTTGGCGACCTGCTGCGTATGGCTGTCTGGCCCGTGTTCTCCGAAGAAGTTAGTTTTCCCACGGCCATCCCGGCGTTTTTCGGTGTCATGAAGTATCTGGTGGTGTGGACGAATCCGTTTCATCTCGAAAAGATATTTTTGATGTGGGGTCTTTTCTGGTTCTTCCATGCGCTGAGCCTGTTCTCGAGTGTATGGATAGGCCACTGGGCCTGGCTGTTTGTCACCGTGGTGTTCTTTGCTGTGATAGGTCTTTTCATCCAGATCAACTATCAAGGTGGGAATGTTGCACTGTTCTATCTGTTGGCTGTTGTCCTGGCGATTGCCGCCTACTGGCTGTTCTGCCGTTTCCCCAAATACAAGTTGTTTCACTTTAAAGCTGACTAATTATGGCATTTACCAACGATAAAGCAATATACCTGCAGATGGCCGACCGCCTCTGCGATGAGATTCTTGCAGACACCTACAAGGACGATGACCGCATACCGTCGGTCCGCGAGTATGCCGTGCTGCTGGAGGTGAACACCAACACCGCCGTGAAGGCCTACGACGAACTGGCTCGTGCGAACATTATCTATAATAAGCGCGGTCTGGGCTACTTCGTCACCAAGGGGGCGAAGAAGCAAATCCTAAAGGAGCGTAAACGGCAGTTTATGAAAATGCATCTGCCGGAACTGTTCCGACAGATGCGCCTGTTGGGCATTGATATCAAAGACATTGACGAAGCCTGGGCTACCACTTAGTTTGCAAACCATGACTTCTCAATGATAACAACAAAGGAGGGTATGTCATGATAGGCATACCCTCCTTGATAAGTTTTAATATGTAGCTTATTTCTTTAATTCCGTATTGATGCTCTCCACATTGCCTGTGACGGGACTGAGGCGCACCTTGGTTTCCATCTTCTTACTGAATAGTTCGCCCATTAATGGTTCTGTACGACCGAACTGTGCGGAATAAGTCTCGTAAGAATCCAGGAGTTTCTCGCCCTGATAGAGGTTGACGGTCATCTTGCCGGGGAGGTTCACCCAGATGCCGGAATCATTCTTGTTTTTTTCACCTTTGCCTACAGTGGCAGAGTTGGAGGGAACGTTGTGCTCGTCGTAGATGTCAATATAATAGGGTGAGCCAGACAGGTCCTCTTTGTCTACGCATCCGTAATATTTGGAGAAGCGGAAGAGCAGTTCTCGTTCCACGGGTTTTTCAGGAACATAGTTGACGATGGTCTCTATGGTGTCGATGTCTTCAGTACCGTTAAACAGACTTACCAGCGCGGCTTCCTGCGTGTTGAGGTTATTGAGCATCAGGCGCATCTGTTGTCCGTCGGTCGGCATGTTCTCAGCCTGTCCTTTCGTGATTTGGCTGCGGCTGTCACGGATGTCGTAAATCTCCTCGGCGGTGAGTTCGGCCATCTTCGACTTGTTACCGGCACTCAGGATTTCCTGTGAGAGATAATCGTAGGGATTGCGTCTGGCAGGTTTTGGGGCAGCCTTGAAGGGCGCTTCTGCCGCTACGGCATTGGGACGGTCGTTCACGGCCAATAGCACACCGTTGTCATTCTTGTAGATAGACGAGATGTTGTGTTTGGTATCGATGTTCGCCTTGAAGATCTTGGTGGTGTCTGCAATGCCGCAAGGAGTCATCTTGATACTGAGGATTCGGTAGGTTTTCTGTTCCTCGTTGGGAACGGGCTTTTTCAGATATCGCTCTGCATATTGGCTGAATTCACCAGGTTTATAAGTGGTCTTCTCCACCAGCAGCGTAAAGCGCAAAGCTGTCTTGGGAAGGAAATATGAACTGCCGTCAATCATGGGATTGTCAGCATAGGTGGATAAAATTCCGCAACAGAAGGCTGCGAATAAGAGCATCTTTTTCATTATCTTTGTCTTTATATTGTTTTCACTCTTCACTTCCTCAGTCGTTGAGCCGTTTGAAAGCCTGGGGGAGGAATTGGATGATATCGCTGGCCATCAGACTTTCCATACCCAGTTGACGGGCAGCCAGATCACCAGCCAGTCCGTGGAGATACATTCCCACAGCGCAGGCATCAGCATGCTTGTAACCGCGTGCCAGCAGTCCGGTGATAATACCTGTGAGCACATCTCCGCTTCCGGCCGTTGCCATACCGGCATTTCCCGTGGAGTTGAAGATGACATTTCCATTGGGCAGACAGAGGGCGGAGTAGTGGCCCTTCAGTATGATATAGGCGTGCAGGTGCTCGGCCATATCGCGAGCTTTTGACAACCGCTCATAACTGTCGGCACAAGGACTTCCGTTCAATCGGTCGAATTCCTTGGGATGAGGCGTCATAATGATGTTCTTGGGTAGCTGCTGGAGCCAAGCGCGATGGTTGGCCAGCATGTTCAGACCATCGGCATCCACCACGGTGGGAGCCTGTGTGCGGCGTATCTGAGAGATGAGCGCAATGGCGGTGTTCTCCTGCTGGCGGAGTCCGGGACCGATAGCCATTGCATCCACGTCATCGCTGTCAACCGTTTCAGAGAAGTACTTTTCGTCGTGGTCTGGATTGATGATTGCCTCGGGAACGCTGATTTGCATCACGTCGTTGTTACGACGGGGCGTACGCACGATGACTTTTCCGGCTCCAGAACGCAGACAGGCCTTCGTGGCCAGGATGGCAGCACCAGCCATACCGTAACTGCCGGCCACAATGAGTGCCGTGCCCATATTTCCTTTGTGGGAGAATTCATTTCGCGGAATCATCAGTGTCCTGACTTCCGTCTCTTCCAATACCACGAACTGAGCATCCATCTTGCGGATGCCCTCTTCGCTGAGGCGGATGTCGAGAATCTTCAGTTCACCGATGAACTGCTGGTTCTCAGGAAAAAGGAATGCCAGTTTCTTCTGCTGAAGCGTGAGCGTCACGTCAGCCCTGATAATGTTGGCACGTACGTTATATGTGTTGTCTTCGGTCATCAGTCCCGAAGGCACATCGATGCTTACGATGGTTGACGGACTTTGGTTGATATATTTCACCAATGAAGCAAAACCGCCTGCGAGCGGCTTGTTGAGCCCGGAACCGAATAGACCGTCGATGACCAGCATGTTGGCTTCGAGTTGCGGCGGGTCAAACTCGTCGATAACCTCCGTGAAGTCCTTGATGCGGTGAGCGTCAAGGATGCGCTTCTTGTTGGCTGCGCAGTCTTCCGACAGTTTGTTGTTGATATTGAAGAGATAAACAGATACCTGGTAACTCTGCTCACTGAGCATCCGGGCTACGGCCAGCGCATCGCCGCCGTTGTTTCCGGGACCGGCAAAGACAATCACGGGCTTCTGACTGTCCCATTTCGAAGTGATGGCCCGCGTCAGTGCTTTGGCTGCGCGTTCCATCAAATCTATGGAGCGGATAGGCTCGTGCTCCATGGTGTAATGGTCGAGTTCGTGTATCTGATTGCTGGTAAAAATCTTCATTTGGGTACAAAAATACAAAAATAATGGGAATCATACCCCTTATTTGGCAGAAAATTCGTATTTTTGTACCAAATTTTAAAATAAAAGCCCATGGATGCAGTGAAAATCAGGGATAAAATGTTTCGCATTTCCATTCCAGAATCAGAAATCAAACAGCGCGTGAAGGCTTTGGCCGAACGCATCAATCAGGATCTGGCAGGCAAGAATCCGCTTTTCCTGGCTGTGCTCAACGGTGCTTATGTCTTTGCCGCCGATCTGATGCGTGAGATAACCATTCCCTGTGAGATCTCTTTTGTGAAGCTGGCTTCCTATCAGGGGACAGTTTCCACGGGTAAGATTACGGAAGTGCTGGGTATCAACGAGGACCTTACGGATCGCGTGGTTGTCATCGTGGAGGATATTGTCGATACCGGTCTGACGATGAAACGCATGGTGGAGAATCTGGGCACGCGCCGTCCCGCAGAGGTTCATATCTGCACATTGCTCCTGAAACCTGATAAGCTCCAGGTGCCCCTCGATATTGAATATGTGGCGATGGAAATTCCCAACGAGTTCATCGTGGGCTATGGCTTGGATTACGACCAGCAGGGCCGCAATCTGAAAGATATATACACAGTGGTTGACAAATAACAACAGATATGAAAGAGTTTAAACTTCCCCATCTGCCCAGCGACCCCGAGAAGAATGACAAAGACCTGATATCCGACTTGTGGTATGGGGTGGAAGAGAAAAAGATAGAACATCACGACAAAGATTTAAAGATTAATATGAAGAACATTGTAATTTTCGGTGCTCCTGGTTCAGGAAAGGGCACACAGAGTGACAAAATCATCGAGAAGTATGGCCTGGGTCACATCTCCACAGGCGACGTACTGCGTAGTGAAATCAAAAAGGGAACGGAACTCGGTAAGACCGCAGCCTCTTTCATAGACAAAGGCCAACTTATTCCCGATGAACTGATGATTGATATTCTTGCCGGCGTGTATGACTCTTTCGGAAAGAATCATGCCGGCGTTATCTTCGACGGTTTCCCCCGTACCATCCCGCAGGCCGAAGCCCTGAAAAAGATGCTGGCAGAGCGTGGTCACAAGGTGGCTGCCATGATTGAACTCGACGTTCCTGAGGACGAGCTGATGAAGCGCTTGATTCTTCGCGGACAGCAGAGTGGCCGCAGCGATGACAACGAGGAAACCATCAAGAAGCGCCTCGACGTGTATCACACACAGACCGAACCCCTCATGAAATGGTATGAGCAAGAAGGTCTGCGTTATCCCATCAACGGCATGGGCGACCTCGATCGTATTTTCGCCGATATCGCCAAGGTGATAGATAGTCTGTAGGTTTCAGATTTAAAGATTCAAGAATCTTCACTCTTCACTTTCTATGAAAGAATCCAACTTCGTTGACTACGTCAAGATCTATTGCCGCTCTGGTAAGGGCGGACGCGGGAGTATGCATCTGCGTCACGTCAAATATAACCCTAATGGTGGACCTGACGGTGGTGACGGCGGTAAAGGTGGTAGTATCATCCTTCGCGGAAACCATAACTACTGGACGTTGCTCCACCTGCGATACCAGCGTCACATCAAGGCAGAGCATGGCGGTAACGGAGGCAAGGACAAATGCCACGGTACCGACGGCAAAGACGTCTATATCGACGTGCCTTGCGGAACGGTGGTGTACAATGCTGAGACCGGCAAATATGTCTGCGATGTCACCTACGACGGTCAGGAAGTTGTACTGTTAAAAGGCGGACGTGGCGGACTGGGTAACTACCAGTTCCGTACGGCTACCAATCAGGCTCCCCGCTACGCACAGCCCGGAGAGCCCATGCAGGAGATGACCGTCATCATGGAGTTGAAACTGCTGGCCGATGTGGGACTGGTAGGTTTCCCCAATGCCGGAAAATCCACCTTGGTGTCGGCGCTCAGCAATGCCCGTCCGAAGATAGCCAATTATCCCTTCACCACCATGGAGCCTTCCTTGGGTATCGTGGGCTATCGTGACAATAAATCCTTTGTGATGGCCGATATTCCCGGTATTATTGAAGGTGCTGCCGAAGGAAAGGGCCTCGGCCTTCGTTTCCTGCGTCATATCGAGCGCAACTCCCTGCTGCTCTTCATGGTTCCTGGTGATACCGACGATATCTTCAAGGAATATAACATCCTCCTCAACGAGCTTCGCCAGTTCAATCCCGAGATGCTCGACAAGCACCGCGTTCTGGCCATTACCAAGTGCGATCTTCTCGACCAGGAACTGATGGAGATGCTCCGCCATGATCTGGAAGAGAAACTGAAAGCCGACGGTGAGCAGATTCCCGTACTATTTATCTCTGCCGTAGCTCAGATGGGCCTCGACGAACTGAAGGATGTACTTTGGCAGGAACTCAACAGCGAGAGCAACAAACTGCAGACCATCACTGCAGAAGATACACTCGTACATCGCGACAAGGAAATGTCGCAGTTTGCCCGTGAACTGCTCGATGAGGGAGAAGACGGCTATATTCCCGATGAAGACGAAGAAGACGATATTGAAATCCTCGACGATTACGAAATAGAAGATTTTGATGAGTAGTCCGCAACTACATTACTACACGGTGGGAGAGAAGGTCACGGCTTTCTCTTCCACTCGTTATGGCGGTTGCAGCGAGGGAAACTACCGCTCCTTCAATGTCAACCGTTATTGCGGCGACGTTGAAGAACATATAGCCCGTAATCTGGAATCCTTGAAAAGCCTTTTAGGCGTCAGTCAAGTCTTTATGCCCCATCAGGTGCATGGCACCGAAGTCCTCCGGGTGAAGCAGTCCGTTCCCTGGGAAGGTATGGCTGATAACTTTGAAGGTGTGGATGCCCTCATCACCGATGTCATGGGTATTTGTATTGGGGTAAGCACAGCCGACTGCATTCCGGTCCTTCTCTATGATGAAGCCCATCATGCCGCTGCCGCCATCCATGCAGGCTGGCGGGGAACGGTCAAGCGCATCGTAAAGAAAGCCGTCGAATCCATGCACGATAGTTTCGGAACCCGTCCTGAAGAACTGCAAGCCGTCATAGGTCCCGGCATCAGCCTGGAATCTTTCGAGGTAGGCGATGAAGTCTACGATCAGTTCCAAAAGGAGGGCTTTCCGATGGAAAGGATTGCCCGCCGCTATCCTGTTAAGCCCGCCCAACAAGGAGCGAGCGTTTCAAGTTTCAGGTTTCAGGCTTCTGGTAACCACCAACACCCATCACCCATCACCCACCACCCGGACACCAAATGGCACATCGACCTTCCCCTTTGCAACCGTCTTCAGTTGGAAGAGGCGGGCGTCAGCCAGATAGCGATGAGCGGCATCTGCACCTATCAGCAGTCCGAAGACTATTTCTCTGCCCGAAAGTTGGGCATTAATTCAGGCCGTATCCTCACAGGTATCGTGCTACGATGATTTCCTTTCCTCCGTATGTTTCCCCTTCAGACGCTGAGACTCTATCCTTTTCTTAAGTTGGCCATAGCCTTGATTATGGGAATGTGGCTGGCAACAGGCGTGGATATCCTTCTCTCATGGCAGTGGGCACTTGCCTTTGTCGCCGTGACCATCATCACTTTGTTTCTCAGGCGGCCTTTACTGCAATCCCTGTTATTGCTCTTTTCCGTATTCCTTTTGGGTGGTACATTGATGACCAGACAGATGGAGTCCATCGGCGACGGTTATGCTGCTGATGAAACCATATTCGATGCGGTGGTAGCCAGTCAGCCGGTCATGAAGAAAAAGGTGATGCAGATGGATCTGTGGATTACTTCTGCCTCCAAACCAATCAAGGTAAAAGCCTCCGTCTTTCGGGATGGTAGGGCAGAAAGACTGAAGCCCGGCGATGGCATCAGGGCAAAGGCACCATTGGAAAAACCGGCCAATTATGCAAAATCAACATTCGATTATCGCACCTATTTGCTCCGACAAGGCTATCGCTCCACGGTTTTTCTGTACATCACCGACTGGCACCTACAGCGTGTTTCCTTACTCGGACTTTCTTTTTTTCAACGCACCCGATTGGCCGTTCTTCAATTGCGTCAGCAATTGATAGCGCGCTACCGTTCTTTGGGATTATCCGATAATCAGCTGGCAGTGGTCTCGGCCATGACGTTGGGCGACCGCTCTTTGCTTACCACCGAATTGAAAGACGACTATTCCATCTCCGGCGGTGCTCATATACTGGCCCTTTCGGGTATGCATCTGGGCATCATCTATATGGTGCTGACTTTGGTCTTGGGTGTTCGCCGTCCCAGGAATACCTGGCGTTTCTTCTTTTCCTCCGTCCTGCTGATGGCAGCCATCTGGAGTTTCGTCGTGTTGGTTGGAATGTCGGCTTCCGTAGTTCGTGCGGCGGTGATGCTGACCCTTTTGACCTTCGTGCAACTGCTCAATCGGCAGGCCATATCGCTCAACACCCTTGCCTTTACCGCCTGCCTCCTATTGGTCATTCATCCGATGTCGCTCCTCGATGTCGGATTCCAGCTTTCCTATGCATCCGTGGCAGCCATCCTTGTGTTCTACAAGCCCATCTATGGTCTGTTATGCAGTGATTCCAAGGAAAACCCCACCTTCCCTGTCCGCTTTGGACGATTGTTATGGGGATTGCTCTCCGTTTCATTGGCTGCCCAATTGGGCGTAGCACCCCTCATTGCCCATTATTTCGGGCGCATCCCCGTCTATTTCCTCATCACCAATCTGGCTGTAGTCCTTTTGGCCACGCTCATTCTCTATTGCGCCTTGGGCCTGTGGACATTTGTCTGGTTGCCCTCCGTCCAGTCATTCTTCTCAAAAGCCCTTTCCCTGCTTGCTGAGGGATTAAACACCATTCTCCATTATATCGCCACTCTTCCCGGTGCCAGTATCGAGCCCGTCCATTTGAACACCATTGGCGTCATAGCCTGTTACGTCCTCCTCTCCTCCCTCTATCTGGTCTATCTGATTGTTCGAAAGCCTGATTTCAAGTGATTCTTGGTTCAAGTTGGTTCATTTTGGTTCAAATGTTTTGGGGAGTGATTATTTATATATAATTTTGTAGCTGATATATGGAAACCGAGCAGTTACATTATTTAGCGATACTCATCGGTAAAGTAGAACAAAAGATGGGTTATGCGTTGAAGTCACCACAGGATTTCAATCAGTTGCTTTTGCGTCTTCCTCAGGGTTGTAGTGTTAGTTTGAGCACAGTGAAAAGACTATGGGGCTATGTGCCTTCTGCTCATCAACCTCGACTATCCTCCTTGTCTGTATTATCTAGGTTTGTGGGATACCGTGACTGGGATGATTTTTGTTTGAAACAAATGCCTATTATTGAATCCGACTTTCTGCAAGGTACTATCAAGGAAACAGATATCGAAGAAGGAGAAGAAGTGGAACTGACTTGGTTGCCCAATCGTTATTGCAGGGTAAGAAAAGAGGCCAATGGAACATTTATCGTGGTTGAAGTACGCAATGCGAAGTTACAAGCGGGGGACACCTTTCGTGCAGCATGGTTCTCTGAGGGTCAGCCGCTTTGCATCACTCATTTGATGCGTGGCGGATTATCCATGCCCGATTATGTGGCGGGCCGTTCATCTGGTTTGCAGTCAGTTCACAAACTGAAAAAGTAAAATGTTAGTTTTTACTTTGTTATTTCCTTGCTTTTGATTACTTTTGTGCTGTGAACGACGAACAGCAGTCTGATTCCGGTTTCCTTCACGGCGAGAGCTTGGTTCTCTCACGGCAATTCAAGGATATTTCGCCTTTGCACGAAAGTAAGGGCGGTTTCAGCCGTTTATTCCGTGCCCAGCGCATGGGTAAATGGCAAGTGCTGAAATGCCTGAAACCAGAGTTTGCCCAACAGGCTGAATATCGCGCCTTGTTGCAGAAGGAGTTTGAGATAGGTTTCCGCCTTAATCATCCGAATATTGTTCGTACGGAATCATTGGAAGAAGTGGAAGGACTTGGCGTTTGCATTGTAGAGGAATATGTAGATGGGAAGACTCTTCGAGACTTGATGGAATCAAAGAACTGGACCCGTAATCGCATTGTCGGTATTATGCGTCAGGTAGCAGATGCCCTTGAATATCTTCATCAGCATCAGGTCGTACATCGTGACCTTAAGCCCGAAAACATTCTGATTACGGCCCAAGGCGATTATGTAAAGTTGATAGACTTTGGCCTCAGTGATGCCGACAACTATGCTATTCTTAAACAGCCTGCCGGCACCCGCCGCTATGCTGCCCCAGAAGTTTTCAGTTCTTCATCAGCATCCAATGGCATTGCCGCCGACATCTACAGTTTCGGCAAGATATTGGAAGAACTCAATGCGCTGTTGCCTTATAAGAGTAGCCGTATAGAAAAGATAGTCAAGATTTGCACACAACCGAATCCTTCTGATCGTTATACCACCTTAAACGACATCAACTGGGACAAACGTAGCAATTATTACAAATGGGAGGCCGCTGCTGTTATTCTCTTTCTGCTCCTTGTGATGGCCTATCTTTGGAGGGATGGAAGACGAAGTGATAGTCCACAAATGTCAAATCAGTCCGTGGCTGTTGATACACTTTCTCCGAAGGACAGTTCTAAAACTATAAATATAGAGAAAATAAAGTATACAACCAGCCGTGTACCCCTTAAGGAGTCTGTTCAAACATCCGATTCTAAAGAACATGAAGAATCTGCAAAACCAGAAATAAAGCCATTCCTGATTTCTGAAAGTTTTAAAGATGCCATCTCTGAGATTGTTCATAAACATTTGATGGCTGCACTTGACAGTTTTGAGGTGTCTGCTAACAAGGCAACAAAATATAATCCCCGGACTTTACTCAAACATTCTGAAGATTTGGCATACGCCCTCATTGCAGATGAAACCGCCAAACAGATAGAGCGATATAGTAATGCCAATGGGGTTGATGCTAATATACTGAAAGATTCGGCAATTACCGTTATAGGTGAAGAAATCCAAAAGTATCATCAATCTCGGGCGTTTCACCAACGTATTAGCCAGATAGAGTCATCTATGAGTCATTTGAAGAAAGTAGGTAAAAGACGTTCCCCGAAATCAGGTTATGATTGAGGATTCTGATTCAATATCCGTCGCCAATATCGTATCCATCAGTAGGGAAATCATCGGGGTCGGAATATCCGTTCCAACAATCGTAAAATTGCAAACGGTTGTGGGGTTGCTGCTCCTGACGGGAATAACCCGGAAGATAGTAATGATTACCACAACGATTACAAGTCCATTCTGCATCGTTTGGGTTTTGCCAGCCTACAGCCTTCTTTTGTTGACAGGTTGGACAATATAGATATTTCACAGGCATACCATAGTCTACATGTCCCCATTTGAACACGTAGCCACAACCATTGCATTTATGAATGCCTTGCCAGTGATAATCTCGCATGTTTTTACTACCGCAATTCGGACACCCCTCACTTCTCAGGTTAATGTCGTAAGTATCTTCTGCATACGTCCCATCACTAAAATAATGCTCACCACATATTTTGCAGACGAACGTGTTGTTTAGTTCATCTATGCAATAACTCTTAAAGCCGGCGGCTCCGCAAAAAGGGCAATTCTTAGGTCTTATCATAGTTACAGGTTTTAATCATGGTATTCACTCATATTATCATCATATCCAGCCTCATAGCCTTCTGCATAGCCGATTTGAAAGTCTTTCTTCTTTTGCCCTTTGTATTTGGTCTCGTCATCGAACTGGTATTCATAACCTGAACCATTTACTGCATCGTCCTCACCATCATCATAACCCTTATCATAGCCCTCTTTATAAGCAGCAGACAGCTTCTTTACACGCATAGAAGTATGTTGTTTCCTCTTTACACTCTTCCTCGTGTTTTTTTTCTTTGGAACTTTTTTCTTCTGGCTTTGCGCATACGGCACAGGGCATACTTTGGCTTCAACAGTCTTTCCTGTGGCAAAGATTGTAAGCATTATGATAATGATGTAAAAGATTCTTTTCATATGATTATTACCTTTCATTTTCACTCTTTCTTTTCTTTGGCTACTCTTTTAAAGATAAAGTTGATAGCGCTTGTCTTCGTGTTTGTACGAATGCCAGTTACATATTCCTTATTACCAAAATTGGGATATCGAGTCATTATTTCTGTATAAGTATCAACCAGTTCCCAACCTTGACTTGCCATTTTGTTGAGCATCTGCGTTTGGTCTTTGAAGCTATTAGGATAGGGATCTACATCCATCGTAATGGCACCATATTCATTGTCTGGTTCTACCTTCACAACCTTATATTCATACTTCTTCTCCACGCATCCGCAGAATAGTATTATCGTAATAAATAGAATTATTTTTTTCATTGTTTAATGAGTTTGATATTTGTGGAGCAAAATTACAGAAAAGAATCCATCATGCAATGGTTCTTGTTAGTTCAAGTTGGTTCACAAAATAAAATCTTTGCCAGAGAACTAAGAATCCAGCCTAATATACTATTCGATGTGGTTTGGTTTGATAGAATAACATTAGAAATCTTCATATGGAGCAATATATTTTTCAAAATAATATTCTTTTTTCTTGTGGATTCTTTTTAGCTTCCTTATGTTCTTTAATTCGAAGTAATAAACATCTCTTAGATATGGACTTTTTATAAACCTTCCTTTATGAAATATAGGATGTTTGTCTATCATATAGTTTCCATAACCATCTTCATATATAATAATGTGTCTTGAGGAGTTTCGCAAAGAAAAGTACAGATTGATACCATAGTATTTGTATTCAATTAGTGATTCAGATATATACCTATTTCCATATTTCCCGAATGCTATTTTTGCGGCAGTCTTATTTTCTTCTTTTATGAGGTATTCATAATCTATCTTTCTTTCCGATTGGTTCAAAAATGAATAATATGAATCCATAATATCTTCCATTTCAAATAAATTGCCATTGTTAATTAATTCATCTGTCATCAATTCATGGGCATACCAGCTTTTCTTTCGTGGTGCCTCGTTCGATCTCCATGTTTCATCACTAACAGGTTCTACATATGGAAAAAAACGAATGCAATTATCTCTTAACTCATATCCTAAAGACCAAATGTCACCTTCTATGACTTTCTTATGGGCTGTTTGATGTGGCTTGAAGAAAACACATTTGTTGAGATATCGCATATCACTAGTGTCCACTAAATAAAATTAAGAGTCAATTGACCATCATCAGCAACATACTCAGGTTTCTTGGTAAAGAGTTCCTTAATAGGAGTCTTATCCAA
>ONFE01000061.1 GCA_900316985.1 uncultured Prevotellaceae bacterium
GGGCGGATATCCCGAATACAAGGGTGAGCCCCGCATAGATACCGACGGCGACGGCATGCCCGACGAATGGGAGAAGGCCAACGGACTGAACCCCAACGACCCCAGCGATGCCAACGGTGATTGCAACGGCGACGGCTACACTAACATCGAGAAGTACATCAACGGTATTCCCACCCAGACCAAGGTGGACTGGCGCGATCTGAACAATAACTACGACACCCTGGCTGGAAAGACAAGTCTGTAAACCATCCATACGAAAACAATAAAGGCGGGCCCCACAGGTCCGCCTTTGTTATTTAAAAAAGGAATGTGCTTTATTTCTCAGTTCTTGCGATAATCGGAAGGCGATAATCCAGTGTCAAGTTTGAAATACCGGCAGAAAAAAGAATCGGTTGGGAAATGAAGTGCATCGGCTATCTCCCGGATACTCATGTCGGTCGTGCGCAAAAGGGTTTTTGCCTCGATGATAACCCGCTGCCGTATGTGTTCCATCGGGAGCTTACCGGAAGCCTGACGAATCAGTTTTGAGAAATGTTTTGCACTGATGCACTGCTTGTCAGAATAAAACTGAACGGTACGTTCACGGGTAGCATATAACTGAAGGTCATCCAAAAAACGGAGGAATACTTCATCCGCCCGTGATTCGGAATTGGATACATGCCTCATCGACATCTGGGGGTGAGACAGGAAAGATGCTACAGAGACCGAAAGGAAGCCCCTGACAACTTCATCCCTCAAAGCATCGCATGTGTCTTTGTATAAGGCTTCAATCTGATTGTAAAGGCTAAGATAGCGCTGCAGCAGGTTTTCGTCCAGATGCAGGGCCAACGGAATGGAACGATGCTCCAGCCAAGTACCCAGTTTTTCAGCAAGCCGGCTAAACAACCACTCTTCCTCTGTTGACGGAAAAGCCATGGAAATGGTCGTATGATTGACAGAGCAGGTAAGGCTCTCGATAATGGATCCATCCTGGATGACGACAACGTCTCCTCGGTTAAGTGTCAGTCTCCTCTGATTAATGCACACTTTCAATTCTCCTTCAATGCAGATAATGGCAGCAGTAAAGGTAAGTCTGAAAGGGAAAGGAAGCTGGGCAGGAAGAGAATAGTTGTTGCAAATATAAACGGACTGTCCTATAGCCATGCTCGGTTTTCTCGTACGAAAGCAAGCGAGCTGAATTCTCGAGATTTGACCTGGCAGCATTGGGTGTATTTTTCGTCAAAGGTAGATATTTGTACCGATTTCTGCAAGCTTTTGAGTGAAAAAGCGAGTTATTTAACATTATTTGCGGACAATTGGTAATGCCGTTTCAGAATAGAAAGTGTATTTTTGCACATGGAAACCATAGAACATGTTTGATATGAAAAGAGTGACTCTATTTCTGGCTGCCCTTCTCTTTAGCAGAGTTGCCTTTACACAAAAAGTCAGCACTGTTTTCTTTGACCTGAATTATGATACTACCGAAAGCATTGCCCCAGTTCATGTGGAAAGCGGTCGGATGATGAAGATTTCAGACAAGCCCTTCCCAACACGAGACGGGTACCGGTTTGGCGGGTGGTACACCGAACCGTCATGCCATCCCGGCCAGGAATGGCGCTTTGGAAGTAACTCCAGTTTCTTTGTCCCTGCCACGGATTCCATGAAAGTGGAAAAATCCATGATTCTATATGCCAAGTGGGTAAGCCCTAAACCAGTCAGGACAATTGAAGACCTGGACGCCATCCGAGAAGATTTATACGGCTGGTATGTCCTCGAAAACGACCTGGACTTATCCGGCATAGCCAATTGGATTCCCATTAGTGAATATGAAAGCAACTACGAATTTGCTCCAGGCGAGTGGTGGGCGCATGCCTTCAAAGGGTATTTCGATGGTCAAGGTCATACAATCCGTGGGCTGAGAATCAGCAAACTGCATACAGATAAGAGTGGCTTGTTCGGAGCAGTTGCCAATGGCGAAATCGCTAATCTGAATATGGAAGACAGCCGTCTGGTCTTTTCCGCTCCACGTCCCTATGTAGCTCCGTTAGCAGGTATTCTCAAGCAGGATGATAATCAAACAGCTGCTATCCGCAACTGCCAAGTGACCGGTACCCTCATCCAGGTAACTACCACCAACGAGGAATCTACTTTTCATAGTTTTACCGGATTATGCGGAGGTGCCTGGGGCGGACAAATCAGCCAGTGCAAGGTAAGCGGTAAGATGATTTTGGACATTGCCGGAACAGGAGGTGGCGAGTTGTATGTTGGCCCCTACTTGGGAGAGGCCTATAATGACACGGAAAACTGTACGTCCGATTATGTGATAGACTTACGTTTTTCCGAAACGCAACCAAAGGACTCCTTCAAGGCTTTTGTTGGTGGACTTCAGGCGTCTGCAACGAATGTGAAAGAATGTATGGCTCGCGGAATTATCCGTGTTAGCGGAAAGACAGAAGAAGGTTGTTTGTATATCGGCGGCCTTGTGGGCAGTGAACGTTACGGCACTGTCAGCAACAGCATTTCTCGTGTGAAGATGTCTGTAATCAACTCCCCCTTTGCTCAAGTCGGTGGAATAGTGGGTGAATTCAATTCAAACTATGGCACGATAGGTGCTGCATTTGGCATCAATACTACCAAGATTGTTGGATGCACCTATGTGGGCAAACCTTCCTTCAAGAACGTTCCCAATCATGTGTTTGGCGAAATAGCCGGTGCCGGTGAACCTGAGACGCTAACCTCCCCTTGGGGCATTTCAATGAATTATAAAATAGAAAACTGTATATATAAGAGAAAATGAAAAAGAATCTGTTTTTTCTCATTGTAGCTTTAGTTTCCATGTCGGCCATAGCGCAAAACAAGGAAACAATATCGGTTCTTAAGCCGGTAAACATCACCCAACTGGAAGGAACTTGGTATGGCCTGTACATGGGCAGCCAGGCCTCCGTCACTTTCAACAAAGACAACACCTATGCCATCTGGAATGAAGCATTCTCGCAGATGAACATTGCGGGGTCGTATGCCTTGAATGGCAATACGCTTTCTCTCGGAGGCATTCCTGGCATGGACGGCAAAGGCCTTGTCTCGGTTGATGGAAACATGATGGACCTGTTGGTGGTTTTCGGTGCGCAAGGCATGGTACAGGCCCCAACCTCGTTCAATGACGCCATCGGCAATCCTGCTGCCATGCGGCTGTGTTTGAACCGCGACAAGAAGGTCTTCGATCAAGCAACCACACAAGTAAAAGCACCCGCAACAGCGTCCTTGGCTTTTGAACGCAACATACGTCTTGGAAAAGGTCTCAATCTGAATTCTGTTTTTGACGGAGTCCGGGATGAGCAACCCCTCAAACAAGGAAGCATCAAGGACATTGCCTCCAAGGGCTTTAACAGTGTACGCATCCCTATCCGTTGGGGAGCCCACACTCTCCCATCGGCCCCTTATACCATTAACCCTGACTTCTTCAAAAAAGTGGATGGCATCGTGAATGAATGTCTGGCAAATGGTCTGGCCGTCATATTGGACAACCATTACTATCCGGTCATATCCTTCGGATTTGAATCGCAGGACCTTTCTTATGAAGAGAACATTGACCGTCTGTATAGCATTTGGGAGCAGCTGTCAGCCCACTACAAGGACTATCCCGACGAGAGCATCTACTTCGGCATCATGAACGAGCCCAGCCTTCAGTTGGAACCTTCACGCTGGAACAAAATCGTAGCCGATTGCGTGAAAAAGATTCGTAAGTACAATCCCGGCAAGACCATCATGGTAGCCACACCGTCTCTGGGGCAGCACTGGACCATCGGTCTGCTGGATTTCCCTGCAGATGAATGGAACATGATTGTTGACGCCCACTATTACCTGCCTCAGACTTTTACTCATCAAGGCATTGCTTTCGCAATGGCGGAGGGGTCTTTGGGAACTCCCTGGACCGGAAGCGACATGGAGAAGGCCCCTATTGCCCATGACATGGACTTTCTTGCAGCCTGGAGCAAGCGCAACGCCCGCCCGGTAAACATCGGCGAGTTCGGTGTTTGCGACAATGCCGACGACGCATCCAGGAATGCCTATCTGAGTTATGTGAGCAGTGAAATATGCAAACACGGTTTTTCTTTCCATCTGTGGGCCTATTTCCGCGACACCTTTGGCATTTATGATGAAGATTCCGGAAAGTGGAATCAAGGCATCTTGGATGCGCTGAATCTGAAAAAGGACGATTTTCAGTCCTCCTTCAAGAATCCGCCCCTCTCCTATGCACCGTTCGTGCGCTGGTGGTGGCCGGGCAATGATGTGAAAACAAATGAGCTTCAAAGGGAGATGAATCTTTTCGCCCGCCATCACATCGGCGGCGTGGAAATCCAGTCGTTTGCGCTGGTCGTGCCTCCTCCCATGGAACGGATGGCACAGATCATGAGTTTTGACACCGATGCCTACTATTCCAATTTGAAGACAGTGATGGAAGCGGCACAGCGGAATGGCATGACGGTGGACCTTACCAATGGCAGCGGATGGCCTGCCTCAGGCTCTCATATCTCGGAGGCAGAAGAAAACCGTTCGCTCCAGTACGGAATGACCGTCATCCCGGCAGAGGGTGGCACACTGAAGATTCCAAGGTCAGAACGGCAGGACAGCAAGTTTGCCGAACTTGTGGGGTTGCTGGAGGCAGAGGTGTCTGAACCAACTGCCGACGGTTCGCGGAAGATTCAAAAGGTGAAGAAGGTCAATAGCGCTTCTTTCGCTCCTGGAAAAGCCGCTAACGGATTCCAGCGTGTGCTCATTGCGCTTTGGAACGTACCTTCGCAGGAAACGAACATGATTGTGGCCAAAGCAGATGCCGGGAACGTAATGGACCATTTCGACACAAATGTCCTCCGGAAGAATTACGATCATTATTTCGGGGCGGCAACCGGACTGGACGCGTATTACGGAAAACCGTTCCGTGCCTTCTTTAACGACAGTTATGAATTCAAGGTGGACCGGCACATTACGGCCGATTTCGGTGAAGTCTTCCAGCGCCGTCGGGGGTATGACCCGACGCCCTGGATGCCTGCCAACATTTGGTACGGCTACAACAACATGTACGATAACGGGCATGCGGCTCCGGAGTTTCGCTTCGGCGACGAAGACTGGCGGCTCCGCTACGACTACGACCTGACGGTCAGCGACCTGGCGCGGAAACATCTTCTCAAGGGTTCTTCTTCGTGGGCGCATGAACACGGGCTTCTGCACCGCACTCAAGCCTATGGACTGCCCATGGACTATATGGGAGCTGCCGGTGATGCCGATATACCGGAGACCGAGAACATGATTTTCGGCGGAGGAAGTGAAGGAGGACTGAAAATGGTTTCCTCCGGGGCTATGCTGTACAACAGGCCACTCGTCAGCGCAGAATCAGGAGTCCACATCAACCGAGCCCTGATGGTTACGCCCCAGAAACTGCGTTCCATTGCCGACAAACTCCTCTCCAGCGGTATCAACCAGATTATCTGGCACGGTTCCCCCTACAAATATGAAGTGGCAGGCAATCCCTGGCAACCTTTCTACAATTCCACAATCGGAGTTAACTTTTCCTCAGACCTAAGTGAAGAAAACGTCTTCTGGGACGAACTGGCAGAGGTGAATCAATATGTGCAGCGGGCTCAGTATCTGATGCGCAGCGGGAAGGCCGAAGCCGACATCCTTGTATATTATCCCTTTCTGGAATACAGCAGCAGCGTTAAGAATCCGGAGGAAATCCTCTACTACGGAATGCTTCCAGAGACGGAACCTGGGACAGACAACGAGCAGAAAGTTCCTGATGATGCTGTCAGTAAGTGGCTGAGCGACATCTGGCCGCTCTTGAACGAACTGGAAAGGCGAGGCCTCACCTGGTCGTGGGTCAATGACGAATCGCTACAAGAAATGACGGCAACTCCTGACGGACACCTGCAAATCCGCGGCAACAGCTACGGCGGACTTTTGCTGTTCAACCTTCCCTGGATACAAATGCAAACTGCCCAAAACCTCCAGCAGCAATCTACTGCTAACCTGCTGATTATGGGCAACTTGCCATCCAAGCAGCCTTCTTTTAAGGATTACACGAAGAACGACAAGAAAACCGCCACACTGATGAAGAAAGTGGCAGCCGGAAAACACGTCTGCAACAGCGCTCACGATTGGACGGTCTCTACCCCTCTGACAACAGTGGCTGGAGGAGAACGGGTGAGGACGGCCCGGCGGCGTATTTCCGATAATGAATTGGTTCAACTCTATTGGAACGTTGACAACCGTTGGAAGGAAATCAGCATCCAGGCTGGCAGTGCTCCCTATGCCTACTGGCTCGATGCTGAAGACGGGAGTGTGACAACCGCTGGCAGAGCTTCTTCCGGTGAAATCAAAGGCATGCTTCCTCCGCTTTCAACTCGCTTCCTTTTCATCACGGACACCCCGATTCCGAAGGCGCAAAAAGCCATTCCTGCCACCACTCCAAAATCCTCAATAGAACTGGGAAAATGGACGCTGCAACTCGGTGAGCAAGTCATCAACGATGCTCAGCTGGAGGATTGGCGAAATATACCGCAGCTGGCCGACTCCTGCGGCGAATCAGTTTACACCACCCGATTCTCACTGGAAAAGACCGCCACAAGATACGTTCTCGATCTTGGTGAAGTCTACTACACCGCTGAAGTTAGCATCAATGGCAAGGCTGTTGGAAAACGTATCTGGAAACCATTCAGATTCGACATTACAGACTATGTGCAGAGTGGAGAGAACGTTCTGGAAATCCGCGTAAAAGCATCTGATTATAACGCGAAGGTTCGGCGTGGTCGTGAGGGCGATGCCACATTCTCCTCCATTGCGAACTCCGGGCGCTTGGCAAACGGACTGAAAGGTCCGGTGCAGATTTTCAGTGAGTGATGAATTAACAACGGGATATGGCGAGCATTCGCCATATCCCGCTATTTTTTGTGAACATATATTTGTACTTTGGAGAAAAAGTCTTATCTTTGCATAAGAGATTTATTAGATTTTCAAAGCATGAAAAAGATCGTTTATTTGGCAATAGTGGTCGCTGCAGCATTAATGTCAGCTTGCGGCGGTAAAACCCCGGAGGGAAATCCGGAGGCTGATTCCCTGAGAAATGTGTTAAACGGCCAGTTGGCAGAAATGAGCGAGATGGATTTGTTCTTGGACGCCGTGAATGCAAGCATGGACAGTATGGTGAATATGGACGGCACAATCTTGAAAGTGGTAGGCGAGAATACGATGTCGCGCAAACAGCAAATCAAGCAGAACATCGAGGCATATAAACAAATATTGCAACGGCAACGCGAGCGCCTGGCACTACTGGAGGAGAAGCTGAAAAACAGCAGCGGGCAAAATGCCAAACTACTAAAAACCATCCAGTCCCTCAAGCAACAACTTGCAGAGAAAGACCAAGCCATCGTGGAACTGACAGGGGAACTGGAAAAGCGCAACTTCGATATCAAGACACTGAAAACGCATGTAGAGAAGTTGAACACCCAGGTGGCAGAACTGGAAGAGGAAACTCGCAGCCAGGAAGAGGCACTGGTGGCACAAAGCGACTTGATGAATGAGGCATATGTGTTCATCGGTTCGAAAAAAGACCTCAAGGCTGCGGGACTGCTCTCAGGAGGTTCATTGTTCAAGAAAAGCAAACTCGACATGTCGAAGGTGGATGCCAATGCCTTCAAGAAGGTGGACATTAGGAAGAACACATCGTTCACCATACCAGCAAAGAAAGCAACTGTGCTCACACAGATGCCTGCCGGATCATACACCATTTCCGACAATGCCGATGGCACCAGTACGCTGACTATAACCGATGTAGGCCGATTCTGGAGCGTGTCGAACTTCCTCGTGGTGAGATACTAAGCTGCGGCTCTCCATCTTATCATTTACCTAATCTTATCACCTCCTAATCACTCACAATATGAAACAAACAAGATTATTTGTGCTTTTGCTGATATATTGTTTCGCGCTTACCATTCAGGCACAACAATGCGAACATGTGGTTCAGCGTGGTGAAGACTTCGCCACCATCGCCAAAAAATATGGCATCACTGAACAGGAACTGATGGATGCCAATCCTACTAGCAAGCAGTGCTATGCGGGAAGGAAACTGATTATCCCGAAACATGGTGTGCCCGTGGTGCGCAGGAGTGTAACCCCCAAGCCTCTCGATATCAAACTCCTCTCGTCGGATGACGACATCCTCACCAAAAGCAGTGCCACAACCTATCAGGTGGGGCAAGCCCTCTGGCGAAAAGGGAAATATGACGAGGCCGTGACATATCTGAAGAAAGCAGTGGAAAACGGTGAACCACGTGCCTACTATCCCTTGGGTGAGTGCTATGCTCAGAAAGATGCCAAGTGTCATAATGAGACAAAAGCCGTGGAATGCTTTCAAAAGGCTGTTGAGAAAGTTAAAAACAAATATGACGAAAGTTATTGGCAATCGTGCGGAAACATGGCCATACGGTATCAACAAGGAAATGGGGTGAACAGAAATCTTGCAAAGGCGAAGGAATATACAGAAGAATTCCAACGCTATACTGATCCCGACGGAAGGGAGAATGCCTCGAAACTGATGAGGTCAATACTTGCCGAGGAACATGCCATCGCCGAAAAAGAACTGGCGGAAAAGAGAGCAATCGCTGCACAGAGATTGGCCGAGAAACGGGAGAAAGCACGCCAAAACGCCGAGATGGCCAGAAACCAACAGACCAGCCAGAAAAGCCTTGCCACGACCAGCAATCGTAAAGCATCTAATAATAGTTCTTCGAACAATAGTGTTCCTTTCCCTGGCTATACACGTGTAGCCGGTGGCTTGCCGCAAGTGGGCGAAACGAAGTATTGGAACAAATGGAACTCGTTAGGTTATTGCTCTATTCGATGTACACAGGACAATGACGGAACAACAACGTATTATATATATCCTGATCTAATAGATTTCAAGTATCCTACTTCTTTCTTTAAATACAAAGGGCAGCGAGACGGTTGGATTGTGCTCCAAAGAGTGCATAAGACGTTCAAAATGAATATAAATATGAATATGAACATGATGACTCCTTTTGCCAATACATACCAACCCATACAGTGGTTCTGGATAGAGGTGCCAGGAGAAGTACTCGTTTCCATTGACGGGAATCGTGTTCAGGCACGCAATGGAACTTGTTATGATACTCCAGTGGATAAGGCGACGGTTGACTTGCTAAATAAGAAATATAATGAATTCGTGGCTGCGGGTGTTGCTGCAGGTATAATCAAATTGGATACCGGTGAAAGCGAGGTGGAGCGCCAACTGAAACAAGATATCGAGGAACTTGACCGCAAGCAGGCAGAGCGGCAACGGAAAGAAATCGATCTATACGAAAAACGTGTAGAACTGGGACGTGGCCATCGAACAACAAGATACAAATATACAAACGTTGAATCCACCCCTACTGTATGGTGCAATATCTGTAACCGTTTTGATAAGCCGCATACCCATCCAGTAAACGATGGAAGGCATTAAATTGCCATTGTTAATATCACAGGGTCCCCTGTGATTCTCATTCCCAAACCACCAGTTCCCGGGGGAGCGTTATCAGTTTCAGCCGTTCATACCAGATGCGGGATGAACCGTTCACGTGGCGGCGCGTATGGCTGCTGATGTGATAATAGCAGGCGCTGTATTCATCCATCAATTCCTCGAATGTTTTCCTGATACGCGAACATTTCTCATGAATGGCATTGTCCAGCGGGTTGGTCAGTCTGTCAACGCTTTCTTTTATCTTCTCCACGTCCATCAGTCGGGCTGTAGCCCGGTAGTAGCGCAACAGTTCGTCGCGATAATCACTCAAGCGCTTGAACTCGATGCCTTCGGGATGAGCCAGGAAAAGCAAATAGACCGCCTTGTGGACAGGCTGCATCACCACCTCCTTCCGTTCGTAGTCGAGCAGGAAGAAGCGGAAATCATGGGTGATAAGCAACCGGCTCAGTTGTCCGCGGGCTGCCTCGATACGCAATTCCTCCAGCATAGGTACACCGATAGCCTTCAGCACAAGGTCGTTGCGCCCCATGGCATGCAACCGCTCGGTCAGTTCCCTGACCTCAGCAGCCATTTCCTCTGCCGTCATTCTACCCTCGGCCTTTCTTTCGTCCTTCATCCTCTGCAAGCCGTCTTACTCCTGGGTATATTCATCAAACTTCTTCTTCATCCACGTTTTCCATTTGTCCACCATCGTGGGCGGCTCTTTCTCCACCTCTTCCGTAAGCAGGTCCTCGTCGTCTTCCTCATCAACTCGTACGGATTGCTCGGGAACATTCTGTTCTTCCTCACTTTGGGAGGGTAAGGGGTGGGCCGGGGTGGCTTGGCATTCTGTTCCCCCTCCCTCTGGGAGGGTATGGGGTGGGCTTTTCTTTATCGGCCTGTATAGTTGAGGTATCAGGTCCTCGTAGTACGCCTCGTCATCGATATGCTTCGGGCGTTCGTTGGCCAGTCCGTCTTCCAGACCCGTTGCCAAGATTGTCACCTTCGCGTCCTCTCCCAGCGAATCATCGGTTGAGATGCCCCATATCACCTCGATGTTCGAGTCCAACTGATCGAAGAAATCGTCAATCTCCTGCATTTCACGAACGAAGATCGGTTTTTCCTCGCTCGCGTAAATATTAAAAAGAATGCGCTTGGCCTTGCCGATGTCGTTACCGTAGAGCAGCGGAGAGTCCAGCGCGCTCAGAATGGCATTCTCTACACGGTGCTCACCACTCGCCCTGCCCATAGCCATAATAGCACCGCCTCCATCTTTCATCGTCGTCTCCACGTCACGGAAGTCCAAATCGATGCCCCCGTCGGAATGTACCGTTATCAGTTCCGAAATACCTTTCACCGCGTCTCCCAGGATATTGTCGGCCCTTTTGAAAGCCTCTTTCACGGAGATGTCCGAGTCACCGTACACGTCGCAGAGCCGTTCGTTGTTCACGATAAGCAGCGCGTCAACGTTGCGCCTCAATTCATCGACACCCTTCAACGCCTTGATAATCTTCCTTTTCTTCTCGAAATAAAACGGGATGGTCACCACGCCCACCGTTAGCAACCCCATCTTTTTGGCAATGCCCGCTACTACAGGAGCGGCACCCGTGCCTGTACCGCCGCCCATGCCGGCAGTAACGAACACCATTTTCGTCCCGTCGCTGAGCAACCGTTCCAGTTCCCCGGTGTTCGATTCTGCCTCAGCGCGTCCCACTTCGGGTTTGTTGCCAGCACCCAGCCCGGCACCCAGTTGCAGTTTCACTGGTACGGAGATATTCGATAGTTGCTTGCTATCGGTATTGCAAGCCGCAAATGTCACGCCCTCGATACCCTCATTATACATATTGTTCACTGCATTACAACCGCCGCCGCCCACACCGATCACCTTGATGATATGCTGCATCTTGTCTTCAGTAACGTCGAAAAACGGAATCAGCCCGTCACCTTCTATCATTTGGGATTCTTCATTCTTCATTTTTTCAATACTTACGAGTTTGGTTGCGAAATTACAAAACATTCTGCACATTACAAAATCTCCGCAAGGCTTGCGGAGATTTTTCTTAGATAAACCGCCTTCACGCCTTCATTATTTCATAAACAACTGATAGACAATGGAATACGGATGAAACCGCGGTTTCATGCCGCCTTCACACTCTGTTACTTGGAAAAAGATAATCAGCGGGAGCGGAAAAGATTATGTTTTGATGACGGTTTAATCATGTATTCGCTCTCAATCTATGATTAACCGGTGAGCAATCTATGATATATTCGCGAGTAATTGATAATCTTTTTGCAAGAGGCAGGGTTTATTCGGACCACGATAGAATATGAAAGCGGTATGAAAGCGCGGTTTCATACCGCAAACCACTCTGTGTCAACACGTTAAAAGAAAAATGAAAGCGTGAAGGCAATTTTAGTTCATTCGCCTTAAGGGGAGGTGGGAAGAATGAGTTAAAAACAGCATCCTCAAGCTACGGACAAAAAAATTAGGCTGCCCGCTGGCAGCCCACTACATAACCACTTACTTACAACTTATTATTAACCTAAAAAATACTTATCTTAATGCTTGATTATACTCCTGAATGGCTATCTGGATTCGTATCTTCAACTCATCCTTCTCAGCCTTCGAGAGTGGCTGTACCTTGCACACATAGCGCTCTACAGCCCTTTTTGCCTTTTTGATGATAGTCTTATTTGCCATTGGTCGTCTTTATGATAAAGACGCAGAACTAGCCGTTATGTAACCATCAATTATATATATTTTATACAGCCATATCAACGGTTTCTGCCAATGAGCGTAAACGCATGATACTACGGTGCATCAGATTACGTACGCTTTGATAGTTGATGCCCATGATCTGGCAGATGTCATCATACTTCCGCTGTTCAATATAATAGAGGTTGATAATCTGCTGCTGGCGGGGAGAAAGCTTATCAAAGAACTGTTCCACCGTAGCAGTCAACACCTGCTGTCGTTCATGTTTCTCCTGTGCAAAAGCATCAGCCTCAGCCACCTTCTTCATGTCGGTATCATTGATTTCCTTGTCGCACAAGCGAATATTTCGGCGATATTCATCATTGATACGGTTACGGAGTGACACATAGAGATAGCTGTCAATGTTCTCCACATTATCGAGATTGTCTTTCTTGGTATAGAGTTTAACAAACACATCCTGTATGCAATCCTTTATCATCTCACGATCCGAAGAAAACCTTGAACCAAAGGCGAAAAGGTTGTCGATATGCTTGTCATAAAGATAGGTAAAGTCTATCATAGAACTTTTTTGATTTGTAATAGTAGATTATTGTTTGTTTCTGGTTGCAAAGATAATGGTAAATGTATCAAAAAAAAGGGAAAAATAGATTTTTAAATGAAAAAATCTGATTTTTCCCTTGATTTTAATCAATTCTTTAAAGAATCTGCTATTTCCGCTGAAGCCATTCTATGGGATGACTGGGCTCGTACACAGAAGTAATTTTTGCCGATTTCATCGAGATTTTCACCTCTCCTGACTTTTCATCAACCGCATATACCGTATATATTCCGGGCGACAACTGTACCGAAGGATTGCTCCCTGAACGGTAAATCAGATAGCCGAGGCCTCCATTGCCCAACATTTTGCAGTCTTTTCCATTCATCGGCTTCATCATAGACAGGTCTTTCCGCAATTGTTCATTGTCAATCTTGACATTTGCTAGCGATCCGCCACCCATCAGGATAGCCCATCCGTATTGAGGATACTGCTGGGAATAGAAGGTAACTGCCTTCTCAGGATAACGGTCACGATACTCCCGTACTGCCTTATAGGCTTCTGCCGCACCGGTCTTCCCCACAGGAAACTTGCGCATCCACTGGCGGGGAGCCATGTTCTTTCCAGCTTCAGGAGCCCATAATCCTTTATCATTATAATGCCAGTAACGGATATCGATAATATCTACCACCTTATTTAATAAAGGGTCAGCCAGAATAGCATCCTGGGCATCCTTCGTACAACTGAGTGCTACGAGCGGATGGCGGCCCGTTTCCTGTTCCCATTCGGCAATGGTCTGTAGCCAGAAACGAGTGAAATGCAAGGGCCCAGTGTATTCATCACTAATCAGATGGACCACATTGGGTTGGTCTTTCACCTGATCCAGACACATCCGGATATATTGGCGATGAAGCGGACGCAAGACTGGGTCATTGTCATTATAGAACTGTTCAGCCATAAAAATACGCTTATCTCCTGCAAAGGGTACAGGCTCCGGGAAACTCGTCTGATTCACATTGTTGACAGGACGCCACGGACAATCCACCCAATGGGCTCCGGCTTCCAGTATGTTATGTTGGAAATAGTGCTGATGGAACAAGAAAATTCCCATTTCATCGGTCTTATCCGCAAATTCGCGAAGACGTTGCCAATACCACTGGTTAGGTTTCGTCAGGTCGTATTTGGAGAGTCCATCCCATGCCGTGCCATGTCCACTACGGGCAAAAGGCTGTTCATAGAAAGGTGCCCAGACGTCACCATCGGCACGACGGATACGCTCGTGATCCGTCCTTCGCAAGTCATACCAAAGTCCATAGTGATGGTCAAGCATGGCATAATGGTTCTTTTGCAAATAGTCGGCCACAGAGTCAATGCGGTCGGTCCATCCCGTACCTTCTCTTCCAGGCACAAAACGTGTGATAGCGGGTAATGCCCCTTGTCGTGTGAAGTTATCCTTTACCCTTCCGTTCCACCAAGGGATGGCATAACGGTTACCCAAGACAGCCTTTCCATCCATTTCAAGCACTCCATATTCGCTCACCTCCACTGTAGACTTCTTGTGAGGTTCGGCCACTCCGCGGCTTTCCCCAGTCATCTTCTTCAATCCCTTCGCACTGAGTGAGGCAGTATAGGGAATGCTGTCCATCCACATTTCCAACGTAATCCGCGGATTTTTCAGCGATTCCTGAGCCAAAGCCATAGCTTCTTCTACAGTAGGAGAGGTAGAAGCCTCACCGGCAATGGGCAGGATATAACCGTTAACACCGGGATTTCCGGACAATCTTTCTTCCAATTGATGATAAAACAGGCTTCGGGGCGTAACATGATTATTGGGAGAGGTCCAGTTACCGTCGCCCGTCATGGTTCCCCAACAACCGTTTGCACTGCTGCGATTTAACGAATCAGGTGAATAGCACCACAGGGTACTGGCCGTACATTGCCAGAACATGGAGTTAGCCGTATTCCAGCCTGTTCCCGTCTGATACTGTTCAAGGTTTTTGAAAACCAGATCATGACCATCAATGTTGACAATATCAAAGAGCAGACCGCATGCCCAACTGCCGATGGAACCGCTGAATCCTAACGATTCTTCACTATCACACTGTACAAAAGCATTCGGACCGGCGGCACAATAACCCGCCGCAAAATCGTGAATACCCTGACGAGACACACAACGCTGGAACAGGCATTGCTGACCACGCGTCAGAAAAACCTGCCGCCGCCATCCGCCTATTTCGGAAACAGGTTCTGAGGCGATACAGTCTTCTACCGTAATCCGTGAGGTATGTTTTTGCAGATTGACAGCCGAACCGGCAAAGTGCTTGAAGTCTACCCTACGTACCCAACAGTCGCGTACGTTTTCCATAAAGACAGCATCCCAGCAATGGTCTTCATCCTTGGGATTCCAATCATTTTTTGCCGATTCCATCGACAAGTTCTCTATGCCAACCTCCGTGATTTCGCCTTCATTATAACCGTTGATGACGTAGCCTCCACCCTGTTCTGACGTCATCGTACAGGTAATCGGTGCATCAACGGTCAACTGATGACCATTGATAGCAGTAATGGTACGCTCCCATAGCAAGTCCATATCGGTGGGTTTCCAGCCTGTATAATCAAGACCGCCACCAAAATCTTCCATTTTCAGGCTGCAGATCCAATCCCAGGTAGATGGGCGAAGAATACGAATCCGGCTACCAACTTTCAAGTCTTTGACCGATTTCACCGTGAAAGAAGTGGCACCTGCTTTCACTATCTGATCTGTAATCGCTACCAGCCCATCGTCAACCTGATGGATATTACGCTGCTTATCAACGGCAAAAAAAGGTTTTTCCGTTTTGCCCTTACCCTCCACATAGATAGCAGCACCACGGTCAAAGCCACGCTTTACCAACAACGTCTTTCCTTTTCCCATTCCCCTGAGCACAATGCCCGATTCGCGGATGCGCAACGGCTCATCCAGATAATAGGTACCTTCAGCAATCAGGATGGCTCCTCTTTTCTCCGGTTTCATCGCCGAAACATAGTCGATAGCACGTTGCAGGTCTTCGGCCTTATCCACATACACCACGTTCTTCACATCAGGTATCGGCTGTTCCGATGCCCGATAGCCACAGGTGGAATAGTCCATCGGTACATACAATACAGGTTTCGGCTTGGGAGCTGCCCAAACTGCTATGGTCATGAAGACCGTCAGAATGGAAAGAAATAAACGCTGTTTCATATCATAAAGACGTTTACACGCATAGGTTGTAACTACCTAATTAAAACGGAAAAACGGGCACATCATTGTGTGATGTGCCCGTCCTTTTAGATTATAATCATTTCTTTATTCTGCCAATGGGTCGAAGGTACCAGCGGCACCACTGGGATAGCTCTGCCATCCGATAGTTTGCGGCAACATCTTAGCAGCCGACTGTGCACCACTACTCATACCAAGGATATAGTAGTTAGGCCGATAAGAAATGTACTCTAGGTTGTGCTGTGAGTCGTATCCATCTCCACGCTTCAGTTGATAGACCAAATTCTCTGCATACCACTCAGCAAGCGTTTCCTGCTGGTCGGTGATATCACGACGAAGGTCGAGACCGGAAGGACGAACGGCTTCAGCAGCAGCATAGATAACCTCGGGCATACTCTTAGCCTGTGCAAGTGTCACACCCTCATGAGATTCCACGTATGCTGCAGCTTTGTCAGCAATGGCATCCTTCAGTAATGGGTCACTATCGAACGTTGTTGCACCAACACCATACTTATTTGCCGTACGGAATGATATCGATTCACGACGTTGCCCATTGAATTCTTTCACTCCCAACCATGTGCAGGTGTTGCCACCCCAGCCGCTGAGAGTCCAAGTAGAAGGTGCCCCACTGATTGTTCCAAATTTGGAACCGCCGTCGAAGAGCAGCCAGCGACGCATATCATCAAAGCGCTTGCCCTCGTAAGCCAATTCAATCTGACGCTCATAGAGGATAGCACTCATACACGTTGCCTGATCAGAGAGATTCGTATAGGCAGGAACTCCGGCACGGTCACGCACCTGCTGCAACAGAGACGCAGCCTCGTCGGTATGACCAGCCATACATGCCACCTCTGCGAGGTTCAGCAATACCTCAGCGAATCTTAACTCAATAAGAGGAGCAGCAGAATAGTAAGGAGCAGCACCCTTCGTATCACCAGCCACATAGTTATAAAGTGCCGAACTGTTTACGTCGAGGTCATCACTCTTCTTACGAATGTAGATACCCTGTTTTGAACCCAGTAGATTGTCTGCACCGTATGAGTTACCGCTTTCGGGATTACCCTCATCGTTTTTGTCCACATACCAAACATAGTTCCATAATGTATAATCCTTGCCATTGCTTGGATTATTGGCATTAATCAGCGAAGCATCGCCGTTGTATGCCCAACGGAATCCCGGGAAGGCAAATGTGCGATAGAAACGTGGGTCACGGTTCAGGAACGGAACGGTTTCACCATCGCCATCTTCCGTACCAGCCACATATTCATATTGGGAAGTTTCAAGTTTTGTATAGGTTCCTGTGCCTGCAGGAATCTTACCGTCCTTCATCGGGAAGATATTCACGAGCATTGCTGAGGGGCCTTTGCCACCACCGCCAGTATTAGACGGACGGATACCGCGCTCCCACACGTTGTTCTTCTGATTATCCAGTCCATCACCTGTGACATTGTTGTAGAGTCTTACAAAGACTGCCTCAGGATTCTTGCCCGACTGCAGGAACTGCAGGGCGAAGTCGCTGCCGTTTATATTACTGTTAGTCGCAAACAGGCCATATCCACAAGCCCTGATGCTGTCGAGTTCCGGTTTCATCAGATTATAAGCCTCCTGCCAACGCTTCTGGTCGTTGGTACGGTTAAACAACGGACTGCACCACCACTGCAGCACGCGGCCTTTCAGAGCCAGTGCCGTACCGGTAGTTACACGTCCCCAGTCGTTACCGCTCCATCCGCCGCCCATCGTCTCGGAAGCCAGAAGTTTGGCAGCCTTGTCAAGATCGGAGATAATGAAATTCTTCGTTTCCTTTGCTGACGAGCGAGGTGTGTTGTTAGCCTCACCGGCCACCGGTTCCTGCACAGTGGTTACCAAAGGCACACCACCGTACCACTTGAAGAGGTTGAAATAGCACCATGCACGCAGGAAATAAGCCTGTCCGATGCGGATATTCTTCTGTTTCTCTGTCAGAGTACTGCTCTCCATATGCTCCAAGAAATCGTTGATGTTACGGATACGTCCATAGACAGCTTCCTGAATATTGTTCTGCTGGCCCATCAAGAAATCAGGCACTTGGTTTGTGCTACCCATAGTATTGAGTTCTTTCTCAGGGTTTACGAAATCAGAGAAACCCGTATATTCCTCAGTTGACTTGGCACAAATATCAGCATTACCCATTGAGGGCACCTTCCATGTCACATCACCAACATCAGGCAGCGACCATGCATACAGGTCATTGAGTCGGCCATCGCAACCTTCCTCATAGTTGTAGATGTCACCGTTCACATTATCGTAGTTCTTCTTGTCCTCAAGAAAAGTATCGCTACAGCCAGAGAGTGCGAATACCGACAACATGCCGAAACTGATATATTTTATTGTCTTATTCATAATTATTTTCATTTTTTCTGTTCTTGTTTACTTCAAATTATCAATACAGAATTCTTCAACGCTTATGCTTAGAACGACAAGTTTACGCCGATAGTCCATTTGCGCAGGGTAGGATAAGCACCGTATGTACCGGCCATAGGACTGGTAAACTTGTCTGGATAAGGATTGTAGAAGTTGATCAGGTTCACACCGGTAATGTTGATACGGGCACTCTGTATGCCAATCTTCTTAAACCACTGTGAGGGTAACGTATAGGCTAATGTCAGACGGCTCAGACGCACACGTGCAGCACTGACGCGCCAGAAACTAGAAGCCACGCTATTCACGCTCTGATAGGACAGGTTGGGATAGTATGCATCCCGGTTAGCCTTATTCAGGAGATTGCCGCTTCCATCATAGATATCCTGATAAACATACATATTGTCTGGATCCCAGAACGAGGGCAGGTTGTAGTATTCTATGTTAGAGCCGGAAGCCACACCGATGGCGGCAGACGGCAGCGTCTCATAGCCACCCCAACTGGCACCAAACTGAGCGGTCAGGGACAGTCCTTTCCAACTTGCACCGGCGTTGACGGTGAAACCGTATGGATTGCTGCGGTTCGAAAGACACACCTGATCGTTATCCTTATCGACGATTCCATCGGGACCAGCGTAACTATCGGTCTCGGCATTGTATTCACCACGGATATCCTTATAGATAAGCATACCGGGACGCACCTTGTCCTTGGTCAGACCCATATAGGTACCGTAGGTGCCATCACTCTTCTTCATATAACGGTCGAAATATTCCTCAATGTCCTGGAACGTGCGGAACATACCGATACACTGCATACCCCAAGAACCAATGTCTGTACGTCCATTCTTACGGATCTGACGGTAAATATACTCGTCCTCAAAGTCCATGTTGAGCACTTTATTATCAGAGTAGCCCGTGTTAAGACCAACATGATAACTGAAATCCTTGTTTATCTTGTCTTTCCAGTTGAGTGATACTTCCCAACCCCATGAGTTCATCTCACCGACATTCGTAGAAGCACTCTGTGTACCAATGGTAAACGGTATCTCCTGCACCAGATTAATCAGCATCTCACGGTTCCACTCATAATAGTAATCGACAGCCACAGAGAGACGCTGGCGGAGGAAATGGGCATCCAGACCAAAGTTCATCTTATACGATTTGTCCCAGTGTACATCAGTGTTTACAGCCGAGTTGTTTTTATTAATGGTGATGCGGTTGCTCGAATCATTGCCCGTGCCTGTACCCAGTACGATACCCTTATTGGCATCCTGTGCATATACCTGCATCCACTGCCAGGCTGCAAGGTTGTCACGACCCGTCAGACCGAATGATCCGCGAAGTTTCAGGAAGTCCATCCATTTCACGTTATTCTGGAACCATGGCTCTTCACTAATAACCCAACCAGCACTTACTGCGGGGAATACACCCCAATAGTTCTTAGGTGCAAACTTGGTTGAGGCATCCGAACGGAGCAGGAATTCAAGGAGATACTTGCTTGCATAGGCATAGTTGATACGTCCGATATAAGACAACGTACCACTCTCCGAGCGGGTGAACTGCGTAGTCATCTCTCCAGTAGCCGAATTGTACTGGAGTGTAGTGAAAGGATAAGGATTCTCACGCTGACCAACCAGATACTCACTTTCTGCCTCGCTCTTCTCAATAGAGAAAAGGGCACTTATATCATGAAGTCCGAACTGGCGGGCATACTGAGCAGTAAAGTTGATCTGGTAGTTATCTGTACGGGTCATCGTGCGGTAAAGCATATTACCATTATTTGTGCCGATAGCCACAAAGTTTGAAGCATTCAGATAGTCGATATCACTCTCATAACTGGTCGGTGTATATAAGTGCATTCCCGAACCATAGCGTTTCAGCATCTGATAGAGAGTGAAGCTAGAACCATACTGATTTCCTTTATCGTTGTTAATACTCTTAGAATAAGAGAAGTTGAGTTTCAGACCTTTCAGGATTTTGCTCCAACCAAAGTCGTAAGCCAAACTTCCGTGGATATTCACATTGTTGCTCATCGAACGGCTGAAATCACCGTTGTTCTGCAGAACGGAGAAATTATAGAGTTGGTTTTGGTTCTTTTGGCCATTACTCAAACCGTATGAAGGAATGTCATATTCGCCTACCTGTTCCGGAATATAGCGAGGACGCGTAAGCAGCAAGTTGTAGTCCTTCTCGTCGCCAGAACCGCCCACTTTTACTAACGGCCTGTTTTTCTTGCCATAGTCACCGCTTACTGTCAGATTTGCCGATAACCACTTGGAAATCTTAACATCTACACCGGCACGATAGTTAAAGCGATTGTAATCCAGTTTGCCAAGATTACCATCCTGGTCAAAGTAGGAAATACCTGCAAAATAGTTTACCTTCTCCGTAGCACCGCTGATGTTTAGAGAATGCTTCTGCTGGAAACCTATCTTCCAGTTGTCTTCCAGCAGGTCGTAGTTCAGATGCTTCATAGCCTCCAATTCATCAGCCTGATACAGGGCTGTAGTACGGTTCAACGAGGTATTCGTCGGGTCAGCGGCCGCAATAGCATTATAGAGACGGCCATAGTTATAAGCACTCAGCATCTTCGGACGTGCCACCTCATTGGTGATACCGAACGAACCGCCGTAACTAATCCGAGGCTCACCCATCTTACCTTTCTTTGTTGTCACGAGGATGACACCGTTAGCAGCACGGGCACCATAGACAGCAGCCGACGCATCTTTCAGCACAGAGATACTCTCCACTTCAGACGGGTCGAGGTTATTGAAAGCCTCAGCACCAAGGTTCTGCGTGGTATTACCCACCTTTACATCATTCGGATAGATATAGCCATCGATGACATAGAGCGGCTCTTGAGCCGTGGATCCCACTTCACCTAAAGAGTTGGTGTCACGGATATACATAGTGGCACGCTCGCCGGGACGGGATTCACCACCACTCACCGACAGACCGTTTACCAATCCGCTCAGTGTTGAAGCCAGACCACCGGAAGCCAGGTCCTGGATTTCATCCACAGGCACGGTAGATACCGAACCCGTCAAGTGAGCCTTCTTTTGTACGCCATAACCCACAACCACCACTTCATCCAGTTGTGAATTATCTTCTTCCAATTGTGTTCTGCCGCCTTTTACAACGGTATCCTTATAGCCAATATAAGAAACGATGACCTTGCCTCCCTTTGGTACTTCAATTTTATAGTTTCCATCAAAGTCGGTCACCGCAGCAATCTTTGTACCTTCCACTCTTATCGTGGCACCAATTACAGGCTCACCCGTCTCGTCCACGATGGTACCTTGCACCGTCTGGTTCTGAGCCATAGCCGGCATGGCACATGTCATGGCCACAGCGAGGAACAATGTTTTGATATATCTTTTCATAATCTATTCTTATTATTATAATTAAATAAGGTGAATTACTCTGCACTGGGTAACCAACGGGGGTCACCCGTCTTCATCGACAACTGCTCTGATCCACTTGGCGTGAAGTTGCCTTCAGCAGCATTCGCAAAAGCGGGATCAGTGGTCAGTATATAACCAGTGTCATAACCCGTCTGGTCATTGGCCTCACCATCGAACCAATAGGTGTTGTTGTTGAACACGATCTTGGCAGCATCGCTCAGACGGCCAACGATACGGCGGGCCACCTGGTGGCTTCCACAGTCAACGAAGATATTATTCTCCACGTCGTAGTTAGAAGTAGCCTGACCGTCAAAACCGCCATGGTTACACATTTGACCTGTCTTCACCACATTGTACATCGTACAGTTCTTGATGTTAATGGAGTTTGTGGTATATCCTGCACGGTCGCAACGGCCTGAGTTATTATAGCGAATGAGGTATTTAAACGTGTTCGCATTAGCGTTCCACACTGTAGTGTTCGTCATCGTGAAATCATTGATGAAGCCACCGCCATCGTAAACATAGAACACTGATGAATTCGACATACCATCTGTGGGCTCTAACTGGATGGTACAATCATCCATAACAAAGTCCTTCAGACAATATTTCACCTTATTATCATAGAGTATCATGCCCTGAACATGGATAAAACTACACTTTTGGATACTCGTAGGACGGGTAATCTGATTGTGGTTGTTGTGAGATGCATCAAAGATACTCTCTGGAGGATTGGCACTGAAAGCCAGCAATGGATTATCGGTCAAGCTACCATCGATAATCAGATACTTTAGGCCAAAACTACCACAATATTCCAGCGCAGCACCATCAGCAGGAGTCACTGTAGCCCAATCGTTCTTACTGGCAGTACGGAGTACCACAGCATGTGTATTGAAGTCCACCGACTTTGAGAGCGTGTACTGTCCACCTGCCTCAAGGTCATAGTAGATAGTCTCCTCCGAATCAGGCACAGGATTCTCAGCAAACCACTGGTAGAGGTCACTACCCGCAGGAATAGTAGCCAGTGAGGGTGAGAAGGTCGTGAAAAGATAAGCCACCGTCTCACCAGCGTCATTATTGTTCAGATTGCTCCTGCCTTTGGTCTGAATCGTGAACTGATAGTTCAGGTCCTCCTCGCGGGGCAGGGTCACCGAACAGCCGTCCACAAGTGTGTCTCTAACGATGGGGTCATCCATTTCTTCAGTGTTGTATAGTGACACCAGATAACCGCCTGCGCCATGAACGACAGGCCAAGAGAAAGTTTGTGTCTTGCCATCAGCACTGGCTGTCACAGTAATGTTGTCAGCAGTAGGCGTAGCCAACTGTGAATTTTTCACGCTACTGTCAAATGATTCGTCATCAAAACCATCCTTAGCACAAGAAGCAAACATCAGTCCGCCCGTGGCAATAACCACAAGGCTGCATAGCTTTCCAAAAGCTATCAAATGATTCTTACTCATAAAATAGGTTTTAAGTTAATATACATGTATATAGAATTCTGATTAAAAGACGCGCGTGTTGTAATATTGTAATCAAAAACCATAAACTTATTTTAAAATTATTGAAAAAAGTGAGGCACCCGATTGATTCGGATGCCTCACTTTTTATTCTAGTTCCAAGATTCAAGATTCAGGATTCAAGATTAAAGAAACCTGAAACCTGAATCTTGAAACTATTTCTACTTCACGTACTTCCGTCCGTTCTTGATGATGATGCCCTTGGCGGTATTGGCGTTCACGCGCTGACCGGCCAGGTTGTAGGCAGGAGCATCCTGGCTA
>ONFE01000043.1 GCA_900316985.1 uncultured Prevotellaceae bacterium
GGTGCTTTCGTCCTGATGCTCTTCATCTTGGGACTCTTTATCGTGAAAGGTCCTATGAAATGGGCTTTGCTGGCGGCGACCATCCTGAGTATTATGCTCTCATGGGGTAAGAACTTCATGCCGTTGACCGATTTCTTTATCGACTATGTGCCGATGTATTCCAAGTTCCGCACGGTAGCCTCGATTCTTGTCATTGCTGAATTTACCATTCCGCTGCTTGCCATGCTGGCTCTAAAAGAGGTAATGGCTGATGGTCAGCAAACCACTAACACCCGACACCTGACACCCAATACCAAATATATACTTATCTCATTTCTGCTCACTGGCGGCATTGCCCTGTTGTTTGCATTGATGCCAGGTCTGTTCTTCGGCAGTTTTGTATCAGTCCAGGAAGCGCAGGCCCTGCAACAGTTGCCTCAGGAATATGTCGGTCCTATTATGAACAACCTGACAGAAATGCGAAAGGCAGTATTCACAGCGGATGCCTGGCGTTCGTTTATTATCATTGCCATCGGTACGCTTTGTCTGTTGCTTTACAAATCGAAGAAGCTGCGCAAAGAATATATGCTGGGTGCTGTTATTGTGCTCTGCCTGATTGACATGTGGCAGGTGAACAAGCGCTATCTCAATAATGACATGTTTGTACCCAAGAGTGAACGCGAGGCCCCGCAGCAGTTGACCAAGACTGATGAGTTTATCCTTCAGGATAAGAGTGACTGTGGCAACTACCGTGTGCTGAATCTCTCGAAGAGCACATTTAATGAAAACGAAACCTCATATTATCATAAGAGTATCGGTGGCTACCATGCTGCCAAATTGCGCCGCTATCAGGAACTAGTCGATGCCTATATTGCGCCGGAAATGGAGGGCGTGATGAAGGCTGTGGCAGAAGCCGAGGGTGATATGACGGTCATCAAGGGTGACAGTATCTGGCCGGTACTCAATATGCTGAACATGCGTTACATCATCATGCCTTTGCAGAATGGAGAGACGGTTCCGTTGAAGAACCAGTATGCGCAGGGAAATGCATGGTTCGTGGATAAACTCACATATGTGGATAATGCCAATCAGGAACTTGATGCTTTGGCAAAGATGGACATCCGTCATGAGGCTGTTGCCGACAAGAAGTTCCAGGAACAATTGGGTCAGGCTGTGGCTCAGGATTTCAATACTTCATCAGTGACGCTGACAGCCTATGAACCCAACGAACTGAAATATGATGTGAATTCCTCTAAGGGAGGTGTTCTCGTATT
The DNA here is from genome assembly GCA_900316985.1 of uncultured Prevotellaceae bacterium. GTDB lineage: Bacteria > Bacteroidota > Bacteroidia > Bacteroidales > Bacteroidaceae > Prevotella. The sequence goes on from ONFE01000043.1 coordinate 1,254, forward strand.
CTCGGAAATCTATTATCCAGGGTGGACGGCTACTGTTGATGGACAACCTGTGGAGGTCGGTCGTGTAAACTATGTGCTCCGTGCCTTGCAGTTGAAGCCAGGAAAACATCAGGTGGTACTTCAGTTCTTCCCCAAGAGCGTTGACACCACAGAGACCATCGCCTATATCGGCTACTTCCTGCTCCTGCTTGCTGTCCTGTTGGTAGCCTATCTTGAGTGGAAGAAAAGAAGATAAAGAATGCAGAAACTGCTGTCATTGCCGCCTAATCTCGTCGGCTGTTTCCACGAGATTACGGGACTTTCCCGTGAAGAGTATTTCTGCACCAATGACCCGGTCGGACAGAAATTAGGGTCGGGTGGTGGTACAGCGTGGCTGTTGCAGCAAGCTTATGTCGCCTCGCTCAATGACAAAGACGCTGAAACCTTCAGTCAATGGCTTGGCCGTGAGAAACGAATACTGTTGCATGCGGGTGGACAAAGTCGCCGGTTGCCGTCCTATGCTCCTTCAGGAAAGATACTGACTCCTCTTCCCGTATTCCGTTGGGAAAGGGGACAACGGCTTTCGCAGAACCTGCTTTCCTTGCAGGTGCCTCTCTATGAGCAGATGATGAAGGCAGCCCCTGAAAGTCTGCATACGATGATTGTGAGTGGGGATGTCTATATCCGTGCCACACAGCCCCTTCAGCCGATACCCGATGCCGATGTGGTCTGCTATGGTTTGTGGCTCGGTCCTGAGATTGCCAAGAATCATGGGGTTTTTGTATCTTCGCGGCAACACCCACAGGAGATGAAATGCATGTTGCAGAAACCGGCTGTGGAAACACTGAGCAGTCTGCTCAACGAGCATCTCTATCTGACAGATATCGGTATCTGGATGCTCTCTGACCGTGCCGTGGAGTTGCTGATGAAGCGGTCTACCCTGAATTCCACTTTGAAGGAATACGATCTCTACGGTGAATTTGGTCTGGCTTTGGGAACCCATCCCACGGTGAATGACCCTGAGCTGGCTGAACTGAAGGTTGCGGTATTGCCTCTTCCCGGTGGTGAGTTTTACCATTTCGGTACTTCCCGTGAACTGATTTCTTCGATGGTTACTATTCAGAATCTGGAGAATGACCAGCGAAAGATTATGCATCATTCGCGCAAACCCCATCCTGCGATGTTCGTGCAGAATGCCATCACCGTGAATCAACTCACTGCGGAGAATACGAATGTCTGGATTGAGAATAGTTATATTGGTGCCCATTGGACGCTTACCCACGATCATATTATCACGGGAGTTCCTGAGAACGACTTCCATGTAAGTCTGGCACCAGGACAATGTGTGGATGTGGTTCCTATCGGTGGCCATTCGTGGGTGGTCCGTTGCTATCATATTGACGAGAAGTTCGCTGGCTCTGCCCAACAGGAAAAGCGCTTCCCCGTGGTGGACAGCGTGGAAGAGATAGGCAAATATATCATCCAAAGCCCTTCCCCCTCGGGGGGAGTAGGAGAGGGGGTTGGTTCCTATCTTTCCGCTGAAGACATCTCCTCTCAGGCCAACATGTACCGTCTGGTAGCCCAGCGTCGTGCTTTCCGTCAGGAGAACTGGCCCTTGCTGGCTAAGAACTGGCAGCATAGCGTGTTCTATCAGGTGGATTTGGAAGATGCCGCCCGTGAATACCGCGAGATGAATATTCCTCTGCCGGAGCCACTCCCCGAGAATGCTCCCTTGATGACGCGCATCCATGATGCGATGTTTCGTGATGATTCCACTAAGGCTTTCTCACTCCTTCGTCAAGGACTTACCGAACAGGTGCTTTCTGAACAACCTTCGCCCCGTATGTCTGTCTATAGTGACCAGATTGTATGGGGACGTTCGCCCGTCCGTGTTGATATTGCAGGTGGATGGACTGACACCCCGCCTTACTGTCTGATGGAAGGTGGCAATGTGGTGAACTTTGCCCTTGAACTTAACGGACAGCCCCCTTTGCAGGCATATGTCCGCCCTTGTAAGGAGCCTCATATCATTCTCCGTAGTATCGACCTCGGTGCGATGGAGGTTGTGAACACGTATGAGGAACTGCTAGATTACCAGAAGGTAGGCTCTCCATTCAGTATTCCCAAGGCCGCCTTGGTTCTTGCTGGATTCCGTCCTTCATCTTACGATCTTCGTTCTTCATCTCTAAAGGCTCAACTTGAGGCATTCGGTTGTGGTATCGAACTGACATTACTCTCCGCCATTCCTGCTGGTAGCGGATTAGGTACGAGCAGTGTCCTGGCGGCAACCGTTTTGGGAACACTCAATGATTTCTGCGGACTGGCATGGGATAAGAACGAAATTGGTTACCGCACACTGGTTTTGGAACAACTTCTAACAACTGGAGGTGGCTGGCAAGATCAGTTCGGTGGTATTCTTCAGGGCGTCAAACTCCTGCAGACGGAGCGAGGCTTCGAACAGAATCCCACTGTGCGCTGGTTGCCTAACGACCTTTTCACTCAACCCGAATACCGGCAGTGTCACCTCTTATATTATACGGGAATCACGCGCACGGCAAAAAAGATTCTGGCAGAGATTGTGCGTAGGATGTTCTTGAATCAGCGTGACGAACTTCGACTGCTCCGTGAGATGAAGCAGCATGCCATGGATATGTACGAAGCCATTCAGCGTGCCGATTTCCAGCAGATGGGAATGCTTGTCCGCAAGACTTGGCAGCAGAACCAACTGATTGACAGTGGGACGAATCCCCCAGAGGTGGAAGCCATTACCCGTCAGATAGATGATCTCTGCCTTGGCTATAAACTGGGAGGTGCCGGCGGTGGCGGTTATCTCTATATGGTTGCTAAAGACCCTGAAGCTGCTGCCCGTATTAAACAGACACTCCTTCAAAACCGTCCTAATGCCAATGCCCGCTTCGTGGAAATGACATTGAGCACCAAAGGCCTCCAAGTCAGCCGAAGTTGATTGATAATTGAGGAATTGAGAAATAAGAGACCTGAAACCTGAAACTTGAAACCTGAAACTATAAGAATGAGTTACGAATATAAATACCCCCATCCGGCAGTAACAGCAGACTGCATTGTATTTACGTCAGACGATCAAGTGCTGCTCATTCAGCGCAGGAATGAACCGTGTAAAGGACAATGGGCCTTTCCCGGTGGTTTTATGGAAATTGATGAAACCGCTGAGGCTGCTGCAATTCGTGAACTTCAGGAAGAGACTGGTATCATACTCGAAGAGACCGATATCTTTCAAGTGGGAGCTTACACTACCGTTGACCGAGATCCTCGAGAGCGCGTTATTACCATTGCCTATCTGGCTGAGATAGATAAACCTGTGGCAGTGAAAGGCACCGATGATGCTGTCTGCGCCAAGTGGTTTCCGTTGGATGCCCTTCCTCCTTTGGCTTTTGACCACGAGGAAATCCTTACCGATGCCCGATTGATTAGAAGTGAAGAATAACTATGGATTTCCGCACGATTGTAGATATAGAGAAGCCGAAGTGGCAGATAGAACCCGCAGAACGAATACTTTTTGTGGGATCTTGTTTTGCCGACCGTATCGGACAGCGATTTGCCGAAGAACATTTCCCTGTCACGGTTAATCCCTATGGCGTGATGTACAATCCTGCGAGTATTCTGCATACGGTGGAAAGAGTGAAGAATGATGAGTGTGAAGAGGGTAATTATGATGTGGCTGTCTTGACTCTGGGGACTAACCATATCTATATTGAGAAGGCGACGGGTGAGATAGTGGACAACTGTCAGAAACGTCCCCAGTCTTTGTTTGAGGAACGGGAACTCACCATAGCTGAATGTGCTGACTGTCTGCAAAGAGCAATTACCCAGTTGCACCAATGGAATCCCAAGATGAAGATTATGCTCACCGTCAGTCCCATCCGCTATCAGAAATATGGATTCCACCGCAGTCAACTTTCCAAGTCAACATTGCTTTTGGCTATTGAAGAGGTTTTTAGAGATTCTTCACTCCATTCCCGAGCTTCGCTCGCCGACCCGTCGCCTTTCACTCTTCACTCTTCACTTTATTATTTCCCGGCATATGAAATTGTCAACGATGAACTCCGTGATTATCGTTTCTATAATTCCGACATGCTGCACCCCACCGACCAGACGGTGGAATACATCTGGCAACGGTTGGTAGAAACCTGCTTTTCGGATCCTGCACGCCAGTATCTGGAAGAATGGCATCCGTTGAAAAAAGCCCTTGCCCATCGCCCGCTAAATCCCGAAAGTGCCGATTATCAGTTGTTCCTACAAAAGACTCAGGAACAGTTGAAGGTTTTTGAGGCGAAATGGGGATTTTGATTTCCTCCATCTTTATTCCTGTATATGGAAACCGTTAATGAAAACGTTAACGTGTAGCAGATAGTTCTACATGTTGTCATGTTGGCTACGTCTATCTGCCATATAACATTCGTATTATTCCTACTTTTGTACCGAGTTTTTATAGGCTTCCCCATATGGGAAGCTTCATAATGTAAATAGTCATGCTTGTCCGTGAGGATAGGCTGTAATCATTTTGAATTAATTTTATTTTAAGCGGTGCCAGGTCGTGAGATTGTGGCACCGCTTTTTGATTTATTTTTTTGTGGTTTTGTTTGGCGGATTGGAAAACAAACTGTATTTTTGCAATATGAATTACACGATAGAGAAAGTAACTACTTTAATCGGAGCACACCGCTACGGCGACGCGCCCTCGAACGTGGGCTTCTTGTTGACAGACAGCCGAAGCCTTTGTTTTCCAGAAGAAACGCTGTTCTTCGCCTTGAAGAGTGAAAGAAACGATGGTCACCGGTATATTGATGAACTTTATCGCCGTGGAGTACGTAGCTTCGTGGTGGAGAAAGTGCCTGCTAACTATGCTGTGAAGTATCCTGACGGAAACTTCCTGAAGGTACTTCATCCGCTGGAGGCTCTGCAACGCTTGGCTGAGCGGCATCGTGATGAGTTCCGTATTCCTATCGTGGGCATCACGGGTTCGAATGGTAAGACCATTGTGAAGGAATGGTTGTATCAGGTGCTTTCGGGAGTGAATATGAATGCGGATGAGATGAGGAATTTTACAGTGACACGTTCACCGCGTTCTTATAATTCGCAGATTGGTGTTCCACTTTCGGTGTGGCTATTGCACGAGCATTCGGAGGTAGGCGTCTTTGAAGCTGGTATCAGTAAACCTGGTGAGATGGATGCCTTACGCGATATTATACAGCCAACAATTGGTGTGATTACGAATATCGGTACGGCTCATCAGGAGAACTTCGCCTCGGTGGATGAAAAGTGTCAGGAGAAACTGAAACTCTTCAAAGATGCAGAGGTGGTGTTCTATTCGGCGAATGATCCGGTGATAGCCCGCCATATCGGTGAACTGAAATGTAAGACGATTGCCTATCAGCCTTGGGAAGGTGAACTGCCGTTTATCGACCGTGCTTCGAAGGAGAATGCCGGGGCCGTGGCTGCTGTGGCTGCGTATATGTTAGAGGAGAGAGGAAAGAATATAGCTAATAGGATCAAACATCTGGAGCCTGTGGCTATGCGCCTCGAGGTGAAAGAAGGTCAGCACGGTTGTTCGTTGATTAATGACTCTTACAACTCGGATATCAACTCACTGGACATTGCACTGGATTTCCTGCAAAGACGAGGGGGAGGAGATTCATTGTCTCACGATGGAAGCACTCTCGGCGGGTCTCAAGCTGGACGTAAACGGACGCTGATTCTGAGTGATATATATCAGAGCGGTATGACCGGAGAGACGCTTTATAAAGAAGTATCGGTGCTCTGTGAGAAACGAGGGGTGGAGAAATTCATCGGTATCGGACCGGAAATCTCTGCTCAGGCTAATCAGATTAATATTTTCGAAAAATACTTCTACAGCAGTTGCGAAGAGTTTATTAACAGTGATGTTTTTAACGGGCTTCGCAACGAAGTGATTCTGCTAAAGGGTGCCCGTCCCTTTGGTTTTGACCGTCTGACTGAACTGCTGGAACAAAAGGTGCATGAAACCATCTTGGAGGTGAACCTCAATTCATTGGTGGATAACCTGAACTATTATCGCTCCTATATGCACCCGGAAACGAAGATAGTCTGTATGGTGAAGGCTGATGCCTACGGCGCTGGTGCAGTGGAGGTGGCCAAGACGCTACAAGACCATCGGGTGGATTTTCTGGCCGTGGCCGTAGCTGATGAAGGCGTGACACTGCGCAAGGCAGGAATCACCCAGAATATTATGATCATGAATCCTGAGATGACGTCCTTCAAGACGATGTTCGACTACGAACTCGAACCTGAGGTCTATTCTTTCCGTTTATTGGATGCGCTCATCAAGGCTGCCCGCAAGGAAGGTATCACGGGTTATCCCGTACATGTTAAACTGGATACAGGTATGCATCGCTTGGGATTTAATGCAACATCACCTGAGATTGATAAACTCATTGACACGCTTCAACATCAGCAGGCGGTAGTGCCTCGCTCTGTGTTCAGCCATTTTGTGGGAAGTGACAGTGTGGACTTCGATGAATTCTCTGCTTTGCAGTTCGAGCGTTTCGACAAGGCTAGCAAACGGCTGCAGGCGGCTTTCCCCCATAAGATATTGCGACATATGGACAATTCGGCCGGTATTGAGCACTTCCCGGAAAGACAACTGGATATGTGCCGTCTGGGAATCGGACTTTATGGCGTGGATTCCATTGATAACCGCATCTTGAATACTGTTTCAACGCTGAAGACCACTATTCTACAGATGCGTAACGTACCGAAGGAAGAAACAGTGGGGTATAGCCGGAAGGGCGTACTGACACGCGATTCTGTGATAGCTGCCATTCCTATTGGATATGCTGACGGACTGAACCGTCATTTGGGCCGTGGGCGTTGCTACTGTTTAGTGAACGGAAAGAAAGCACCATATGTTGGCAATATTTGTATGGATGTGGCGATGATTGACGTGACGGGAATAGACTGTAAGGAAGGCGATACGGTGGAAATCTTTGGCAGTCATCTGCCTGTCACTGTTCTCAGCGATTGTCTGGATACCATTCCATACGAGGTGCTGACGGGCATTTCCAACCGCGTGAAGCGCGTATATGTCCAGGAATGACAGATGCCGATGGGAGAGAGGTGTCGGGCGATTGCTGATGCACATCAGGAGATGTGTCCTCTGAGTGAGACCCAACGAGGTGTGTGGACTTACTCGAGGCAGCATCCGCAGGAACCTTTCTATCATATTGTGTTGCGTCTTTTCTGTTCCCCCGAAACGGATGCAGGGCGTTTGGCCGATGCTGTCCGCCAGGTTGTGAATCTTCATCCTGTACTCAAAGTGACGATAGGTATGGGTGAAGCAGGGGAACCGGTGATGCTACGCCACGATAAAGATATGCCAAGGGTGGAGGTCGTCCGCATCCCTGAAGCAGAAAGGCCTGCGACGGAACAGATATTTATGCGACCACTCAATGTCGAAAACGGCGAACTTTACCGGTTTCTTGTCGTCCAGACCGAACAAAGGACCTATCTCTACGCCTCTTTTCATCATATTATCTTCGATGGTCTTTCTTCCGGTATTTTCATGGAGGAGGTTTCTGCCATCTATGAGGGAAAACCCATAGAGACGGAAACAATGGACGCCTTTGAGGTAGTTGCCAGAGAACGGCAAAGACGGCAATCATCTGATTTCGAGACGGCTAGGCATTGGCATGAATCCGCTTTCAAACCACAGGATATTCGTATCCTGCCTTTGCCGGATGTGCATGGATTACCTCAGCAGAAAACCGCCTTCAAGACTTTCCCTTTGTCTGTGACCTCTGCCCAAATAGAGCAATTGGCAAAGACTTCAAGGCATACTCCAAATATCGTGGCGCTCTCAGCCTTTGCCCTGTTGCAGGGCTGTTTTACGGGTGTAGAACAGGCTCGCTTTACAACTTTATATCACGGACGGCATGGGCGCCAAATGCAGAAAACCGTAGGGATGCTGGTCCAGACGTTACCAGTTGCCCTGCAATGGCAGGCTGAAACCCCGCTGAATACTCTGATGCTCATGATCCGCCGACAATTGCAGCGTTCGATGGTAAGCGATGTGCATTCCTTTGCCGAGGTGGTTCAGGCTTGCGGTGGCTTTGGTGATATCAGTTTTGTCTATCAGGGAAACACCATCCGTCTACCGTCTTTTTGTGGTAGTCCGATTGTACAGCCGATGTTGATGCCCTCACTGACAGGTACGAAGTTGGGTATGGAACTTTGGACTGAAGGTGACAATCTTGAGATGAGGGTGGAATACGATGCCAATAGTTATTCTGAGGAATTGGTGGCAAGCATGGTTAACACCTATGAGACTCTCCTTTCCAGTATGGCAAGTGCAACAACGGTGGGTGATGTCTGCTATGTGAGTGATGAAGCTCAGGGCCGTCTTGATGCCTTTAATCAGGATTCCACACCTTTTGATTCGACTATTACAGTGGTAGATTTATTTAGGGTGATGGCCAGACGCTATCCTGAAGCAAAAGCCGTAGCGGCCGAAGATCAGGTTCTAACTTATCGTCAATTGGAAGTACTGACGGATATATGGGCATACCGATTGCAGGAGAAAGGAGTGGGAGCGGGGAGTATTGTAGGTATTCAGGTACTTCGAAACTCATGGATGGTGACAGCCCCGTTGGCTGTCCTGAAGACGGGAGCTGCCTATCTGCCTGTACTTTTAGAACAGCCTAAAACTGTGACTGATAAAACACTCGAAGACGCGGGAGCTGACGGTCTCTTTACAACCGATGGTTTCCATCCGTTAAAGACCAGCTCAAGTTCTCAACCTCCGGGATTATTGGCCATCTTCTATACTTCAGGTTCCACGGGAAAACCGAAGGCCGTCCGTTTGACGCACCAGAATCTGCTGGCCTATTGTGATTGGTATCAACGGTATTTCCATCCCAAGAAAGGTTTGGTGATAGGCGCTTATAACCAGTTTGCCTTCGATGGTTCACTGACGGACATCTTCCCGGCTTTGCTTTCAGGGGCTACGGTATGCATCGTTCCTGAAGGTGTCCGTAAAGATATCCGATTGTTAGAGGGTTTTGTGAACCGTCATCATGTTGAGATCCTGGATCTGCCTACGCAGGTGGGAAGACTTTTTGCCGCACAGGCAGTTTGTCCCTCGCTGCGGCATATCGTTCTTGGCGGTGAGGCTATGACTCCCGTAAAACTGAGAGGAAGCTACCAACTGCATAACCAATATGGCCCAACAGAGACGACCGTTGCCGCCACCGTCTATCCTATGAAGGGAAACGAAGCGATGGTTCCCATTGGGAAACCGCTTTCTCACGTGAAGTGTTATGTCGTGGGAACAAATGGTAGACGTCTGCCTGTCGGTGCTTTTGGCGAACTATGGATAGCCGGTCCGCAGGTAACCTTTGGCCTTGGGTCCGATAATCCTTTTGAACAAGGTGGTTTCCAACGTATTTACCGAACAGGAGATTTTGTGAGATACCTTCCTGATGGTAACCTTGAATACATAGGCCGTCGGGACGGCATGGTGAAGATTCGCGGTTTCCGGGTGGAGTTGCAGGAGGTTGAGAACGTTGTCAGCCAGTTGAAGGGAATATGTCAGGCGGTAGCTGTTGCCTGTAGGCATCCTGTAGAAGAACAATCGTTGGTCGTTTATGTGACAGCGCAGACAACACTTGACACCCAACAGTTGAAGTATGAACTCCACGAAATATTGCCTTCCTATAAGATACCTTCGGCCATTATCCAAGTGGAAAGGCTGCCACTGACTCCACAAGGAAAAATTGACCGTAAAGCATTGCCCTTGCCGGTATGGGGCGAACACCGTGAATTCGTGGCTCCCGAGGGTTCACAGGAAACATTAGTCTGTAAAATCTTTGCTGATGTCTTGGGACTTCATGAAGTGAGTGCCGATGCCGATTTCTTCCAGTTGGGCGGTACTTCTATTATGGCGATGCATGTGGTGACCCGCTTGGAGAGGGCTGGTTACCGTATCGGTTATTCCGCATTGTTCAGTAATCCTACGCCTCAGTTGTTGGCTATGAAATTGGATGAAACGGAAAAGGGAAAAGAGAAGTCTGATGAGTTATTACCGTCAAAGAGTTTGGAGGAGAATGTTAGTGTGGCATATGAAACCAATTGGGTGCGACATCTTTTGGGTGATGTGCTGCTCACTGGTGCCACAGGATTCTTGGGGAGTCATGTGCTGAAAGAGTTACTTCTTCGTAATAGCGGCCGAATCTATTGTCTGGTCAGGCGGTCTGAAAAGCAAACAGGGTGGGAACGCCTGCAGGAAGTCATGCGTTTTTATTTCGATACTGCTTTGGATGCACATCTGCGGCGGATTCAAGTGATTGAAGGAGATTTTCTGACGGCGTCGCTTCCCCCTACAAAGACACCACTGACCGTTATCAACTGTGCGGCCTTGGTCAAACATTTCGCTGCCGTAGAAGATTTGCAGAAGAACAATGTGGAGGGGCCTCTGAGATTGGCCGACTATTGTATGAAGAAGGGACATCGGTTGGTGCAGATATCAACATTGCCCATAGGCGTGGCGAATGCTTATGTCCGTACAAAAATGGATGCAGAAGAGCGGTTGCTGGCTTTAACGACAAAAGGGCTCTCCCTGAAAATTGTGCGATTGGGTAATCTCTCTCCACGCTTCTCTGATGGTGCTTTGCAACAACAATACGAGAAAAATGTGACGATGGCCTTGCTGCGCACTGTGGCCTTGGTTGGATGTTATCCACTTGAGGCTCAGAATGTGATGTTGGATTTCACCCCCGTAGATGAGGCTGCCAAAGCCTTGTTGCTGTTGGCAGAGACTCCGGGGAATTGTGACGTCTATCATCTTTTCAATCCCCAATTGTTGTCAATGGGTGAATTGTCGTCTATGCTAAAATTTGTGGGAGTCATAGCTGAGCCTGTTCATCAAGCTATTTTTGAAGAGCGCATCTCGCGTTTGATGCAACAATCTGCGATGGCCACCAAACTGACTGCCGCCTTGGCTTGGTATAAAGAATTACCGATGCCTGACATCACGTTCCGGAACCATCCCGATAGCCAAAAAACAGAAGCCCTCCTGAGCCGATGTCGATACTATTGGCCCGTTCTCACGGCATCCTATTTCCAGCGTTTTCTTCCAAAAATGTAAACGTTTTCGAACAATTATTGGCTTGGTTTGGGTATTATTCAATTTATTTTTGTATCTTTGCCGTCAAAATGGCGAAGATACTCTATCTCGGCATATTTAGAGCCCCTTATAAGGGGCGGCTATAATGCAGGGTAAAGATCTTTGCTTACGCCGTTCCCTTAAAGGGAACTCAAATGTCCTGCTCTCGATATTTCGTATCTTTGCAGCAATTTCGTTGAAAACTACTTTATAAATTAATAAAACCAAATGGAACAAGTCTTTAGTTACATTATCAGTCTGGGCGCATCGGTGATGATGCCTATACTGTTCACCATCATCGGTCTTTGCATTGGACTGAAATTCGGAAAGTCCCTGAAATCGGGCCTCTATGTGGGTGTCGGTTTCGTAGGCCTGGGTATCGTAACTGCCCTGCTGACCAATAACTTCGGCGATCCGCTTTCCGAAATCTCAAAACTTTATGACCTGCAGTTAGGCGTGTTTGATATGGGATGGCCTGCTGCCGCTGCCGTGGCTTACAATACAGCCGTGGGTGCTTTGATAATCCCTATCTGTTTGGGTGTCAACTTCCTGATGTTGATTACTAAAACTACCCGTACGGTGAATATCGACCTTTGGAACTACTGGCATTTCGCTTTCATCGGTGCCGTGGCCTATTTCGTGATGGACCAAAGTCTGGCGTGGGGCTATTTCGCCGCCATCGTGTGCTACATCATCACCTTGGTGATGGCCGACCTGACTGCAGAGAAGTTCCAGGGTTATTACGATGATATGGACGGTATCTCCATTCCGCAGCCTTTCTGCCAGAGTTTCACGGCTTTTGCCATCGGTATCAACTGGCTGTTGGATAAGATTCCCGGATTCTCCAAGCTCGATATTGATGCCGAGGGACTGAAGAAGAAGTTCGGCGTGCTCGGTGAGCCGCTGGTGTTGGGTGTGATTGTGGGTGCCCTGATTGGTGCCGTGGCCCAGTTGGATATTAAAAAAGTCCTTTTTCTCGGTGTGACAATGGGTGCTGTGATGGAGTTGATTCCCCGTATCACCAAACTGTTTATCGACGGTCTGAAACCTATTGCCGAGAAGACGCAGGAAGTGGTGCAGAAGAAATGGGCTGGTAAGAAAGTGTATATCGGTATGAGTCCTGCACTCGTCATCGGTCATCCAACCACTTTGGTGGCCTCGCTGATTCTCATTCCATTGACTTTGGCTCTGGCTGTAGTACTGCCGGGTAACCAGTTCTTACCGTTGGCTTCGCTGGCTGGTATGTTCTATGTATTTGTAATGGTACTGCCCTATACCAAGGGAAATGTGGTAAAGACCATTATCATTGGACTTATTGCTGTCGGTATCGGCCTTTATTTCGTGACCGATATGGCACCTGCCTTCTCTAAGGCAGCTCAGGAGGTCTTTGCCCAGACTGGTGATCCCGCTTCCAAGATTCCTGAGGGATTCCAGGCTGGTGCCCTTGACTTCGCCTCTTCACTCTTTGGCTGGGTCATCTATGCCTGCGTGAACTATCTGAAGTGGATTGGTGCCGGAGTGCTCACCGTCATCACCATCTGCATGATGCTTTGGAACCGAAAGCGTATCGTGGCTGATGAGAAGAAATTTGGAAATAAATAATAATATATAATGTAATAAGTATGAAGAAGATTTTTGTCATTTTCTCATTATTGAGTGTTGGCATGGCGACACAGGAAGCTCATGCACAGGAAGCCGATAGGTTTGTCGGGGCACAGCACGTGAAATTCCAGACGGCCTGCCATCCTGAAGACGTGAAACACTATGACACGAAACTGTTGCGTGAGCGTTTTGTGATGGAAAAAGTGATGGCGCCTGACTCCATTCTGCTGACCTATTCCCATTACGACCGCTTTATCTTCGGAGGTGCGATGCCTGTGAAGAAGACGCTGAAACTGGAAAACTTCTGGGAGCTCGGTTTGGATGTTGACAACACCATCAAGGAGAAATACTTTATGTACAACCGTGAGCTCGGCGTGGTGAACTGCGGTCTGGGCGATGGTGTGGTGATTGTCGACGGTAAGGAATATGCCCTATCACCGAAGGAAGCTCTTTATATCGGCCGTGGACATATTGGTAAGGACAAGGACGTGAACAAGGTGGTGGAATTCCGTTCAAAGGATGCCAACAAGCCTGCCAAGTTCTATCTCAACTCGGCTACTGCCCATCAGCATTACAAGACACAGTGGATTACCCTTGATGGCCGTAAGGGTTCGCTGAAAGCGGCCGTATGGGGTCCCGTTGGTTCGCTGGAGGAGTGCAACAACCGTACCGTTTACAAACTCATTGTCAATGATGTGCTGGAGGAAGGTCCCTGCCAGTTGCAACTTGGTTTGACTCAGTTGAATCCGGGAGCTGCCTGGAACACGATGCCCCCTCATACCCATGGACGCCGTATTGAGGCTTACTACTATTTCAACCTTCCTCAGGAGCAGACCATTGCCCACATCATGGGTCAGCCCGAGGAGAGCCGCGTAGTATGGTTGCACAACGATCAAGCCATCATGTCTCCTGAGTGGAGTATGCATGCTGCAGCAGGTACTTACTACTACACCTTCATCTGGGGTATGGCAGGCGAGAACCTCTATTATAACGACAAAGACAATATTCCCGTCATCGATATCCGTTAAACGAAATTAAGAATTAAGAATTTAGAATTAAGAAAACTAACAATATGAGCGCAGTTCAAACTACTAAGATGTCCAACTTCCGTTGGGTTATTTGTGCGTTGCTCTTCTTGGCAACCACCATCAACTATATGGACCGTCAGGTTCTTTCTTTGACTTGGAAAGACTTTATCGCACCAGAGTTCCATTGGACAGATGCCGACTATGGTACAATCACCGGTCTTTTCTCACTTTTCTATGCTATTGCAAACCTTTTCGCTGGAAAGTTTATCGACTGGATGGGTACGAAGAAAGGTTATCTTATTGCCATCTTCGTATGGTCACTCGGTGCCGTTCTTCATGCCGGATGTGGTTGGGTAGCCATGAAGGTTGAAGGCTACGATTCTATTGAAGCTCTTCGTCTGGTGCAGGCAGGCTCTGATGCAGCCGTTGCCATTGCTACCATCTCGGTGTGGCTCTTCCTGTCCTGCCGTCTGATCCTTGCTGTCGGTGAGGCTGGTAACTTCCCCGCAGCCATCAAGGCCACGGCAGAATATTTCCCGAAGAAAGACCGTGCTTTCTCTACCTCGATCTTCAACAGCGGTGCCTCTGTCGGTGCATTGGCAGCTCCTGCCACGATTCCTCTGTTGGCCCGTGCATGGGGTTGGGAAATGGCTTTCATCATCATCGGTGCCTTGGGTTTCATCTGGATGGGACTTTGGGCATGGCTGTATGACAAACCTGCCAAGAACAAGCGCGTGAACCAGGCCGAATTGAACTATATCGAACAGGACAACGATATTGCTACACTGCAGGATCGTGGTGAGCAGAAGGAAGAGAAGACCATCTCTTTCTGGAAGTGCTTCACCTTCAAGCAGACCTGGTCGTTCCTCGTGGGTAAGTTCATGACCGATGGTGTGTGGTGGTTCTTCCTCTTCTGGGCACCTGCCTATTTCAGTGACCAGTATGGATATACCTCCGACTCAACCATGGGTATTGCGCTGATATTCACTCTTTATGCTATTGTGACCATTCTCAGTATCGGTGGCGGTTACCTGCCCACCTACTTCGTGGAGAAGAAGGGCATGAATCCTTATCTGGGTCGTATGCGCGCCATGTTTATCTTCGCCTGCTTCCCCGTGCTCGGACTCTTTGCACAGCCTTTAGGTGCTTACAGCGCTTGGTGGCCTGCCATCCTGATAGGTCTTCTTGGTGCCGGACACCAGGCTTGGAGTGCCAACCTGTTCTCTACCATTGGTGACATGTTCCCCAAGAGCACCATTGGTACAATTGTAGGCCTGGGTACAATGGCTGGCGGTATTGGCTCCATGAGTATCAACCTCGGTTCCGGTAAGTTCTTCGACTGGGCAGCCGCTCAGGGCGCCAACTTCACCTTCTTCGGATTCGAGGGAAAGCCCGCAGCCTATATGGTGGTGTTCTGCATCTGTGCTGTGGCCTATCTCATCGGCTGGTGCATCATGAAGGCACTCGTACCGAAGTATAAGCCCATTGAAGTAGAATAATTAAAAGATTAGTCAAGGGTTTCTCAATCGAGAAACCCTTGAATCTTTAATGCTTCAAGCAATCCTGCTGACATGGCTTCATTGTCCTTGCGCGTATAGCGGATATCGGTGAAGATCTGCGCCAAGGTCTCCTTGTTGTTGATGCGAATGAACTCCTGATTCTCTGGCAACTGTTCCTTCGCAGTGTAGAAACGGTCAATGCGCTCGGGCGTATAGTCCTCGTAACGCTCTTCGTGGATGATGCTCTCTAAGGGCAGACGGTCGGAGAGGGGAGGCTGTTCATCCGGCCATCCCAGGGTGATTGTGGCCACGGGGAACACCAGTCGGGGCAACTGCAACACCTCGATAATCTGCTTCGGCATATATACCGTGGTTCCTAGGTAGCAATAGCCCAAGCCCTCCTCATCGGCCAGGTTACAGAACGTCTGGCAATAGAGTAGGGCATCCGTGGCCGCATTGATAAACGACAGGAAATTGTCGTAGCCCGGCTGTGCTTTCCGTTCCTCCGCCCAGCGCGTAGTGCGGCGGAAATCGGCGCAGAAGGTAAGTACCACGGGAGCGCCCGTTACCATTGGTTGGTTGAAATGGGCGGGAGCCAAAGCGGCTTTCTGTTCTTCCGAGCGGGTTACGATCACACTATAGAGTTGCAGGTTGCCCATCGTCTGTGTGCGTTCTGCCTCTTGGAGCAGGCGGTGGAGCAGTTCGTTGCTCACCTCGCGCTGTGCATATTTGCGGATACTGGTTCTTTTTTCTAAGTTCTTCATCTTATACCTTATTATATATGTCTGCAAAAGTACGACAAATTCCGCAAACTGCCAAATTTTGATTCTTTTATGGAACACGAAGACACGAAGTCACAAAGAATA
>ONFE01000130.1 GCA_900316985.1 uncultured Prevotellaceae bacterium
CGCTTCTGCTCGTCGGTGAACTCCACGCCCTTCCACTTGCCGATGGGCTTGATGTTGCCGTTCTCGTCCGTCCACTGTGGACGGCGCTGCTTCTGTGAGCCGTCACCGTCGGCTGTCTGCGACTGGCCTTCGGTCTGCTGGTTACCATCCTGTTTCTGTTCCTGGCTGTTGTGCTGACGGTTGCTACGGGGAACGAACTCCACGCCTTTCTCTTCGACGTTGGCTTGCAGGGTGGTGGTGAACTTGCGACCGTTAGCCAATTCAATCTCCTTGTTCTTCAGGGGAAGTCCGGCACGGAGCATGTCCTGCTCCTGCTTCGTCAGTTCCGTGTTGCCTATCTTCTCCGGGATGCGCAGACGGCGTACGGGAAGGTCTGTAATCTCGTTAGTCTGGCGGTCGATGCTGATGATGCTTGGCACACGTTCGCCACGCTCGTTCAGAAGGTCAACGACACGCCCCATGTTGCCGTAGTTCTTCAGTGCTGACTTGTCGGCCTCGGAAAAGGTGTGTCCCTTGTACTCCTGCTCCAGATTGGCTTCCTTGCGGATAAGGTGTGGCACAAGACTCACGCTGCCGTCCTCACCTTTCTTGAAGGACAGACGGGCAGCGGTTTCCAACTGCTCTCCGCCGAAGGCAGGATGCACGGTAATGAGATTGCTCTTGCCGTAGTTCAGCATCTTGTTGAGGTCGCCCGACTGTTCGAGTTGGTCACGGGTGACACCCCACTTCTGCTGGATGTCCGCCCAATTGACCTTGGTCTCGTCGATGGGCTGGTACTGGTGTTTGTTCTCCTGCTGCTGTGCAGCGGTCTCGTCGATGGGCTGGTACTGGTGTTTGTTCTCCTGCTGCTGTGCAGCATTTTCATTGTTGTTTGGATTCTGTTCCATTTTCTTTTTGTTTTTGTTGTTAATGTAATTGGATGGATTGATGCTTTCGCCCTCGATTTCCGCCTTTGCCTCTTCAGCTCCTGCGAACAGTCGTTCAAGTGCGCCTGTCGTGGTCTTGGTGAAGCCGAAACGAGTCGGCTCCTTGCACTGGCGGACGAAGTTCGTGAAGAAGTTGTCAAGGGCATTGCCGTTCTTGTCGAACTGGAGGAAAGACTGTGAGTATTCTTTCCTGACGGGCATTTTAATGGGATTTCCAATGCTGTTCATGCCTGTGACGACACCACGATCTCCTGTCTTGTTGTCCGTGACAATCAGCACGTCCTTGTCGGGCTTCAGCTTCTCCTGCTCGTTTTCTTTTTCCTTGTCCATTGCTTACTGGATTTTGAAAGTTGTTACTAATGTTGATGATCTCTAAGTCTATACTTGTTAGCCGGCTGTATAGTCATTTCCATGAAGGGCGCTTCATCTGGTCTAACTTCTCACTCAGTTGACCGCCCTTGTCCTTCCTGTTCTTGCGGATGAATGCCCACACGTCGCTTTCCTTGTAATAGACACGCTGCCGAAGGACGCTGTAGGGGATCAGCCCCTCCGTGCGGTATCGCTGTGAGGTTCGTGCGCTGATGTTCAGGATCTGGCAGAAGTCGGCATCGTCAATCATGCTGTCCCCATCAGTGTCAGGCGACTGTGCCTTGAGTTGGCGTAGTTCGCCCATCATCTGCTCCTGATGCTCAGTGATACGGGTCATCCACTGGTCGAAGTATTCTTTTGAAAGTTGCTCCATATTGGTCTGATTTTCAAGTTTACGGGTGCAAAATTAGGGGTATCGGAACAACCCGTTTCACTAATAAGTGCTTACTAAGGAATGATTTTCTTGGAGAATGCCGTTTCTGACGGCTTCCGACCGCCATTTTCAGCCATCTGACCGCCACTTTCAGCCAAAGCGAAGTGCCGTGATTGGGTTTGCCTTTTTCCTTTGTTACTTTGCACCCGAAATCAAAAATCGGACAGACATGGAGATAGTGATTATTGAGAAAAAGGCTTTTGAGGACTTCATCCAGACGGTGGAGTACTTTATATCGCGCATCACAAGCATGGATGCACGGACGGAGGACAAGCAGCCGGAACAATGGCTCGACACGGCTGATGTGTGCGCAGGGCTTCAGTTGGATCGTCGCACGGTCTATTCGCTACGGGAACAGGGCAAGTTGCCGTTCTCGCAGTTCCAGCACAGGGTGTACTACAAGGCAAAGGACGTGAAGGCTCTTGCAGACGGACTGACGGCGAAGTCGCCGAAGAGTGAGGAAACGGAAGTTGAAAACCCATCAAAATAGAATCATCATGTTAGGACAGGACATTATCACGAAGGATTATTTCACCGACCTTTACGGACGCATCCGAAAGGCATTGGAACAGCACGAAGAGGCTACGCAGCACTACCGCCCGCTGTTGGATGGTGTGCGCTATATGACGGACAAGGAACTGTCGGAAATGCTCAAAGTGAGCCGACACACCTTGCAGCAGTATCGCAACAAGGGTTTGATTCCCTTTACTTATTGTCAGGGCAAGGTACTTTATAAGGAGCAGGACGTGCAGGAACTTCTTGAAAGGAACTACCAGCCTGCCCGTTGGACTGAAAAATGAAATTCTTGTTTATCATCAGTGTTAGTTTTAGGTTAGTAATGAAGAATCCGCACCACCATTGCAGAGGCAATGAGTGATGCGGATTCAAGTTTTTCGTGTTTGCTCTTTCTCTATCTCGAAGGAAGTTCCAATGTCAGGCAGACGTTTTCGTACATCGGTCTGCCCATCAGCCGGTTCATGATGTACTTGCGGAACTTGTGGCTGTTGTAACTGTCGATGGTGTATGCCAGACGGATAACAATTTCAAGGCTATACACGTCTATGTTCCAGTTGGGACGGTAGGGGAACAGCCGGAATGTGCCGTGAGTATCTTCTTCACGCGCGATACTATTCTTATATATAGAGCGTATTGTGCGGAATACAACCGCTGACGGAACGAAAAGCATTTCCGCTATCTCGTCCACAGTCATCCACACATCCTTTTCGGGCATGGCGATAATTCCGCCCTCTGTCATTCTGATGATGCCTCGCTCAAAGACATCCTTGGGAATCATTGAAATGTTTGTCATAAACTGTCAGTCTTTTGGAATGTGATACAATAGGTTTTTCTTGGGACGTCCGACTTTCTTCACTGCCAGTCGTGGGTCTTCACGCAGCAGTTCCTTCGGACGGTCGAGTTTCTTCTGAAGCAGTGCTTTGTTGTGCTCTGCCGTGGTGTCGCTGGTCGTCAGTCCCTTTGCCTCTCTTCGCTTTTGCAGCCTGTCCATGTCACGGCTGATGTTGTCGTCAGTGATCTTGGCATACACCTGTGTACTCTTCACGCTGGAATGTCCCATCATCTTGGCGATGCTTTCCAGACAGATGCCTTCTGATACGAGCATCGTGCCGAAGGTGTGACGGGCCATGTGAGCCGAGAGGTTTTCAGTCCTGCCGATGGCAAAGCCTATCTCATGGATGTCCGACCAGGCACTGTTGAGGGTTGGCAACGGG
>ONFE01000123.1 GCA_900316985.1 uncultured Prevotellaceae bacterium
CGTGAGAGAACGTCATTGTGATCGAATATCCAACGCTTTGTGTCATCATCTACATAAAAGTTCACCATACCTGAACAGCGGACAGACACGTTATCTGCGTATGCCAGTATCTCCACGTTGGGATTCTCCTGCAATTCCTGCCATACGGCTTTCTTGGCTGATGTTGCGAAGTAGAGCATATTGCCCTCCTGACGCATAATCTGGAAGATGCGCATTTTAGGAAGATTGCCCTGACACGTGGCCAAGGCAATCTCGCAGTGTTCGCTCAGAAAATGTAGTGCTTTGTTGAGCATATCTTTAGGATTTACCACTTCAGTTCTTCCTGTAGTATCACACCATCCTCCATTGGACTGTCAGCCTCAGTGAAGGCATTGGCCTTGTACTGGATGCAGAGCATGGTCAGGTTCTCGCTGCCAGTGTTCTTCAGCGCACGCTTGCCAGCAGGATCTACGCGGACAATACTGCCCTCGCTGACAGGAATCTGCTCACCATCCACCTGGTACATACCCTCACCCTTCAAAATGATGTAAAGCTCCTCGTGGGTCTTATGGGTATGCAGGAAACCGCTGTCCTGACCAGGAACGAGCGTCTGGAACGACAGATCACTACCTGTTGCGCCTACGGCCTGACCAGCAAACACCTTACCATGAAGCGTGAAGTCCGGGCCAAGAGGAAGCTCATAGTCCATCAGGTCGCTGAACTTACCAACGTTAATCACTTTGTAATTCTTACCACTCTTTGTTGTCTCAATCTGTTTCATAATTCTTATACGTTTAAAATGTTATTATTTCGTTTTGACGGTGCAAAGGTACGGCGAATTTTTCATTCCCACAAGAAGGCACTTTTTGGTGGGATAGTTACCAAAAAGTAGGAATTGGGATGTTATCGCAGTTCCGCAAAATGCACTTTAACTCAGATTAACATAGTATAATGCCGTTAGTTGGTAACTTTTTGCTACCTTTGTCGAAAATTCTATAATTATGGCAGATATAAAAGCAGAGTATCTGGCTTGTCCGATACGCAATGTAGTGAGTCGCTTTGGCGACAAGTGGTCGATGTTGGTGCTCTATCAGCTCCACGTCAGCGAGACTGGCATCCTCCGTTTTAATGAGATGCGTCGCCTGATGACAGACTGTTCCCAGAAGATGCTCTCGCAGACGCTGAAGAATCTGGAGCAGAGTCACCTTGTTCATCGTGAGGTCTATCCAGAGGTTCCTCCCCGCGTAGAGTATTCCCTGACTGATACAGGCCGTTCACTCATGCCGGTGCTTACGGATCTAATAGCCTGGGGACAGCAGCATTTCAAGGATGTTGTGACAGATTAATGTAAGAATCTGATATGGTACAGCAAATAGAAATAACCCTGAAACCGAAACGTCGCGGCTTCCATTTGGTGACGAGCGAGATCGTCAGCAAATTGCCGAAACTGCCGAAGACGGGCATCGTGAACATCTTCACGAAGCATACCAGTTGCGGACTGAGCATCAATGAGAATTGTGATCCTGATGTCCGTGTGGATATGGAAACGATTTTCAACCGTTTGGTTCCAGAAAATCGTCCTGAGTATGAGCACACGCTGGAGGGTGCCGACGATATGCCTGCTCATGCCAAATCTACGCTGAGTGGTGTCAGCATTACCATTCCCATTACAGATGGTCGCCTGAACCTCGGCACTTGGCAGGGCATCTACTTCTGTGAGTATAGGAATTTCGGCGGTTCCAGAGAGTTGGTAGTAACAATCATAGGGGAATAATAATCCGATTAAACAAAAGAAGGTAATTATATGGTTAACTACGGACTTAAGGATAAAGTTGCTCTGATTACAGGAGCGAATAACCCACAGGGGATTGGGGCAACAACAGCATTTGCTTTTGCTCGTGAAGGGGCAAAAGTGGTCTTGATATACAAGAGAATCCACAGACCGTTCGACCAATCGAAGACTGACAAGAATGGTGCGGACAGGTATTTCGAAGCAAACTCAGGCAATGCTGATCGTGTTGAGAGCAGGCTAAAGGAAATGAATGCCGACTATATGATTCTGGAAAGCGACATTTCCAATGAAGCTGCCGTAAAGGAAATCTATTCGAAAGTCCTTGATCGATACGGAAGGGTCGATATTCTGGTCAACAATGCGGCCGATGGTGACATGGACGGCATTGACACCATAGAGAAAATTTCGCAGAAGGTGATTGATGACACATTTGCTGTCAATGTCCGCGGAAGTATCCTGATGACAAAGGAGATGATTACTCATCGCGGTGATTATGGACGCATCATCTATATTTCAACCGATGCATCTCAGGTTTTTGCCGGACAGATAGCCTACGGAGCAAGTAAGGCTACACTTGAAGCCTTTACTCGCAGCATTGCCTTGGAGGTGGCAAAGTATGGCATTACCGTCAATTGTGTTGCTCCTGGTCCGACTCAGACGGGATGGATTGATACCGATCTGGAACAGTCAGTTCTTCCTGTCATTCCTATGGGTAAACTGATTCAGCCGGAAGATATTGCAGAAACGATTCTGTTTTTGGCAAGTGAGCAGGCGAGCATGCTAACGGGTCAAGTCATTAAAGTATCTGGTGGACATGCCTTATGAATCTACCTAAGTTCATCATAACTCTTGATGGTGTGCTACGTCTGGGTATGGTCAACCAGCATAAGCATCTGCTGAAGCCGGGTGACCAATGTATCGGCGGTGGGTACTACCACTTTGACTTTGTTTCCAACCGCATCCTCCTTGACAGGGAATCATACGACTTTGGCCGTCCCAAATGGCATCTGCTGGAAACATTGAAAGTCCCTTCTACCTATCGTGGCATGCGAATCGTCTACCTATCGTGGCATGCGAATCGTCTATTTGTATGATGACGGGTTCCATGATGATTTCAACGTCAGTGAAGAACTGCAAATTGAATACTATGACTGACTACGATTCCATTTGGCGAACACAGGATGAAATCAGAACGGTGGTTAATGCCGTTCTGGGTGAATGCATCTGGAATCTCAGCTACAGCGAACGACGGATGGCCATCGAACTGGAGCTGACTGTTACGCTTGATGATGATGCCATCAGCAATCTCTGCTGCCAATTTCCCATCCCTGCCGACTATGACGGCATCGGCACAAAAGGATCGAAATTTGCATTCTATCTTTAAATCTTCGACCATCGGAGATACCTTGTTACGGGGCGAGATACTGGAAGAATCTTGTCCCGCGAGGCTGCGACCAGTGGCGGGAGCAGCCGAGGGATGCACGAAACAGCCCGACACCACCGTTGTTGTGCGTCTCTTTGAAAAGCCTCCCTATTCTCACAAACCGAGAGGCCGCCTAATTTAATAGCCGTAAATCACCGCATCATAGACCTCGCACGGCTGGCCGAACTCTGGCGAGAGCGAGAAATGCGGTTGCTGGCATGTGTCCCAATCGACGCTGCATCCATGAGGGAAGGTAGAAGTCATAAAGCCGTCAATCAGTTCGATTTCGATGTCACTAAGCCCTGTCGGGTCATCGTTCTTGCGTCCCTTCGGTAGCAAGCGAACAAGTTCGAGCGGGCGATGTCGGGTACTGCGTAGGCAGGAATCTGATAGGTGTCGCAATGTCTCATTTTTACTGATGTTTGATTTTACGATGCCCGCCAAAGGTAGCCGACCGTCGCATGACAATCGGAAGGTGCCGTTGGCAACTGCCTGAAATACGCTCATCATGCAATAATGAGGAAGATTTCAGCCTGTTGGATCCCAAGGACAGCAAGGAGCGGCTGGCCAGACATTCCCCTCCCTTTGCGGAGCAGCCTCTCAGAGCCTCTGCCGACTGCCTGCGGATTCCTGCACAGGTATTTGCTTCAAAAATGCCAAAAAATGCTTGTAACTAATTGAAAATCAACATATATTAAAACTTTAACACTTTTAACATATCGTCTATTAAAGGTGCTCCCAAATTTGGGGGCAAAATAAAACCCAAATTCACCATTTTGGGGGGTAAATTTGGGAGTTATTTTATAACTTGCTGATTTTCAGCGAAGTTGGCGGAGAGAGAGGGATTCGAACCCCCGGTGCCTCTCAGCACGGTAGTTTTCAAGACTACTGTAATCGACCACTCTACCATCTCTCCAGTGCTTCGATGTCTTGAAAGCGGGTGCAAAGGTAGGCATATTTTTCGAAACCAACAAATTTTTAGGCAACTTTTTGCTAATAATTTGGCATTTCGCCCGAATTTGTGTAATTTTGCACCGTGATTTATCCAAATAACTTCGAACATAAGCTCGGTTTTGATGAAATCCGACGGTTGCTGAAGGAGCGTTGCCTCAGTACGTTGGG
>ONFE01000063.1 GCA_900316985.1 uncultured Prevotellaceae bacterium
CAAGAATAAAGTAATTGTTAAATAACAGAAGGAGGACCAAACTATGAAGATGAAATATCAAAAGCCCGAAATGTGGGTGGCTCAGCAAATCTCCCTGAGTCTAATGAGCGGATCCTATGGACAGTGGGCTGACGCCAAAGAGAACTCCTTCGAAGAAGAGGATGAAGCCGACTTCATCAAGGATGTTGAATTCCATAATGTATGGGAGGATGCAGAAGATAAAGACTGATTATATTATGATTTTGATTTATAAGTAAATAGTTTTTTCATTTAAGCCTCGAGTAGGCTTTGTAAATGGCGGGGTGCTCCAGTGATGAAGCGCTCCGCTATTTTTTAATTGCCGGTGATCTCAGAATCAGTATCACGCTTTCACTTCTTTGTAACCCATTAGCATGCTGTATGTTGCGTGTGAAACCGCGGTTTCACTTCCGTCATCATGAAAATGGACAAAAATCCACAAAAATCTCACAAAACGGCTCCTGAACTATCTACTCTCCCTCCTTGGAAAGGAGGGACCAAGGGTGGTTGATAACTGGAGGGGCAGGGTGAGGGTCTTTCAGTAGGGGGTTCATAGGGGGTTTGTAGGGGGTTTAAAGGCCTAATGTCTACCAGCAACTGCTTAAAAGCCAATAGTTTACGGCGAACATAGAGGGGATAGGGGGTTTAAATTGTTTTTTCGCGTATGGAGGAATCATCAGACAGGGTACAAAGTAAATTAGTTTGTTCCTCAAAACATCATCAAATGAACCTCAAAAACCTATTAGATGGAGAACAAAGTAAATTAGTTTGTACCCTAAAACATCATCCGCCCGAAAGCAATACATGTGGAAAATCTTTTTAATAATGAATTGATACTTGTCAGCCTGTAATACTTACAAAAACATTGCGTGGGGTGTTGTGTGATAAAAGATTTATTGGTTTTAGTTGATTTTAGTTCGATTTTGTAAGAATTACGGCATTTTAAGTTTTTATACACCCTATTGTGAGTTTTTTTACATGTTTGTTTTGTATCTTTATGGTTACTTTGTGAATTTTTGTTATATTTGCACAGAATATGGCGGTTTTATCGAAGATTTCCGTCTATTTTGCGCTAAATTGGCCATCGGCTATCTCTGGTTTGAATGAGAATCATGAACTCTAATCGAAATAATTAACTACGGAAAATAAAATTTATGAATTATGAAAAAGAAAAGACTAACTAACAGAACACTTAGCAGGTGGATTCTATTGTTACTCATGCTTGTAACGGGAACCACACAAGGTGTTGCTCAGAATGTGACAATCAGTCCAACTACAGGTAATCTGGTTCAAGTTCTGTCAACTCCAGGTGAAACAGGTTATGGTGCAGGATTTGCAGCCTTTTGGCGCCATGAACAGTTGCCTTTGACAATGACTGTGGCCGATGTGGATGATGTAACAGAATCAGGAGAGTGTCTCACCCCGACCTGTGCCATTTCAGATTATGATAATAATGGCACGGAGTACAGGAGACTGATTCTTGCGGGTGGTACGATGCCGACCTACATGATTGTGTCTTTGCCTAAGGGTTATCGTATCACGGGTTACAAGATTGTGTTAAAAAACGATTTGGGAACACGAAACGTAAGTACGAATTCAGACTATGACTTCAACCTTGGCCGTTCTAACACTTTGTATTTCTATGAAGTGGATCCCTGGACCACAGGTTCAACGAATTACAGAGATGCTTCGCTCTCTACATATAAAGAAGTCGCTAAAGCCTCAGACGGAGAAACTGCTATCCATGTTGGTACACGTTCTAATCCTGGTGGAAGTGATTATGGCAAAGAGTATACTATGTCGCGTTTTAGTGAAGCAGAAGATGGCAGTGATATGAGCAACCAACTCTATTTCAGGTTGACAAAGATTTTCGACAACAAGTACTACGGTATTAGTATCAAGTCGTTTGAAATCTTCTTCACTGCGAAAGGAACCTTTACGGCTGAAGGTGCGCCTTCATCAATAAATCCTACCGCTGTGAGTGTGCTTCCTGTGGCATTCAACACGAATAAGACTGATATCGGTGGACTTAAGGAAACAACAAAAGACGGTCAGAAATTCTATACTTACAACTATAGAAAAGTAACCGATCTTCTTGCCTTCAACTATCTGTATCAGGAAGACGCCCTCAAAACTGATGCTGAAGGGAAAAAGTATCCTGAAGAAGGTGATGAGACTAAGAAAATCTATCAGGTTGAAAATGGAGGTAAGAAGTATTTCGGTTTGAAGAATGGAGTTTATTATATGGAAACACCTGTTACGGTGACCAATTCTTCTGGTGAAGAATCTCCTATCGGCTACCGTATTGTAGGCGCTAAGATAAATTATGCTTATGGGTCAGACCAGGATGGTACAGATGAAAGAACAGTTAATTGTATTAAATTTGTTGACCCATCTACTCATAAGGAATATTATTTGAATGCCGACGGAACCTACCAAACAACGCCAGTAGAGTGGACGGCTGATGCCAATGGCATTCACAGTGGAGACGCTTATCTTGCCTATATGGCTACAGGATATGGAACGAGTACGATTTACAGGCTCACCGTTGGAACAAGCTCTTCTCCAAATAAGTTAACTCGGGCTGATCTTTACACTAATAACGGCGTACAGTATATTCGCCCGAATATTACAATTGGTCAAAATGGTGCTGCCAGCGGTGAACATTATCTCATTGGTTTAGCCTCATCTACGGCAAGACCTCCTTTTGAGCAATTAAATAATAATCCACGTGACGATCATTATAATGCAAACCTCAGGGCTACATGGACTACTGCAACATTACCTGCTACTTCTGACTTTAAGGCTGAGGAGTATCAAATCGATGTTTATGATTATAAAAGAGGTGAGACTGTTCAAAAAACCATTGACGTAACAAGTGGAACAGGCTCGTATGATCTGGGTGACTGTTGACCTGACCTTGCAGGCTCTCAATCCTTATATCAATAGTATGGAAATCGTCTGTCATGATGGCGATGATAATGATCCAACAAAGCCCAGGACGATGGAAATGAGTCAGACATTTACCAACGATGACTTCTCAGTGAGTGGTGGTGTCTTCGAATTCTATGTGCCCGAAAGGTATGCCAATGAAAACCTGACTTTTACCTTCTCTAACCTCTACAGTACAGACGGTGATGAAACTTATCCCAATGGAAAAGGTGCGGCCCGCTACTCTTTTGTAACATCAGATTATTTTGAGAATTTTGATGGCAATGGTGACGATGGACTATACTCTACTAGCTATGACCCGGAATCAACGGCAGCTCCGTTTAGATATGAGGACAAGGCGTTTACAGCCGTGGCAGGTAACAACTTCTTCAAGTTCAACAATGCCGATGAACTTAATAGCAGTAGCACAGGTACTCATCCCGATCACCTGATAGAGTATCCGTTTACGGTGTCGAAATATTTGGCTTCAACGGGCAGTCCCACAGGCGAAGGAACATTCACCCAGAATGAATTTGTAGATGTGATTCTTAATGCGAGTGGAACTGCAAATACTGCAACCGTTAAGAATTCAGGTATCTTCTATATATTCACAGCTGATGAGACACGCTATAACATTGCAAAGACGACAGCCTGGGAGCACCGCTACTACGCATTCTACCGTATGGATATCGACCTGAAGGCCATGACTTATCATCCAGAACTTGAATGGACGAAGGTATATGATAAGACTTGCTATTATAAGAAGGTGGACAATAAGGACACGGATGCAGAAGACAGCATGTGGGGACTCAAACTCAAAACTGTTGAAACAGCGGGTTCTAATGGAGAGGTAGAAGGTTTCCTCACTACCGTTGAAATTGACAATGCTATAACTGCAGCTCTTACGGGGTCTGATGGTAGCACCAAGCCTAAGACTACCGACCAGATTCTATACGTCGATGCCAGCAATCTGAAGTCAGTTGTCGCTATTCAAGGCACTGGTGGCCTTTCTATGGAGACTCTTAAGGCCAAGTTCGCTCCTAACGTCTTGTTCTATCTGCCGGAGAAATCAACTTCCACGCTTGATAACTTTGCTTATAAACAAGATGACAAGTTCTATGCTGCAGGTAACATCGTGATAACCGACCGCAATCCCTTCTATGCACCGTTCGATATTCAGACGACGTCTCCGAACTATGCTACTTACACGCGTGAAATCTCATGGCCGAGGAATGGTAAGACCGCATTGGCAACTGTGATACTGCCCTTCCAGCTGACTGTTCGAGATGGTGTACATACTGAACCGGCAGGTTCTATGTACCCCGGAAGTCAATTCACGGTGAACCTGATGAATCCAAGCAATTGCCTCAGCATTACGGAGGAGGAACTCAATTCAGCTAATGACTACTACAAGGCTGACGCTTACTTCTCTCCAATCTCAGGGACATCAGCTGAAGCGAATAAACCTTATATGATTAATGTGACGTCTGCTCCAGGTGATGATAATGTTCCATTTGCTGCCACTCAGATTGGTGCATTGGTGAAGGCTACGACTGATATGATAAAGGATACTGGTACCGCTGATAATCCTACCCCAGAAAGGTATACCTTCGCGGGAGAGACTGCTTCGGGATCGATTAATGGTGGTAATTCCTCTATTTCGTTCCATAACCAAGGTTCGTTCTCTGGTAAGAAGCTGACAGCCAGCAAGGGATACTTCTACTTCTCTGGTGGCATGTATCTGAACTCTAAGAACATCAATATCAGTGCGCTCGGTGATGCACTCTATGTATATCCGTTCCGTGGATATTATACCTATGCAGGTGGTGGCACTGGTAACGCCAAGATAATGACAGCCTTTAATGTTCTCTTCGGCGAAAACGGGGGAACAACAGGCATTACAGAGTTGGCTGGCAAGGCTGATCTGGTGGCTATTCCTGGACGCGGCACGATTACGTTCAAGGCTGCTGCTGACAACGATTTGCAGATTGTGAAAGCTAATGGCATGAAGGTTGGCAGAGTAGTGATAGGTGCTGGTGAGACCCAGACGGTACATGTTCCCGCCGGTCTCTACATCGTGAATGGTGCTAAGTTGATTGTTAAATAAAAAATTGGGAGGACAATAATTATGAAGAAAGTATATATGAAGCCTCTCATTGAGAGCATGAATTCAGATCTGGAGTCGCAAATTCTTAAAGGAAGCTGGAATAACCACGCCGACTCCAAGGAACAGGATGTCTTTGAGGATGATGAGACGAAGCCTCTCGAGGACCTGCAGTTCAGAAACATCTGGGAAGACGAAGAAGAATAATACCATACAAAGATAAGAAATAGTTTTTTCTAGTTAACCAATGAGGTTTATTGATGGCGGGGTGCTCCAGTGATGAAGCGCCCCGCCAATGTTTTGAGACCCATCAAAAACCATAATGACAACGATAACGATGACGATAACCCTTTAATGGGAAAAGTATAATTATTGAAAGAAAATGTGTGAAATATTTGCAGATGTGCGGAAAAGTTCGTACCTTTGCAGCCGTTCAGTGGAATGTGGGACTCGAAAAGAGTTCCACATTTTTATTTAAATGTTAATGTATGATTGACAAAAGCATCGTAAAAGATTTGGTTGAACAGTGGCTCGAGGGGAAGGATTATTTCCTCGTGGACATTGAGATTAACAGTGACGACAAGATTGTTGTGGAAATTGACCACGCTGACGGCGTATGGATTGAGGACTGTGTGGAGCTGAGCCGCTTCATAGAGGATCATCTGGACCGTGAGCAAGAAGACTATGAACTGGAGGTGGGCTCTGCCGGACTGGGACAGCCTTTCAAGGTGGAGCAGCAATACAAGAACTTCGTGGGTAAGGAAGTGGAGGTGCTCGACGCCGACGGAAAGAAATACAAAGGTGTGCTGAAGAGCGTGGACGGCCGTGACTTCACGGTGACCACCAAAGAGAAAGTGAAAGTTGAAGGTAAGAAGCGTCCTGAGATTCAGGAGGTGGACCATCAGTTCTCGATGGACGGAGTGAAATACTGCAAGTATTTGATTTCGTTTAAATAAAGAGACCCTCTAAATCCCCCTTAAAAGGGGGACTTCCTGAGAAAGAGTCTCATTTCTGTGAATTTCGATAGTTAGCGAGAAAGGTTATAATCCTGTGAATTTTGTGTTATAAAATAGAAATAGTAATAATAAAAATATATAAAAATGGCAATTAAGAAAGAAGAGAGCATAAGCATGCTCGACGCCTTCAAGGATTTTACTACAGACAAGAACATTGACCGTACTACTCTGGTGAGCGTGCTGGAAGAGAGTTTCCGCAACGTGATCGCCAAGATTTTTGGTTCGGACGAGAACTTCGACGTGATTGTAAACCCTGACAAGGGCGACTTTGAGATTTACCGTAACCGTATGGTCGTGGCCGACGGTGAGGTGGAAGATGAGAACAAGGAGATTTCCCTGAGCGATGCTCAGAAGATTGAAGCCGACTACGAGGTAGGCGAGGAAGTGTCGGAGCGCGTGGACTTTGCGAAGTTCGGCCGCCGTGCTATCCTGAACCTCCGTCAGACGCTGGCTTCGAAGGTGCTCGAACTGGTTCACGATTCGCTTTATAATAAGTATAAGGATCGTGTGGGCCAGGTGATTTCCGGTGAGGTTTATCAGGTTTGGAAGCGCGAGGTGCTGCTGGTGGATGATGAGAACAACGAGCTCATCCTGCCTAAGTCGGAGCAGATTCCCAACGACCAGTATCACAAGGGTGAGACCATCCGTGCGGTGATCCATCAGGTGACCAACGAGAACAACAACCCGAAGATTATCCTGAGCCGTACCAGTCCCGTATTCCTGGAGCGTCTACTGGAGGCTGAGGTTCCTGAGATTGCCGACGGTCTGATTACGGTGAAGCGCATTGCCCGTATGCCGGGAGAGCGTGCAAAGATTGCCGTGGAGAGTTACGACGAGCGTATTGATCCCGTAGGTGCTTGCGTAGGTGTGAAAGGTAGCCGCGTGCATGGTATCGTTCGCGAACTGAACAACGAGAACATCGACGTGATTAATTACACTTCGAACACGAAACTGTTTATCCAGCGTGCATTGAGTCCCGCCAAGGTTTCGAGCATCAATATCGATGAGGAGAACCACAAGGCTGAGGTCTATCTGCAGCCCGAGGAGGTTTCACTGGCTATCGGTCGAGGCGGTCTGAATATCAAACTGGCTTCGATGCTGACTCAGTTCACCATCGACGTATTCCGCGAGGTTGCCGAGAACGAGGCTGACGAGGATATCTATCTGGATGAGTTCTCTGACGAGATTGACCAGTGGGTGATCGATTCCATCAAGGCTATCGGTCTTGACACCGCCAAGCAGGTGCTCAATGCGCCCCGCGAGCTGCTGGTGGAGAAGGCTGACCTTGAGGAAGAGACCGTTGACCAGGTGCTTAACGTGCTGAAGGCAGAGTTTGAGAATTAAGGGTTTTAACGATAACGATAACGTTAACGATAACTTAACCTGAAACTTGAAACCTGAAATTTGAAACTTGAAATTTATAGAATTATATAAGAGAGTTAATGAGTATAAGATTAAATAAAGCAATCCGCGAATTGAACATAGGACTCCAGACGGCAGTGGAGTTCTTGGAAAAGAAAAGCCACTTGGGTGAGGTGAGAGCCGACTTGAGTTTCAAACTGAACGACGAGCAATACGAAGCGCTCCGAGAGCAGTTCCAGAAGGACAAGGAGGTACGCACACAGGCGGAGAAGTTGTTCCAGAAACATCCGAAGGAGAAGAAGAAACCTGCGGAGCCACAGAAGGTGGAGAAGGCTACGACGGAGACGGAGGCCAAGGCCCAGCAGTTTAAGCCGCTTGGCAAGATTGACCTCTCCAGCATCGGTAAGAAGCCTGCTGAGTCTGTGGAGAAGCCCGTGAAGGAAGAGCTGAAGGCTGCTGCCGTAAGCCCGAAGGCTGAAGTGAAACCTGTGGTTGAAAAGAAGGAACCGGAAACCCAGCAGGAACCGAAAGTAGAAGTGGTAACCGAGTCTAAGTCCGAGGTGGAGGAGAAGAAACCTGAGCCTAAGGCCGAGCCGGAGCAGACTGTCGAAGAGGTTGCCGTTGAGGTGGAAAAAGAGCCGGAAACTCCTGCGGAAGAGCCTACAGCTCCCGCCGAGCCTGAAGTGTTCACCCTGAAGAGCGAGCAGAAGGCTGCGCCCAAGGTGAATGTATTGGGAAAGATTGACCTCGATGCCTTGAATCAGAGTACTCGTCCGAAGAAAAAATCTAAGGAAGAGCGCCGTAAGGAACGTGAGGAAAAGGCTGCCCAGCAGAACGGCGAGAAGAAGAAGCGCCAGCGCATCCGCAATGAGCGCGTTGACATTGAGGCTGCCGGAAAACAGGCCGGAAAGCAGGATAAGAAGAACAATAACGGTAACAACCAGCAGCAGGGTGGCGGCAAGAATGCCAACAAGAAGAACAAGAAGCGCAACCAGAAACCGCTGGAGGTTGATGATGAGGCCGTAGCACGCCAGGTAAAGGAGACGCTGGCCCGTCTGACCAACAAACAGAACCAGAACAAGAAGGGCGCCAAGTACCGTAAGGAGAAGCGCGAAGCCGTGCAGGAGCAGATGGCCGAGCAGGCAGCAGCTGCTTCAGCAGAGAGCAAGGTGCTGAAACTGACGGAGTTTGTGACCGTTTCTGAGTTGGCTACGATGATGAACGTAGGCGTGAATCAGGTCATCGGTACCTGTATGTCTATCGGTATCATGGTAAGTATCAACCAGCGTCTGGATGCCGAGACCATCAATATCGTGGCCGATGAGTTCGGTTTCAAGACCGAATACGTGAGTGCAGAGGTCCAGAACGCCATCACTGAAGAGGAGGATGACGAGAACGATCTGGTTTCACGTGCTCCGATTGTCACCGTGATGGGTCATGTGGACCATGGTAAGACGTCATTGCTCGACCATATCCGCAATACCAACGTCATTGCCGGTGAGGCCGGCGGTATCACACAGCACATCGGTGCCTACAATGTGACTCTTTCCGACGGTCGTAAGATTACGTTCCTGGATACCCCTGGCCATGAGGCCTTTACCGCCATGCGTGCCCGTGGTGCCCAGGTGACGGATATCGCCATCATCATCATTGCTGCCGACGACTCCGTGATGCCTACCACCAAGGAGGCCATCGCCCATGCCCAGGCTGCCAATGTGCCGATGGTGTTTGCCATCAACAAGATAGACAAGCCCGGTGCTAATCCGGATAAGATCCGCGAGGACCTGGCCAATATGAACCTGCTCGTGGAAGAGTGGGGCGGTAAGTACCAGTGTCAGGAAATCTCCGCCAAGAAAGGTATCGGCGTGGATGAACTGCTGGAGAAGGTGCTGCTGGAGGCCGAGATGCTCGACCTGAAGGCCAATCCCAACCGAAAGGCAACGGGTAGCATCATCGAAAGCTCGCTCGACAAGGGCCGCGGCTATGTATCGACGGTGCTGGTGAGCAACGGAACGCTGAAGGTTGGTGATGTGGTACTGGCCGGAACCAGTTTCGGACGTATCAAGGCCATGTTCAATGAACGTAACCAGCGCATTGAAAAGGCCGGTCCTGCTGAACCCGCCATCATCCTCGGTCTGAACGGTGCACCTACTGCCGGTGATTCTTTCCATGTGATGGAGAGTGAGCAGGAGGCCCGTGAGATTACCAACAAACGTCTGCAGTTGCAGCGTGAGCAGAGCCTGCGTACCACAAAGACCCTTGGTCTCGACGATATCTCACATCGTATTGCCCTCGGTGAGTTCCATGAGCTGAACATCATCGTGAAGGGTGACACCGACGGTAGTATCGAGGCCCTCAGTGATTCGTTCATCAAACTCTCTACCGAGAAGGTTCAGGTGAATGTGATTACCAAGGCTGTGGGTCAGATTTCAGAGAACGATGTCATGCTGGCCTCCGCTTCTGATGCCATCATCGTTGGTTTCCAGGTACGTCCTTCTGCCGAAGCCCGCAAGGCTGCCGAGCGCGAGGGTGTAGAGATCAACACCTATTCCATCATATATGACGCCATCGACGAGGTGAAGTCCACCATGGAAGGCATGCTCGACAAGGTGATCAAGGAACAGGTGACCGGTGAGATTGAAGTGAAGCAGGTATTCAAGATATCGAAGGTAGGTACCGTGGCCGGCGGTCTCGTTATTGACGGTAAAGTACACAACAAGGACAAGGCTCGCGTGGTTCGCGACGGTATCGTGGTTCATACGGCCAACATCGGTGCCCTGAAGCGCTACAAGGACGATGCCAAGGAAGTGGCAACTGGTCTGGAGTGCGGTATCTCACTGGTAAACTTCAACGACATTCAGGTGGGCGACATCATCGAGACGTTCACTGAGATTGAGGTAGATCAGAAACTTTAGCCCACCCTCAATCCCTCCCGAAGGGAGGGAGGTTTGATTACTTTTGTAAGAAATGATTAGTAATAAGAATCCTAAAAATGAGGATTTAAAAGATACTACTCCCCTCCCTTATAGGGAGGGGCAGGGGAGTGGGTCTAACGAGTACGTCCGTCAGATAGCTGAACAGAAGTATGAGTTCGGCTTCACGACGGATGTGCATACAGAAATCATAGAGAAGGGGCTGAACGAGGATATCGTTCGGCTCATCTCTGCTAAGAAGGGTGAACCGGAATGGCTCTTGGACTTCCGCCTGAAGGCTTTCCGCTACTGGCAGACACTGAAGCAGCCCACATGGGGACACGTGCATCTGCCGGAGATTGACTATCAGGCCATCTCCTATTATGCCGATCCACTTGCCAAAAAGAGGAGAGAGGCTACTGTTGATGATATTGATCCCGAACTGATGAAGACCTTCGATAAACTGGGTATTCCCTTGGAAGAGCGTCTGGCATTGAGTGGTGTGGCCGTAGATGCCATCATGGACTCCGTGTCGGTGAAGACCACCTTCAAGGAGAAGCTCCGTGAAATGGGCGTTATCTTCATGAGTATCGGAGAAGCCGTGAAAGAACACCCCGACTTGGTGCGCCAGTATCTGGGCACCGTTGTTCCTTATCGCGATAATTTCTATGCAGCCCTGAACAGTGCCGTCTTCTCCGACGGTTCGTTTGTATATATCCCTAAGGGCGTGCGCTGCCCGATGGAACTGAGCAGCTATTTCCGTATCAATGCCCGCAATACCGGGCAGTTTGAGCGTACGCTCATCATTGCCGATGATGAGGCTTATGTATCTTATCTTGAAGGTTGTACGGCCCCAATGCGTGATGAGAACCAGTTGCATGCCGCCATCGTGGAGATTATCGTAAACAAGAACGCTGAAGTGAAATACTCCACCGTGCAGAATTGGTATCCCGGTGATGAGAACGGAAAGGGCGGCGTGTTCAATCTTGTCACCAAACGCGGTGAATGCCGCGGGGAGAATGCCAAACTCTCGTGGACGCAAGTGGAAACGGGAAGCGCCATTACATGGAAATATCCTTCTTGTATATTAAGAGGTGACAATTCGCAGGCGGAGTTCTACAGTGTGGCCGTGACCAACAACTATCAGGAGGCCGATACCGGTACGAAGATGATTCATATTGGAAAGAACACCCGTTCGACCATCATTTCGAAGGGAATATCCGCCGGTCATTCGCAGAACTCCTATCGGGGATTGGTGCGTGCCACCTCAACGGCCGATAATGCCCGCAACTACAGTTCGTGTGACTCTCTGCTGCTGGGTTCCGATTGCGGTGCGCATACGTTCCCCTATATGGACGTTCACAATGACACGGCCATCTTTGAGCATGAGGCCACGACCTCGAAGATCAGCGAAGACCAGCTTTTCTATTGTAACCAGCGTGGCATTCCCACAGAGGAAGCCGTTGGCCTGATTGTGAATGGCTATTCAAAAGAAGTGCTCGACAAACTCCCGATGGAGTTTGCCGTAGAAGCCAGGAAACTGCTCAGCGTTTCGCTGGAAGGAACTGTGGGATAAAGTTTAAAGGTAAAAAAGTAAAAAGGTAAAATATATGCTTGAGGTAAAGAACTTACACGCTCGCATTGGCGAGAAAGAGATATTGAAGGGCATCAACCTCGTTATCAACGACGGAGAGACACATGCCATTATGGGACCGAATGGTTCGGGAAAGAGTACGCTTTCTGCCGTTCTTGTGGGCAACCCGCTCTATGAGGTGACCGAAGGTGAGGCCTGGTTCAATGGCAGAAACCTGTTGGAGATGAAACCCGAGGACCGTGCCCACGAAGGACTATTCCTCTCGTTCCAGTATCCCGTGGAGATTCCTGGTGTCTCGATGACCAATTTCATGAAGGCTGCCGTCAATGCAAAGCGCCAGTATGAAGGGAAGGAACCGCTGAAGGCTGCCGATTTTCTCAAGCTGATGCGTGAGAAACGTAAGATTGTGGAGCTGGACGCCAAACTATCCAACCGTTCGGTGAATGAAGGATTCAGTGGCGGTGAGAAGAAACGCAATGAGATTTTCCAGATGGCGATGTTGGAACCGAAGTTGAGCATCCTTGACGAGACGGATTCCGGTCTGGATGTGGATGCCATGCGTATTGTGGCTGAAGGCGTGAACAAACTGGCAACCCCGGAAACTTCCTGCATTGTCATCACCCATTACGACCGTCTGTTGGAGATGATTCGTCCGCAGTATGTCCATGTGCTCTATCAGGGCCGGATCGTCAAGACTGCCGGTCCCGAGCTGGCCAAGCAGATTCAGGAGCATGGCTATGATTGGATAAAAGAGGAAAAAGACTCTCCCCTGCCCCCTCCCTGTGAGGGAGGGGAATAGAATGACTTTGTGATGGGGTACAAGAATGCTTCGCCTGACAGATATGGGCTACTGAAGGGGTATGCACGAGAGAATCGTAAGAACGCCACATTAGCAGAAGATGTGTTGTGGAACTATTTGAGAAGAGGTGTCTCAGGGGTGAAGTTTTTGCGTCAGCATGTAATAGGTGATTGTATTGTTGATTTTGTGTCTCGTCAAAAAGGGTTGGTTGTTGAGGTAGATGGTGGATATCATTCCGAACCACGGCAGCAGGAAAGCGATGAACTACGTGAAGAAGAATTGGAGCGGATGGGTTATCACGTGATACGCTTTAGCAATGAGGAAGTTATGAATGATATAGAATCCGTCTTAGATGAAATAGAATCATATTTCAATGGATAAAGATAATAAACAACAAAGGAAAGATACTACTCCCCTCCCTCACAGGGAGGGGCAGGGGGAGAGTCTTCAGTATATTGACTTGTATCAGCAGGCTGTGGGGATCATCAAGGCTTATTCAGCGGAGCCGATGAACGCAGTGCGCGATGAGGCTTTTGCTGATTTCCAGCGGCTGGGGTTCCCCTCAAAGAAGGAGGAACGCTATAAATATACGGATATGGCTGCGCTCTTTGAGCCAGACTACGGCCTGAACCTGAAACGCCTGGAGATACCCGCGGACCCCTATCAGGCATTCCGCTGCGATGTGCCGAATCTCAGCACTTCCCTCTACTTCGTGGTGAACGATTCTTTTTATAGAGGAGAGGGGAGTGAGGAGAGAGGAGAGAGCATCCATAAAAGGCCGAACCTTCCTGAGGGTGTTGTCATTGACAGTCTTTCCAAGGTGGCCCAAGAACAACCCGATCTGATTGCCAATTACTATGGCAAACTGGCTAAGACCAACGCTGACGGCATTACTGCACTGAATACGATGTTGGCCCAAGACGGACTCTTCGTGTATGTGCCCCGGGGCGTCAAGGTGGACCGTTGTGTACAGGTCATCAATATTCTGAAATCGCCTTTTTCTGATAAGCAGACTGAGGGTGGGCTGATGGTGAATCGTCGTGTGCTGATTGTCCTGGAAGAGGAGGCCGAGGCAAAGTTCCTGTTTTGCGACCATGCTGCCGATGATTGTCATTTCCTGACCACGCAGGTCATAGAGGCCTTTGTGGGCGACAATGCCAAACTGGACCTTTACTGTATGGAAGAGACGCACGCGAAGAATGTACGCGTGAGCAATGTCTATATCGACCAGCAGCGCAACAGTCGGGTGAACCACAATGTAATCACCCTGCACAATGGTGTGACGCGTAACAAACTCGATTTGGAACTGAACGGGGAAGGAGCGGAATGCTCTTGTAATGGTTGTGTGATAGCAGACAAGCGTCAGCATGTGGACAATAACACGCTGATTACCCATCGCGTGCCTCATTGCACCAGTGAACAACTCTATAAATATGTGCTCGACGGAGAAGCCGTCGGCGCTTTTGCCGGAAAGGTCTTTGTGGCTCATGATGCGCAGAAGACGGCCTCACAGATGACCAATCAGAATCTTTGTGCCACCAAGACGGCGCGGATGTACACGCAGCCCATGCTTGAGATCTATGCCGATGATGTGAAGTGTGCCCACGGCAGCACTGTAGGACAACTTAACGATGCGGCCCTGTTCTATATGCAGCAGCGTGGCATTTCCGTGAAGGAGGCCAAACTGTTGCTGGAGTTTGCTTTCATCAACGAAGTCGTCGACAAGATGGAGCTCATTCCGCTTCGCGACCGTCTGCACTATCTTGTGGAGCAGCGCTTCCGCGGCCAACTCAGCAAATGTGAGGGCTGCAGGCTTTGTCGTTAAATAAAAAGGAGGCATTCGAATCAATCGAATGCCTCCTTTTTGTTTCAGGTTTCAAGATTCAAGTTTCAAGTTTATTCGCTTTGCTCATCTGCAAGCAGTCAGGTTTAATCCTTAATCTTGAATCTTGAAACCTGAATCTTGAAACCAAGTTTACTTCACGTACTTCCGTCCGTTCTTGATGATGATGCCCTTGGCGGTATTGGCGTTCACGCGCTGACCGGC
>ONFE01000042.1 GCA_900316985.1 uncultured Prevotellaceae bacterium
GCCAACGGACGGGGATGACCCGGCTGGGGTAAACTTTTTTTACTTGCTTGCTTCATTGAATAGATCAATTTTTATATCAACCTATAGCAGGACAAGACAGCCCTCCGATTCCTGATGGACGAGCACAAACTGATAGACGAGATGGAGGCAAAAGTGTCGGGGGCTTCCATCGAGTTTCAAGGCGTGGAGAACAGCATTCTCGAGAACAACCTCTACGGCGTTGATATCAACGAGGAGAGCGTGGAGATTGCCCAGCTGGCCCTCTGGCTGCGTACCGCCAAGCCCCATCGCAAACTGAACTCGCTTAACCAGAACATCAAGTGCGGCAACTCCCTCATCAGCGACCCCGCCGTTGCCGGCGACAAAGCCTTCAACTGGCAGGAGCAGTTCCCCAAAGTGTTCGAGCGCGGAGGATTCGATGTCGTGATTGGTAATCCGCCGTATGTGCAGTTGCAAAGCATGGGCGAAATGAGTGATGTGTATGCCAAATGCGGTTATAAAACTTATAATAGGAGTGCAGACTTATATTGTTTATTCACAGAAAGAGGCTATGAC
Organism: uncultured Prevotellaceae bacterium; assembly: GCA_900316985.1. Lineage (GTDB taxonomy): Bacteria > Bacteroidota > Bacteroidia > Bacteroidales > Bacteroidaceae > Prevotella. Next base: position 556 of record ONFE01000042.1, read on the forward strand.
TTATTAAAAGAAGGTGGTTTACAGTCTTTTATTATGCCTAATAAATGGATGTTGGTAGCATACGGTAGGGAATTACGCCATTTCTTAGCTAATACCAATCTACAACAAATAGTCAATTTTGGTGATGTTCAGTTTTTCGAAGGAGCTGCCACTATCGTGTGCATCTTTGTTACGAGAAAAGGAGGTACTCAAAAAGATGTAGAAGCACTCTCATTAAATCAAAAAACCTTCAAGGGTGATTTTGCGAATGAGGTAAAAGAAGGAATAGAGCTTTATCCACGTGAAGTGTTTGGAGAGACCGAATGGAGTATTAAGCCTCGTGTTCATATAAGTATTCTCAATAAGATGAAAAACGGCATCTCACTAAAAGAAATGCCAATATCAATAAATTATGGAGTCAAAACTGGATTCAATGATGCTTTTTTCATCAATGAATCAACAAAAGAGCGTCTTATTGTCGAAGACCCTAATAGCTCGGAACTCATCAAACCTATGCTTCGAGGACGAGACCTTCAAGCATGGGTTGCAAATTGCGATGACCAGTTTCTAATAGGAACATTCCCGGCTTTGTCGTTAAATATTGATGATTATCCAGCAATAAAGAATCATCTCCTTTCTTTTGGATTGGAAAGATTGGAACAAAGTGGGGCAAAAGGTTCCAGAAAGAAAACCCAAAACAAATGGTTTGAAACGCAAGATACTATAGCTTATTACAAAGAGTTCTCGAAACCCAAAATACTATACAGTGAAATAACAGCATTCTTTCCATTTATATATGATGAGAAAGGATTGTATTGTAACAACAAAGTGTTCTTCATAACAACTCACGATGAAAAAGTAAATTTAAAGTTCCTAACGGCCATATTTAATTCTAAACTCTGTAAAATGTGGATTTGGTATAATTGTCCTGAGTTGTTAGGTGGAACCCGAGAAATCCGCAAGGTGTACTTTGAGAATTTCCGCATACCTGCTGATGTTAACCAACAACCTTTAGCCGACCATACGGACTTGCAGATGAAGCAAGTAGAGCAATTGCAGGAGAAGCGCAGCCGTTTCCTCCGTCGGCTTTCGGAAAACTTCGAGGGCGTGAAGATAACGACGGCGTTGCAGACATTCGACCAGCTGGAATTCAAGGCCTTCGTGGCTGAGCTGAAGAAGCAGAAGATAAAGCTCTCGCTCGCGCAGCAAGACGAATGGGAAGACTACTTCAACCAATACCGCAACGACTGCCAGCAGCTCTCGGAACAAATAGCCCAGACCGACAGCGAAATAGACCAGCGCGTATATAGCTTATATGGACTGACCTACGATGAAGTGCTATCCATTGACTCGCAGACAAAAATTAAGCGTGAGGATTACGAACAGGCTATTTACTAAATACGAATAATCGATGATTTATGGAAGTTACTATTTTATCAAATGCTCCTGAGGCTTTGAAGCGAGAAACAAACGAAGAGCGTAGAGGATTTATACAGCACATTATTAATACCGATGATCCGCGACGAGAAAGAAAGGAACTTCTTGTCTTTCTTAATAATGACAGCAATAAGGAACGTTACCCAGATGAGTACGAAGAAAAACAGAAACTGTGGCAAGAGACTTTTAAAAAACTCAAAGAGATTAGCGCTAATTATCTTGCCATCTATCCTCAAGATGTGTTGAAAGCTTACAAGAAGTTATCAAAAGCCTTTGATGCCAAATTACGTGAGGTGTGGTATTCCGAGGTAGAACATGAAACTTCAGGAACTAAAGAGATAAACCTGGAGGACACATATTTAAGTAATGAAGGAATAGGCAATGCTGAATTAGGATATTACAATCCTAATTTTGACATTAATGATGAAACATTCTACATCTTTCCTATGTTTGCTGTTGTTTGTAAGAAGGATGTTAGTCAGTTTAACTTAGTAAATATAGAAGAGGTTTCTGTCACTTACGAGTACCAGGAGTTTAAAGAGAAGAAGCGATTGGTAGGGAGTTTTGAAACGTCACGGCATTTATATCCCTGTGATTACAGAGTGGAGGAAGAATTCTCTCTATACGGAAAAGACATTATAAGAAGCAACTTGTATGGCATATTGACAATTCAACCTTTTGACATCACTTTGTATGTCTCAAACATTTCTAAAGGAGCTAAGATAGTAAAAGCCTTCAATGAATATATAGATTTCATTAAATCAAAGAAATGATTGGTAAGTGAAGAAACTTTAGAGAAAGATACGAAACAATGTAGAAACGACGATATTGGACAGATCGTTACGGTCCATGATTCTGACTCCTTTTCTGATTTTAATGAAACCATTGAGGTATCCTATACTGTCTTAGGTTACGACAGATTAGGAGAGACAACATTCGATATGGATGTAAAGGAAAAAGAATATGAGTGGTTGTCTGAGAAAGAGGGGGAAGGAGAGTATCTTGACTCCGACTTTATCTCAGAGAATCGCCGAGGCCTACACAAGCGTATTCTCAAGGCCATTCGCAACAATATGAAGGATGAAGCTTGCGACCCCGATGACGGAATGGTTGAATATGTTTCGTCAGCAATTCACCGTAGAGACTTCTTTGAAGATGCCTCTTATGATTATGCCAGTGATTTTGCAAATGACGATGACATCGAGTATACGATTACGCTGTAAACAGAAATTACGATGAGACTTTGGACCATACAGGGAATAGAGATTTATAATAAGATGCAGAAGGATGGTTTCGCCTATTGCACTTTGCCCAACTGGAGAGATAGCGCTGAGTTTATGCGAGCCTACCGATGGATGTCTGGACAGATGAAACGACGAATAGGTGAGCCCCCTATAAAAGAAATTGAATACCCCATCTGGGCATGGTTTCAGTATGACAGTGCCAAAAAGAAAAGACCGCCAAAAAATCCGTTGAATGTGTCTGAAGGAGTTTCTGCATATATGGAGATTGAAGTGCCAGACAAGGAAGTGTTGCTTTCCGATTTCTCAAACTGGCATAGTGCTTTGAATGGTTGGCCACTCGATAATTGGAAGCAGATAGAACGAAAGACCAATCCATTAGATAAAGCAGCTGGGAAATATCTGGGATTCAACAACTATCCTGCCGAAATACAACGGGAGATAGAGGCCAGTTGGAAACCTATCTTTGACTTAAACAGAAGGGATAAGACAGTGGGGCGAACACACAGGCGCAACCGTAGTATTCAAGCCTCCTTCTGGGTGCTCCGACAAGAGTACATCCGTTCTGTAGAGTTTTTAGAGAGAAAAGGGAATGTTGTGAAGCAGATTGATAGGGAAGAAATAATTAAAAGATAAAACTCAATAAATATGTTATATATCGAGAATTTCCAATTTCCTAATGAAGACAGAAGGATTTATCCTTATGGCCTGTTGAGCCAGAAAGGACTTGAGCATATCGAATTTGCCCCCATCACTATCCTCTATGGGAACAATGGTTCAGGCAAGTCCACCGTGCTCAACATGATAGCAGAACGGTTGGAACTGCGAAACAAGACGCTTGGTAACACCAATGAATACTTCAGCAGCTGCGTTAGGAAGTGCATGTTTTCGCTGGGTGCTAAAGGGATTCCAGAGGATAGCATGCTAATCAGGTCTGAGGATATTATGCTCTATATTGCGAACATCAGGAAGCGCAATGCTGACATCGACAAAGTGGTGCAGGGCTGGCTGGAGAAGGGCGTTGACAAGAAGCGACGAGGGACGCTTGATGCAGAGATGTCAGTGCGGAGACAGATGGAGACTCTGTACGATTTTGGTAGCGGTGGCGACTCCTTCCACGCTGTGATGGTGAACAAGTTGGCAGAGAAAATCGACGAAGAATCGAATGGCGAGACAGCTATCAGCTACTTCAAAGACCGTCTATTTGCCGATAATCTTTACCTGCTCGATGAGCCGGAAAACTCTATGGCACCGGCTTTTCAGCAGGAACTGGCCGACTTCATCTGTCTCTTGGCCTATAGGCTAAACTGTCAATTTATCATAGCATCACACTCCCCGTTTATGCTGTCGATGCAGGGTGCAAGGATCTATGACCTCGACCACAATCCCGTTTGGCAACGGGAATGGTATGAGTTGGAGAATATGAAGGCATACTATCAACTCTTTCAAAAACATAGCAAATGGTTTTCTAAATGACACAAATTGCAAGTAAATAAAAGAATTATGAGTCAGACGCAAAAAGAGTAAAATTTCGGACGGCACTTGATCCATGGAATCACAGAGACAAGTTTGATTCCACGTGCAATAAATATCAAAGTAATCCGTTTGCATTCTTTAAATAGTCTCAAATCACAGTTACTATGTTTGCAACGTTCTATCAGCCTTGTTATCTCCATTGGTAGCATAACATCTCTATTTATATAGTTCTTACTATGTGGAAAAGACTGCACGGGAATCTTACTTTTCTGCCCCGCAAAAGTATCTTTTACGGGGCAGAATGATATATTTACAGATGATGTTTAGCGTTTCTCTTTGAGGAAGCCGTGGCGATAGGCGTAGAGTAGCTCTTTAAGGTCAGCAACCTGACTCTTCAGTTCTTCACCTTTATCCGTGTCAGCCACCAGCATACGATGGGCACTCATTTCAACAATCTGTGTGGTTGACTTGATATCGGTTCCACGTTTAATAGCATCTTCTTCACTTGTAAACGGCTCATGCTGAACAAGCTGGAAGCCACGGCTATGATAGACGAGCGTGTATCCGGCGATACCCGTTTCGGCGTGATAGGCCTGTGAAAAGCCACCATCTATCACCATCAGTTTTCCATTTGCCTTGACGGGCTTCTCTCCGCTTGATGCGTGAACAGGCACATGACCATTGATGATATGGCGATCGCTTCCCTCTACGCCAAAAGCATCAAGTATTCCGTCGACAATCCGTTCATCGTCGCGCAGCTTGAAGTAATTGCCTTTCTCTTCCTTGAATGTAGTTTTGTCTGTCAAGAAATAGCGCTCGAAAGTGGCCATCTTGGACTTGTCAAAGAGAATGCTGTCTGGGCCGCACCATAGATAGAGGAAATAGTCCTTTGCATAGAGACGTTCTTCGGGGTCGCTGTCAGCTTGAAAAGCCGTCCGAATCATCATACCTGTTTGGTGCATCAATTCACGTCCGCTATAGTTCCTGTCTTTGTATAGATTGACTTCGCGTAGTGTTCCGTCTTCATTCAAAGGAACCGAGGCGTGGAAAAGAAGGTTGTGGTTCACGATGGAGTACATGCAACCGTGAGAGAGCAGCATGCGGATATGCTTGTGGAGTTTTTCACTCATCATGAAGGAATGATGGAGTTTGTCCATCAAAGCCTGTTCGTCTTCAGTAAGCGCATTGGGATTGTTGGGATCGATTGTAGGGAAGCAGCAGGTTTTCATCTCATATTCCTTGCCGTCCACAACGTAAACCTTGCGCTCGAAATCAATGTTTTCCAACACGCAACGATCGAGCATCTTCCATTCGGGATGTTTGCGGAACAGTTGAGCTTCCACCTTGAATTGAAGCACGGCAATGGCCTTGTGCATCTGTGCTGTCAAACGAGCACTCTTGGCATCCATTTCTTCTGCGCCACCGCTCATTTTCGGAATGAAAACCGTACAGGGGTCGTCTTTGTATGTCTCCATCGCGAATGTGGCCAGAGGAACCAAGTTAATGCCATAGCCTTCCTCGATGGTTGTAAGATTGGCATAGCGGAGTGACAGGCGGATGACATTACAGATACATGCGTCATTACCTGCGGCTGCACCCATCCAAAGAATGTCGTGGTTACCCCATTGGATGTCCCAGTCTTTATAGCCCTTAAGCATATCGAGAATAAGATGTGCACCAGGGCCACGGTCGAAGATGTCACCTAAGATGTGTAACTTATCTATAACTAGACGCTGAATCACGTGACAGATGGCAATGATGAAATCATCCGACCGCCCTGTAGAAACAATGGAGTCAATGATGCCTTCCACATAAGCAGCTTTATCGAGATCGTCAGTCCTTTCATGAAGAAGTTCCTCGATGACATAAGCAAAATCGGCAGGCAATGCCTTGCGCACCTTTGAGCGTGTGTACTTGCTGGATACATCACGGCAAACCCGGACCAAACGGTAGATCATGATGTTGTACCATTCGTCCAGATCTTGTTCTTGCGCCTTCACCAATTCCAGCTTCTGCTCAGGATAATATATTAAGGTGCAGATGTCACGTTTGATGGCATCACGAATCTCATTGCCGAAAATCTCGTTTACCTTTCGTTTGATGTTTCCCGAAGCATTCTTCAACACATGCTGAAAGGCCGAGAACTCACCATGAAGGTCAGCCAGGAAATGTTCCGTGCCTTTGGGCAGGTTGAGGATAGCCTGCAAGTTAATAATCTCGGTACTGGCTTCTGCCACATTCGGGAAAGAATGTGAAAGCAGGGTCAGGTATCTCAGGTCTTTTTCTATATCGTACTGAATGTTGTTGCTCATAGGTTATCGTTTGTTTATTAAGTTATTATTGTATGTTTGCTTTATAGAGTAATTGCTTGATTTTCCGAGTGCCTCTGTCATTCTTTGCTTCCATCGGCATGAATCCTTCCTCAAGCCCTAACGACTCATGTAGAATTTGCAAGATACGTGCCGCAAGTTTACGCTCCTTCAGCAGTTGTAGCACATCCGTGACCTTCTTCTCATTGTAATCAGTGAAGCGAAGAGTAGAGTAGAGGTCAGCAATATGTCTCCGGGAAAGAGTGCCTTTCTGCAATTCGTGAATGAAGTTGAGCATCACCGTGCATACACGGACATCTGCTTCATTGGCATGCTTTTCCTCAGAATACTCTTTCAATAAAAAAGGTTTCATCAGGGCTTTGTCCTGGGGAAGCGGTTTGTTGTTCTTTTTCCCTCTTGACGGAAAGCGGTCAATGCCGGCAATGGCTTGAGGAGCTATCTGCAGGAGTGAGGCACCTTGACGAATTTCCTGAAGGACTCCTTCCTCTTCAGAATGAAGCAGAATCTTTCGCCAGGAATCAGGAGACAGGGAACTTACGCGTTCTGCATCTTCCTGAGAAATACTCTGGCTGTCAGTGTCTTGCGAAAGGCCTAAGCGTAACAGTGTGTTTTCAGCAAGTTTGTCTTCTTTAGTCATCACCATAAAACTATGGCTGTCGAGCACTTTCTGGTAGAGCTCCAGATAGAGGACATTCATGCTTTCCTCCGTAATCTTGTTCGTGTAGCGAGCATCAGGAATGAGGACCACACGGTCGTTCCAAGCCTCTTCATACTGGGCCGACGGATAGATGCCCATCTTGAGCATATATTGTTGCTCGTGTTCCGTAACGGCTACGATTGCATGCGCTTTTTTGATCATCCAACGCTGAAAGATGAGCAATTTGGGCATTTTGCATAACCAGTAGTTGTGAAGTACATTCCAGGGCATTAATTGTTTGCCCGGCGAAATCACAACTGGCTTCAGATGGCTTCGGCACCATAACATCACTCGCCAAGCCGTCCAACTCCAACATACGTGAATGTGCACGATGTCAGGGTTCTCAGCAAGTGCCTTCAGCTTGAAGGACTTGAAGGATTGGGCGGTATTGTTATAGTGTAATACTTTCATAGTTTGTGACTTGTAAAGTCGTACTTGTCAGCTCTGAAATACTTGTATTTGTAATAGAGGGCCCGCCATGCACGGCTAAGATCCATACCTACAATCTTAAGTGCAGGGATTTCGGGTTCGTAAGGTTTCAGTTGTTTCTTGCCAATGATGGCATGGACTATCAGCGTCAGTAACAGTAGCGCAACGGCAATACCAAGATAAATCCATTCCTGGAGGATTCCGCTCACAATGGCAGCAGCAATCAGCACCACATACCATACATGTTTCAACGTCTGGATAATGTTGTAAGGCAATCGGTGGAGGAAGGAACGCTTCAGGTGCTTACGCGTACACATATAATAAAGGTGGCGGTTCACCCATTTCTTCTCCGTGGGAGCATCCTCTATGAGCCAGGCTTCGGGCGACTGCTCGGTAGCCGAATTGCCACGTTCGGCATATTTATTCACGAGAAAATCGAATTCTCCACGCACATACTGGGTGTTCCCGTCGAATCCTCGACCGTTCATAAACATGTCCTTCCTGAATAACAGATTATGACCTTCCGTACGATATGCCGTTTTATCTGCCTCTTTCAGCAATCGTCTTTGCATCATGGCCCGCTCGTAACGCTGATAGTCGGATGCTTCATCGTTATAATTGCTGTAACCAATTACCATGTCAATGCCTTCTGAAATATGGCTTGCCATCAGGCTTAGCCAGTCTTTCGAGGCTGGAACACATTCCGGTTCTGTTAACAAGACCCAGTCGTAGTTGGCTGCTTTCACTCCAAGCGTGACGGCCAGTTTTTTCTTGCTCATATAGCGTGATGAATCCGGAACAAACGTCGTGTAGAGATTGGGGTATTGACGTACCCATCTTTCCAAAAGGTCGTCTGTAGCATCTTCACCCTTGCTGACTACAACGATAACTTCAAAGCCAGCAGGATAATCCTGCTCCATCAAGATGGGCAGATGCTGTTCCAGTTCACGTTCGTGGTCATGAGCAGCCATCACGATCGAGATGGCAGGGAGCGTCGGGGATTTTTCTTCTAATATCTCTTCTGTCATTTAAAATCTTCTGTGATATAACCTTTCGGCAGACGGCGGCAGTTGTATTGAGATGCCATGATCTCACCGTAGGCACCTGCTGAACGGATGGCAAGCAGATCACCGCGCTTTACCTCGTTCAGGTCAATGGCTTTTGCGAACACATCTGTCGATTCGCAGATGGGGCCCACTACATCATATGTGCTATTTGGCATATCCGACGTAATGTTCTCAATCTTATGGTAGGCCTGATAGAGTGCAGGACGGATAAGGTCGGTAAAACCGGCATCAACAATGGCAAACTTCTTGAATGCTCCTTCTTTCACATAGAGTGTGCGGGTGATGAGTGAGCCGCATTGTGCCACGACAGCACGTCCCAGTTCGAAGTGGAGCGTCTGTCCCTGACGAAGTTTCAGCTTTCTGGCATAGGTGTCGAAATAAGCCTTGAAATCGGGCATGGACACACGGTTGGGGTGCTGATAGTCAACGCCAAGTCCTCCGCCAACGTTGATGTGGGTTAAACGGATGTGATGACGATCGAGTTCATCTTGCAAGTCGTTGATGCGGTTGCAGAGCGCATCGAAGTCGCCCATGTCGAGTATCTGGCTTCCAATGTGGAAATGAAGGCCAGCCACGCTGACGTTCTTCAGTTCGCGGGCATGCTCGATGATGCTCACCATGTCTGCCATGGCAATACCGAATTTGTTCTCTGCCAGACCTGTGGTGATGTTGGCATGCGTATGGGCGCCAACATTCGGGTTCAGCCTGAAGGCAACGTTCGCCACCTTTCCTCTGGCAGCTGCCAGTTCGTTGATGACTTCCAGCTCTGGAATGCTCTCTACATTGAAGCAGAAGATGCCGGCATCGAGACCGATGTTGATTTCCCAATCACTTTTTCCTACGCCTGCAAATACAATCTTCGAGGCAGAAAAGCCAGCATTGAGTACGGTTTCAATCTCGCCTCCGCTGACACAATCCACTCCCAATCCGGCTTCACGGATGATGTTCAGCACCTTGGGGTTGGCATTGGCCTTCACGGCATAATGTACATGCCAGTTATCATGTCGGCTCACCTCGTCGTTAATGGCACGAAGCGTTTGGCGAAGCAGGGCCGAATCATAGTAGTAGAAGGGTGTCTCCTTCAGTTCGAATTTCTCTATAGGGAAATTGCCTTTCATGTGTTTGATGTTGAAAGTGTGCTGCGGATTACCGCAGGGGATACATTCTATTTATTAAATAATGTGTCGCTTAACGATTGAAGGGCACGCTGCTTGTCAGCCTCCCGGATGAGGAAGGAGATATTGTAGTTGCTGCCGCCATAACTGATCATTCTCACGGGAATGTTCTTCATGGCATCGGTAGCAATCGTCTCGAAACCAACATTACTCCAGTCGAGGTCACCCACAACACAAATGATGCACATGTCAGAATCAACCGTAACCGTTCCGTACTTCTTCAGTTCATCCACGATATCATTCAGATGGGCATCGTTGTCAATACTCATGGACACACCAACCTCAGAAGTGGCCACCATGTCGATAGCCGTCTGATAACTCTCAAATATCTCGAACACCTTACGGAGGAAACCGGTAGCCAACAGCATTCGGCTGATATTGTCCTTTGCTGCCACGGCCTTGATCTTTCCCTTCACGGTTACGTTATCAATGATAGTGCCGGGAGCATCAGGATCCATCGTGTTCTTCAGACGAACGGGAATGCCGGCGAACTTGGCGGGCTGAACACAGGTGGGGTGCAGAATCTTGGCACCAAAGTAAGCCAACTCAGCGGCTTCCTCGAAATGAAGCTGACGTACTGCCTCTGTCTTGTCAACCACACGGGGATCGTTGTTGTGCATTCCATCGATATCTGTCCAAATCTGGATTTCATCAGCACCAATGGCAGCACCGATGAGCGATGCGGTATAGTCGGATCCTCCACGTTGCAGGTTGTCAATCTCACCATAGGCATTACGGCAGATAAAGCCCTGTGTGATATAAATCTGATAACCTTCGTTTTCCTCCAAGACCTTGGTCAGCTTTTCTTTGATGTAGTTGGGATCAGGCTCGGCATTCTTGTCGGTTCTCATGAAGTCGAGGGCAGAGAGCAGAATGGCGTTGATGCCCTGCTCCTGAAGATAGTTCACGACCATGTTAGTTGACATGATCTCACCCTGTGCAATGATGCTCTTCTCCTCAAATGAAGTGAAGAGTTCCTTTGTGAATGAACGCAAGTATGCAAACTCACCCAGAATGAACTCACGCGTTTTCACCTTGTATTCATCGGTGGAATAGAGTTCTTCAACATGCGAAAGATACTTTTCTTCCAGGCGGTTGATCACCTCGTTGGCACCTTCCGGGTTTTTGTGATAGAGATAGTCAGAGATTTCTACAAGACTGTTGGTTGTACCACTCATGGCAGAGAGTACAATAAATGTGGGTTCGCCACTTTTCGTAACGAGCTGGCAGACACTCTTCATTCTTTCAGGAGAGCCGACGGACGTACCGCCGAATTTCATTACCTTCATAATCTTACTATTTTTAATTTTACTATTTGTCTCTATTTAACTGTTTACTCTTAACTTTCCTCGCCATCTTCTGTAAGGTCGAGTTTATTGAAGTCCTTGGTGACATCAATGAGCTTGCCGTTCTTGCAACGGTACACGATTCCCGGGAAGCGGTCGAGCATGGGCATATTGTGTGTGGTCATCACAATAGCCGTTCCCGTCTGGGAAATATTCTTCAGTAGCGTCACAATGTTACCTGCCGTTTCGGGATCAAGATTGCCGGTCGGCTCATCTGCTATGATGATCTTCGGCCTGTTGAGCAGGGCCCTTGCAATGGCGATACGCTGCTGTTCACCACCGGAAAGCTCATGAGGCATCTTATTCTTCTTGTCGAGCATACCCACGGCCTCCAGCACCTCTTCGATACGCTCTTTCCTTTCATCCTTGTTCTTCCATCCGGTAGCTTTCAAGACGAACTCCATGTTCTTCTTCACGGAGCGGTCATGAAGCAGCTGGAAGCTCTGGAAGATAATACCCATCTCGCGGCGAAGGGCGGGAATATCCTTGCGACGGAGTTCAAGCAGGTTTCTTCCCAAAGCCTCGGCCTTTTCAGCCTCTTCGATATCAAGTTCGCAATAAGTGGTTTTCAGCAGGGATGATTTGCCGCTGCCCACCTTGCCGATGATATAGATGAACTCGCCTTCGTCCACATGGAAATCGATGTCTTTCAAAACGCAGACATCATCCTGGTAGATATTTACTTTCTTGTAATCGATCAACATTGCCTTGTTGTTTCAGGTTTCAAGTTACAGGTTTCAAGAAATCACTTTATTTTATTTCATTTTGCCTTCGGCTTTCGCTTCACGGCGTTGCTTGTCCCAGTTGGGATCATGCCGCTTGGCTAGTTCGAGTGCGAGGTCTTCAATACGCAGACCCTTTGAGGTCAGCAATACGAGGAGATGATAAAGCATGTCAGAACCTTCGTAAATGAGGTTCTCATTCGTGCCGTTGGTGGCTTCGATGACGGTTTCGAGTGCTTCCTCACCGAGTTTCTGGGCCATTTTGTTCACGCCTTTTTTGAAGAGGCTTGTCGTATAGGAGCCTTCGGGCATTTCATCATGTCGTTTGTCGATGAAGTCCTGCAGGAAAGATAGGAAGAGAATGGGGTTCTTCTCGTTTTCTTCACCCCAGCAGGTGTCCGTACCCAGATGGCAGGTGGGACCGTCAGGATGGGCTTTGACCAGCAGGGCATCGTTGTCGCAATCGCTTTCGATGCTGACCAGGTTCAGGAAATTGCCTGATGTCTCACCCTTTGTCCAGAGCTCGTTGCGTGAACGGCTCCAGAAGGTTACTTTCTTGGTTTCTATCGTTTTGTCAAGAGCCTCCTGATTCATATAGCCGAGCATGAGTACAGTCTTCGTTTCTGCATCCTGCACGATTGCCGGCACAAGGCCCCCCATTTTTTCGAAATCTACTTTCATCTTTATTTTTTATTCTGAAATCTCCGGGATAATCCGGGTTGTTTTTATATTCTTACGTTAATGCCTTCCTGGCGGAGATAGTGCTTGAGCTCGGGGATGGGAATCTCGCCGAAGTGGAACACAGAGGCTGCCAAGGCCGCATCTGCCTTACCCAATAGGAATGCGTCACGGAAATGTTCTTTCGTTCCCGCTCCGCCTGAGGCAATGATGGGAATACTCAGTTCATCTGACAGGCGTGCCAGGGCTTCATTTGCATAACCGTTCTTCACGCCATCGTGATTCATCGAGGTGAACAGGATTTCCCCGGCACCTCTCTGCTCGGCTTCCTTGGCCCAATCAAAGAGTCCAAGTTCCACGCGCTCCCTGCCGCCTTTCACATAGCAATGCCAACCATCATCATCCAGTCGGGCGTCAATAGCACAGACACATACCTGCGAACCGAAACGGTTTGCTATCTCATCAATGAGTCCCGGGCGACGGATGGCTGCAGAGTTGACGCTCACTTTGTCGGCTCCGGCATAGAGCAGGCGTTCCACATCTGAGAGTTCGTTGATGCCTCCACCGACGGTAAAGGGTATGTTGATCTCCTGTGCCACTCGCGTCACCATTTCCGTGAATGTCTTGCGGCCTTCGAAAGAAGCTGTGATGTCAAGAAACACCAGTTCATCGGCACCTTGTTCAGAATAGGCCTTGCCTAATTCTACCGGATCGCCAGCCTGCCGGAGGTTCACGAAGTTGGTGCCTTTCACCGTCTGTCCGTCCTTCACGTCCAGGCATGGCACGATGCGCTTTGCTAATCCCTTGTTCATTTCAAAAGTTCCTTTAAGTCAATACGCCCTTCGTAGATGGCTTTACCAAAGACAACAGCCGGGATACCCTCGCGCTCCAGTTCTTCAATGTCTTCCTTTTGGGAAACGCCGCCTGAAGCTATGAGATGGAGTTGCGGATAGGCTTTCATCACTTCCTTATAGAGAGTGACGGCTGGACCTTGCAGGGTGCCATCCTTGGAAATCTCCGTGCAGAGCACGTTCTTCACGCCTGCATCGATATATTTCTTCAGGAAGGGAAGCAGCTCTTCTTTGGAATCTTCCTTCCAGCCGTTGATGCTGATCATGCCGTTGCGTACATCGGCTCCGAGAATCATCTTGTCGGCTCCGTATTTGTCGAGCCATTGGATGAAGAGAGCGGGCTTGGTGACGGCGATGCTTCCCACAGTCACCATCGAGGCACCGGCTTCAAAAGCCTTTTCAATGTCCTCCTCGGTCTTGATACCGCCGCCGAAATCCACGGTGAGTTTGGTTTCGGTAGTGATGCTACGGAGTACGGCATCATTGACGATATGCTTCGACTTGGCCCCATCGAGATCCACGATATGGAGCCGCCGGAAGCCTAGCTGCTCAAACTCTTTGGCTACAGCCGCAGGGTCGTCGTTATAGACTTTCTTTTGGTCATAGTCACCTTTTGTGAGACGTACACATTGACCGTTGATGATATCTATGGCGGGAATCAGTTCAATCATATTTCCATGAAATTTCGGAGTATTTGTTCGCCTACCTTGCCACTCTTTTCGGGATGGAACTGGCAGGTGTAGAAATTGCCCTTGTGAAGCGAGGCGGAGTAGGGTAGGATATAGTCGGCCGTAGCGATGGTGTCGGCACAAAGGGGCACATAATAGCTATGCACGAAATAAACATAGGGTGCAGCCTGCTGTTGGTCGGCCGATTCGGGGAAGCCTTCGTAGAGCGGGCTCTTCAGGTAGTAGAGGCTGTTCCATCCCATAGCGGGCACCTTGTCTTCATGGCGCTGGGGCTGGAAGCGCTTCACTTCTGCATCAAAAACCCCGATGCAATCCACATCACCTTCCTCACTATGGCGGCAGAGCAGTTGCTGTCCCACACAGATGCCCAGAACCGGCTGCTTCAAGTCGCGAATCACCTCGTCAAGACGCCTTGCCTTCAGGTATTCCATGGCGCCACGGGCTTCACCCTGACCAGGGAAAAGCACACGGTCGGCTTTTCGGAGTTCATCGGCCACATCCGTAAGCAGCGGCTCAATACCCATGCGTCGAAGGGCATTCACCACGGAATAGATGTTACCTGCGTTGTATTTTACGATAGCTACTTGCATGTTTCTTTTCTAATTCCATTAACTGAAGATGATGGTCTTGTTCTTGAATGTGAGCACCTTGCGCTCAATGTGCTTCATCACGGCCCTTGAAAGCACGATCTTCTCCAGGTCACGGCCTTTCAGCACCAGGCTCTCAGGAGTGTCCTTATGCGTGATGCGCACCACATCCTGTTCGATAATTGGGCCGGCATCGAGTTCTGCGGTCACATAGTGGCTCGTGGCTCCGATAATTTTCACACCTCGCTCGTAGGCCTGATGGTAAGGCTTGGCACCCACGAATGCAGGCAGGAACGAGTGGTGGATGTTGATGATATGGTGAGGGTAGGCCTCGATCATTTCATCGGAGATGATCTGCATATAGCGGGCCAGCACGATGAACGTCACGTTCTCTTCTTTCAGCAGTTTCATTTCAGCAGCCTCCACCTCGGCCTTGTTGGAATGGTCCTTGTTGATGCGCCATACATGGTAGGGGATACCAAACTGGAGGGCAACATAGCGCAGATCCTCATGATTGCTTACGATGCATGGGATGTCCACATTGATTTCGCCGGCCTTCCACCGTGCCAGCAGGTCATAGAGGCAGTGGCTCATTTTCGAGACGAAGATAGCCATGCGGGGCTTCACGTCATTGAAGTAGAGGTTGAAGGTGATGCCATAGCGCTGTGAGTAGAGCGTAGTGATGTATTCGTCAATTTTATCGCGCGGGATGAGAAAGTTGTCAAGTTCCCATTCTATGCGCATGAAGAACATCGAGTCCACCGTGTCCACATATTGGTCAAGATAGACGATGTTTCCTTTGTTGTCTGTGATAAACTTTGTTATCTCTGAAATGATTCCTGGTTGGTCCGGACAGTGTAACAGCAGTATTGCCGTAGGTTTTTTATTCATTTTATATGCGACTTTTTCTATATTCTTGATTTAACGGTGCAAAGTTACTAAATAATTCTTATATACACAAATATGCGCACGTATTTTCTTATCTTATAAACGTGCAAAATGTTAAAATTAACAACTATATGATTTCCATCCATTAGAAGTAACGCTTCTACCCATTGGAAAGGTCGTTTCTGCCCATTGGAAGTATTGCTTCTGATGGTCGGAAATTGCGTCGGCATCTGGTAAGGCGAACAGACGAACAGTTGAACAGTTTTTATTTTTCAATTCCCAAAATTTCGACATTAAATAGTAGTTATATATATAATTATAATTATATATATAACTAACTTTTCTAAGAACATTTTTTCTACCCGAAATACGAAACTGTTCAACTGTTCGTTCGTTTGCTCATGCGTTTTCAGCATGTTGAATTGAATGGCCCGAAAATTTGGTGGTCTCGGAAAAAATTGCTAATATTGCACCCGAAATCGTAAAATGAACATTCTTAAAGAACAGAAATGAACAAAGAAAACTATCCTACCGGTGCCGAACACGGCGAATATTGGCAGCCGGAACTGGAGACCATGCCCCGCGAGCAATTGGAGCAACTTCAGGTGAAAAAACTCAAGAAAACCATCGAGATTGCCCTCAAGAGTGACCTCTATGGGAAAAGGCTGGGTGAACTCGGTCTCACCCCTGACGATTTCAATTCAGTAAGCGACATTCGCAAGATTCCATTTACAACGAAGGCTGATCTGCGCGACAACTATCCCTTCGGGCTTGTAGGTGGCAACATGGATAATGCCGTACGTATCCATTCATCGAGTGGAACGACCGGCCATCCCACGGTGGTGGCCTATTCCCAGCATGATATCGACTCATGGGCCAACATGGTTGCGCGAGATATGTATATGGTGGGCTGCCGCAATTCCGATTTCTTCCAGAACTCCAGCGGTTACGGTATGTTCACGGGCGGACTTGGCTTCCAGTACGGAGCTGAGCGCCTGGGCGCAACAACGATTCCTGCCGCTGCCGGAAACTCAAAGCGTCAGATTATGTTCATCAAGGATTTCGGTACCACCTGCCTGCACGCCATTCCCTCGTATGCCATCCGCCTGGCAGAGGTGTTCCGCGATGAAGGCGTTGATCCCAAGTCAACCAAACTGCGCACCCTCTTCATTGGAGCTGAGCCTCATACTGACGAGCAGCGCCGCCGTATTGAGAGACTGCTGGGCGTGAAGGCCTACAATTCATTCGGAATGACTGAGATGAATGGTCCCGGTGTGGCCTTTGAGTGCAAGTATCAGAACGGTATGCATATCTGGGAGGATAACTACATTGTTGAGATTGTAGACCCCGACACGCTGGAGCCTGTTCCCGACGGTCAAATGGGTGAGATGGTGCTCACCACACTCGACCGCGACATGATGCCTATTCTGAGATACCGCACACGCGACCTGACTCGTATCATCACGGGTGTGTGCCCCTGCGGACGTACCCATCGCCGTATTGACCGTATCAAGGGCCGTACCGATGATATGTTCATCATCAAGGGCGTTAATGTGTTCCCCATGCAGATTGAGAAGATTCTCGTGCAGTATCCCGGATTGGGAAGCAACTATCTTATCACGCTCTCCACGGAGGATGACAACGATATCATGACGGTTGAGGTGGAGCTCGATTCGATGGACACGGATATCTATCCCGAACTTCAGAAGATGACAAAGGACATCCAGCGTTCGCTGAAAGACGAGATCCTGCTCACCCCGCGCGTGAAGTTGGTCAAGAAAGGTTCACTGCCTGTCAGCGAAGGTAAGGCTGTACGCGTGAAGGACCTTCGTGAAGGACGCGGTTGATCATTAATTGACAATTGAATGTTTTTGAAAAGATTAAACATTATCGTTCTACTTGTCTGCGCTCCGATTTTGGTTGGGGCGCAGATATCTTTGCGTGACGCCTGGCTCTCCATGCCCGATGGAATGATTCCCTACCTGAACAAGAATCTCCGCTTGGAGCATCTTGACTTTGTGGATATGGGCGTGAAATCAGAAGTAAACCATCAGTTGAATGGAGTAAGTGTAATGGACACATTGACTGCTGATTACACACATGTCACGCTAAGCAATTCTTCAAGTCTTGAACTCCGTCTGCTGCCTGTGAATGATTCCACGAAGATAATCTGCATGGTAAAGACATTCAAGGCTCCCGCTGAGGAATCGGAAATTCACTTTTATGATGTCAAATGGAATCAGTTGGCTGGTGGCTATGGTTTGGAGCAGATAAAAAATCAAGACAACACGGATGTGGATGTCCTCCTTTCCAACTTTATCCAGAAGCCTGATACCATGACATCTGAAAGGTTTGAAGAACTCAGCAAACTGATTGAGCCCGTGATGGTTTATGCTTCGTTTGATGTGGCCGAACCGATACTGACATTCAAATTGTCAATACCTTTGGCCACGCCTGATGATCGCGAACAAGTGAACTCCATTCTTCGGCCGAGAAGGTTCAAATGGGATGGAGGCCAGTTCCGTGAGATTTAAGGAAATGAAAGATTGGTTGTCGCAAGGCAATCAATTTTTTTTGAGTGCGGTTTGTTAATTTGGTTGGAATAATTTTGTCGTGTCGGATAAAATTAGTACTTTTGTATCAAAATAACAACAACTGAAGAATATGAACCTAAAAGTCCGTTTAGCATTAATGAATTTCCTCGAATTTGCCGTTTGGGGAGCGTATCTTACATGTATGGGTAATTATCTGGGAACAGCCGGTCTCGGCGCTCAGATATCGTGGTTTTATGCCATTCAAGGCATCGTGTCAATCTTCATGCCTACGCTGATGGGCATTGTAGCCGACAAGTACATTCAGCCGCAGCGCGTGCTTGGCCTTTGTCACCTGCTGGCCGGAGGCTTCATGCTCGGCTGCTGGTGGATGGGACTACAGGCTGGCTTTGGCAACGAACTGCCCAACAAGACCGCCTTCATCGCGATGTACACGCTGAGTGTGGCTTTCTTCATGCCTACGATTGCACTTTCAAACACCACGGCCTTCACCATTTTGAAGAACAACGGACTGGATACCGTCAAAGATTTCCCGCCCATTCGTGTGTTGGGTACGGTTGGTTTCATCGTGACGATGTGGTTTGTGAACTGTGCCGTTTGGGAAGACGGAGCTTTCTCGTTCACGCTTGCCGAGAACGCCCATAAGTTCCAGTACACATACATGCAATTCTTCGTTTCGGGCCTGCTGAGCCTCGTGCTCTTTGCCTATTGCTTCACGCTTCCTGAGTGTAAGCTGGAGAAGAAACAGCAGGCAACCTCCTTGGCAGAGACTTTCGGCCTGAACGCCTTCAAACTGTTCAAGACCAAGAAAATGGCCCTGTTCTTCATCTTCTCAGCACTTTTGGGAATGTGCCTGCAGGTGACCAACGGCTATGCAGGTCCTTTCATCACGAGTTTCAAGGGAAGTGCGGAATTTGCCCAGACATTTGCGGCCAACAACGCCACGCTTCTCACATCTATCTCCCAGATCAGCGAAGCACTCTGTATTCTGATGATTCCTTTCTTCCTGAAGCGTTTCGGCATCAAGGGTGTGATGCTCATGTCGATGTTCGCATGGGTGTTCCGCTTCGGCTTCTTCGGTGTAGGCAATCCAGCCATGCCGGGCGTGCTACTCTTCATCCTTTCATGTATCGTGTACGGAGTGGCATTCGATTTCTTCAACGTCTCGGGCGGTATCTTCGTGGATCTGGAATGCGAGCCGTCTGTGAAAGCATCCGCACAGGGTTTGTTCATGATGATGACAAATGGTATCGGTGCTACGTTCGGCACGTTGGCAGCCGGTGAGATTGTGAACCATTATTGCCAATGGGAGAACGGCTATCTGCTGGGTAACTGGCAGACTTGCTGGTTCATTTTTGCAGGCTTCGCATTGGTGGTTGCCGTTGCCTTTGCGCTCATGTTCAACCCCGACAAGAATAAGCAGGCAGCTTAATAGAGTGATAGCGGTATGATGTCGAAAGTTAAGTTGAAGTTCCATAATGTCGGTGAGATCGTTGGAAGTGACGAGCTTGCCATAATCACGCTGGCCGACGAGCCTCAGGAGCGCATGATTACCATTGTGTGCGACAAGGCCATGGCAGTCCAGTTGGAGCTTCGTGCCAAGCAGATCCCCATCACCCGCATAATGCTCCCCGAGGTGCTTGCCGGCATTCTCAAGGACCAGGCTGGCATCATGATGGATATCCTTATTACCGACATTATCGAAGGCCAATACCGCACTTTGCTATACAACCGGGTGACTCTCGAGACCGTGCCTATCCGTGCCAGCGATGCCGTACTCCTATCTGTAGCTGCACGTATTCCTATTTATATGGAATCATCGTTGATGGACCGTCAGAGTGTTCGTTTCTCTGGATTGTCCCACGCTATTTCCATGCCTGTGAACACCTTGAGTACCGAGATGCTTGACAAGGCTTTGCAGAAGGCCGTGGATGACGAGAACTACGAACTGGCTTCCCATCTGCGCGATGAAAAGAAACGAAGGGAAAAGAAATGAAGGAAGCCCGCTATTTCTTTGTGCCTAAGGCCAATACCCAGACTGAACTCCCGCAGGATGAAGCTTCACATGCCTTGCGGGTTCTACGCTTGCAGACTGGAGATGAACTATTCCTGATGGATGGGGAAGGGGTGTTCTATCGGGCAGAAGTAGCGATGACTTCCAACAAACATTGCCATTACAACATCCTTGAAAAGCTGCCTCAGGAGAAGACTTGGAACGGGCATATCCACCTGGCCATGGCTCCTACGAAAATGATGGAGCGGGTTGAATGGATGGCAGAGAAGGCTACGGAAATAGGATTCGATGAACTCTCATTCCTGAATTGCCAATTTTCTGAACGCAGGGTGGAGAAGATAGTGGTTTCAGCCATGAAGCAGAGTCGCAAGGCCTGGCTGCCTCAGGTCAACGATATGATAACCTTCAAAGATTTCATCCATAAAGAGCGCAAGGGACGAAAGTTTATTGCCCATTGCTATGATGAGATTGAGAAGAAAGACCTTTTCGAGGAATTGACAGGTCTGGAAGCGGATGAGGAAGAAGTAACCGTGCTGATCGGCCCTGAAGGTGACTTCTCCATCGATGAGGTCCGTGAGGCATTGGACAACGGGTATGAGAGTATTTCATTGGGAAAATCCCGGCTGAGGACTGAAACTGCCGCCTTGGCCGCCGTGATGATGATGCAGTTGAAATTGAGAAAATGAGCTATTTTGAAAATGAGAAATTATATAGAAGAAAAGGTGAAAAAGATTGTTTTTACGGGTCTGATGCTGATGGTCTTGCTCTTTGCTTCCTGCAAGGGTGACAGTTATATGAATGCCATCCCTGACAATGTGGTGGCCTTGATGGCCGTGGATGCCGGGAAATCCGGTCTTTCCATCAAAGAGGAAGGCATTGATACGACACAGAAAGTATATCTTTTCGAGACTGCAGACGGAACTTTGGGTATGGCCGCCCAGTATAAAGGGGAGGCACGTGGTTTCAAAACGATTGCCGACAAGTGGGTTTGCGGCTATGACGATGGGAAGATGGTGATTCTCGGACCAGTGCTTCCCGCCCAGTTTGAGGAGACCAAACAACGCATCCAACGGATGTTGGAACAGAAAGAAGATGAGAGTATCGTGGGAACGCCTTTGCTTTCACGTGTCGACTCACTTATATCGCCAATGGCTATGGTGGCACAGGCAGAAGCCATTCCCGAACAGTTTGCTGCTCTATTTACCCTATGTGCTCCTGGTAATGCCGACCCTTCTTTGGTTTATCTGGCAGCAAAGATGGAACTGAAGGACGGTGTCTTGCAGGTGAATGGTTCCAATTTCTCCTTCAACAAGGGGGTACAGGCCGCCATGGATGAATCCAGTAAGGTCTTCCGCCCGCTCAAAGGCGTCTATGACAAGATGGGGGAAGAACATCTGTTCGCTGTCCTGATGAATGTGGACGGCAACCAACTGCTTCCTTTGATGCAACAGAACAAGAGTCTGCAGGCCTTGCTGGCAGGCATGAATGCTGCCGTTGACATGGACAACATCATCCGTTCGGTAGATGGTGAAATGGCCCTGATGCTGAAGAACGGGAATATGGATATGACCATGCGAGCCCAATTGGGCAAGCGCGATTTCATCAAAGACATAGCTTATTGGAAGTTGTCATGTCCTCCGGGATCTCGAATCGTTGACCAGGGCAAGGACAAATGGCTCTATGAAAGCGGAGACATGCAGTTCCTTTTCGAGGTGACTTCCGATAATGAATTCATCGGGCAACTCACCCATCAGCAGAAAGGCGGCGAGGATTTCGTAAAGTCAGCTTTGGAGATGATCAGTCCGTTTACGGGAGAACTGAAGTCAATCGTCTATCGGATTGAAAAATAGAATTGAAGAAATGATTATTTGTCATGAACAGCATACATTTTAAATATGTGATTCCCCAGGTGTTTGCTTCGCGCGAACAGCAGGATTCTGAAATCTGGCAGCAGGATGTCGTCTTTGAGAAAGACCGCGTCTATCTGGTGGAAGCCGATAGCGGAAAGGGCAAGAGTACCTTCTGCAGTTATATTCAGGGCTATCGTAATGACTTTAGCGGTCAGTTGCTCTTTGATGATGTCGATGTGAGGTCGCTGAAAGTTAAGGACTGGGTGGTCATACGCGAACGTCATATCTCCTTGCTTTTCCAGGAACTCCGTTTGTTCCCTGAGTTGACGGCCATGGAGAATGTGGAAATCAAGAACAAGCTCACGGGCTTCAAGTCAAGAGCCCAAATCGATGAATGGTTCGACATGCTGGGTATCAGCGACAAGCGGGATGCTAAGGTGGGCAGGATGTCGTTCGGCCAACAGCAGCGTGTGGCCATGATACGAGCCTTGGTGCAGCCCTTCGATTTCATCCTTGCCGATGAGCCCATCAGTCATTTGGATGACAGTAACTCGGATATCATGGGTAAGATCTTGATGGAAGAGGCAAAGATGCAGGGTGCCGGCGTCATTATCACCAGTATTGGCAAGCACATGAACCTGGATTATGACAAAATCATTAAATTGTAAATCACGCACAGGATGGATTTAGTTTGGAAGCTGCTTCGTCAGCATATCAGCATAGGCCAGTTTATCGGCTTTTTCTTCGCCAATCTTTTTGGCATGCTCATCGTGTTGCTGGGCATTCAGTTCTATCACGATGTCGTCCCTGTCTTCACGGCCGAAGACTCTTTCATGAGCAGCGACTATGTAATCGTAAGCAAGAAGATTGGCATGGGAACGACCCTGAGCGGGCGCTCACATGATTTCTCGGCTTCAGAAGTGGAAACCCTTGGCCGTCAAGGATTTGTGCGTCGTATCGGGGCATTTGCCACGGCTCAATACAAGGTGGAAGCTAACATGGGCATCAATGGGAAGAGCATCCTGAACACCGAATTGCCTATCGAGAGCGTCCCTGATGAATTCATCGACGTACCCCTTAACAACTGGCAATACACGGAAGGCGAGAAGACCGTTCCTATCATCTTGCCGCGTTCCTATATCAACATGTACAATTTCGGCTTTGCCCACAATCATCAGCTGCCGCGTATCAGCGACGGACTGATGGGGATGATTGACTTTCACCTTTATATTAAAGGAGAGGAGTTCAAGGGTAGGGTGATAGCATTCTCAAACCGACTGAACAGCATTCTCGTGCCCCAGAAGTTCATGGAATGGAGCAACGCCAAGTATGCACCAGAAGAACAGTCACGTCCTTCGCGCCTGCTTGTCGACATGGAGAATCCTACCGATGAGGCTGTCACCAAATACATGGAGAAGAACGGCTATGAGGTGGAAGATGACAAACTACAGGCCGAGAAGACCACCTATTTCCTCCGTCTTATCGTATCGATGGTGATGGTCGTGGGATTGGTCATCAGCATCCTGAGTTTCTACATCCTGATGCTGAGCATCTATCTCCTGGTTCAGAAGAATGCGGACAAACTTGAAAACCTTCTGCTCATCGGCTATTCACCCTCAAGGGTTGCCCGTCCCTATCAGTTGCTGACCATCGGATTGAACGTGTTGGTGCTACTAATAGCCCTGGTCATCCTGTTCTTCGTGCGCCGCTATTACATGGAAATCATCAACACGCTTTTCCCGCAGACCACCACCAACGGCATGCTTCCCGCCTTCGTCATAGGAGGTGTGCTCTTCCTACTGGTAAGTATTCTTAACATATTTGCCATCCGTAGGAAAGTAATGAGTATCTGGAAGCGAAAAGATTAAAAAATAATTCGGAAGACATAAGGTTTATTAGAGTTTTTTGCGTATCTTTGCATCATAATTAACTTATTAATTTAATTATTACTAAACATGCGCAAAAAACTTTGTTTTTTAATGGCCATTATGCTGTATTGTACGACGGCAATGGCACAAGTCACCACATCCTCCATGAGTGGTAAGGTCACGATGAAGGATTCCGGTGAAGAAGTGATTGGGGCTACCGTCCAGGTAGTTCATGAACCTTCAGGAACACGTTACAACGCTGTATCCAACATGGATGGCCGATTCAGCATCCAGGGTATGCGTACCGGTGGTCCTTATTCGGTGACAGTCTCCTACATCGGTTTTCAGCCCAAGTCCTACAAGGGCATCACCCTTCAGTTGGGTGAGAACTACGACCTGGGTATCGAGATGTCGGAAGACGCCAACGAACTTCAGGAAGTAGTTGTAACAGGCACCAAATCTAAGTTCAACGCTGAGAAGACGGGTGCTTCCACCAACATCAACAACGCTCAGATTGTCAACCTTCCTACGGTCAGCCGCAGTATTTACGATGTGACGCGTCTTTCTCCCTATGGTGGTAACGGCATGAGCTTTGCAGGTGCTGACGGACGTAACTCGAACTTCACGGTCGATGGTGCCAACTTCAACAACAACTTCGGTCTTTCCGATGGTCTTCCCGGCGGTGGTAACCCCATTTCCCTCGATGCCATTGAGGAAATGCAGGTGGTGGTTTCTCCCTTCGACGTGCGTCAGACCAACTTCATCGGTGGTGGTGTGAATGCCATCACGAAGTCGGGTACCAACACTTTCAGGGGCAGTGCCTTCGTCTATCATCGTAATGAGAACCTGCGTGGTGACGCCATTAACCATCAGACTATTGACGGCGCCCGTGAGAAGGATCAGAGCACAACATACGGATTCACATTGGGAGGTCCCATCATCAAGGATAAGCTCTTCTTCTTCGTGAACGGCGAGATGGTCAAGACACCTACGGTGGTCAACCGCTGGAGAGGTTCACGCGACGGCTATCCTGATGAGACGAACTACATCTCACGCACCACAAACGATGACCTGGATGCCGTTTCCAACTTCGTGCTCGGCAAATACCGCTACGACACCGGTTCCTACACCAGCTTCCCAGCCGATGAGAGCAACTACAAAGTTCTGGCACGTCTGGATTGGAACATCACGGATGCACACCATCTAGCATTCCGCTACAACTATACCAAGAACAAATCCTGGCGTACACCCAACGCCTCTTCAATGGACGGAGGCACACGATCGGCCTATGCCCGTATGTCCCTCTATTCGATGTCATTTGCCAACTCCATGTACTCTATGGATAACATCGTGCACTCATTCTCACTCGACCTGAACAGCCGCTTCGGAACCAACCTCTTCAACCAGTTCCTGGCCACTTATTCCAAGCTGGATGACGTGCGCGGCTCCGAGTCAAGCGAGTTCCCATTCATCGATATCCTTGACGGTACCGACAACACAGCCAACTATATGGCCCTCGGCTATGAGCTGTTCACTTGGAACAACGCCGTCCACAACAATATCTTCAACGCCAAGGACGACATTACCTATTTCATTGGTAACCATAAGATCATGGCCGGTCTGAGCTTCGAGCACCAGATGGCTGACAACCAATATATGCGTAACGGAACAGGTTACTACCGTTATCGCAGCATTCAGGACTTCATGAACGGCGGCACACCTGAGGTGGTCTGCCTCACTTACGGCTACGGCGGCGAGTCAAGCCCTGCAGCCCGTGTGCAGTTCAATCAGGTCGGTTTCTATGCCCAAGATGACTGGAACATCACCGACCGCTTCAAGTTGACTTACGGTACCCGTATCGACGGACTGTTCTTCAACAACGGAGACCTGATGACCAATAATGCCATTCTCGCCCTCAACTATTATGATGGTTCCGGCAACGTGCGCCATATCGATACCGGCAAATGGCCCAATTCTAAGTTCTCCATCTCTCCGCGTGTCGGATTCACATGGGATGTGTTTGGTGACCGCAGCCTGAAGGTTCGTGGAGGTAGCGGATTCTTCTCAGGTCGTCTGCCGCTCGTGTTCTTCACCAACATGCCTACCAACAGCGGTATGATTCAGTATCAGGCCCAGCTAAATGCCAGCAATCTCTCACGCCGTTTCCCCAATGGCGAGTATTCAATGGCCGACTTCTCCGGTGGACTGGTTGTTGATGAGAACGGAAATGCCACAGTGGCAGCTCTCCGCGATAAGCTCATCTCAATGGGTTATCCTGAGAACATCACACCCGACCAGGGTGCCGTTCCTTCGGCCATCTCAGCCGTTGATCCCGACTTCAAGATGCCGCAAGTATGGAAGACCTCTCTCGCCATTGACTACCAGCTGCCCGTTTCATTCCCCTTCACCATAACCGTAGAGGGAATCTTTAACAAGATGATCAACGACCGTTCCATCTCCGACTGGAGCATGCTGCCCGCCGAGGGCTTTGCTCGCTGGAATGGAGCCGACAACCGGCCCATCTATCCTGCAAACTTCCGCAATAGCACCAAGGCCTTCGTCCTGGAGAACACCAGCAAGGGCTACGGATGGATAGGCAACGTAACCGTGACCACTCAGCCTGCCGAATGGGTAAGCCTGATGGCTGCCTACACGCATACCGTCTCAAAGGAAATCACAGGTATGCCGGGTTCTGCTGCCGAGTCGGCCTTCACCTATGTGCCCACGGTGGCCGGTCCTAACAACATCAAACTCCACAACTCACAGTATGTGACTCCCGACCGCGTGGTTGCATCTGCAACCCTCCACGACCGTAGCGGAAACCACTACAGTCTGATTTACGAGACCTGGCGTGGCGGCTACAACGAGTCTTATATGCTAGCCAACGATATGAACGGCGACGGCTACAATTACGATGCCCTCTATATCCCGACCGATGAAGAGGTGAACAAGGGCCAGTTCCGCTTCACTTCCATTGACGACCAGGTGCGCTTCATGGAATACCTTCACAACGACAGCTACCTGAAGAAGCATCAGGGTGAGTATGCCGAGGGCTACAGCGTCTATAACCCTTGGGTACACCGCATCGACCTCGCCTACAAGCACGACTTCAAACTGAATATCGGCAAGACCAAGCATGTGCTTCAGCTCAGCGCCGACATCAAGAACGTGCTCAATCTCTTCAACTCCAGCTGGGGTGTGAGCAAGGTCATGAACGCCTCTCTCAACAGCGGCCGCATCCTGAAGTACGACCACACGGATGCCGAGGGATACCCCGTATTCTCCACTCCGTCTGCCGTCAACGGAAACACGAAGATCTGGGTGCCCAACTTCGCGCTCGGCCAGTGCTGGTATGCTTCCATTGGTATCAAGTATATTTTTAACTAATTAAGAACATATCGTTATGAAACTGAAATATATTATAGGTGTTGTCTTGTCTGCGCTTATCCTCACAGGTTGTTCAGAAGATCAGACTCTTGGCTCTCTGGGGAGCATTTCGCTGGATAAGACCTATGTGTCCATCCCTGAAGGGGGAGGAGATGTGACCGTGAAGGTGACTGCCAATCAGGATTGGCGGTTGGCTGATGTATTTGTAGTAAGTGAAAAGGATGCCGATGGCAATAAGATTACGGCCAATTATCCGTTGCCTACCTGGCTGACAGCCAATCAGGTATCAGGTTCTGCCGGAACCACCGAACTGATTCTCCATGCCGATGCCACTTCCGGTGGACGTGAGGCAGAACTGCAGATTGCCGTTGGTGACCACACCCAGTTCCTGATGGTACGCCAAGGCTCCATGGAAGCATCTTCAGCCACCTGTGCCGAGGTCATCGCCGGTGCCGATGGCAAGACCTACCGCGTGAAGGGAACATGTACTTCGATTGCCAATACTACCTATGGCAACTGGTATCTCGACGACGGAACAGGCGTAGTTTATATTTATGGTACACTCGACAAGGATGGAGCCACCAAGAACTTCTCAAGCCTCGGCATTGAGGTAGGTGACGTCATTGAGGTGGAAGGCCCCAAGACAACCTATAACGGAACTGTCGAGCTGGTGGATGTAACCGTGCTGAACATCACCAAGTCACTTATCAAGATTGTCAGCCCCGAGGCTAAGATAGCCAAGGAAGGCGGACAGTTGGAAGTGAAACTGGCTTATAAGGGTAGCGGAGTCTATTACACCGTCCCAGATGAGTTCAAGTCATGGATCTCCTATCAGGAGTCGGAATATATCGCGGGCATACCTACCATCTTCGAGGCAAATCCGGCTGATACCGTCATCATGAAGTTCAACATCGCCGAGAACCCCGGAGGCTCACGCGAGGCCACCATCAACTTCATGTCGCCCGATGCTTCCACAGAGTCGAATGCCACCTATTCCTTCAAGCAGGAAGGCATCTCCAATCCTCCCGTCGGAAAGGGTACGCTGGAAGATCCCTATAACGTGCCTGCTGCCATTGCCGCCTGCGAGGCCGGAGCCACAGAGGTCTATGTGAAGGGTATTGTCTGCGAGGCTCCTGAAAAAATCAACACGAAGTATGCCAGCGCTACCTACTATATCTCTGTCGATGGCAACAATACCGACCGTCTGCAGATCTATAGCGGTAAGTACATTGCCAACACGGATTTCACCTCCACAGACCAGATCAAGGTGGGCGATGTAGTCGTTGTCTATGGTAATCTGAAGCTGTACAACGGCAATCCAGAGATGGATGTGAACAACTACATCTACTCGCTCAACGGCAAGACCACCGCTGGCGTCTCCGAGAAGGGCATGGGTATTGACAACCCCTTCACCGTGGCCGAGGCTATAGCCTACACCAAAGCCCTGGGAGTTGATGTCAAGTCATCCGTCGATGTCTTTGTCAAGGGAAAGATCGCGAGCATCAAGTTCTACTATAGTCAAGAGTACGGCACGTGCAACTATAACATCTCCGACGATGGTACGACAGGAACTATGTTCACCGTCTATGGAAGCTATTATTTCGGCAACAAACCCTGGACAGAGGGAGGCTATCAGATAGCCGAAGGTGACGAAGTCATCGTCTGTGGAAAGGTTATCGATTACAAGGGCACCACGCCTGAATTCTCCAACAAAGAAAACTGGCTCGTATCCATCAACGGAAAGACGAATTGACAGGCTCTTTCTTTCCACTCATTAGAAGCCTTGTTTCCAACCATTGGAAGCAAGGCTTCTACTTGTTGGAAACGATGCTTCCACCCATCAGAAGCAAACCATTCGCTTGAAATATTGCTCTTAGTTTGAAGAAAAGTGATTATTCGTGACGGATAGCCTCGATAGGATCCATGCGAGCGGCCTTCTGGGCGGGGATGTAACCGAAGAGAATGCCGATGAGCACGCAGACGAGGAAGGAGACATAGACTGACCAGAGGGGAACGGTACTGGGCATTCCAAACATGGGCACGATAAAGGTGCTAGCTCCCCAACCTACAAGGATGCCCAACAGTCCGCCTGTAACGCTGATGAGTACCGACTCGATGAGGAACTGAAGGGAGATGACGGGACCAGTGGCACCTACGGCCATACGGAGACCTATCTCCTTGGTGCGCTCCGTGACGGAGACAAGCATGATGTTCATGATGCCTATACCGGCCACGAGCAGGGAGAAGGCGGCTGCCACAACGAGGATAATGGTGACGGTGTCCATCGTGCTGGACATGGTTTCCATCATCTCTGCCTGCGAACGGATCTGAAAATCATCGGCGGCGTCATCCTTGAGCTTGTGGTTGTCGCGGAGTATCTGGGTGAGCTCCTCGATGGCTGCGTCAGAGAGTTCCTCGGTGATGGCCGAGCAGACGATACTTGAGAAATAGGTCTGGGCGGCGATGCGCTTCATCACGGTGGTGTAGGGCGCTATAACTACGTTGTCCTGGTCCATTCCCCATGAGTTGTAGCCCTTCGACTTGAGCACACCGCAGATGCGCATGGGGATGGACTTGAAGCGGATGGTCTTGCCAACGGGATCGTGACCGTCAAAGAGCTCCGTGACGATGGTCTTTCCCACCACGCAGACCTTGGCGGCCTTCTTGATGTCTTCCTCGGTGAAGCATTCGCCTTCCTCGATGTCCCATTGCTTGATGTCTAGATAGTCGGTTGACTCACCGTACATCGTGGTGGTGGTATTGTTGTTGCCGTAGATGGCTTGTCCGCTGGCCGTAACTTCAGGCGACACCTTGGTGACGAATTTCTTCTCCTGAAGGATGCGCTGGTAGTCGGCCATCTTGAGCGTCTGCATGCTGGAAGGGTCCTGACGCACACCTCCTCGCATATCGGCACCGGGGCGGATGGTGAGCAGGTTGGTGCCCATCGTGGAGAGTTCGGCGCGTATGCTTTCCTTGGAGCCTTGTCCGATGGACATCATGATGATGACAGCAGCAACGCCGATAATGATGCCCAGCATGGAGAGGAAGGATCGCATCTTGTTGTTGGCTACGGCCTTCAGACTTACTTTGAATAGGTTTGTTATGTTCATGTCTTCTTAGTCGTCGTTCGTTACGGGAAGGGCATCGAGTGCTTCCTTTGCCGACTTGATGTGGGTGTTAACGGTATCTTCCCGGATTTTGCCGTCGCGGAGGTTAATGTTTCGCGAAGCGTATTCTGCAATCTCCGGATTATGGGTCACGAAGATGATGGTGTGGCCCTTTTGGTAGAGTTCCTGAAAGAGTACGAGCATCTCGAAGGATGTGCGCGTGTCGAGGTTACCAGTGGCCTCGTCGGCAAGCAGCACGGCAGGGTTGTTGACCAAAGCGCGGGCAATGGCTACACGCTGCATCTGACCGCCCGACATCTGGTTGGACTTATGGTAGAGTCGGTCACCCAGACCTACAGCCTGCAGGGCCTTGATGGCTGCCTCTTTGCGCTGCTGGGCGTTGTATTTGCTGTTGTACATCAGCGGCAGTTCTACGTTCTCAACGGCAGTTGTCTTGGCCAGGAGGTTGTAGTTCTGGAATACGAAGCCTATCTTCTGGTTGCGCAGGTGGGCACGCTGAATCTTGGACATGGTACGCACGCTGACACCATCGAGGTAGTACTCACCGCTGGTGGGGGTGTCGAGACAGCCCAGCTGGTTGAGCAACGTGGACTTGCCGGAACCTGATGTTCCCTGAATGGTTACGAACTCGCCCTCGTAGATTTTGAACGAAACGCCACGGAGAGCCTTCACGGTCTCGGAACCCACCTGAAAGTAGCGCTTTACGTTCTGCAGTTCGATGACTACCTTGCGATTGTCTTTCTGTTCAGCCATGGCTTTTATCTGTTGGGGGTTCTGTTGCCGGCATTGTTCGGGGCTCCTCCGGCGTTGCCTGAATTTCCTGCATTACCGCCGTTACCGCCCCTGCTGTTGCCTCTGTTCGGACGGCGGGGCATGAAGGGGTTGTTAGCCTGTTCGTTTTGAGGGCCGTTCTCGGAACCGGTTATGCTGAAGTCGGTGAGCACCTCAGTACCTTCTTCGATGCCGCTCAGAATCTCGGTGAGCGTGCCGTTGGAAGTGCCTACCTCTACGCGATGGGCTTTGAACACGTTGTCTTTGAGCGTCCACAGTTTATGGGGTGCCTTGACATCTTGGATGGTCTGATCCTTGTTCAGAAGCGCTTCGTTGGGAGTGAAGCGGAGGGCCTTGCTGGAAACGGCAAGTACGCCATTGTGCTCCATCGTGAAGATGGTTACGTTGGCCGTCAGTCCGGGCTTCAGCTTGAGGTCACCGTTAGGTGCGGAGATGACTACCTGATAGGTAACCACATTGCTCTCGGTGGTGGGTTGCTGGCGAACCTGCTTGACAGCTCCCTGAAAGGTGTCGTCGGGGAAGGCGTCAACGGTAAAAGTGACGCGCTGGCCAACCTTCACATCACCGATGTCTGCCTCGTCGATATCAGCAATGACGCGCATATTGGTGAGGTCTTGCGCGATGGTAAAGAGTTCCGGCGTGTTAAAGGAGGCGGCCACTGTCTGACCTTCCTCAACGGACTTGGAAAGCACCACGCCATCGATGGGCGAGGTGATGGTGGCGTAACCGAGGTTGGTCTGGGCCCTGCGCACACTCTCTTTGGCCGTATTCACCTGCTGTTGGGCTTGCTGGTAGCTGAGTCGGGCGTTCTCGAAATCGTTGGCGCTAATCAGACCTTTGCTGTAGAGCGTCTGGTAGCGAGTGAAATTGGATTTCTGATAGTTGAGATTACTTTGCTGGCTGTTGAGGTTGGCCTTGGCCGTATTGAGTTCGCTGATAAGGTTGGTCTTATCAAGTTCGGCTATGACCTGACCTTTCCTCACCACACTGTTGTAATCCACATAGAGATGGGCCACAATACCTGACACCTGCGTACCTACAGTTACGGAGGTAACAGGCTCAATGGTTCCGGTAGCCGTTACACTTGTCTGAATGTCGGTTTTTGCCACTTTTTCAGTGGAGAAGCTCACTTTTTCTTCTTTCTTATTGCCCATCAGCAGCCAGATTATCAAACCTATGACGGCCAAAGCTGCAACGGCAATCCACACTTTCTTATTCTTCATGTAATCGGATGATTTCTAATTACTTAATCTTGATTCTTAGCTTTAAACTCTAAATTACTTAAACGTTCCATCCTGATAGAAATGGAGCATGTCGATATTATAGATGGCAAGGTATTTTGACTGGAGTTCATTCTGCTGAGCCTGGAGGAGTTTGTCCTTGCCGGTCATCAGTTCGATGGTGTTCTTCAGTCCCACGCGGAACTGCTCGGAGAGGAGTTCGTAACTGTCCTGTGCACTCTGAGTACTCACCTTGGCGGCACGGAACCGCTGCTGGTTGTTCTCGGCCTGGAGCCAGTAGTTCTCCACGGTGGAATAGAGTGTGGTCTTCTTGTCCTGCAGGTCGAGCATATAGTTCTGTTTCTGCAACTGGGCCTTGTTGACGGAGGTGCGAATCTGACGGTTGTCGAAAATGGGCATGTTTACGCTGATACCAGCTCCGAGATTGAGATTGGTTTTCAACTGGGATCCCCATGCATCGCTGCTCATAGAGGTGGTGTTGGTGGTGACGCTTCCATTTGCACTGATGGTAGGCATGCGGCCTGCCTTGGCCATCTTCACGCTGAGGTCGCTGCTCTTCATACCGAGCATCGCATTTTTAATCTCTGGACGGTGGGAGAGGGCGGCATCATACACGCTTTGGAGGGCGGGAATGGGTTGCAGGGCCATTTCGTCTGTGGTTTCAGGGATGACCACGTCAAAAGGTTCATCGTCGGTAAGCTGGAGTAGTTGTTTCAGCTGGCGCTTGTAGTTGCGCAGGTTGCTTTGTTGGTCCACCACGGTGAATTCATCCTGGGCACGCTGGGCTGTGAGCTGTGAGAGTTCGGCTTTGCTCATGCTTCCCACCTTGACCATGGCCTGACCGCGCTCTTCGTTTTTCTTGGAGGTGAGCAGACTCTGTTCATTCACCTTGATGGCCTCCGTGGTGTAGAGAATCTGGATGTAGTATTGGGTGATCTGCTCCTGCAACTGATTAGCAATACGAGCAGAGTCGAGTTCGGCCTGTTGCTCAGAGATCTTGTTGAGTTTAATCTGGTCGCGGTTGCGGTTCCCGTTCCAGAGTACCCAGTTGGAATTCACGCCGTAGGAACCGTTATAATAGACCTTGTCAACGGAACTCTGGACATAACCGTTCTGCACGGAGGCTGCTCCCATAGGCGGCCAGGGGCGGTAGGTGACGTTCTGCGACGTGGATGCCGAAAGCGAGGGCAGCAGGGCTGCCTGCGACTGGAGTACATCCTCGTGGGATGATAGTTTCTGTACTTGTGTCTTACGGAGACTGATGTTGTTGGTTAATGCGTAGTCAATGCATTCTTTTAGCGTCCATTGCTTGGCTTGTATTGTTGTTGAAAGCGAAAGCAGGACGATTAGTGACAAACTGAAATGTTTTACTCTCATATTTTTACAAATTGCGAGACAAAAGTAATAAAAAAAACGAATACGAAAAAACGGAATAGATATTTGTTAACAGTTCGTTAATTAAAAATATCTCTTCCGTTTGTTTTTATTGTTTTCTTTAACAATAATTATTGTAGCTGCTGCAGACGGGCTATGTATTTGCCAAGGATGTCGAACTCAAGGTTTACGCGTGTTCCAACTTGAATATCGCAGAAGTTGGTGTGTTCCATCGTGTATGGGATGATGGCGACCTGGAAGGTGTCTTCGGTGGGGTTGCAGACCGTGAGGCTAACGCCGTTGACAGTCACCGAGCCTTTGTCGACGGTAAAATAGCCGCGGCGAGCCATTTCCATATTGTAATCATATTTAAAAGTGAAATAAGTGCTGCCCTGAGCGTCTTCCTTGGCCATGCATTCAGCTGTCATGTCCACATGGCCCTGTACGATGTGGCCGTCAAGACGTCCGTTCATCAGCATGGAGCGTTCCACGTTGACTTTGTCACCTATTTTCAGCAGTCCGAGGTTGGACCGTTCAAGTGTCTCTCGCATGGCTGTCACGGTATAGGTGTTGTCCTTGATACTGACCACCGTGAGGCATACGCCGTTGTGGGCTACACTTTGGTCGATGCTAAGTTCGTCCACAAAAGAACAGGTGAGGGTGAAGTCAATATTATCTTGGTCGTGAACAATGTTGACGACCGTGGCAAATTCTTCGATGATTCCGGAAAACATAATAGAATAATAAGTTGTGATTTTAAAAACGGTCGTACCGGTGATGTGATGAAACTCCGAGCAATACAAGATTTGAGAGCCCTCCGCCTTTGTAATCCACCGGCTTTACAGCTTAGGCGCCAAGGCGCTTTATATGGCCCGCCATTGGCAAGAGGAGTCTTCTCGGTTTTCGATTTTTATTTGAAGAGTATCCCGATCTTAACCGATACGACCTTAATTCTTTCTTGGTGCAAAGTTACAAAACTTTTATGTAACTTCCAAGTATATGACCGAATTTATTTTTGGATAATAACACGTACAGGCTCCAGTTCGCGCTTCCATGCCTTCAGCGCTTCAAA
Source organism: uncultured Prevotellaceae bacterium (assembly GCA_900316985.1). Classification (GTDB taxonomy): domain Bacteria; phylum Bacteroidota; class Bacteroidia; order Bacteroidales; family Bacteroidaceae; genus Prevotella. Next base: position 35,426 of record ONFE01000042.1, read on the forward strand.
CCAATCCTTGGCAGTATGGTAACCGAAGGTTTCCTTGTCGCTGGTGAAGGTGATGGCATAGCGCAGGCAGTCGGTTGAAGTACCGACGACGAAGCCGTAGTTGTCCTTGTCGGCCTTGAGTTCCTGACGGATGTGCTGGCTGGGAATGCAGATGCCCAATCCGACGGTCTCCTTGGCGTGGGTAAGCGTGTCCTTGCCACTTACTGTATAGTCGGTTCCCCAGCATCCGCGAAGGCCATTCTTGTCGGAGAATTCCTCGGAACCTTTCACGTTGATGATGCCCGTGGAGAACTCGTAATCAGCTACAGGCCTTGAGAATTTCTCTTCCACCTGCACGTCACGATGGCCTGCCCATTGAGTGAAACGCTGGCGCAGGGTGATGGGTTTCGCATTTGGCGTGGAAGTTGGGGCATTCCATTCGTCGCAGACCATCTCGGCTATCACACGAACAGGTCCACGGGCAATAATGCGCTGGGAGAGGTGTTCCGCATCGTCTAGCGTGACCGACTTCTGTCCATCCCATCCACGAAAGGCTCCCAAAGCAAATGTCTGTCCGCACCAAAGCACATCATCACCATAGCCGTTAGCCAACTGATCATCATCTGGATAGAACTGGGTTTCACGGAGTTCTAAACGTTTGTGGCGTTTGCCGTAAAGGTCAGGCGACTGCCGCTGGTCGAAATAGATGCGATACGCCGTTAATTCGCTTTCGAATGCTATGCCGTGGTGGTGTTGAATACGATAAGAGTCCACGCCACGGTCAACCGTAAGTTCAGAAATGTAGAAATCATGTTGGTTCTTCGCCTTTCCCTGATAGTTGCGGAGTACCATTTCTATGAATACGCGTGAATCATACTGGCGGGGTTTTCCTTTGTCGTAAAGTGTCACCTCAAATGTCTTCTTCTCACGTTTGCCAAGGTCGGTGGTGAAGCAGAGTTCATCGAAACGCTTGTCAGCGTTGAGGTCATCCAACTGGCAAGGGATTTCCTTTTCTCCGTCTATTACCATGGCCGAGCGGACATCAACACCCAAATTGGCTAACTGAATCACCACAGGCGCATCCATCCTTACATCCTTTGTGGGGTTCTCCACCGTTACCTTAATGGTTTGTTCGGCATAAGCCATCAAAGAGACTGTTGCCAGACAGCACAAAAATGTTCTTTTCATATTCTTTATTTTTGACTTGTTTTTAAATGCAAATTTAATTGCGTTATGATTAAATAGTAGTTTTTCTAAAGTTTATTTAAACTTTTTATCTTAAAATTTGCATATTAAAATATTTTTTAGTAATTTTGACCCCGAATTTAAACTTTAACAACTTTTGAAAAGGATTGTAGCCGTTCTTTCTTTTGTTACTGTGCTGCTTGCTTCATGTGATTTCAAGTTACGTGCAGTTGATTTTTTCAATACGGAGGAGACTCCTATTGAAATAGAACGCTATGACCGTTTGCAGAGTCGCTATCTCACTACGGGTGACTTCTCGGCACTTCAGCAGATGGAGACCGACTATCCCATGGAAACACGGGCGCTTATCGAGAATGTGCTGCGCCTCGGCGTGATGGATGATCCTGACATCAACAAGAAATTCCTTTCCTATTTTCAGGATAGCACTTTGCAGGTGCTTATCAGCGACATACAGGCTGAATATGCAAACATCGACGACTTGAACGAACAGTTGAACAATTGTTTCAACAAATTACAGAAGGAAGTGCCGACGCTTGTCATTCCGCGCTTTTACACGCAGATAGGTTCCCTCGACGAGAGTATTATTGTAGGTGATGACATGATTGGCATATCGCTCGATAAGTATATGGGGGCAGGTTATCCGCTTTACAAGAAACATTATACCTTGAGTCAGCGTCAGTCAATGAATCGGAAGAATATTGCGCCTGACTGTATGGTATTCTATCTGCTCAGCCAGTATCCGCTGGAGAATTATGACAGCAGATCCCAGCAAGAGCGTGATTTCCATATGGGAAAGATGATGTGGGTTTGTAATCGTGTGATGGGCAATCAATTCTTTCAGATGAAGTTCATCAACGACGTGGATAAGTATCAGAAGCAGCACGGCTTTACCATCCAGCAGTTGCTGGAGGCTGATGTCTAATTTTTTACAAGTTTATTTCTTCTTGCGGCCTGAACCGAATAGGTCTTTCAGACCATTGAAGTCGCGTTTCAGAATGACACCGAGACCTTGGGTGTTGAGTGAGTTGCGCGTGAAATAACGGTCATTGGTCTGGTTGTAGACACGAACAGCCAGGTTTCCGTTGGGGAAGAGCAGATAGCGAATGTCGAAGTCGCCGATGAAGGATGAATTGCTCGTGGTAGCGTTGTCACGATAACCGAACTGGCCGTTGATGAGCAGGCGGTTGTTGAGCAGGCGTCCGGAAAGGATACCTTCATATTCTGCATTATAGAATCCTTCATCGCCCGTGGAAATATTGGCTCCGAAGTTCCAGTTGCTGTTGTTGGTCAGAGAGGAGAGTACGTTGTTGATCTGTTGGCTGACCGTACCTGAAAGAAGCGACTGCATGGCCAGCGAGGTCTGGCTCTGCTGCTCGTTGGAACGGGTTTCACGCTGATTGTAGAATCGTCCGATGGCCAGCAGGTAGATGACTTGTTGGTTCATTTCTTCCTCGCTGTTGATTAGCGAGCGAATCATCTGCTTCATATCGGTGCCGAGGGTGGGGAGGTCGAGGTCGAATTCCACGTGAGGAGACTCAGGTGTTCCGGTAATATTCATCATGCAGTCCACACGTACATTATTATTCTTAAAGGAGTTTCCAATCTCCAGATCGGAAAGAGGGACGCCTGTGACCGTATACTTTGCCTTCATGTTAAGGGCTGAATTGTATGGATCTCCTCCGAACACGATGGTAGACCCCTGCTGGAACAGGAAGTCTTTCTTGATGACGTTCTGGATGGTCAGTTTATAGACGCCGTGGTCAATGAGGTAGTTGCCGTACATCTCGAATGCACCTTTATTATAATAGGA
>ONFE01000040.1 GCA_900316985.1 uncultured Prevotellaceae bacterium
TCCTTCGTGCTCATGCTCGTGGTCAGCATCATGGTGATGGTCCTCATCATTGTTAGGGTTATCGTTAACGTTATCGTTATCGTCATGGTCATGATGATGTTCTCCCACGATGCCGGGTTTGATATGATAGTAGGATAGTTTCAGGTGGCTGTAGCCCCAGCGCTTGTTGAATCCCATCATCATGCGCGCGGCCTGTTCGGAGAACTGCGAGTTTTCTACCTTGTGGTTGATGCTGTTCTCGTATTCGCCAGCTCCTTTCTGGCTCCAGCGTCCGTCCCATACGAATCCCTGCTGGTTGCCTGCGAAGTTTACGGAATAGTTCCAGAGATTGGCATTCGACTGCCATCCGCCGCTCACTTCGGCCTTCATTGTGCCGAGGGGCTGTATGGGGGCATCGTGGAAAACGACAACGCCTGCCATGGCATCGGAGCCGTACATCAGCGAGGCGGGGCCTTTCATGATTTCTACGGAGTGGACGCCTTCGCCATCTACTTCCACACCGTGCTCATCACCCCATTGCTGACCTTCCTGACGGATGCCGTCGTTGACCACCAAAACGCGGTTGTAACCCAGTCCGCGGATGACGGGTTTGGAGATGCCGTTACCCGTGGTAATCTGTGAGACTCCGGGTTGACGGGTAATGGCATCGATGATATTCGAGGCGGAAAGGGTCTGCAACTCCTGAGCGGAAACGACGCTGACAGGGGCAGGTATATGGTTGATGTGCGTGGTACCGGTGAGTCCGGTTACGATTACTTCGTGTAGATGCACGCATGTGTCTTGCTCTTTCTGTGCAAATACTGTGATAGCAGAAAAGAGCAGTAAAATTGTCAGTTTTATTGCTTTCATCTTAAAAAGGTTCTTGGGTTATTCTATAAAAATGTAGTCTCTTGTTCAGAATAACGCCGGCGGTCCCCGTTGAGAATGAGAGATTATCACGCTGCAGGGCGCATAATGAATCTGCCACTGGTGTGAAATCCGGTGAAGGGTAAAGATGAATAAGGTGCCGACTACAACGGCGGGAACGAAAGGCAGCGTCAGGAACTGACAGAGCACGCAGTTGTAGGTATGGCTGTCAGCCGCTGAAAGGTGACCGGCATGGGAGACATGGTGGGCGCATTGTTCACACTCGGGGGACAAGGCTTCTTCGTGAACGTGCACCGCCGACAGCATCATCATCGGCACGAATACCGACAAAAGGATGCGGGCAAACAGTTGTCTGCGCCGTTTCAGTTCTACTATGATGCTGTCCTGTCTTTTCATTTCGCGTGCAAAGATAGCAAATAATTCATAATTAATAGTTTATAGTTCATGGTTTTTCTTTTTTTTGCCTTTTTACTTTCTTACTTTTTTACTTTTTACTATCTTTGCCGCCATGAAAATGGGATTTCTGTTGTTTATGCTACTGCCGCTGGCGTCCATAGTGTACGTGCTGTGGCATGTGTATCAGTTGCTGCCGCTGCCAACTTGGGGCAAATGGCTGGTGGTCGTCTTGATGGCAATGGGCTTTGGCAAGTTGTTCGTCGGTATAAGCCGACGGTTGGATGAGATGCCGATGGCGTTGGCTACCATTGTCTATGAGATAGGCACTTCGTCGCTCATCATCCTGCTTTATCTCTTTATGCTCTTTGTGGTGCTCGACCTGGGAAAACTCTTTCATCTGGTGCCTGCCACCTTCCTGAAGAACAGCCTCTGGGGTTCGGTGGCTGTATTCAGCATCATTCTTGTGACGTTCATATACGGCGGCTTGCATTATCATCATAAGGTACGCGAGACGATCACGCTGACGAATGGTAACAGTCAAAAGTCCGAAGAAAAGACCATCGTGATGATGACCGACTTGCATCTGGGCTATCACAACCAGCGGCCGGAACTCCATCGATGGGTGGAATTGGTGAATGCGGAAAACCCCGACCTGATTCTCATTGCCGGCGATATCATCGACCGCAGCATCCGTCCGTTGGAGGAACAGAAGATGTGGGAGGAATTCCGGCAATTGAAGGCACCCGTGGTGGCTTGCCTTGGAAACCACGAATACTATGCAGGACAGCCCAATTCGCTGGGTTTCTATGAGAAGGCAGGCATCCGTCTGCTGAGGGATGAGGTGCTCCAGATGGGCGACCTTGCCATCGTAGGACGTGATGACCGGACGAATTTCAAGCGCAAGGCCGTGAAAGCCCTGACTGCCGGTATTGATTCCTCGAAATATGTCATCCTATTGGATCATCAGCCCTACCATCTGGAGGATGCGGAGCAGAATGGGGTGGACTTCCAATTAAGCGGCCACACCCATCATGGACAGGTATGGCCTATTTCATGGATTACGGAATCTATATATGAATGTGCTTTCGGTTCCCATCAGCGCGGCAACACCCGTTACTACGTTTCTTCAGGTATCGGCATCTGGGGCGGTAAGTTCCGTATCGGCACCCGTTCGGAATATGTCGTAGCCAAATTATCGGGAGCCGACTTCTGACCTCTTATTCAAACTCATCGAGCATATAGATGGGGAGCATCATGCCGTTGAGCTCATAAACGATAGGGCGCAACTGGGCGGCCCATATCTTATAGCCTATCTTCGTGATGTGAAGGCCGTCAGCGCTGAGGGCGGGCATCAGTTGGTTGCCGTTGCCGCGGGTGAAATGGGAGAAGAGGTCTATGTAAGGGATATCGGTGAGTTGGCAGTATTGCTTCAGTTTCTCATTGATGCGTGGAATGTCATCGGTCTTTCCCGTCAGCGTTTTCCAACGGCCGTTGCTCTCGTTGATGGGGAGCAGGCTCTCTACGTAGAGCTTGGTCTCGGGAGCCTCCTTGCGGATGCGGTCGATGAGTCGCTGCACGCGGTTGAACACTTGTTCAGGCGTGAGATTGTGACTGAGGTCGTTGATGCCGCACATCAGGAAGATGGCACGGGGCTTTCCTGGCAGTATTTGGCAGAGGCGTTCCGACATTCCCTCCGCAGTATCGCCGATGATGCCGCGATTGACCACGTTGTCCACCTGCAGACGTTCATTCCAGTTGCCGCCGTTCTCGGTAAGACTGTTGCCGAGCATCACGATCTGCGTGGAGTCGATGGGTTCCATACGCTCGAACTCCGCCACCCGTTGGTTGTAATGGCGTGAAGAGGTGTAACTGACGTGAGTCACCTGAGCGTTTAAGTGAAGCGTAAAGAGTGAAGCGTGAAGAATTGCCATTGCAATCATCACTACCATTCTCTTAGACAACTTCTTTTTATAATTGCACATGCTTGTAAGTTTTTGAGTCTTTGAGTCTTTCTCATTTTCTCAATATCTCAATTTGTCATTAGAGTACTTTACTCCTCGCTTTTTGCTTTTTGCTTTGCCTGCTGCTTCATCACGCTGCGCACGCGGTTGACGAACTGCTGTGAGCCTTTGATGGTGTAGCGGATACCCATCTTCCAGATGCGACAGGCTTTGTCGATGTCGTTCTCAGGATTGTATTTCGACATGATGGTGACGAACATTTCCTTTGATTTCTGGCGACTGAGACGGTCGTTGAGCGTAAAACGGCGGCTGTCACCACGGCTTCTCATGATGTCGTTGCATTCACGTACAAGCACGGGGGCAATCTGGAGCACGCCTAAGTATTGGCCGTTGCGGGCTGTCTCAATACCACGGCTCTCAATCTGGATGATGGCATCCATCACGGGGTTCCAGTCGAAAGTATCTTTCTGCTTGTCGTCCTGTGCAAAAAGGGGCAGGAACAGTGCCAGCATCGAAAGCAGCATCAGACTGCGTAGTTTACTTGAATGTTTCATTTTCTTCGTTTTTCGGTTAGGGTTTCTCTTTTAGAATTGGAAATAGATGAAGGGCTGGATGTCGGAGGAGCGCACCTGAATGATAATATAGATGACAGCGGTCAGCAGCAGGGCGTGGACCACGACACCAGAACGAGAGAGAATGGCTGTCATGCGTCGCTGCCAGGTGTATGGTAGCCAATGCGAGATTAGCGCAAAGGCAATGAGTGCAAACACGAGGCGGAATGAGTCAATGACAGGCCAGAAGTATTCGGGATGTAGTTCAAGGAAAATATTGTGAAGGATGATGCTCCACTGGCTGATGTCGGTAGCACGGAACATAATCCATCCTAATACGCAGAAATGGAAGGTGATAATCACGGCAAAGAAGCGCTTGACGCCATGGCTGCGGTAGCGGCGGTCATGATGGAGCACCTCCTGACTGAAGAGCTTATGGGCAACCACACCCAGACCATGCCAGGCACCCCAGATGATGAAGTTGAAGGCAGCGCCATGCCAAAGTCCGCAAATCAGGAAAGTGAGGAAGTTGTTCAGATAGGTACGGAACTTCCCCTTGCGGTTGCCGCCCAAAGAGATATAGAGATAGTCGCGCAGCCAGGAGGAGAGCGAGATATGCCACCGGCGCCAGAATTCCGTGATGGAGGCGCTGGTATAGGGGGCGTTGAAGTTCTGCGGGAACCGGAAGCCCAGCAGCAGGGCTATTCCGATGGCCATGTCGCTATAGCCGGAGAAGTCGCAATAGATCTGCACGGTATAGCCATAGACGCCCAGAAGCGTCTCGATGCCGGTATAGAGGGCGGGATTGTCGAAGATACGGTCCACATAGTTGAGCGAGATATAGTCGCTGATGACGGCTTTCTTGAAAAGACCGATGAGGATGAGGAACACCCCTTCGCCCATCATACGGGAGGTAATGGTGAGAGGACGGTGGATCTGCGGTACGAATTCGCGGGCCTTGACGATAGGGCCTGCCACCAGTTGTGGAAAGAAACTCACGAAGAAGGCATAGTCGAGCAGTCTCCGGAGCGGTTTGACATGGCCTCGGTAGATGTCGATGGTATAGCTCATCGACTGGAATGTGAAGAAGCTGACACCCACGGGCAGGAAGATGTCCCACGGCTGGAAGTTGTTGCCTATGATCTGGCTAATGGAGCCGAAGAAGAAGTTGGTGTATTTGAAATAGCAGAGTAGGGCGAGATCGATGACCATACTGAGGGCCACCATCCATTGAGCAGCCCGTTTGTGCCCCTCGTTGCGCAGCCGTCCCACCTGTGCGCCGATAAGCCAGTCGCTGATGGTGACCACAGCCAGCAGGAAGAAATAGAAACCGCTGCTCTTGTAATAGAAATAGTAGGAGAAAAGCGTCACGAACAACAGGCGTGCCGTGGTGTGGTGACGCAGGAGCATATAGACAAACGTGAAGGCAAGGAACATGAACAGGAAGAGTCCGCTTGAGAAAATAAGCGGATGAGCAGCATCGTAGGTGAGTTGCTGGATTAGCAACTCAGGCTGCAGATACTGCGTCATAAACTGCCATTTTTCCTGTAATTCTTCGAACATTTAATTTTTAATCTTTAATCTTTTATCCTTCATCCCTCTATTCATATCCCGCCATTAGGGAGGCCATCATCTTGGTTGCCAGCAATCTGCCGCCGCCGTAGGAAGGATGCGTGTAGTCGTGGCCTACCATTCGGCGATTCACAAGTTCCGCTATACTGTTGCGCCCGCCCATCATCTGGAAGAAATTGAGAAAGGCCACCTTGTTCTCCATCGCAATGCGCTGTTGGCAGGCCACCATTCCCTCCACGCCCCTCATGGTGACGATCTGGCCGTTCTGACGACTGCCACGGTCGGGCATGCTCACAACGAGGATGGAAGCATTAGGATAGGCCCGCTTGAAACGGCTGATGACGGAACCCATTTGCTGCTGGTAGTGGCTGAACCACTTGCTGCCAGAATGCTCATTGACGGCATTGAGGCCAAACTGCAGGATGATGAGGTCGTAAGGGTAGAGGCTGTTCATCTGACTGAGCGTTTGTTCTGGAATCTTGGAGAGCGTCATTCCTGCACAGCCGCGCATCGAGAAGTTATCCACCGAAACTCCCTGATGAGGTTCGAGTGAGGCACCATAGAAGATGGTGGAGGCGTTGGAGCCGTTGATGTTCCATTTTACCCTCGACATAGGGCCGTCTACATGCACCTCCTGGATATTGGGAGCGGCTTCGGCATAGAAGGTCTGCGGCTCGCCGTTGATGGTAGCCGTGATGGTAATAGGTTCTTCGGTACGGAAGAAGAGAGAGGCGCGGTCCCAATGGTCGAGATTCTTGCGGTATTTGGTGCCGCTGTAGGTGAGCGAGGCATTGCTTTCTGCCTTGAAATAACGCTGGGAAGGACCGAGCAGGGCGCTGTTGTACTGTTTCTGGACAACGGCATAGGAACCGAAGCCGGAAGGTTTCTGCACAACCGTGGGGCGCAGACTGTTGGACGTCTTGCCGCAGTCTACCCATCCCACGCCGCTGCCGCCGAACTTCTGTTGTAGTTGTTCACGGAGGTCGCAGACCAGGATATCACCCTCGATATAGGAGTCGCCCCAGTAGCCCACTCGCACTGGACGGTCCATGTTGTTCACGTTGTCAAGGGCAGCATAGAAAGACTCCATTCCGTGGACACTGCCTTCGGAGTAGTCTTCTACAGGCGTCACTCCTTCAGGAATGGGAGCGTGATGGCGAAGGGTATCAGTCTCGGCGTTCTGCAGGGAGTCATTGCGGGCAAAGAGTTGCTTCATGGGCATGACCACGGCCGTGTCCTCCTTCTCCAGATTGTCATTGCCATAGACCTCTGGAATCACGTCGCTCAGGATGTTGACGGCACGCAGGTGACGGTCCCAGACGGTAATCTGGGGCAAAAAATGCATGGCAAGAAGCAAGATGGTTACCAAAGCAACGAGTATAAACGTCTGCGCAGGCCTGTTACTCATTTCTGAAATTCGAAAATCGGCTGCAAAGATACCTATTTTTATATTATTATCCAAATAATCAGTGTCTATTTGACCTTTTTTGGAAAAAGACAAAAAAGATTATACCGATTTCTTGGTTTTATCGGTAATAATATCTATTTTTGCAACAAATAAGTTGTTAATCATTAAAATCAAAAGAAATGGCAATTTTAATTATTCTTATCGTATTGGCCGTGTTGGTGGGACTTTATTTCCTGAACACACAGCGCGAGTTGGTAAACCTTGACGAGATGGCCAACAATGCCCTCAGTCAGATTGGCGTACAGCTTACTTCCCGTTGGGATGCCGTGACAGCTTTGGTGAAACTCACGAAGGACTATGCACGTCATGAGCACGACACCCTGGTGGAAGCCATCGAGAAGCGCCGCATGACAAATCCTACTACCGCTCAGCAGATTAATGACCAGTTCAGCGCCACTTCCGAGATCCTCGGCCGTCTGATTGCCGTGAGTGAGCGTTATCCCGAGCTGAAGGCTTCGGAAGTCTATAGGGACACCATGGCATCCCTGCAGAAGTATGAGGAGAACGTGCGCATGAGCCGTATGGTGTATAATGATTCTGCCACGAAGATGAACCGTATCGTCCGCCAGTGGCCCTCCAGTATCGTAGCCAGCATTCTTCATTTCGGTAAGCGCGAATACCTGCAGACCGAGGAGAAGAAGCAGGAATATCCCGATATCGATGCTGCCCTGAAGAGTTGACCTGCATGAGGAATCCTACTAAGTTGTTCGCCTGTACAGCCGCCTTGCTCTTCAGCATGGGTGTCTGTGCCGACAATCATATGCACAACCTCAATATCACAGTGACGTTGTCCGACAATGGTTCGGCCCACGTGGAGGAAGTACGCCAATATACCATTGACGACCATAAGCACACGGAGTTCTATATGCCCATGAACCTGCCCACCGATATGTCACTTTCGGCTTTCAGTGTGGAGGAAGACGGGGAGATGATGACGGACAGCACCCCCTGGGACATCGACCTCTCCCGCGAAATGAAGAAAGGACGCTACGGCATTGTGGACAAGGGTGACAACCGCTATGAACTCTGTTTCGGTATGGGCGACAACGGCGACCATACATTCAGGCTCCGCTATAATATAGGCAACATGCTGCGAGGCTATTACGAGAGTGATGGCTTCATCTTCATGTTCTATTCTCGCGATACCAATGAACCCCCAGAGCAGTTCACGCTGACCATCCGCCGCGATGATGGACAGCCTATGGATGGTACCAATGTTTGGGCCTTTGGCTTCGGCGGTGAAATCCAGGTGATGGATAGTGTAGTGAAAGCATGGAGCACACAGCCCCTGGAGCGCCAGAACCATATCACGGTGATGATTGAGACCCCCAAGGGAATGTTCCACCCCGCCGTGGAGACGGGAGGAGACTTCGAGAGCGTGAAGCAGCGAGCCATCGAGGGCAGCGACTACACGCCAGAGAATGATGGTGGTAGTGGAAGTGGTGATGGAATCATGGGTATCCTTTGGCAAGTAGGTTCCTACGTGCTCCTGTTCCTTGCCTGCTGTCTGCCTTCCATCTATAGTTATTTCAAGCGTCGCAAATGGCGCAAGAAACTCATCGGCAATGGCAAGGACGTCCCCTGGCAGCGCGAGATTCCCTGCAAGAAGAGCCTCCACCGTTCGAACATGATCTATACGACCCTCGAGGGAACCGACAATTCCAAGAACTTGATGGGTGCCTATATCATGCGCATGATCTATCAGGGAGTGCTCGGCGTGGAGACCGTGCTTATCAAGAATAAGCAGCAGCCCTGTCTGAAGATTGCCAATCCCGAACAGGCTGGTGCTGAAGAACAGGAAGATCAGGACAAAGCCAATATGAGAGGCATCGTCCAGATTCTCCAGGAAGCTGCAGGCGAGAATGCCCTGTTGGAGCCTGGTGAGATGAAGCGATACGCCAAGAACAAGCCCACCCGTATGGAAAAACTCTACAATGCCCTGACGCTGAAGAAAAAAATCCCTTATAAAACCATTGACCAGAAGGATGCCCTTGACGTCTACGGACTGAAGAAGTTCCTGGAAGACTTTACCTTGGTGAAAGAGCGCCATGCGGTGGAGGTGAGCCTTTGGAACGAATACCTGGTGTATGCCACCCTTTACGGCAATGCTAAGCAAGTGATGAAGGATTTCCGCGAGATCTGTCCCGAGTTCTACGAGCAGTCAGAATTGGGTAAGACCATGAACCAGGTGACCGACTTCGATGTATTCGTGTCCTCGTATAGTGCCAGTGTGGCAAATGCATTTACGTCGGCTTACAGCCACAATCATCCCCGTTCGAGCGGAGGTGGCGGTTCGTCAAGTTTCGGTGGTGGCGGCGGATTCTCCGGCGGTGGTTTCGGCGGTGGCTCCCGTTAAGGAATCATCCCATTGGAATAAAAAGAAAGACAGACACCCGTAAGTGTCTGTCTTTCTTGTGGTCCCACCGAGAATCGAACTCGGATCTAATCTTTAGGAGAGACTTGTTCTATCCATTGAACTATAGGACCAGATAGCGCCTTTGGCGCGTTTCAAGTTTCAGGTTTCAGATTCCAACGTAGCCTATCCTACCTGACTGCCGGGCTTCACATCCTTGGTAGTGGTGACCACGCTGAGACTTTCATCGCTGTCAACGGCCGAGAGAATCATTCCCTGACTCTCAATGCCCATCATCTTGCGGGGCTCGAAGTTGGCCACGAAGAGTACACGCTTGCCGATGAGTTGCTCGGGATTCTCGTAGAAGGCGGCAATGCCGGAGCAGATAGTGCGGTCCTGACCGCTACCGTCGTCGAGGGTGAACTGCAGGAGTTTCTTCGATTTCTTCACTTTCTGGCAGTCTTTGACGAGTCCCACGCGGATATCGAGTTTCTCAAAGGTCTCAAACGGGATGTTTTCCTTTACGGGAGCTGCCTTGTAGTTGGCGGCCTCGTTGGCTTTCTTGGTGGCTTCCAGCTTGTCAATCTGCTTCTGGATGACGTCGTCCTCGAGTTTCTCGAAGAGTAGCGATGGCTCACCTAACTGATGGCCTGCCGGCAGGATATCGGTGTTGCCGAGTTCCTCCCAGTTGCATTCCTTCAGGTTGAGCATGTTGCGGAGCTTCTTCGATGAGAAGGGCAGGAACGGCTCGAAGGCGATACTGAGGTTGGCAGACAGTTGCAGACAGATATTGAGGATGGTCTTCACGCGCTCCATATCGGTCTTGGCCACCTTCCAGGGCTCACAGTCGGTGATGTATTTGTTGCCGATACGGGCCAGGTTCATGGCCTCCTTCTGGGCATCGCGGAACTTGAACTGGTCGAGCAACTGCTCCACCTTTTGTTTCACGTCCTTGAATTCCTCGATAGCCTGACGGTCGATATCCTGCAGTTCGCCGCACTCGGGAACAATGCTGTTGAAGTATTTCTTTGTTAGCTGGAGGGCACGGTTCACGAAGTTTCCGTAGATGGCCACCAATTCAGAGTTGTTGCGCTCCTGGAAATCCTTCCACATGAAGTTGTTGTCCTTGGTCTCGGGGGCATTAGCGGTCAGCACGTATCTTAATACGTCCTGCTTGCCGGGCATATCCTCCAGGTACTCATGCAGCCAAACAGCCCAGTTGCGCGAGGTGGAAATCTTGTCATTCTCCAAATTCAGGAACTCGTTGGCGGGAACATTGTCGGGCATGATGTAGCCGCCGTGGGCCTTCATCATCACAGGGAAGATGAGGCAATGGAACACGATGTTGTCCTTACCGATGAAATGCACCAGACGGGTGTCCTCGTCCTGCCACCATTTCTGCCACGTTCCCCAGCGCTCGGGATTGCTCTCGCAGAGTTCCTTTGTATTCGAAATATAGCCGATGGGCGCATCGAACCACACATAGAGCACCTTCCCCTCTGCTCCCTCCACGGGAACGGGGATGCCCCAGTCTAGGTCGCGCGTCATGGCGCGTGGCTGCAAGTCCATGTCGAGCCAGCTCTTGCACTGGCCGTATACATTCGGGCGCCATTCCTTATGACCTTCCAGAATCCACTGCTTCAGCCATTCCTGATAGTCGTTCAGCGGCAGATACCAGTTCTTGGTCTCCTTCAGCACAGGCTGCGAACCGCTGATGGTACTCTTCGGATTGATGAGCTCGGTGGGCGAAAGGTCGCGTCCGCATTTCTCGCACTGGTCGCCGTAGGCACCTTCGTTGTGGCAATGGGGACATTCGCCGGTGATATAGCGGTCGGCCAGGAACTGCTTGGCCTCCTCGTCGTAATACTGCTTGGAAGTCTCTTCTACCAACTTTCCCTCATCGTAGAGTTTGCGGAAGAAGTCGCTGGCAAATTGATGGTGCGTCTTAGAAGTGGTACGCGAATACACGTCGAAAGAGATGCCGAACTGTTCGAACGAATCTTTGATCATCTTGTGATAGCGGTCCACCACATCCTGCGGGGTGATGCCTTCCTTGCGGGCACGCATAGTCACGGGCACGCCGTGCTCGTCAGAGCCGCCGATAAACATCACTTCCTCACCTTTCAGACGGAGGTAGCGCACGTAAATGTCGGCCGGGACATACACGCCGGCCAGGTGTCCGATATGCACACCGCCGTTAGCGTAGGGCAGTGCCGAAGTCACGGTAGTGCGCTTGAATTTCTTGTTCTCTTCCATTGCTTATTTCAATTTGGGTGCAAAGTTACGAAAATTTCGAGAGCAGAACAAAATAAATCTCGTTTATTTTTTATGCCGAGATGGAGTAACTTATCAAAAGGTAGGCTGCATTCGGGAAAAATCCAAATAAATTTGGTTTTTCCACTCATTTGCACTATCTTTGCAACGAATTTTTAAAAACCTAAAACCTAACAATTATGTACGATAAGGAACGCGGGCTCTATATCGCCCATTGCGCTAACGGCGCGCTGAGTATCAACGGTAAAATGGCTAATCGCCACGGACTTATTGCCGGTGCTACGGGTACGGGTAAGACGGTCACGCTGCAGGTGATGGCCGAATCGTTCTGCCAGGCAGGCGTGCCCTGCTTCATGGCCGACATGAAGGGCGACCTCTCGGGTATCTCGCAGGTGGGCCGCCTGAGTGGCTTCATCGAGAAGCGTATGCCGGAGTTCGGTATTGAGAATCCTGAGTTCCAGGCTTGCCCCGTAAGGTTCTATGATGTGTTTGGCGAGCAGGGTCATCCCATGCGTGCTACGATCTCGCAGATGGGTCCGCTGCTGCTTTCGCGCCTGCTGGACCTCAACGAGACGCAGGACGGCGTGCTCAACATCGTGTTCCGCATTGCCGACGACCGCGGACTACTCATCCTCGACCTGAAAGACCTGCGTTCGATGCTCGACTATGTGTCGCAGCACGCCAAGGAATACACCACGAAGTACGGATTCATCTCCACGGCCTCGGTGGGTGCCATCCAGCGTGCGCTCTTGCAGCTGGAGAGCCAGGGAGCCAACAATTTCTTCGGCGAGCCTTCGTTTGATATCAAGGACCTGATGCAGACCGAGCGCGGCAAGGGCATTATGAGCGTGCTGGCAGCCGATAAGCTGATGATGCAGCCCAAACTCTATTCTACGTTCCTGCTCTGGTTGCTCTCCGAGCTCTACTCGACGCTGCCCGAAGTGGGCGACTTGGAGTATCCCAAGCTGGTGTTCTTCTTCGACGAGGCTCACATGCTGTTCGACGGCACCAGCAAGGCTTTGCTCGACAAGATTGAGCAGGTAATCCGTCTGATCCGTTCGAAGGGCGTGGGTATCTATTTCATCACCCAGAGTCCTACGGATATTCCTGAAGTGATTCTTGGACAGCTTGGTAACCGCGTACAGCATGCCCTGCGTGCCTATACGCCGAAAGATCAGAAAGCCGTGAAGACTGCCGCCGACACGTTCCGTCCCAATCCCGACTTTAAGACCGATGAGGCTATCATGAATCTTGAAACGGGTGAGGCGTTGGTGAGCTTCCTCGACGAGAAGGGTGCGCCGAGCATCGTGGAGCGTGCCAAGATATTGTTCCCGCTCTCTCAGATTGGTGCTATCAGCGAAGGTCAGCGTTCAGACATCATCAAGCGGAGCGACATCCGCCCAGAAGGCTATCGAGCAGGAAACTGCCCAGAAGGAAGCTGAGAAAGCTGCCGCCGAAGAGGAGAAGGCAAAAGGTAAGGAGAAGCCCGGCATGCTGTCGAAGGTGATGAAGGCCATTATGACCGCCATCACGGGCACGCTGGCCACTATTTTGGGCACATGGGTTTCAAATAAGGTGACGGGCAAGAAGACCAAGAGCAGCACTTCGGCCACTGGTCGTGTGGTGAAGAATGCCACATCGGCTGCCACCCGTTCCATCACCAAGGAGCTCACCCGCGACATTCTGGGTAATCTGGTGAAATAGACCGGCCGCTCTTGAGACGATGAAGAAAGAAGAAAAGGGTATTAAAGCATTATATAGAAATGAGTATTATTAAGAATGTCTTAGCAGTAGTATTATTAGCCGTGGCAATGCCCGGCCATGCACAATTGGTAATCAACGAGATAACGAGATTATGCAGTCGAACATCGAGTGCATGATGGATGATATCCACGAGTTTCCCGATTCGTGGGTGGAACTCTACAACCCTACGGATGAAGCCATCAGCCTGAAGGATTATCAGATCAGCAACAAAAACAAGGTGAAGAAAGCCTGGCAGCTGCCCGACAAGACCGTTGCTGCCAAGGGCTATGTGTTAGTGTATTGCGATAAGGAGGGCCTGGAGAATAACCGTCTGCATGCTGACTTCCGTCTGGAGTCGGCCAAGGGCTGTACGGTATATCTCTTCAAGGACAAGAACGCGGAGCCTGTCGATAGTCTCCCTTACGTTGACAATAAGCCCATGGTAAAGATGCCTGCTCCCGACGTGGCATTCGGCCGTAAGACCGATGGTGCCGACGAGTGGGGCTACCAACTGACGCCGACGCCAGGCAAAGCCAACACTGGACAGACCTGTAACGCCAAGCAAATACTGGGTGCTCCCGTATTTAGCGAATCCGGTCGTGTCGTCAATTATGGCCAGAAGTCTATCAGTGTTGAGCTGAGTCTGCCTGAAGGTGCGCCTAAAGAAGCTTACATCATCTATACCACCGACGGAAGTGAGCCTACTGCCACCGGTAAGAAGTACACGGAGGCTTTCCATATCACTGAGTCGACAGCAATTCGCGCCAAGGTATTCTGTGAAGGCTGGCTCTCACCGTTGAGTACGGCTCAGTCGTATATCTTCCACGCAAGGAAAATGACTGTTCCTGTTTTCTCTATCCAGACTGATGACAGGTATCTGAACGACAAGGAGATCGGCCTCTTCGCTAACAATAATAGCAAGGAAGACAAGAAAACACACGACTGGCGCCGTCCCGTCAACGTTGAGTTCTTCCCCGTTGAAGGTGAACCAAGTGCTATCAATCAGCCTGGTGAGACACGTATCCAGGGTGGACAGTCGCGAAGCAATGCGCTGAAGTCGATGGTGTTCTATGCCAACAAACGTTTCGACCCCGACCACAAGCGTTACTCCTATGAGTTCTTCCCCGATCAGAAACCTGACATCACAGAGTTCAAGTCGTTCTCCCTCCGCGATGGTGGTAACGACTTCACCGACCTCTATTTCCGTGACCTTATCGTGCAGCGCACGATGGCCTCCCATGTGGATCTCGACTGGCAGGCAGGCCATACGGCCGTGCTCTACATCAATGGCGAATACATGGGCATGCTCAACATTCGCGAGCGTTCGAACGATGACAACATCTACAGCAACTACAATGGGCTGGAAGACATCGACATGGTGGAAATTGGCCACGAGACGGAAAATGGGCAGAATCTGTTCATCGAGGAACTCAAGGCCGGCGACGACAAATTCTACAATGACTTCAAAACCTTCTACAGCGAGAAGGGCCACACACTGGCCGAATATGAGCAATGGATGGACGTCAACGAATACTTGAACGTGATGGTGATGAACCTCTTCTACGGCAATATCGACTTCCCCGGCAATAACATCGTCTTTTGGCGTCCCAACGACGATGACAAGGACTCAGGACTGCCCAAGCGCTGGCGCTTCATCGTGAAGGATACCGACTTCGGACTCGGACTCTACGGTCGTCAGAACAATTACAACACCATCGACCTGCTCTATAACCCTAACAAATATCCCAGCGACAACTGGGCCTTCACCGAGCCCGCCACACGCCTCATTAAAAACATGCTCGAAGATCCCGACATACTGAAGCTATTCATCGACAAATGCTGCGTCTATATGGGCGACTTCATGAACGGCAAGGGCACCGGCGAGATCATCGACCTCATCAAAGCCGAGGCTATGGAGGAATTCGTGGCCCATCGCGACAAGTACAATCCAGGATGGGGCTGGTGGCCTACCGACAATCGCGCCGACATCACGAATAAGTTCAACGATGCCAAGAATTGGGCCAACGGCCGTCCTAACAATTTCTACAAGTTCATCGGCGACCAGTGGAAACTGGGCTCACCCGTGGCATTGGCCATCAATAAGACCAAGCAGGACGTTACGATCACCGTCAACGGCATCGAACTTTCTGGCAAGACCTTCGACGGCAAGTTCTTCCCCAACCGCGAACTCGTCATCAAGGGTACAGCTACGGAAGGAAAGACCGTGACGGGATGGAAGCTCAGCGGTGGAAAGACGGAAGAAGTATCGGGTAGCGAACTGACGCTCGATATGACTTCTAGTGCCCTGACTATTGAACCCATCCTCGGCGATGCTTCCGGTATTCAGACCATTGAGAGTCCTGCATCGGCTATCGAAGATTCTGCCATCTACGACCTGTTGGGCAACAAGGTGAAGACCCCGCAGAGGGGCCGCATCTATATCCAGAATGGAAAAAAGATTATCTGGCAATAAATAAAACATGAAAAAACT
Organism: uncultured Prevotellaceae bacterium; assembly: GCA_900316985.1. GTDB lineage: Bacteria > Bacteroidota > Bacteroidia > Bacteroidales > Bacteroidaceae > Prevotella. The sequence continues at coordinate 15,677 of ONFE01000040.1, forward strand.
CCTGTTTCTCCTGACAGCCGTTTTCGGCGCTGTCTCACCAAGTCATGCACAGTTGATTATCAATGAACTGATGCAGTCGAACATTGACTGCGTGATGGATGATATCAACGAGTTTCCCGATTCGTGGGTGGAATTGTATAATGCAGGTACCGCGGCCGTGAATCTCAATCAGTACAAACTGGGCGTCAGCGACAAGGCCGGCGAGGCCTGGCAGTTGCCCAACCGTACGGTGCAACCCAAGCAGTACATCCTTATTTATTGTGATAAAGAGGGTACTGGGCTTCATACCTCGTATCGCATCGACTCCGGTAAGAGCGACGGTATATGGCTGTTTCAGAACGAAGAAATAGCCGATTGTGTTTTAAAACTCAAGAAACAGCCTGCTCCTAATATCGCCTATGGCCGCGAGAACGACGGTGGTGAGAAATGGGGTTATCAGGCCACGCCCACACCGGGAAAGGCTAACTGTGGCAAACTCTGTTCCGAGGTGTTGGGTGACCCTGTTTTCAGCAAGGCAGGACAGGTGTTTGCTAATGTCGGGAGTTTCAACCTGACCATCTCTTTACCGGCAGGTTCCCCTGAAGGCACGGTCATCCGCTACACCACCAACGGTTCTGAACCTACGGCCTCGAGTACCGTCTTTAGCAGTGCCATTAATATCGGGAGCACCACGGTGGTGCGTGCCAAACTCTTCTGCGATGGCTATCTCTCACCCCGTTCCACCACTCAGAGTTATATATTCTTCCCCTCAAACCGCGCGCTGACGCTTCCTGTGGTCAGTATCGTCACCGACGACAGGTATCTGAACGATCCCAAGATAGGAATCTATGTGGATGGCACTTACCAGAGCGGTACGGAAAACTACAGGTTCGATTGGCGCCGCCCCATTAATTTCGAATATTTCGAAACCAAAGGGAAAGCGAGCGAACTCAACCAGCTTTGCGAAACGCGCATCCAAGGTGGTGCCACGCGTACAAACCCTTTGAAGTCACTAGCCGTCTACGCCAACAAGCGTTTCGGCGAGAAGAGATTCAGTTACGAATTCTTCCCTGATCAGAAGCCCGGCCTCACGGAATTCAAGAGTATTGTGCTCCGCAATGCCGGCAACGACTTCGACTATCTCTATATGCGCGACATCATTGCCCAGCGCACGATGGCTTCGCATGCAGATCTTGACTGGCAAGCCTGGCGTCCAGTCATCATCTATATCAATGGCGTCTATAAAGGTATTGAGAACATCCGAGAACGTAGCAACGAAGATAACATCTATACCAACTACGACGGACTGGAAGATGTGGATTTGGTTGAAAACTGGAATGACCTCAAGGAAGGTGACATGGAACACCTGAATGCCTTCAAAGCCTTCTACAATGAGCACAACCATACCATGGCTGAATATGAGAAATGGGTGGATTGTCAGGAGTTTATCAACCTCATGGCTATGAACGCCTATTATAACAACATCGACTTCCCTGGTAACAACATCGTCCTTTGGCGTCCCCGTACTGCTGAAGGTCGCTGGCGTTTCATTGCCAAGGATGTTGATTACACCATGTGGCTCTACGGGCAGGACAACTATAATTATAAATACTTCGATTGGCTTTATTGGAAAGAATACGACGGCAACCATAACTGGGGAGCCAACGACTATGAGGCCACTCGCCTGTTCCGTCGCCTGATGGAAGACGCCGATTTCAACCGGGAGTTTATTGATCACATGGCCGTCTATATGGGCGATTTCCTCAATTACGAAGGAACGTGGAAGGTATGGGAACCCATGTACAACCAGATCAAGACCGAATATCCCTATCATCGAAAACTATATAATGAGTGGTGGCCTAACTATAACGATGAGATGAATAAGGTAAAGGAATGGTTGCAGAAACGCACAGCCTTCATGTACCAGCATCTGGCCGATTACTACAAACTGGAGTCGCCAAGGACGCTCATCGTGAATCCTTCGCTCAGTGAAGAAGACCTTCAGGCGGTGCAGTTTACCTTCAACGGTATACCCCTTTCCGAAGGAAAGTTCAATGGCGAGTACTACCCTAACCGTTCAGTCATCCTCGAAGGAACAACCGTTGGCAACAAGAAAGTAACAGGATGGGAAGTGACGAAAGACGGTGTGGTTACACGTGTGGACGGCTCTCGGTATAGATTCACCATGACATCAAGTAACGCTTTGGTCATCAATGCCATTTTGGAAACTGATACGGGCATCGACGAAGTGGCAAAGCCTGCTTGGTCGTGGCAGCATGCCGACGGACAGCTTACGCTCAGCGGCCTTTCTGAAGGAACTCCCGTTAGTCTCTATGATGCTGGTGGTATACTCATCAGCCGGCAAACCGCCGACGGTGCACAATTGCAGTTCAAGGCTCCCGCCCGTCGCGTCTATATTCTGAAAGTAGGTAATGAATCAATTATAATCAGATAACTAATGAACTATTCTAAAAAGATTGTGATGATGGTCGCCATGAGTGGCCTTGTCGTAGCCTGTGTACCTAAATTCCCACAAGACAGAGAAGCCATCCTTAGGCAGGCAGAACAACTCAATGATTCCATTAATCGCCTGATGATGACGGGTGACAGCGCCAAAATAGTTGACGCCATGTTCCTGCAAGAACAGTTGGTGCAACTCGACACCATCCGTGAGCATCAATTCCGATATTATATGCAGCGCGTCACCAAACTATACGAACTTGGGCGAGATACAGAGGCCTTTACCCTACAGGAGAAAGCCATGGAATTGTTGCCCGAAGACAATTTCGATCGTCTGAACTATTTCGGTATCAAGAACGAGAAACTGGGTCTTCAAGATAAAGCCAACTACTTCTTCACCATGGCCCTCGAGTGCTGCAATGAAGCCTTTGAACATGGTGGTGACGTTGATGCCCTAATTAATAAAGCTACTATCCTATACTACCAGGGTCGTAAAGACGATGCCCATAAGGTGATAGAAGAAGCCTATCTGAAACACCAGAACAGCAAGACCTTGAAGTCGTTGGCTACCGACCCTAATCTCTGGAAGGAGATAGAAGCGTCCGTCAACAAGATGAAATCCATCAAGATTGAGCAGCCCGATAGTATCCAATAGTATAGGATTAATCACTTGTTAATGGGAAAATGGCAAAGTATGGAGCATGTTAGTATGTTCCTCTCTCTGCCCAATCGCCACGGTCGAGTTGGCGGTAGGAGATGGCTTCGGCAAGATGGTTGGAGAGCACTTTTTCGCTGCCCTCAAGGTCTGCAATCGTACGGGCAACCTTGAGAATGCGGTTGTAGGCGCGAGCCGAAAGATGGAGCTTCTCCATAGCCGTGCGTAGTAGATTGATGCCGGCTTCGTCGGGTTCTGCGTATAGATGGATCATCCGTTCAGACATTTGGGCGTTGCAATGCACTTCTTTCACATTCTTGAAACGCTCTTCCTGGATATCACGGGCACGGATGACACGCTCGCGGATGGCGGCGGATGACTCTCCGGGTGCTGTCTGGGAAATGTGCTTGAAAGGAACTGGCGTGATTTCACATTGGATATCGATACGGTCCATCAAAGGCCCGGAGATTTTGTTCATATACCGCTGAATCATACCTGGTGTACAGACGCAGTGGTGTGTGGGATCTCCGTAGTAGCCGCAAGGACAGGGGTTGCTACTGGCCACGAACATAAACGAGCAGGGATATTCGATGGTGTATTTGGCACGGCTTATCGTGATATGACGGTCTTCCAAGGGTTGACGCAATACCTCCAGGGTGGATTTGTTAAATTCAGGAAGTTCGTCAAGGAAGAGCACGCCGTTATGGGCGAGGCTGATTTCCCCCGGTTGTGGATTACTACCGCCGCCTACGAGGGCTACTTGTGAGATGGTATGATGCGGACTGCGGAATGGCCTTTGTGATATGAGGCTGCAGTCGCGTCCCAGTTTTCCTGCCACTGAATGAATCTGTGTGGTTTCCAGACTTTCTGAGAGCGAAAGGGGTGGTAGGATGCTAGGCAAACGCTTGGCCATCATGGACTTACCACTTCCTGGAGGGCCTATCATAATCATATTATGGCCGCCAGCTGCGGCTACCTCGAGGGCGCGTTTGACGTTTTCCTGTCCACGTACATCCGAGAAATCCAACTCATATCGGCTTTGATGCTCGTAGAATTCCTTTCGGGTGTCAATGATTGTCGGCTCGAAGTGTTTTGAGCCGTTGAAGAAACTAATGACATCCGTCAGGGTTTCCATTCCGTAAACCTTAATGTTGTTCACGACAGCGGCTTCACGGATATTCTGTTTGGGAACTATGAGTCCCGTGAATTGCTCTTTCCGGGCTTGGATGGCAATGGGCAGCGCACCGCGGATGGGTTGCAGGCGTCCGTCAAGTCCCAGTTCACCCACCAGCATGTAATGGGGCAAAAGGTCGGGGATAACCTTTCCGTTGGCAGCAAGAATACTGACGGCCAGCGGGAGGTCGTAGCCGGAACCTTCTTTGCGGATATCTGCGGGTGATAGTCCTACGGTGATGTCGGCAACGGGAAACTTGTAGCCTATATTGGTCATGGCTGCCGCAATGCGGTCACGGCTTTCCTTGACGGCATTGTCGGGAAGGCCAGTAAGACGATAGAGTACGCCTCTTGACATACTCACTTCAACGGTGACTGTAGTTACTTCAAGACCGTTGACTGCTGCACAGAATGTCTTGACTAACATGGAGTTAAAGGTTAATGTCTCTTTATTTCAGCAGTTTCTCCAATCGTTCCATGAGTTCTCGGGTGTTGAGTCCGTGCTCAAGGATGCGGCCTTCTTTGCTTACGATGATATTATCGGGGATTTGGGTGAAGCCCAGTTGATTCATCACAGGGGATTCGAACATCTTTTCATCACAGACGACGGGAGTGGTGACGGTGTCACGCTGCAACGCGCGCTTGCATTCCTGCTTACTGGCATCGGCACAGATGCCGATAAGGTTGAGCTGACTGCCGTGCTTACGTGCGATGCGGCGCAACTGGCGCTGTTGTTCGAGGCTCTCATAACTCCAACTGGCCCATGTGTAGATGACGGAGAGGGAACCGCCGAGATTGGCATTGGTAACAGGGCGCCCATTGATGTCGAAGCCGGAAAAACGGGGAATTTTCTGGTCTTTCCCCGTGGCTTTGTTCTTGGCAAGATCAGTTTCAAGCCGCGTGAGGGCTGTGCTATTTTTCTGTTTGCTCTTGATGAGCGAGAGCAGTTGTTCGGCCTGTTTGTAGTCGGGCTTGTCGGTGAGGATGAAATATCGGCGCAGGAGGTAGAGGCTGACGGGTGAGGCGGGGTTTTCCTGAATGAAAGTGGCTGCATGTTTCTGCTCCTCAACGGGGGAGACTTTGGAAACCTGCAAACGGAATTTGGTCAGGAGTTCATTGGCCTTCGTGCCTTTTACCTTAAGTTCTTTCAGATGGGAGGCATCGCCGTCCAAGCTGACGGACTGTCCTTCTTCGGCAAAGATGGGCTGTTCGGAGAAATTAGGGAAGACGAGCATGAGTATTCCGCTGGTGGCACAGGGTATCTCGTGGCTGAAGCGTCCGCCATTGAGCTTGAGGGTGTCGATACCGGTGATGATTCCGTCGGGACTATATAGGTAGAACTCTCCCTGATTCATCTTCAGAAAGTGGCCTTCCAACTTAAAATAGCCATCTCGGGAACCGCAGGAGGTAAGAATTAAAACAAAGAAGATCCACCCCCAACCCTCCTTATAAGGAGGCAGAAAAAACTTTAAGCGTGAAAGGATTTTACTCATCAGTTATCACTTATCACTCCCTCCCTCACAGGGAGGGCTGGGTTGGGTCTTCTTTTTATTTGTTTACGCGCATCAGCTCCATGTCCTTCTGTGCATAATCCTTCAGGGATGGGTCTTTCTGGAAGGCGCTACGCAGGAAGGATTCAGCCACGTCGAAATTACCCTGACGGGCGTTGACGATGGCGGAGAGATAATCGGTCATACCGTCTTTCTTCTCCACGTTGCGAAGGATGACGCTGGCGGTGGTGTAGTTCTTGTTGAGAAGTTCGGCCAAAGCACTACTGTTGTTGAAGGAATCTTTCAGATTCTCGGCAGCTTCAGCATAGTTGCCCTTAGCGATGTTGAGGTTACCGAGTGCTTCACCAATCTGCTTGGCTCCTGTGGCCTTGGCAATGAGGTATTCGGCATCTTCGATGTTACCATCCTTCAGGGCCATCAGTCCTAAGTTTGCGTACGCCTCGGGGATGGCTGTCTTGGAACCGGCGATATCCTGGAAGTACTTGGCAGCGGCCGAGTAGTTGCCTTTGTTGAATTCAATGACACCTACGTTGTTGGAAGCACGCTTGTCGTCGGGATAGATTTCAGCGGCTTTCTTGTAGATGTTTTCCTTGGCGTCGGCATCGCTTTCCAGCCCTGCAGCATAAAGGAGCTCTTCGATATTGAGCTGGGTGGGGTCGCTCTTGTACTGGTCCTTGATCTGCTGGTCGCTGCGGCCTACCACCTCGTAGTTGATAATCATACGGGAGCGGCGCAGTTCGGGCAGGATGCCGTCGGCCAGTTCACGGAAGCCTTCGCTCATATTACGGATCTGCTGCTCACGCTCATAAGGATCTTCATACATGGAGAGCACGCGCAGGATGACATCCTTGTCCTGAATGTTGCTGGCCTGAACGAGTTTCTCGAATCCTTCCCAGTCTTCAGCGGTATAACCGCCAATGATGTTGGCGTTCATGCCTTCGCTGAAGAGTTGCTGGTTGACATAGTCTTCTGCAGAGAACTGACGGCGGTTAGCGAGGTCATCGTTGAGAAGCAGTCCACCCTCAGGTGAGGCGTAGGCCTGAATCTCGACATCTTTCAGATTGAGCTTCTCGTGTTCACGGTTGATTTTCTTCAGCATGGCCACGAACTCCTTCACGGAATTGGTCTGGAGTTCGCTCTTGCGCAGATTAGCCTGATTGATGAGGAACTTCACCTGTGCTTCCTGCTTTTGGGCGGTAACGCGCTGGAAAGAATCGGGAGCCAGGCAGGCACCACCGTTGAGCATGGTCTTCTTATAAAGTTCTGAGGTGGCAATCACACCGTTGGCAATCTTCACGGCAGGAATCTTCACTTTCTTCTTGCCTATCTTGGCATCGAAGGCCATGAACATTTCGCTCTGGAGCATTTCGGGCACATATTTGAACTGGCTCTTGATGGTATAGATGCCGCCAAACTTATAGCTGATGCGCTGATCGTTGCCCATCACTTTCTCACCTTGGAAACTGGTAGCAGTGCTGCGTGCCACCTGTCCATTGCCATAGTGGAGTTCGGGAATGACGCTGACCACGGCCTTCTTATTCATATATTTAGCCGGGAATTTGCCATACACAGTGGCAGTTACGAGTCCGCCTTGTGTCTCCAGGGGACTAGGGGTTACGTCAAAATTATTGGCAGCCAATGGCCCCATACCGGAAGAGCAGGAAGAAAGAGCCAAAAAAGATGCTGCTGAAACAAAAGCGATTAGTAACCGATTCCTACAGGAATCGCTTTCAGAATACATGAATGAAAGAATTCTGCGCATAATTAATAAAAGATTTAAAGGTGCCGCGAGCGGGACTCGAACCCGCACAGCCATCACTGGCCAAGGGATTTTAAGTCCCTCGTGTCTACCAATTCCACCATCACGGCGCGGTTTTGTGAATGCAAAGGTACGAAAAAGTTAGGATTAGGCGTGAGGAGTAAGGAGTTATCCGCTGCCGATTAAGTTTTTTTAACTCATGGTTAACGTGAGTATACTCCTGCGCTCTTAAACTCCCAAAGTTCTAAATCAATAATAATGGTTGTTTACAAGGAGAACGACGGGTTGTCCGCTAGCGGTGGCAAAATAGCGTTCCAACCGACCGCCTTGGGGTGAGAGCCCGTTGTTGGTTAGGTCGTATTGCCGGTTGCATTGGATGCAGGTGGCAATACCAGAAGTGTTTACGGAAAGCAGGTTAAACATCTTACCGTTATTGTAGCAGTTAGCACAGCAGGCATCGTAGCAATAGAGGGTTCCACCGAAACCGTAGCCAACAATGATACCTGTCTCGTTGTTAAGGCCTAAAGCCAACGGGGATTGAGTCTCACGGGCTGCAAGTTTAACGGTGCTGCTGATTCCTTGATTGTTCTGAAAGTTCAGTTGGGAAGGCTTGGTAACGTAGATGCGGCAGAAAATATTGGTGGTCAGTCCTGTAAGGGCAGCGCCTATGGTCTGGTCCAAATGGCTTGAATTGTCATAGCGCAAATAAGCTGCATGATTGCTATATTCGTTCTCTATGTCACCGCAGGAGGTGAGATATAAAATAATGACGATGACCCACCCCCATCCCCTCCATATAGGGAGGGGAGTAGTATGCTTCTGATTAGGGTTTACCATTATTTATTCTTCTAAAAGTTTCTTTTCAGCCTCCGTCACGCGGTCGAAGTGGAACTCCGAAAGGGTGTGGTTCATCAGCGCCTCAATCTTGTCGTTGCAAAGGTTGCCGATACTGCCTTCGTGGGTGTGATGGATATGGTGGTCGGCCTTGAAGGTGCCGGCTTCAATATCGAGGCCCACTTTTTTATAGGCGTCGCGGAACGGCATGCCGTTGGCAGCCAGACGGTTCACTTCCTCTACGGAGAATATCGGGTCGTACATTGGATTGTCCAGGATATGCTCGTTGACTTCCATCTTGTTAATGATATAGGCAGTCATTTGCAGACAATCCTTCAGTTCGTCGAAGGCTGGCAGGAACACTTCCTTGATAATCTGCATGTCGCGGAAATAGCCCATGGGCAGATTGTTCATGATGAGCATGACCTGTTGCGGCAGACTCTGAATCTTATTCGATTTTGCACGTATCAGTTCGAAGACGTCAGGGTTCTTCTTGTGCGGCATAATGCTGGAGCCTGTAGTGCACTCCTTCGGTAACTTCACAAATGAGAAGTTTTGGGAATTGAACAAGCAGGCATCGAAAGCCATCTTTGCCAATGTTCCGGCAATGGTAGCCATCGCAAAAGCCACGTTACGCTCCATTTTGCCGCGGCCCATCTGGGCATAAACCACATTGTAGTCCATCGAATCAAAGCCCAAAAGGTCGGTGGTCATCTGTCGATTTAGTGGGAAGGAACTTCCATAACCCGCAGCAGAGCCCAAGGGGTTGCGGTTGGTCATGCGGTAGGCTGCTTGCAGGAAAAGCATATCATCTGTCAACGACTCGGCATAAGCGCCGAACCACAGTCCGAAACTGGAAGGCATTGCCACCTGCAGATGGGTATAGCCAGGCATCAGGATGTCCTTGTATTGGTTGCTCTTCTGAATCAGTTCGTCGAAGAGCACTTTCACGCCTTCCGCAATCTCCATCAGTTCGTGGCGGGTGAAGAGTTTCAAGTCGATGAGCACCTGATCGTTGCGCGAACGCCCGGAATGGATTTTCTTACCCATGTCGCCGAGTTTCTGCGTCAGCATCACTTCCACCTGCGAATGTACATCCTCGATGCCATCCTCAATGACGAACTCTCCGCGTTCGCATATTGCATAGATGTTCTTCAGTTCGGTCAGCAGTTGGGTGAGTTCATTCTTCTCCAACAGTCCGATACTCTCCAGCATGGTGATATGAGCCATGGAGCCCAGCACGTCGTACTTGGCCAGATAGAGGTCCATCTCGCGGTCTCTTCCCACGGTGAACCTGTCTATCTCCTTGTTCACCTCATAGTTCTTTTCCCAGAGTTTGTTCATTGCTAATCATAGTTAATCATCGCCAGCATGTCGGCAATCTTTTCCAGCCCTTCCTGAAGGGGTTTGCTTATCATGCCTTTGATGAAGGGATTGATGTCGGCCTTGATGGTCAGCTTCATCTTGCTGCTGGTCTCCGATGTGGGGAGCAGCTGTATCCACAGGTTAAAGGGCATCGGCGACTGTACGGTTTCGAACTTGATGGTCTTCGGTTCCTCGCGCTCGATGATCTGCAACTGAATCCTGCCCACAGGAGCCACGGAGATGCTGATGCTGTCGGAAGTGAATTCCAAATCCTTGGCTTTGTCTTCTGGCAGACGGTCCTTTACCTTTTCTATATTACTCAGGTCACTCAGCTTCTCATACACGCTTTGCTGCGAATAAGGAATCTGCTTGACGTTACTTTCAAATTTTGACATGGTCGTTTGGTCTCTATATTTTATCCGTTCCAATGAGCCGGATCCTTACGCCATTCGTGGAGCAGTTCCACATCTGACTCGGCGATATAGCCCGTCTCCAAAGCCTCTTCCACTACGTGCTCATAGTCGGTTAGCGTGACGAGTTCCACATTGGCATCCTTGAAAGCCTTCTTAGCCACGGGGAAACCATAGGTGTAACTGGCCACCATGCCGATTACATCACAGCCGTTGTTGCGGATGGCTTCCACAGCCTTCAGCGAGGAACCGCCCGTGGAGATGAGGTCTTCAATTACCACCACCTTCATGCCAGGCTTCAGTTCGCCTTCAATGAGGTTCTCCAGGCCGTGATCCTTTGGCTTCGAACGCACATAGACGAAAGGCAGGTTCAGGGCATCGGCCACCAAAGCACCTTGTGGAATGGCACCTGTTGCCACACCGGCAATGGCCTCCACCTCAGGAAACTTATCCAGGATGACATGCACAATCTCCAGTTTCACGTAGTTGCGAAGTTCGGGGTAGGAGAGTGTCTTGCGGTTGTCGCAGTAGAAAGGTGACTTCCAGCCGCTGGCCCATGTGAAGGGATTGGCTGGCTGTAACTTGATAGCTTTGATTTTCAATAGTTTTGATGCGAAAGCTTTCTTTGTTGTATCCATAATCTTATTGAATTCAGTAATTGGATGCAAAGGTATGAAATATTTGGGAATAAATAGGTATCGATAAGATTTTTTAATCGAAACATGGTGGTATTTGATTTATTTTTGTAACTTTGTAGCCAGATTAACCCTTAAAATATTAATAATATGGCAAGTTTTTTATCAGAAATCCTTAAGCAGGGAGTGGCCGGACAGGTACTCCAGCAGATGACTGGTGGCCAGCAACCGGCTGCCCAGCAAACTACAACACCCAATGGAGCGCAGGCTGCCGGAACAACAGAGGCTGCCGTCGCTCAAAACGATCCGAACGCCGCTCTTAAGCAGGCTGCTGCCGGTGCAGGCATGGGCGCTTTGGGACAGATGTTGCAGAATGGGAAGCTCTCCAGCATGGCCACCAGTGCCATGGGCCTGGTGAACAGTGTGAAGAATCTCCGTCGTTAACCTTTAAAGCAGAATCAATCATGAATAAAATCGTAAATGTAATCAAACTGATGGCTCAGACCGGCTTGTTCTTTGCCAACGTGGACGGACAATATGACAGTAAAGAGAAGGAGTTCATCGAGAATTTCGTTGCCAGCATCGAGCAGGTCGGAGATCTGGAACCTGAACTGAAAGCAGATGTGACCGACAGCTTGAATCATACCTATGAGTTGCCCGCTATCATCGAGGCCACAAAAGACTTGGTGGACGGTTTCTCCGATGAGGAACGCGCTGCCATTCTGGGCAGCATCCAGTCATTTATCGAACGGGTCATTGCCATTGATGGTGAGGTGCATCCCGCTGAAGAAGAAAGCTTCAAGCAGTGGAAGGCAGCCTTAGGTGTCGCCTGATTTTTGCCACAAATACCTGTTGTCATGAAGAAAAGCCTAATCCTCCTATTATGTCTGCTTATGATGGGAGTTGTCGATGCTGACGCTCAGAAAAGAAGGACAAAGAGGGTTGTGAAGACGCAACAGACCGTCAGGAAAAAACAGAAACAGCCTATGGATTCTGCCGTGATATTCGCCTATTGGGATGAGCACGGAGTGGTAACTACAGGCGTACAACTGCGCCGTAAGGGCAACGAATATCTACTTACGGCAATAACGGTTGATGTCATCCGAATCAGTCTGCAGGAAGGTCTTGACTTCTCTAAAAGGAAAACAACGGAACGGATAGCCAACGGGTGGCTTGAAGAGGAAGTACGGTTTGCCGATTCTATCAGAATCTGTCAAATGCCAGGCATAGAAGTGAAAGTGCCGAAAGTAGTGGCAGACAAGGTTACGGAGATGGCAGCTGTGGGATACTCCAATCCACTGAAGGGTTACTATACTACCGAGAATGAGGAGAGGATGACCGGCGGCTCATGGTGGAACATGGAAATGCAGTTGCCTGGCAAGGAAAAGGTCAGTTCTGGCGGCAGGAACTCGAATGGTCCAAGGTGGGTGTTCGATGTGTATGATTACCTTTACAACCTGAAGGTAAAGAACAAGTGGAAAACGAAACGGTAGCAAATGAAGTCTGAAGATAAAGAGAGATTTGTATGATTCAAATGGTTTAGCCTTTGGCAAAGGCGAGGCTGAGGACGCTGATACGTATGTCTTTGGCTTTCAATAGTTCCTGGCCACAGGCTGTAGCGGTTGCTCCGGTGGTGACCACATCGTCGATGAGCAGGAGGTGCTTGCAGCTGATATTAGCTTCAGACATGAGTTCAAAGACATCGCTTACATTTTCATTTCGCTCCAAACGTGTCTTGTGGGTCTGACTTTCCGTGAATGTTTTTCGTCTGACGGCATCGGTGATGATGGGCAGATGGGTGATGGCCTGCACACCTCGCGCTATTTCCAGACTCTGATTGTATCCGCGTTGGCGGAGACGCTTGGGGGCCAGGGGAATGGGAATGAGTGCATCTATGCCGTCAAAGAATTGTTGGGACTGAAACTCACGGGCAACCATCCTGCCTAGAATCTCTCCAAATTCAGGATGATTGTTGTATTTCATTTGAAGAATCACGCGGGTGACTTCTGATTTCGATTCATATAAGAACAAGGCGGCAGCCCGCTCTATGGGCAATACCCCCCAGAAACGGCGGGCCATTTCGTTGTCGTAGGCAGTAGCCGCATAATGGGTGCGGGGTAGGTGCAGGTTACATGGAGTGCAAATGACTTCTTCGCTGATGGCCAGCCGGTTGCCGCAAATAGCACAGGAGCGGGGCGCTATCAAGTCGAGAAGGCGTGACCAGATGCTGTAAGTCATACTTTTAATCTTCAGGGTTCATTTCATCGGCTCCGTCTATGCATTGGCGGATGAGTTCAAACGTGAAGCCGCGGCTGAGGGCGAACCTGATGAGTTTCATATTCAGTTCGTAATCGTTCTTCGCCTGGATGCAGCGGCGTTTGCTTTTCAATAAGGGGCGAAGCACGTTGAGGTATTCATTTTCGTCGATTTCATCGAGGATTTTTGTTTGAATGTCTTTGGTAATGCGCTTTTGCCAGAGTGCCTGTTCTATCTTCCGGCGTCCCCATTTGTTGTAGCGTATCTTGTCCATCACAAAAGCATGTGTGAAGCGTTCTTCGTCAATGTAACTGTTCTTGACAAGATATTCCATCACGCGAGCTTGTTCCTCTTCGGACAGTTGCCAGCGTGTCATTTTGTCGAGCATTTCCTGTGAACAGTGTTCGCCGCTCGCGCAGAGGGCCGTGAGCGTGATGAGTGCTTCTTGTTCCGTCTTCTGTTTCATGTTCGTTTGGCTTTTATCATACGGTTTTTGCCGAATTGGTCTTTACGGGTTTCTACTTCGGAATAGCCCATTTCATCGAGCATTTTTATCAATTCCTGATGATAGGCGGGATTGATTTCAAAGAATAGCTGTCCGTTCTTTTGCAAGGCTTTATTTCCATAATTAGCGATGGCACGATAGAAGAGCAACGGATCGCCATCGGGAACAAAGAGGGCTTGATGGGGTTCGTGGTCGAGTACATGCTGTTCCATTTCTGCAGCTTCTTTCTGGCAGATGTAGGGGGGATTGGAGATGATGGAGACCCACCCTAACCCTCCATGAGCAGGGAGGGAACTTAGCACATCAACTTGTTCGAATTTGACTTTGGCCTGAAGTTCTTGGGCATTCTCACGGGCAACCGTGAGTGCATCGGCAGAGATGTCCCAGGCCTCTACTTTTGCTTGGGGCATATCCAAAGCGAGGGTGATAGCTATGCAGCCGCTGCCAGTCCCTATATCCAAAATAGAGTAATCTCTTTCCTCTCTTCTCTCTCCTCTTTCCTCTTTCCTCTCTTCTCTCTCCTTTTCTTTCACCCATTGGCACAGCTCGTATGTCTCAGGTCTAGGAATAAGAACATCGGGAGTGACTCTGAATATGCGTCCGCCAAACTCTGCTTTGCCAACCACATACTGCACGGGTTCGCCATTCAGTAACCTTCGTAATTTTTTGCCCATTTCATCGGAAGGGATGCTTTCAGCAGCCCCACTGATGATATCGGCCATGGAAAGACCGTAACCCACTTCCAACAGATAGCGTATAACAGCTTTGGCCTCACGTTCTGGATAGCGTGAGGCCAAAGATTTACAGAGTTCTTGATAGGTCATCGGAAGTTGAAGAAGAAAAAGGCTCCGGCTCGTCTGCGGTCAACGCCCTGTGCCTTACCGATGGTGTTCCCGCTGGAGTTGCGGATGTCACCACTGCTGGTTACTTCTCCCATACGATTTCCACTCTTGTCGCGCACGGTGCCGTCGCTCTCAATTTTACCCATCTTGTTTCCGCTGCGGTCACGAACTGTGCCGTCGCTATCAATCTTACCAATGGTATTGCCGCTTGAGGAGCGTATTTCGCCGCTACTGGTTATTTGTCCTGCGCGGTTGCCGCTCTTGTCACGGACTGTACCATCGCTTTCAATCTTACCGATAGCGTTTCCGCTACTATTGCGAAGTGTTTGGGCATCAACGGTAGTGGTGCAGGTGAAAAGGGCTGCAGCCATCAAAAACAGTCTGAAGTGTTTCATTGTCAGTGGTTTTTTATGATTAATGCGTGGCAAAGATAAATAAAAACTTTCAATTGGCAAAGAGAATGAACAATTTTATTTCCCCGCCTTTTCCATTTTCCAAACGTAAAAGCCTATGATGGCCATTACGATAATCGTAAAGCCTATGCCAATAACGGTGCCCGATGAGCCGTTCATCCATTCGGGATTTGCAAAGCAGGCAGGAAATAAGGCTATGACAATAGCAATGATGCGTGCGCTTTGAGCTTTTAGTTCCACCTGCCTATAGTTCTTGATGGTGACGGGCATATTGATCCACTTGGGCCAATAGGCGGTAGCCATTATGCCGGCTGCAACCAAGAGAAGAATGGCTGCAATGGTCATGGTGCCAGAATCACCACCGCTTTTAATATAAAGGAACACACAGTTAATGATGATGATGACGCCCAATACCATTTCAAAAATCGTGCTTTCCTTGGTTCGTGGAAGTCGGATGCTGTTCAGATCTTCATTCATTGTCAGCCTTCTTTTTTGTTCGTTTATGCTTCTTCAATGCCTCGTTGATAATCCATTGTAGCTGACCGTTGGTGCTACGGAACTCATCCGCAGCCCAACGCTCAATGGCATCCATCGTATCTGAATCGATACGAAGTACGAAGCTCTTGGTTTTCTTATCTTCTTTTGGCATTGAAAACCGATTTTATCTTTTCATTAATAGAGTGAACTGGTGTTGACCACCGGTTGGGCATTGTCTTCGCCGCAGAGCACTACGAGCAGGTTGCTCACCATGGCGGCCTTGCGCTCCTCGTCGAGATCAACCACGCCCTCACTCTTCAGCTTGTCGAGTGCCATCTTCACCATCGAAACGGCTCCCTCTACAATCTTCTCGCGGGCTGAGATGGGCCTCGATGACCTCGATACCTGCCAGGGCCAGACGTTCGTCGATACGCTCCTCCAGTTCCTTGTTCACGTCGTCAGAACCGTCGCGAAGCGTGATTTCGCTCTCGTTCTCCTCGTTGTCGTAGGCATATTGACCGGCCACTTGGCGCAGGGCAGCATCACTCTGTACGCGCACGAACTGCTCCAGTGCCTTCATCAGTCCCTTGGTGTCGGAACCAACGGAACTGGGGTTGGCGGCCATCGTCTGGGAGTCCACTTCGAAGAGAGCCTTGTAGGTGTCCTTCAGTTTCCACACGAGCACGAGTCCTATCATCACGGGATTGCCCGTCTTGTCGTTCACCTTTATCGGTTCAGCGTCGAGGTTACGAGCACGGAGCGACACCTTTTTGGTGCTGTAGAACGGGTTGATCCAGAAATAACCGGTGCGCGAGAAGGTGCCGCTGTACTTTCCGAACCAAGTGGTCACCTTGGCCTCGTTGGGTTCTAGCATGATCAAGCCGCACCACATGATGATGCTGACAAGAAGCAGCAAGATGCAGCCGCCAAGCAACCAACCGCCGCAAGCGCCGTTACTCTCGTCAAGTTGGATGATACTGTACACAATGCCCACGATAGATAATACCGAAAGTGCAATGTTGACAAACAGCATCAAGAAGCCGTTCATTACTATTCCCTTAAACTGAAATTCTTTTGTTTCCATAATTTTAATTTTAAAGCGATATCATTTTGATATTGCAAAGATATATCATTCTATAATTATTTTCCAAATTTTTCCGCTTGATTTAAAGATAATTAACGGATTTTTTGTACCTTCGCAGCAGAATTACTCAAAAACAATAGAAATCTACAATGAAACAAACGAAAATCGTGCTGCTTGTGATGCTGTTGGCAATGGTTTGCCTGACGGCCGAGGCCATCCAGAGAAAGAAATACAATTTCAACAGCGAGTGGCGTCTCTGTGTGGGCGATTTCCCCGAGGCCTCCAACCCCGGCTGCGACGACAGTCAGTGGCTGCGGGTGACGCTGCCCTATGCCTTCAACGGCGACGAGGCTTTCCGCAAGGATATCGTCGACCTGACCGACACCATCAGTTGGTACCGGAAGAAGTTCATTGCCACAAACGATATGCTGGAGGAAAAGGTGTTTGTGGAGTTCGAGGGTGTCCGTCAGGGTGCCGATTTCTATATCAACGGCCACCATCTGGGCTATAGCGAGAACGGCGTGATGGCCTGCGGCTTCGATCTTACACCTTATATTTTAAAAGGAGAGAACACGATAGCTGTTCGCTGCGACAATTCGTGGACCTACCGTTCGCGCCAGTACGAGAGCCGCTACCAGTGGAATGACCGCAATTTCAATGCCAACTACGGCGGCATTCCCAAGAATGTCTGGCTGCATGTCACCGGAAAACTCTACCAGACGCTGCCGCTCTATAGTAATCTCGGAACCATTGGTACCTACGTCTATGCTACCGATTTCGATATTGCGGCGCGGTCAGCTGTGGTGCATGTAGAGAGTCAGGTGCGCAATGAGGACAGTCGCGAGCGTTCGTTCCGCCTTTTTGCCAAGGTGCTAAACACCGACAACTACGTGTCGGCTATCATTCCCGGCGAGCGCGTGACGCTACAGCCCGGCGAGACCAGAAACGTCACCATGCAGAGGAAACTCGAGGGACTGCACTTCTGGTCGTGGGGCTATGGTTATCTGTACACCGTCAAGACCTATCTGGCTGAGGACGGTGCCGATGCCCGTCCTATGGACCTTAACGCAGAGAACGATCAGGTGGTCACTCGCACCGGCTTCCGCAAGACACGATTCGCCGAGGGAAAGATATGGCTGAACGACCGTGTGCTGATGATGCATGGATATGCGCAGCGCACTTCGAACGAGTGGCCTGGTGTGGGACTTTCCGTTCCGGCCTGGCTGAGCGACTACTCCAACGGACTAATGGTGAAGTCGAACGGCAATCTTGTCAGATGGATGCACGTCACGCCCTGGAAGCAGGACATCGAGTCGTGCGACCGTGTCGGACTGATTCAGGCCATGCCTGCCGGTGATGCCGAGAAGGACGTTGAAGGACCGCGATGGCAGCAGCGCAAGGACCTGATGCGCGATGCCATCATCTACAACCGTAACAATCCCAGCATCTTATTCTACGAGAGCGGCAACGAGAGCATCAGCCAGGAGCACATGCTCGAGATGAAGGCGTTGCGCGACCAATACGATCCCCATGGCGGCCGGGCCATCGGTTCGCGTGAGATGCTCGACATCAACGAGGCAGAATATGGCGGCGAGATGCTATATATCAACAAGTCGAAGAAGCATCCCATGTGGGCTATGGAATATTGTCGCGACGAGGGACTGCGCAAATACTGGGACGATTATTCTTATCCCTACCATAAGGAAGGCGACGGACCGCTCTATCGCGGTAAGCCTGCCACCGACTACAACCACAACATGGACGCTTTTGCCGTGGAAATGGTGCGCCGCTGGTACGACTATTGGATGGAGCGTCCCGGCACGGGAACCCGCGTCAGCAGCGGCGGCGTGAAGATTGTGTTCTCTGATACCAATACGCATCATCGGGGCGAGTCCAACTTCCGCATGAGTGGCGTTACCGATGCGATGCGCATACCCAAGGATGCCTTCTTCGTCCATCAGGTGATGTGGAACGGATGGGTGGATAATGAGTCGCAGCAAACCTATATCATCGGACACTGGAACTACGAAGCCGGCACCCGGAAGCCTGTCTATGTGGTTTCCACGGCCGACGAGGTGGAACTCTTCCTGAACGGGAAATCGCTGGGCAAAGGCAAGCGCAGCTATCACTATCTGCACACGTTCGAACAGGTAGCCTATGAGCCCGGTACGCTGTTGGCCGTAGGGTCTGACGGCAGCCGGTATCAGCTGGAAACCGCAGGGGCTCCCACTCAGCTGAAACTGACCGCTATCGAGAATCCTGAGGGAACGAAGGCCGACGGTGCCGACATGGTGCTTTTCCAGGTGGAGGTACTCGACGAGCAGGGCCGCCGCTGTCCGCTCGACGACCGCATGATTCATTTCAGCATGTGGGGGCGGATTGGCCTCGCGCAATAATATGGAGATGCAACAGCCCGACGATAACCGTCCCGACGGACTGCTGGATGCTGCCGCCACTAAGAATGTTTCCGACAATTACGTGGGGGCTTACAGTCTTCCGGTGGAATGCGGAGTGAACAGGGTGCTAGTGCGCTCTACGGTGAATGCCGGTGAAATCAAACTGTCGGCTTATGCCGAAGGCGTAAAGCCGGACTATCTCACCGTGAAGACCAACCCGGTGGAAGTGGAGAACGGCATGTCGGAATATCTGCCACAGCTCACGCTCAAACCATGTCTCGACCGTGGCGCCACGCCCACCACACCTTCTTATACCGAGCATTTTGCGGGTGTTGACATTGCCAGTGCCACGGCCGGATATGATGAAGAGCATGCTTCCAACAGTTTCGACGATAACGAACTCTCGGAGTGGAAGAACGACGGACGGCTGTCAACGGCATGGATAACCTACAGGCTGTCGCGCAAGGCCGTGGTTTCCGACATCTGCCTGAAACTGACGGGTTGGCGGTTGCGCAGCTATCCGCTTGAAATCTATGCAGGAAAGAAACTCATCTGGAACGGCGAGACGGAAAGAAGTCTGGGTTATGTACACTTGAAACCCACTAAACCTGTGGCTACCAACGAGATAACCATCCGATTAAAAGGTGCCGGCAAGGACAAGGATGCTTTTGGCGGTATCGTGGAAGTGGCCGAGCCTGCTGCAGGTGAACTCGACCTCTTTAAGGCCAAGAACGGTGGCGACACCAAGAGTGAACTGCGCATTGTGGAGATAGAATTCTTGGAGGTTGTGAAATAGCTTTTCCTCCTTTTCCTTTGTTTTTAGGCGGATAATCGTTATTTTTGCACCATGAATCAGCAAGAGATTGACGAGAAGTACATGTGGCGCTGCCTGCAACTGGCACGGAACGGCATGCAGAACGCAAAGCCCAACCCCATGGTGGGGGCTGTTATTGTAGTCGCTGACCGTATCATCGGTGAAGGCTATCATGTGCGCTGCGGTGAGGGACATGCCGAGGTGAACGCCTTTGCCTCGGTACGTTCCGAAGATGAGCCCTTGCTGAGAGATGCCACCATCTATGTGTCATTGGAGCCTTGCGCCCATTACGGTAAGACTCCTCCTTGCTGCGATCTTATAATAAAGAAAGGTGTGAAGCGGTGTGTGGTGGGCTGCGTGGATCCTTTTGCCAAGGTTCAGGGACGTGGGATTCTGAAAATCCGTGAGGCTGGTATAGAGGTAACCGTTGGCATTTTGGAAGAAGAATGTAAGGCACTGAACAAACGTTTCTTCACTTTCCATGAAAAACAACGCCCCTATATCTTATTGAAATGGGCTCAAACGGATAATGGCTTTATTGATGATCACGGTAAGGCATTGGCCATCTCCACTCCTTATACAAAAATGTTGGTTCATAAACTCCGTTCAGAATATGATGCCATTCTTGTTGGACGTGTCACCGATGAGCGTGAGCACCCCCAACTGAATGTGCGGGAATGGTATGGAAAAAATCCTAGGCGAATAGTGCTGAAAGGGGGAAAGACTGTGGATGAACTGATGGCTCAATGCTACAAGGAAAATATTCAGAGTCTAATCGTGGAGGGAGGCTGTAAGACTTTACAATCCTTTATCGATGCTAGCTTATGGGATGAAATCCGTGTAGAGACAGCTCCTTTGACGGTCACAGACGGAACGCCTGCACCTCATTTGCCTACAGATGCGCTTCTCTGCAAACAGGAAGAATGGGAAGGCAACAAAATCTCTATTTACGCCCGAAGTCAGCAGGGATTTCCCCCCACAAAGATGTCTCCCATTTAATGATGGGATTACGGAAGTTATGGGTAGCTAGCCAATGTTCTGCTCTTGCAATAATCTGGTATAAGGGTTCCGTCTCAGGTGTACGTTCCAGTTTTGTCTTGCATTTGCGGTTGTTAACCCAAAGGATGGCATTGTAGGAATCACTGTAGATGGTCTTGTCGAAAAGTCCTTGATTCCAGCAGAGGGCCAAAGCGTGGACGATGGCCAGGAACTCTCCTATATTGTTAGTGCCTTTTATGGGGCCGAAGTGGAATACACGGTAACCTGTCTGCAGGTCTATACCCTGGTATTCCATAGGGCCGGGATTTCCGGAACAGCCTGCATCCACAGCCCAAGCATCTGCCTTTACCTCAAGGGGTAAGGGCAGAACAGTATCGTGGCGGTTATCGGGAGGATTCTGCATGTGCTGAGGGACTATGGGCTGCAACTGAGTCGCAACATACTTATTACATACGTTCCGGGACTTCTATGCCTAGCAGGGCCATGCCGTTGCGGATAATCTTGGCAACGTTCTTGGCCAGAATAAGGCGGGTGAGTTTGGTCTGTTCGTCTTCGGCATTCAGCACACTATAGTCGTGATACCAGGAATTGAACTCCTTGGTCAGTTCATAGCAATAGTTGGCGATGCCGCTGGGGGAATAGTCCTTGCCAGCCTGTTCCACGGTAGCTCCATAGGCCTGCATCTTTTGGATGAGGTCAATTTCCTTTTGGTTGATGGGAGACTCTTTCGTTTCAAGAGAAGCGGGAATGTTGATGCCTTGCTCCTCTGCCTTGCGCAGGATGCTGCGGATGCGGGCGTAGGTGTATTGGATGAAGGGGCCTGTGTTTCCGTTGAAGTCGATACTCTCCTCTGGATTGAACAGCATGTTTTTGCGGGCATCCACTTTCAGAATGAAGTATTTCAGGGCACCCATACCGCAGATACGTGCAATTTCATTGCGCTCTTCCTCGGAAAGATCCTTGCTCTTGCCTGCTTCTTCACTCACTTTGCGGGCTCCTTCAATCATGGCCTGAATCAGGTCGTCGGCATCCACAACGGTACCTTCACGGCTTTTCATCTTACCGTTGGGAAGTTCCACCATACCGTAGGAGAAGTGAACGAGCTCCTTACCCCACTTGAAACCAAGACGGTCGAGCAGGATCGAGAGCACTTGGAAGTGATAGTTCTGTTCGTTGCCCACGACATAGATCATTTTGTCGATGGGGTAGTCCTGGAAACGCATCTCGGCGGTACCGATGTCTTGTGTCATATAGACGGAGGTGCCGTCACTACGAAGCAACAGTTTCTTGTCAAGGCCTTCATCGGTAAGGTCAGCCCATACAGAGTTGTCCTCGTGGCGCTCAAAGAGTCCTTTCTCGAGTCCTTCCTCAACCTTAGCCTTGCCTTTCAGATAGGTCTGCGATTCATAGTAAATCTTATCGAAACTTACACCCAATGCCTTGTAGGTCTCGTCAAAACCGGCATATACCCAAGAGTTCATCTTCTCCCAAAGAGCGCGAACCTCAGGGTCGTTCTGTTCCCATTTCACCAACATCTCGTGGGCTTCCTTGATGAGCGGAGCCTCTTGCTTGGCTTTCTCCTCATCCATGCCTTGTGCCACGAGTTCCTTGATTTCTTCACGATAGTGCTTATCAAAAGCAACATAGTAGTCACCGATAAGGTGGTCGCCCTTCTTTCCTGCAGTTTCGGGTGTCTCGCCATTGCCCCATTTCAGCCAGGCCAGCATCGATTTACAGATGTGGATACCACGGTCGTTCACAATGTTAGTCTTCACCACACGGTTGCCGTTGGCAGCCTGAATCTGGGCCAGTGACCATCCAAGCAGATTGTTGCGGACGTGTCCGAGGTGGAGCGGT
The DNA here is from genome assembly GCA_900316985.1 of uncultured Prevotellaceae bacterium. Taxonomy (GTDB): domain Bacteria; phylum Bacteroidota; class Bacteroidia; order Bacteroidales; family Bacteroidaceae; genus Prevotella. Next base: position 38,101 of record ONFE01000040.1, read on the forward strand.
TTGTTGGTATTGGGGGATGAATATTCAATCATCACGAGCGGCGATTCGTCTGTAGCCTTCTTTTCACCAAAATGCTCATCGGAGTTGATGTCGTTGAGCAGAGATATCCAGGCAGCAGGAGCAATGACGAGGTTCAGGAATCCCTTTACCACATTGAAGTCGCTGATAGCCTCGCAGTTCTCTTTCAGCCACTGGCCAATCTCCTGAGCGGTATCTTCCGGCTTTTTGCGTGAAGTCTTCAGGAACGGGAATACCACGATTGTAAGGTTTCCTTCGAATCCTTCCTTCGTGTTTTGTAGTTGTACCATCTTCTCGGGCACATCGGCTCCGTAAAGTTCCTTTACAGCTTTCAGCACAGCGCTGGTGATTACTTTCTGAATATCCATTTTCTTTTTTATTGTTAAATTTGGCTGCAAAGGTACTAAATAATTAAGAATAAATAATTAAGAATTAAAAATTATTCGTATTTTTGCCCCAAATAACAGTTATATTAATCTTTAAAATAATCGATTATGAAGAAAATGATGCACATGATGATGGTAGTGGCTATGCTTTTCTGCACCACTGCTGCACAGGCCGGAACTAATGACACACAGGTGGCCAGCAAGGTTCAGCGCCAGGTTAGTTTTCCATACGTAGGTCAGAAAGATGCTCCGGGTTGCTACATAGTAAGCGTTACCGTGACCAATCTTGCCACAATGGTGAAGATTGCCCTTCACGAGAGTAAAGGTAGTATCAGTGAGACCAAGAACGTATTGGTTACCGATGCCCAGACAGGTAAGAAGTTCAAGTATAAGTTTTCTGCCGGTATCAATGGCACCAAGACGAGCTATAAAGGCTGGCAGTTCTATACGCTCTGTTTCAAGAAGTTGAAGGATAAGACCACCAACATCAATGTAGAGTGGGCTGACGCTCCGATGTTCAAGTTCTACAATGTGGATCTGACACAAAACGGTGAGCGCCCGAAGATGACTCAGCAGATGCTCGTGGAAGGTCTGAATAACACACAGGCAGGAGACTTCTTCTTCTTCATCGACGACACGAACATGCTCAACAGTTACGCTGAAAACTTCTAAGAACAGTTTTATAAGAAATAAAGAGACGCAGTGGGAATTATTTTCGCTGCGTCTCTTTATTTTGAATGATCAGGCGGACTGCTTCGCCAATCCAAAGAACGACACTTGTGCCGCAGATAATCATCAGCCAGTGGCGGAGGGAAAGGGGCGTGACGTTGAACATCTGACCGCCGAAGGTGACGATGAGTATCTGGCCGATGAAGATACAGCCTGCAATGAAGTTGAATCCCTTGCAGCCTTTTAGGCGGAGAGCACTCTGTCCTGTCTGGAAGGCACGGGCGTTGAACATGTTCCAGAACTGCAGCATCACAAATGTGGTGAAAAAGAGACTGAGGTCATAAAGGGGCATGCCGCCTTTCTCCAGTTGCCAGAGTACTACCAACAACAAAGCCGTGAATATGCCGCCCGTAACGAGAATGCTCCACCACATCGGATTAGAGATAATGAAAGTCTGACGAGAGCGTGGTTTGTCTTGCATGACACGCTCAGTGGGGGGTAGCGAAGCCAGAGCCATGGCGGCGAAGGTATCCATGATAAGATTAACCCAAAGCATCTGCGTGACGGTGAGAGGCGACTGTGTGCCGAGGAAGGCACCTGCCAATACCACCAGACAGGCGCAAACGTTGACTGTCATCTGGAAAAGGATGAAACGCTGGATGTTCTGATAGAGTGAACGGCCCCACATGACGGCTCGTCCGATGGAGGCAAAGGAGTTGTCGATAATTGTAATGTCTGATGCTTCTTTGGCTACTGCGGTTCCATCGCCCATGGATAGTCCTACGTGGGCGGCCTTCAGGGCAGGTGCGTCATTGGTCCCGTCGCCCGTGACTGCCACCACTTCCCCTTTCTGCTGAAGGGCTTCCACTAGCCGTTTTTTGTCCATCGGACGGGCACGGGCAATAATCTTCAACGTCTGTACGCGTTCAAGCAAAGCTTCATCGGAAAGTGCAGCAAACTCGGTGCCAGTAATCATCGCGTTATCCATATCCTCGTCTGTCCAAAGACCTATCTGGCGGCCTATCTCACGGGCTGTTCCAGGTGTGTCACCAGTTACGATTTTCACTTTGATACCTGCGTTCAGGCATTCTTGAACAGCGGCAGGAACGTCAGGGCGTACAGGGTCGCTAATGGCACAGAGGGCCATTAGCGAGGCCCCCTCCAAACCTCCCCCTAAGGGTGAGGCTTCTTGTTCTCCCCTCCCTTTCGGGGAGGGGGAGAGGCATGCAAACGCCAGTGTGCGCATCGCTTTCTGCTGATATGAGGCCAACAGTTCTTGGAATTGGTTCTTTTCTGTTTCTGTCATTGTGCAGAAACGGGCCACGATTTCCGGTGCTCCTTTTATAAATAGGATGCGTTTGCCGGGAATCGCCTGCGACTCTACTAATGTGGCCATATATTTTGTCTCTGTGGAGAATGGCTGTTGGTCGAGGACGGTAACCTGATTGCGGAGTTCTTGATAGTCAATGCCTTTGTCCCGAAGCCAGAGCAATAGTGCTCCCTCGGTAGGATTGCCTACGACGGATCCCTGTGGATCGAGAGCGGCCGTACTGTTCAGGGCTATAGCCTCAGCGAGAATAGGAAGTTCATTTTGTTGCTCAGATTCATTGAAATACTTAAATTCAGCCACGCGCATCTGGTTCTGGGTAAGTGTTCCCGTCTTGTCAGTACATATTACAGTGGCGGCGCCCATTGTTTCACAGGCGTGCATCTTTCGCACGAGATTGTTGGTCTTCAGCATCCTGCGCATACTATAGGCCAATGAGAGCGTGACGGCCATAGGCAGTCCCTCGGGAACGGCCACCACTATCAATGTGACGGCAATCATGATGGACTGTAAGATATATGCCATGAAAGGTGTCAGGTGTTGTGTGATGGGTGTCAGCGTGTCCGCATTCTGAGTCAGATATACGATGATACGTCCTACCACAATCAAGGCTGCAATGGCATAACTGGCCTTGGAGATGAGTCCGCCGAGACGTTCCAACTGTTCGTTGAGCGGGGTTTTCACGCTGTCATCTATTTGTGCGGCTACGAAAACCTTACCGTTTTCCGTATGATCGCCTACGGCAAATACGCGCATCACGCCATTTCCTTCCATCACCTTCGTTCCGCGCATTGCGTGGTTGGTTGGGAAAGTTGCATCGTTGTCCTGTTCCTCCGGTCTTGTGCTCTTTCGGCAGATTGGTTCTCCCGTCAGTGTGGATTCATCTATTTGCAGTTGGGTGGCTTCAAGCAGTTCGCCGTCGGCAGGAATCTCACTACCTGTAGTGAGTATCACAATATCCCCCACCACGATGTCGCGCTTGGGAATCATCCGTGTATGTCCATCACGTATCACTTGAACGGGTTCCTCATCGTTCACCTGATTGAGGATGGCAAATTCGCGATCGGCCTTCACCTCAAAGATGAATGCCAGCCCTGTAGCCAGCAAGATGGCAATAAAGATCCCCACGGGTTCAAAGAAAACGGAGGCCTCTTGGTGAAGTCCGTAGTATTCGTAGAACGAAATGCCGATGGAAAGAACACCGGCTACGAGGAGAATGATGATTAGGGGGTCGGAGAATTTCCCGAGGAATTTTTTCCAAAGCGGTTCCCGTTCAGGCGGAGTCAGTACATTGACACCATATTGCTGCCTGTTATGTAGAACCTGTTCCTCGGTAAGACCTTTGTATTGCTGTTTCATTCTTGTTCTTCTATTTGACGTGTGCAAAGGTACGATTAAGTAAGAACAAACGCAAATAAAACTTGTTTTAATTTGCTTTGTCGAACGCAAGTAACTTATGCAAAGGTACGAAATAATCCATAATTCATAAATGATAAATCGTAAATTTGTTTTGGATACAGTTAAAATGTAATCGTTTTGTAATAAGGTAGGGTATAAAAAACTTGAGAAAGGAGCGACATCACGTCGGCCCTTTCTCATAATAACTTATTTATGAAACGATGAATAATTATGTATCTGTGCCTATGAATCTATTCGTAGGATTTCAGGTGCAAAGGTAAATAAAATTATCGAAACCGCCAAACTTTTTCAACGAATTGATACTATTTTCCTGTAAAAACTTACAAATTCGAATAAGCATACAGTTTTTTGTAGAAATCATTGTAACTCAATGTCATTTTGTCACCTAAAATGATGAGTTTCATCCTGGCGCGTGTGATGGCTACATTCATACGGCGTAAGTCGCGCAAGAAGCCGATATCGCCCTTGGGGTTGTTGCGGACGAGGGAAATCAAGATAATATCGCGTTCCTGTCCTTGGAATCCATCGACGGTATTGATGGAAATCAGACTCCGGTATGGTTTGAAGAATGGTTCTTTTTTCACCATTTGGCGCAGATACTGCACCTGGGCACGGTAGGGTGAGATGACGCCAACGTCAATGCGCTCTTCCAGTATGCGCTGCTTTCCGATTTTTTCAAAGTAGAGTTCCAATACCGCTAGTGTGAGTAAAGCCTCCTGTTTGTTGATGCGTCCAAAGGATTCTCCGATGAATTCCTCTTTGGCATCAATGTCGGCAGTGTCTATCCATTCGATGGGGTCGTCAAAATCAAGTATTCCCCGGTGCTTGACACTTTCGTCGCTGATGACTTTCCCTCCGTAAAACCAATCTGATGAGAACCGCATAATCTGTTCATTCATACGGTACTGTACCCTCAGTAACGAGACAGCTTCTGGATGATTCTCCACGATACGTTCCATGAGTGTCTTGCCCAGTCCGCCTTTTAGGGCAGCTATGCTCTTTACCGTTGGGGGCAACTGGCAATGGTCGCCTGCGAAAACCACACGAGAAGCCTTGCGGATGGGAATCCAGCAAGCGGCCTCCAAGGCCTGAGCAGCCTCATCGATGAACAGCGTACCGAACTTCATGCCTTGTAGCAGACGGTTGGCGGACCCTACCAATGTACAGGCAATGACTCGAGCCTCTCCGAAGAGTTCGCTGTTGATGCGTATCTCCAGTTCGGTGGCCCGTGCCTTCAGCCGTTCCACTTTCTGGTGATATTTGTCATCGCCCCGTTTCCGTTTGGCGCGCAGTTCGCGAAGGGCTTTGCGGATGGCCCATAGTTGCGGGTAGTCAGGATGTGCTTCGAATCGTCTTTCGTAAGAGAGGGCAAGCATTTTGTCAGTGATTCGGGTCGGATTACCAATGCGCAGAACGGGAATGCCTCGGTCCACAAGTTTCTCTGAAATCCAGTCGACGGCCATATTCGACTGTGCGCATACCAGAACCTGACTTTCGCGCATCAATGTTTCGTTGATGGCTTCCACGAGCGTCGTAGTCTTGCCCGTTCCGGGAGGTCCGTGGACAATCATCACATCCTTGGCCCGGAGAACGCGGTTGACGGCTTCCTCCTGTGTCTTGTTAAGATAGGGGAAAGTAATAGACTGGAAGGAAAACGTCTGAGGCGTTATCTGTGTGTTGTAGAAAAGGTCGCGGAGGTAGGCAAGACGATTGTTGCTGGCTTTCATTACACGGTCGAGCGCATCGAACATCATCTTGTAACTCGTCTCGTCGAAAGAAAGTTGCACGCCCAGTCCTTCCGTATTCTGCAAGTCTATAATGGGCGTGTTGTCTGGGACTACGACGACCATACGGTCTCCATCCACATAGGAGACGGTCCCCGTGAAAGGGAAGTAATGGAGAGCGTTACCGGAATTGTTGGCATTACTGGAATTTCCGGAAGTACTGGATATTCCCCTGAAGAAGACCACAGGTCTCCCGAACTCGAAGTTATGCTCAATATCTTGGTCCTGCGTGCGAAGGATTTCAATGGAGAGTTGGTTCAGGGAATTGTAATAACTCTTGCCTGTCTTTACAGGCCACCAGGCGTCACCCCGCTTCAGCCTCCGCTGCATACCGATGGTTTCGGTCAGCTTGCGGAAAGCCTCTTTTTCAGCAGCATATTCCATCTGCAACAGAATTTTCTGCTGCATCAAGGCTTGTATGGGGTTGAGGTTATTCAATTTAGAATTACGAATAAAATCTACCAATATAACTTGTTGCTCCCTCCCTAGACAGGGAGGGCTGGGGTGGGTCTTCTACGGCATCGCCTTCAGCCCTTCCCATTCAACATCCCATCCGGCTGGGAATCCAGGGTTCTTTTCCTTGCATCCGTCCCATCCGGCACACATCAGGGCAACTGCCGTGAGCAGTCCGCCGTTACCTGGCAGATAGAGGCGAAGACGCTGATCCTGGTAGTTATGACCGCTCACCAAGTAGGTGTTGGTGCGCTTGTTCATGAGCAGGGCATCAACGGCTTTCTGCCTGTCACCCAGACGGGCGGCACACATGGCTACCATCGGATAGTCCCATCCCCATGTCTTGTCCCAGTTCCAGCCGTTCCATATCCAGTTGAGGGTATTCTGCATGATGTTTTTATCGAAGAGTCCGGTATCGGGAATAATACCAAAGGCACCGAGTACGGCGGGATGGTCGCTGATGTATTTGATGTTCGTATAGGTGTCGGTGGCATTGGCAGCAGCCAGATAAAGTCCGTCCTTATGTGCCAGCGTGTCCATTTGCATAGGGTGACCAGCCACTTTCAGGGCCCATTGCCAATAAGCCAGTTCGAAGGGCGGATTGATGGTGGTTTCTGCAGAAAGCATTTCCTGTGCGGGAATGCAGCCGCGGAGGGCATAAGTGGTGGCTCCTTGGCGGGTAGATTGGCGGGCATAGTCAAGCATAAACTCGGCAGTCTCATCAATCAGCGGATGGAAACGTTCGATATCCGTTCCTGCACGCCTGAGCAATTCCGTGAGATAGATGAGATGAGGCTGTTGCCAGATGAGGTAACTGCCTGTTTTAGAAGGGGCCTCTTCGGAACTGGGGTCGGTCATCTTCATCCATCGGATACCCTGATAGCCTTGGCGTTGTGCAATCTTGCGGGCCATGGGTTCAGCCCGGAAATACCAGTTTAGAGATCGTTCCAGCAGTTCGGGGTGTCCCCAAAGGGCGAACTGTGCCTGATGCCACCAAATCATTTCCAGATGGTACTTGCCAAACCATGAATTATAGGTCAGGCCTGTTTCCTGCGGAGGCGTATTTCCTGCACAATTTACGGCCAGCAGATATTGCGAGAGTACAACTCGCCGTTCCAGTTCCTTGGCCCTCGGGTCGGTGCAGCGGCTGAAGTCCACGATACCACCTGACTGCCAGAAGTTGTGCCAATGTTGCTTGGTCTGTTCTATGGCCTCAGTACTGACGGGTGCCTCTATCTGTGGTATCTGCTCACTGTATTCGCACGAAAATGTCATTCCTGGCTGTTGGGGCATCAGCTTAAACTCGTTTTCGGCCGTACAGGCGAAAGTGGCAGAATTTTCCCATCGTATGGTGACGTAGTAGGTCGTGGCGTCTAGCGTACGTCTCAATACGACTGACGTGCTATCCTGCCTCACGATGTCTGTCTTGTTTTGTGCGTTTGGTGTCCAGTCGCAACCCGAATCGGTATGCTGCCCAGTAGGGTAGGGGAAGCGGAACTTCACGGCCAACGGCTTTTCGCTGTCGGTCATGTATCCGGAATAGACGATATCGCGCTCGGGATGCACCCAAGTGAATGTCGCATAGCCGTTGTTTCCATAACTGAAAGTACTTACCATGTGGCCTTCCCACAGGTCGAGTTCTTGTCCTTTCGGCTCAATGCGCACCGTATCGGTCAACGGAATGTCAAAGCCGATGGTGCCTAAATGCAGTCGGTGGGGATTGGCGCGCAGAAAGGCGGCAGCAGCCTTGCGGCGCTCGTCCTGGAATTTCTCGATGGAATACATCTTCTGGTCGAAGGCTTCCTCCGCACGGAAGTTCTGGGTGTTCGGGAATGAGTGCCATCCCCAGTCGCTCATCGTGCCCAATGGAACACCGCTTTCGTAGTATTCGGGGAAAGTCTGCAGACCTGTGGCATCTACGGTAAAGGCAAATCCGCCGTTGCCTACAGTGAGCGAAGACAGCTTGTCGAGTTTATTTACGATTGGATTGTTGCGACGTACGACCGTTTGGCGGTCTATTTTTGCACTTGTCGAAAGGCAAAGTGCGAGCAGCAGAAAAGTTGTGATAGTCTGTTTCATGATGTGATCATTTGTCTGCAAAGGTAGTGCAAAATTTCGATTGAGCGAAGAGAAAGCAAATTTATTTGCTCTCTTGAGCGTGAGAACGTACCTTTTTCTCTAAAAAAATGATGTGTCACTGACCAACGAGAAGTAAATTTATCAAAATGAATGGAAAAACAAAATTTTATTTTGTTTTTCCTGAATGCAGCCAACCTTCATGGCTCGAAGAGACATAAAGTTACGAAAATTTCGAGTAAACGAGCAAAAGAATGGACAATCTTTTGCACTTCTCTTGTTTTTTAGTATATTTGTCCACAAAACAAGAAGTATGATAAAAATCCTTTTCATTTCTCTATTTACTCTTCTGGGTCTGTTGCCTATACAGGCACAGAAACGTGTGGGTGATTTTATCGAATCTACTTCCTATAATGATGATAAGCGCGGAACGGTACGAGAACTGCAATATGTGCCTGAATATGATGTGGTGGTTTGCAAGAATGGCAACAACCGTTATACCCGTGCACTCTATGGCGGAACGTCCGCTTACCGTCTGGAAACCAGTGACCGTCCCGTCTTTGCTTTGTTCCAAGACTCGCGCAACTGCCGAAATGTGAGTTTCCGTATCACCTATAAGGGGCATACCTTGGCACTTGACAGCACAACCCGTTGCGAAGCACGCTATGCCCGCGGACAACGGTGGTATCGTCTGGAGGATAAGAGTTGGGGAGGAGCCAGTCTTTTGCTGGATGTCTGCTGTCTGGTGGATGCCGACCGTGCTGCCTGGCATTTCTATACCGTGGGATTCCATGAGATGCCTGAACTGGAGGCTGTGGTGACGGGTGTGCGCGAAAAGCGGCTGCACCGTAATGGTGACATCGGTGCCGATAAACCAGGAAGCCTGGAAAGTGACGGTGAAGTGCTGCAGCGCCTGAAGGTAACGTGGGAGAAACCGGGATTTGCCCAGGTGATGTCGGATAGCCTGCGATTGGAAAATGTGGACTGGCCTACATTCTGCCGACGTATGAAAGCTACGGAAGACCGTATAGAAAACTACAATCAGCAGGTATGGTTCCATACGCCCGATCCATTCTTCAACCCCCTTGGTGCTTCCATCGTGGCTGCAGCCGATGGGGCTTGGGACGGAGAGACTTGGCTTCATGGTGCCGTTGGCTGGCGGATGCCGTTAGCCGGATGGCGTGCCGGCTATCTGGCCGATGTGCTGGGATGGAACGATCGTGCCCGAAGTCATTTTGATGCCTATGCTGCCAGTCAGGTTGTCAATGTGCCGCCAACGATACCGCATCCTTCACAAGATTCTGTCCTGAACTTGGCAAGGGCAGAGAAGAAATGGGGTACGCAGATGTACAGCAATGGTTATATCTGCCGCAATCCCAACCGCAACGACCAGATGCACCACTACGACATGAATCTGAACTACATCGACGAACTGATGTGGCACTTCGAGTATGATGCCGATACTGCCTATATGCGGAAGATGTGGCCTGTCATTACGCGCCATCTGGAATGGGAAAAGCGTAATTACGACCCGGACGACGACGGCCTTTACGATGCCTATTGCTGCATCTGGGCCAGTGATGCGCTGTATTATAACGGTGGCGCCGTGACCCACTCGTCTGCCTATAACTATCGTGCCAATCTGATGGCTTCCAAGATAGCCCGTCTCATCGGGGAGGATGGAAGCCGATATCAAGCCGAAGCTGACAAGATATTAAAGGCGATGAACAGCCGTCTGTGGTTGAAAGGAAAGAACCATTGGGCGGAATATCAGGATATGATGGGACTGAAACGGGTACATGAAGATGCCGCCCTATGGAGCATCTATACGCCTATTGACTGTGGAGCCTGTACCGATCAGCAGGCCTATCAGGCTACGCAATATGTGGATTCGTTCATCCCGCGTTTGCCGTTGCGCTTTATCATTCCCCCAAAGTATGGTGCGCAGGATGGTGTTCAGACCATATCCCCCTCAGAACAGCAATTCTCCTTGGTGAGCACCAGCGACTGGATGCCCTATTCCTGGAGCATCAACAACGTGGCAACAGCCGAAGTAATGAATATGTCGCTGGCCTACTTCAAGGCAGGCAGACCCCGTGAGGGTTTCCAATTGCTCAAGGCCAATATTCTCGACCAGATGTATTTAGGTAGCAGTCCGGGCAATTTCGGACAAATCAGTTTCCTCGATGCCGCCCGTGGAGAGTGTTACCGCGACTTCTCTGACTGTACGGGAACAGCCGCCCGCACCATTATTCAGGGATTGTATGGCATTGTTCCCCATGCCCTCGATTCCGTCTGTATCATACGTCCTGGCTTCCCCTTGGAGTGGGAACATGCTTTCATTCGTACGCCTTATCTGTCCTATACCTATCGGCGCGAGGCAGGAGAGGACGTCTATGAGGTGGAGCAGCATTTCCGTCAGCCTTTGAAAATCATCCTTCGCCTGAACTTAGGCAACGGAAAATACATCGACCACGAGGGCACCATGCAGCAGCATCAAGTATTCCGGATGCCTGCGGCCATCCTCGAGGAATACGGCTATGAGTCTGCCTATGCAGCGCAGGGACTCAAGCATGATATTGATAAGCTGGTGAGCAGGGATTACAAATACGAGCCCACCCCGTTGCATTGTCCTTATACGGCTTCACAACTGGGCCTCGATGAACCCTCGGATTTGAAGACGTCCCAGCGTTATCCCGTTGCCATACAGAAGCGTTTCAATGCCCGGATTACGGATATCTTCAAACAGCAATATCTCTCGCCGCGCCCCAATGTCACTACTTTGCAGATCCCCACGCAAGGAGTGGGGGAATGGTGTCATCCCCAACTGTGTCCGGAAATCAATGACAGCGTCTTGCGCACCAAAATCAACAATGGCCGCTATTATATGGCTGGCGTGTCGTTCCTCATGCCTTCCAAGGGAGAAAATATTGCATATACCTCCCTTTGGGATAACTATCCCGGCGAGATTACTTTCAAAATGAAAGGACAATACCGCTATGCCTACCTGCTCTTAGCCGGAAGTACCAACCACATGCAGACGCGTATTGACAATGCTGTGGTGATAGTCACCTATAAGGATCATACCACCGATACGCTCCATCTTATTCCGCCCTTCAACTGGTGTCCCATAGAACAGGACTACTACGTGGATCAGGAGGCATTCAAGACCATGGAACCACGCCCCTACCGCCTCTGTCTGGGTACAGGGCAGGTGAGCCGTGATCTTGGCAAGACCTTAGGCATAAAAGGCGTCTATGGCCGTGAGATTCCCGGTGGTGCCGCGCAGATGCTGAAGATGCCGCTCAATCCCAAGAAGAAACTCAAGTCGCTTACGCTCCGTACACTCTCCAATGATGTCGTCGTAGGATTGATGGCAATAACTTTGGAGAAATAAATAGATTTATTTACCTTTACGCCACTTCGTGTCGTGAAGATACTTACGCTCGGCAAAGCAAAAATAAACTCGTTTCTTTTTGCATTTGTGCTCGCTTATATGTATCTTTGCAGCCGAAATGGCAAAGAAGCAGATATTACTCATCAACGATCTGGCAGGCTACGGCAAGGTGGCAACGGCCGCCATGCTGCCCATATTGAGTTATATGGGCTACCCAGTCTATAACATGCCCACGGCATTGGTGAGCAACACATTGGACTACGGGAAGTTCAATATTCTGGAGACCACCGACTATATGCAGGGCGTCTTTCCGGTTTGGAAAGAACTGGGGTTCTCTTTCGATGCCATCGCCACTGGTTTTATCTGTTCTGAAAGACAGGCCAAGATGGTATCCTCCTATTGTCGTGAACAGGCAGAACGGGGCACGCTGATATTCGTGGATCCCATCATGGGCGACGAAGGAAAACTCTACAATGGCGTGACGGAAGACCGTGTGGAATGCATGCGCGAGATGATCAGTGTGGCACATCTCATTTTCCCTAACTACACCGAGGCAACCTATCTTACCAAGACTCCCTATCAGTCTGAAGGTGTCACCTATCGCGAAGCCCGTGAACTGCTCGATAAACTCCGTCGTTTGGGCACCCGTTCAGCGCTCATCACTAGCATCTTGGTGGATGGTCATCCGTCGGTGGTAGGCTTCAACCATTACACCGGCAATTATTTCCTGCTCCCCTACGAGGAGATTCCAGTCCATTTCCCTGGCACAGGTGATATGTTCTCGGCCATTCTCATCGGTCATCTGCTTAAAGGAAAACCGTTAAAGGCAAGCACGCGCGAAGCCATGGATGCCCTCTATCGCCTCATCGACGTGAACAAAGACAACGAGGACAAGAACCGCGGTATCCCCGTGGAGCAGTGGCTGAGGCTGCTTTAGGAAATCTGAAACAAGGAATTTCAAAACACACCTACCCAACCGAATCTGCGTACTATTTCACGTAGAAGATTGCGGTCGCTAACCGGAATAGTGATAGCGATAGTCTCTTTCTCCTTACTGTTAGTTACTGCATTAGCAGATTCCAACTCATACTGCGTCTGTGCAGACAACAGAACCTTTGCAGGCAGTCCGATGGCCGATTCTATCTTTACGGCCAAGTCTGTTGTAAGCGCACGCTTGCCGTTCAGCACCTCACTCAGATGCGAAGCCTGAACACCAATCATCGTAGCGAAATCCTTCTGACTGATTCCGCGCTCCTTCAGTTCAGGTTTAATCATCATACCTGGGTGCACTGCCATGAAGGGTGCAGGGTTCTCATTTTTTGTTTCCATAATGTGTATCGTCTAAACTTAAAACCGTAATACTTATTCCACCGTCAAATTCTCTAAAAAGGATGCGCTCCACCATTCCGTTGACCACTCTGATGGGCAGGTCGCTTGCTGCGTCAACTAGTCGCATATAGTTGTATGCCGTGGCGAGCGCCTTCATGAACTTCGCATTACGGGTGTACTTTTTATATTTGCTGTTACGCCCCGTTGTAATCAGTTCTTCCAAGTCCCTGTCTTCAAAGACTATCTTCATATTATGCCGTATTTTTGTTTGCAAAAATAAGATAAAATTCCCAAATATGGGAATAGTTAACTAAATAATTACCACTTTTTAACTTAAGACAAGAACCGCGGCATCCCCGTGGAGCAGTGGCTGAGGCTGCTATAGGATTTTTGAAACAAATATCCCGTCAGTTGGCAGGTTTATGCTGTCAGCAATAATGCTGCTATGATGCCAAGACCTTCCGCAGCAATCTTACCCTTCCATGAGTCATCAGTCAACTTGTGCTCGATGATGTAGTCACGCATTTTCGTTCACCACACTTTGCTTTGCAGTAATATCCATAGCGATTCATCGAAATAGGCAAACTCATTTTATGATTAAGGTGTCACTTACCTGACCCTTGACACTATTGCAATATTAAGTTAAACTTTCCAACAATGTCAATTGAACCGTATTCTTCGTCGGGCAGATTCTTCAACCTGTACTCGCCAGTGTATTTCATATCCTTCCCGTCTTTGGAGGGAGTGGAATCAGTAAAAGTCAGGCATCCTTCCAACGCGGTGAATTCTAGGTCATCAGGCACTTTCACCCCCCCAACGCCGAGGGGTAGTTCGGCGGATTGGTCGGCCTTCATCTGTTCAAGCAGTTTCTGCTCGTAGTAGTTGCCCCCGCCAGAGTATGTGCGGTCTGTGAGCGAGCTGTACTGGATGGGGTATTCCTTCCCGATGACAGGGAAGTTCTCTCCATCTGTGATGGGGATGCCAATGAGCACGAGCCAACTTTCGTGAATCGAGTGGGCCGTATTGTCACGTAGTACGAACTGGAGGTAGGCTACCGAGTCGTTGCTGATGAGGAACTTGCCAGAGCCGTGCAATGGGGTGCAAAAGAAACTGTTCGAAAGAGCCTCGGCAACCGTGAGATAATCTCGATACGCTTTGCCGTTGATGACAGCTGAGCCAAAGTTGGTTTCCTGTTCCAGCAGTTCATATTTTTTGCTGCATGCAGACAAGAGCATGCCTACGGTTAAGACAAGCAAATATGTTTTTTTCATAAAGTAAATTTAAGACCTATAAGTTTACGTATCCCCAATAGCAGTGTTGGCCTTGGAATATCTCAATAATATAAGTTCCTGTAAGATATGAAGGTAATGTTATTCTTTGACATCCGCCACCTATTATAGTAGCAAATTCCACTTCTCCATCTTCATTATACAACAGGACTTCACCTTCTTGGATTGAAGATAAGAAAATTAAGGAATGTTCTTCTATCCCAACTGATGGTGCTTTAACTGGAGATTTCCTAATGGGCTTAGCAGCATCTGTCGGATCAAGACTTCTTGTTTGAAGAATGATTTCTTCACATGTTACATGTTGCATATCTGCGAAACTATAGCAGACAAGTAGCAGTAAGCTAAATACTAATGTTAATCTTTTCATTTTTATAATGTTTTTTGTTTTGACGATGCAAAGGTACAATGGTTATAGAATATAAGAAGTTTTGCCTTCATTTTCAGTAAGTCAAATGAAGACAAAAACAATAATACCCCCCTAAAATCAATTATATATCAGGGAGTTGCAAAATTTTTAAGTCAGATTAAATCAATCGGTCTTTATGAGCTGCAAGAGTCCGGCTTTTAGGGTCTGCGCCCCTTTCTCATTGAAGATTTTCTTATTGGCACGAGACTTTGCTGTTGTGACAGTTTGTGGGATTGAATCTGTTAGGTTGACTATGGCGCTATCTTCAAAGTCTAAGATTAGAAGCACACAGGCATGGAGTTCCAAAGGCGAAAGTTTCTTTTCTTTAGCAAGTACTTTATATGCATTCGGCATATCTTTACTAAACTGCATCTCCAATGCCCTCCATTCTGCTTTGTTTGGCACAGGGTTGTCTGATCTGAAATCCTTCTTCTTGCGAAACACCTCAACTATTTTGCTATTTTCGAAACTATTTAGATCATCAATCGCGGATGGAAGTCCCGTGGCATCTGCAAGTTCTTCAATTGTCTGTTTCAGTTCTCTTCCCTTCTGTTCCTTTTCTGCAATAAGTTTCTTATATTCCCTGTCTTTTAGCCTTTGTAGTTCTTCTTGTGTATTTTGGTATTCCTTCTTTGCGTAGGCAAGAGATTCTGCCAACTTGCTTATTTTCTGCTGCTGCTTCCTCTTGTAGCCTCTGTAAACATAGAAAAGCAATATCCCACCCAAAGCCACAGATATGAGTATACCGATAATCCACAGACGCGCATTTCTGGCTTTCTGCGCTTCAGTCTCTGCTTCTTTCTGGCTGCGACTATAATTATAAAGTGCTGACATTTGGTGAATTGCATCAGTCTGCATTTTTTTGTGCAAAGAGTCAATTGAATTTTCGTATAGAATGGAATAGTGCATGACAGAATCTACATTCCTTTTTTCTCTGTAGATAGACAGCATGCCTTTGTACGCATCATTTAAATGCCCATATTCAATTGCTTTTCTAAAATATCTCTCTGCTGATGCAGTATTGCTTATTGCCAGTTCGTAATATCCTTTTATGTTGTAATACGCTTCTCTTCCTCTTGCTATATTTCCATCTTCGTTAAAAAGCCCAGACTCTTGTTCGAATATTTCCATTGCATGACGAGCCCTGACTAACTCGCCACGTTCAATATAAAGGTAAATTGATGCTACCAAGGCATCTGCAGCCTCCTTGTCTTCTCCTAATTGTTTCAGTGACAAATAGGTCTCGTTGATAATTTTTAAGATACTGTCTTTCTCATTCAAGAGATAGTAAGGCCTCATCATTTGTTGCCTTGCAATTATATACTCCTTCGCTGTATCTGTTCTTCGTATATAATCAATATAATGCCTCAGAGCCCATATTTCATCTTCTGGAAGATTTTGCTTATGGAATATCTGAGACATTTGGCCATATACAGCAATCAGCGTGTTATAATCGAAATCGGCTCTTGCCGTGTCAGCCGATTCTATAGCATCATAATAAGCCTGCAACGCCTCAGGGGCTTCACCCATATCGCTATGTACTCTTCCTAAAAGATAATAGGCAAGCATTCGTTCATTTGCGTCTTCACCCTTGTAGTACTTGACGACATCCTTTATAATCGAATCAGATGTAAATTGTACGTCAGCCTTGTTTTCTGCTTTCATTTTTACAAGTTCATAGTACATTCTTTCACTCCTGCCCCAATCTTCCTTATTTTGTTCTAACCTCGTCAATACAACAAGTGCAGAATCTGGGTCGGTATCAGCAATCTTACTGACGACTTCTAACTGAGTTGTCACATTTTTGCCGTTGCATCCTAATAGGGCGACGACAATCATACTTATATATATGTAAGCAAGTCTCTTCATATTCCGTTCATCCTTTGTTGATGGAGGCAAATATATGCCCAGTATTATTGGGGGTGCAAAGGTACTAAAACAATCCGAATCGGGCAACGATTTTAAGTTTATTAAGCGGTTCAAAGCCTATTTTGTGATAGTAAAGTTTGGTAGTTTCAAAAATTCTTCGTACCCTTCACCCGATGAAGGGTTATAGATTTAGGCTGGTAACTCTGAGTCGGAGTTCTTTGAAAGCAATCCAAAGCAGAACGTGGAATTGAGAACGGTTTCCAAATCGTAACCCACCACATTTCCCAATCCCCCGAACTGCCTTTATTTATTAGAAAGATTGCTTTTTCTTCCAAAATTACTGAATAAATCGGTTTTTCGCATATGCAGAGGTGTAATTTATAATTATTTAAATCGTCGGGGGATGTTGTAACTATTCTGCACCCTCTCACTTTCTTAAACAAAAATCTTCAAAAACTAACACGACCCGGTTAGCGTTATGGTTATCGTTATCGTTAAAATAATGGGTTGTGTTACTTTGAAAAATACTCTAACGAGAAATATGTTGAAAAATAGGTTAAGCCTACACTAATCAATGTATTGTGTTGGTCTATAGTGTGTTAAGGTATGTAGGCTGCCTACATAAGCCTACACTGAGCCTACACTATTGGCAGATTGACTTTCAAGATATAAGGGTTTTTCAGCGAAATAATGGTGTTATCCATTGGTTATCAAGTAGTTTTGAAATAGTTTTGATAATGAAAACTGGTAGTTTTAATGGAGAAAACTGTGAGTTTTGATGAGGAAAACTGACAGTTTTATTTGTTAGAACTGATGCAAACTATTACCAGAAAAGAGTTGAATGATGTGATATTGACCGCTAAAATGTAGAGTTAGTGTAGGCTCTATGTAGGCTTGTGTAGGCAGCCTACATTAGTTAACGCGTTTATTATGAATAGGTTAAGCGGGTTAGTGTAGGCTTAACCTATTTTTGAAGAAAATCCTCAGAAAATTTTCTCATTGACAACAGCTCTGTTCGTCACCTCATTTTTGTCCACGGGATGGAATGGAGGAAAGGCTAGAAATCGGGAGCTTTCTGGAACTCCATTATTTCATCGGTCAGCGGATGGGTGAAAGAGAGGTATTCGGCATGAAGGTAAAGACGGTCAGAATGGAAACCGTAGAGGTCATCGCCAACAATCGGCATTCCCAATCCGTCTTGGTGGGCACAATGCACACGCAACTGGTGGGTGCGGCCGGTATGGGGTGTGAGCAAAACACGGTAATACGGTCCTTCCTGGCCGATAAATTCATAATCGGTCACCGCTGGTTTTCCCTCTTCGTAATCTACTACTTGTCGCGGACGGTCTAAGTAATCTGGGGCGAGAGGGAGAGAGATAACCCCCCTCTGACTCCCCCGAGGGGGAGGAAGAGAACCACCCCTGCCCTCCCTGTTTAGGGAGTTTTTATCCGCTTCAGAAGTATTTTCTCCCTCCCTTTGGGAGGGATTAAGGGTGGGTTGTACCATTGCCACATAGCGTTTCTTCACTTCGCGCTGCTCGAACTGTCGCTGCAGTTGTTTATAGGCAAACTCGGTTTTGGCCACCACGATGATGCCGCTGGTGGCCTGGTCGAGCCGGTGAACCATCATAGGACCCGTTGCATTCGGGAAACGTTGGCGCATGATGTCGTAAAGCGAAATCTCTCCCGTGTTGCCTGGGACCGATAGCAGTCCTTCGGGTTTGACTACTACGGCTATTTGGTCATCAACGAAAAGAGTTTGGACGTAAACACCTGCTCCCTCCCTTCGGGAGGGCTGGGGTGGGCTTCCTCCCTCCCTTCGGGAGGGTAAGGGGTGGGCCAATTGCCAACTCAGTATAGGCTTGCACTTGCCGTTGCAGGCGGGATAGAACTGGAAATGATGGCGGATTTCGCGCTTCGGACTCTCTCCCCACCAGAATTCGGCAATGGCCAGCGGCTTCAGGCCATGCTGGAAGGCATACTGGAACAATTTAGGCGCACAGCATTCGCCTGTACCGCCTGGCGGTAACGGGAACTTGCGCAACAGCTTCGGCGAATTATGGTAATCGCGCCAAATGTCCACCACATTGCGCACCTCTCCCTTATAATTAATAAGGTTGTATTGTTCGAAGAGCCAAAGCAGCAGGTCGTTTGACATCTGCTTGCGCTGGTGTTTGAGGGAAAGAAGCCCCCCTCTGTCCCCCCGAAGGGGGGAGGATTCGGATTCTGAAGAAAGATTCGATGGAACCTTCCCCCCTTCGGGGGGATTGAGGGGGGCTTGTAACGCTTCAATCTCCTTGTTTAGGGCGGAAATTTTTGCTTCGGTCTGTTTGAAATGGCCGTCGGGCTGTTGCGCATCGAATATGGGCGGAACGAACCAATCCCAATCGTTGCGGCCCGCCAACAGGCCGGCATAGGCGGCGAGGAAACTAACCCCCCTCTGACTCCCCCGAGGGGGAGCATCTTGAACGGGCTCTTGCTCTCCCCCTCGGGGGAGTTGGAGGGGGGTTACTATTAATACCCCGAACATTTCTCCTTTCTCGGCATCGGCCAAAAGCTCCTCGTGTGCGCGTACATATTTCTTTACCTCCTCGGCAGCTAACAGGCACAGGGGATGCGGCTCATAGTTGAACGGGTTGTTCAGCTGTGAGGGCGGCTCGATGTCGGTTTGAAGCGGATGTACTCGCAGATTCATAGATGCCAGGCAAGCGGATTTTGTTCAGACTAAAGAAAGAAGCCGCATCTTGAACAGGTGCGGCTTCTTCTATGGGAAGTGATGGATTACTTCAGCTTCTTGTAACCATAGACAGCGGTATCGCCGAGCTCTTCCTCGATGCGGATGAGCTGGTTGTACTTAGCCATACGGTCGGTGCGGCTCATAGAACCGGTCTTGATCTGACCACTGTTGGTAGCCACGGCGATGTCGGCGATAGTGGCGTCCTCAGTCTCACCAGAACGGTGTGAGGTAACGGTGGTGTAGCCATGACGGTGAGCCATCTCGATAGCCTCGAGGGTCTCGGTGAGCGAACCAATCTGGTTAACCTTGATCAGGATAGAGTTGGCAGCACCCATCTGGATACCCTTCTGCAGGAACTTGGTGTTGGTAACGAACAGGTCGTCGCCTACCAGCTGGCAGCGGTCGCCGATGGCAGCGGTCAGCTTCACCCAGTTGTCCCAGTCGTTCTCGTCGAGACCGTCCTCGATAGAGTCGATGGGGAAGTCGGTGATGAGCTTCTCAAGGAACTTTATCTGCTCGTCGGCAGAAAGCTTCTTGCCGTTAGGATCCTTCTTCTTTCCGTTCTTCAGCTGGCTGTAGTCGTACCACCAGTTACCATTCTCGTCCTGTGTAGCGAACTCAGAAGCAGCGCAGTCCATAGCAATCTTCACGTCCTTGCCCGGCTCGTAGCCAGCAGCCTTGATGGCGTCGCAGATAATCTGCAGAGCGTCCTCGATACCATCCAGTGCAGGAGCGAAACCACCCTCATCACCTACAGCGGTAGAGAGGCCACGGGCCTTCAGCAGCTTGGCGAGGTTGTGGAACACCTCAGCACCCATGCGGATAGACTCCTTGATAGAAGGAGCAGAAACCGGACGGATCATGAACTCCTGGAATGCGATAGGAGCGTCAGAGTGTGCACCGCCATTGATGATGTTCATCATAGGAACGGGCATGGTATAAGAGTTGCAACCACCGATGTAGCGGTAGAGAGGCAGACCCAGGGCGTTGGCAGCAGCCTTGGCAGCAGCCAGCGATACGCCGAGGATAGCGTTGGCACCGAGCTTGCTCTTGGTGGGAGTTCCGTCGAGAGCCAGCATCTTATAGTCGAGTGCGCGCTGATCGAACACGCAGTCACCCTGCAATGCGGGAGCGATAACGGTATTCACGTTCTCAACGGCCTTCAGGGTACCCTTACCCAGATAGCGGTTCTTGTCACCATCGCGGAGCTCGAGAGCTTCGTTCTCACCGGTAGAAGCACCAGAAGGAACGGCAGCGCGGCCCAATACACCATTTTCCAACACTACGTCAACCTCAACGGTGGGGTTGCCACGAGAGTCGAGGATTTCTCTTGCATGAATTTTCTGAATCTTCATAATTTCTTTAAGTTTATGAGTATATAAGTTTATGAGTTTCTCAGTTTATGAGTTTATAAGTTTCTCAGTATATGAGTTTTGGACTTGCAATCTTTTATCGTGCAAAGATAAAAATAAAAAGGCAATAACGTGAGTGTTGCCTTTTTCTCTTAATCTTTTTTAATATTATAAGGTGACGATTGAAATGCAGGGGTTGCAAATCATGCCAGATTCAAGACTGCCATGCACTCCATTTCGATGAGCCAGCCGGGCCGGCAGACGGGAGCGAGGAGGAAGACGACGGGCTTTTGGGGGAAGCATTCCTCGTAGATGTCGCGTACGACGGCATAGTCGGCCGTGTCGCGCAGATAGACGATCATGGGTGCCACGTCGGCATAAGTGGCTCCGGCTTCTGAGAGCAGGGCCTGCACGTTCTCCAGCATGCGGTCGGTCTGGCGGCGGATGTCGTGTTCGTGCATCACCTGTCCTTGATTGTTGATACTGGCAGTACCAGAGATAAAGATGTGGCGGCGGTCGGAATGGTCGATATAGGTGCCGCGTTCAAAACTAACGCCGTATTCGCTGGTGCGGTTCAGATGGTCGGCAGCATGGAGGTAATGTATCTGGCTGGGCATGATGCCACGGATGGCATAGGCGTCCATCTGGACGAAAATACGAGGATCAGCCTGTCTTCCGGCAATACCGGTGGAGGCAATAAAGTGGTCGGTAAGTCCCTGTTGGGCAAACACTTCGTTGCGGGCGCGAACCATTCCTTTGTAGCGGTTGTCCACATCGTTGATAAAAAGCCAGGTGCGGATACAGTTGTCGGCCAATGTGCATCGCTGTTCTTTCAGTTCATTTACATATTGGTCGAATATGGCGAGAGCCTGTTCGTGAGAGTCTTCGCCTTGGGCATGCATATTGGAAATCCAGAGATGATGTAATCCGTCCCAGTCGTATTCAGTATGGTTTTCGCTGACGGTAATCTGAATATCGGAAAGGAAATGTATCCAGAGGGCAACCTTCGTGCCGTCGAGGGGTGGCTGCTGAATGATGGATACGGCACCTTTCTCCTTGATAAAGAGTGCCTGATTGGTAGCGTCGCTGACGAAATAGCGCTTCATCACAGGCTGTGCATCAGCGAGATGCTCTTTCTGTACAAGCATGGCTGCCGTTCTCACAGCGAGATACTGTTCCTGAAAGGTGTCCAAGGGACTAGTGGCATGTACGATGACATGATATTCCCTATGGCCGGCCTTAGAACAGAATTCGAAGATTTCTGCGGTGGCTCCGTTGTAATTGATAATCGGCATGCTTGTTGTCGTTTTCTTTTCGGGGTGCAAAGTTACGAATTAAATTTGATTTAAGCAAATCTTATGCGTAGGAATGCATACCACCAAGGAAATAGTTCACGCCGAAATAGGTCATCAGAATGGTAAGGAAAGCCAGTACCATATAGAGGTGGTAGTGGCGGGGACTGCGCAGCCAGGGGATGCTTTGCTGGTGAACGGGTACGGCATAGACCATGAAAGTGATGAGCGCCCAGGTCTCCTTTGGATCCCAACTCCAGTAAGTGCCCCACGACACGTTGGCCCAGATGGCACCGATAAAAATGCCGAGACCCATGCAGGTGAGGGCGGGATAGAGGAAGAGCTGACTCATCAGAAGTGAAGAGTGAAGAACCCCCTCTGAAC
The DNA here is from genome assembly GCA_900316985.1 of uncultured Prevotellaceae bacterium. GTDB lineage: Bacteria > Bacteroidota > Bacteroidia > Bacteroidales > Bacteroidaceae > Prevotella. The sequence continues at coordinate 60,288 of ONFE01000040.1, forward strand.
CTCCCCGAGGGGAGGCATCCTTTTCTTTCGGACAAGTTAGAGAATGGCCTGTAATCAATCCCCAGATGCCTGTGAGGAAGGTGATGCTCAGCAGGGCGTAGGCCATCATGATGACGCTGACGTGGATGGTGAGCAGCGGAGAGGAGAGCACGGGCATGAGATGACCGATTTGAGGATCCATTTGTGAGATGTGGCTTACTAAAAGGAAGAAGCCGGAAAGCAGCAGCCCGAAAGTCAGAATAACGGGGAAACGGCGATACATGAGCAATGAGATAAGCATCACAAACCAAGCCATGGTGAGCATGGTCTCATAGCCGTTCGACATAGGAATGGTGCCGGAGATAATCCATCGGAGAGCCATCGCGAAGGTGAGCGCCAAGAATGAGAGCCCCAGCACGGTCAGTCCGATGCGTTGCATCCATTTCTTGCGGATCAGCGTCAGGAAAGCCATCGTCAGACATACCATGAAGAGAATGGTGGCAAAGGGAATTTTATTATAGATATGCTCTGCCCATGTCTGGGTTTGGGAAGGTAACGAAGCTGCACCATAGCGTAGCTGATACTGCTGCATCTTGGTGAGCATCTGGTCCATTTGGCCCCATTGCCCGTTGAGGGCATACTTGTAGAGCAGAGAGAAAGCATCCTGGATATACTTCTTGCGCTCAGCATCCATTTCGTCGGGCAATTCATCAGTAGGGGCATACCAGATGATGGTTGAAGGTTGATGGTTGAAGGTTAAGGGGGCGGGGAAGATCTTGAGGGGCATACCCTGACGCAGTTCAACGAGCATCATCAGTTTGTCGTCAACTTTCGTCACATCCTGATGAAACTTGTCACGGTTACCCTGAGCGGCCTCCTGCACGTATGGTCCCAGGATATAGCCACCCATTTCCTCCTTGAAGAAAGAGGTGAAAGAGCAGCGGTCGGGTAACTGAAGCGTGGATTTCAGCGGGCCGCTTTTCATCTTGATGATGGGTTGCTTCTCCCATTCATCACCGTAGAAGATGAAGTTGGCCAGCAGTTGCTCGGCCGTGTAGCGGTTGCCTTCCGCATCCTTGTAGTAGCGCTTGCCTGTGAGTTTCTTGGTGAAGTCGAGGGCGTAGGTCTGTAAGGGACAGATGCGGTCGTTGTAGTTGATGTACAGCTGTCCTAGACGGGCGGCCGTCTCTTTCGGGATGGTATTGGCTGCTTTTAGAGGAGAGAGGAGAGAGGAGAGAGGAAAGAGAAATGCTATGAGCATGAGGCTCTTTTGCAGTTTCTGGTCGTCTTTCGTATCTTGACCCTTGTTGTTTGTCATTTGATTGATTTCTCTCAGGATTCTGCGATACTGTCCTTTCGGATCGAAAAGCATCCAGATTAGCGCGATGAAGAGCAGGGCATAGCCCGTATAGGTGACGGGAATTCCCCACGGGTCACAGTTTACGGCCAGGATGCTTCCCTGCATGTCGGGGTCGTAACTGCTTTGGTAGAAACGGTAACCCTGATAGGAGAGAATTTTGTTCATGGAGATGGTAGCATTGCTCTCAGGTCCTTGGGTGGAAGAGGATTTGGCATGTTTTGAAAGGGGCAGGATGGTGACCTTGGTGACGTAGTCGGCATGGGCCATCGTCCCTTCATGGTAATTCACCTCGAAATCCTTGAGCGCAATGCGGAAGGGCAAAGCGCGTGTCTTGATGTTGTTGCCTTCCTGTGCCAGATAGTAGTTGATGGTTTCACCCTTACGGAGATGAATCATGCCCCGGCGGGCGGTGAGATGCGTAAGCAAGGCACCGGCCAGAATGACGATAAATGAAAGATGGAGCACCACGGCGAAGACCTTCCTCACGCGCCTTTTCACGAACCAGGCAATAGCAGCGGCTGCCAGCAGAGCCCATAATACGGAAAACCACCATGAGCCGTACCAGTACTCACCCACATGGGCCGTACCTTTGTATTTTTCCACGATAGTAGCGGCGGCCATCACCACGATGACCGTCACATAAAGGAATATGAGAACAGGTTTCAGATGCTTCATCTTGATTCAGTGAGAAAACGCCCCCGTGGGGAGAGACCCCGTGGGGACGTTGTTTTTATTGACTGGTTGTAATGGGGAATGTCTCCCTTTTTGTCAATTAAACGGAGATTTCCTGATTATATTGCCCGGAGGAACTTCACCACGGCATCGCGGTCGCTCTTTCCGAGTTTATAGAACTTCATGGCCGAATTGTAGGCATGGCTCTGCTTGGAGTAGGCGTGCCACATGATGGCTTCCACCTCGTTGCGGGCGCGATAGTCGTGCAGACGGTCTTCAGCACCTGTCAGTTGCAGACTCAGGCCGCGTCCCCAAAGCGGAGTGGTGCGGCACCAGCCCGTGCGGATGTCGTTCTTCATAAAGAGTTTGTGCTGCACCATATCGGTGTAAGGCCAGATGGTCTGGTGGGCAAATTTCGGCAGACATTCGCTCACGGGGATTCCTGCACTTTGTGCATAGGCCTTGGAGGCGGCATCTACCCAGTAGTCGTCGGAGCCGGTCTTCCATGAAGGACGATGGCAGTACTGACAGCCTATCTGCATGAAGAGTTGCTTACCCTTCTTTACCTCGGCATCATCGAGATTACGGGCAGCGGGAACGGCCAGACCGCGATGCCATACCATGAACTGGTAGAACTGCTTGTCCGACATCTCTTCCTCCCCATTGTAGGGTGCACCCTTTACAAAGGCGTTTTCAAACTTTTCCTTTCCTGCAATGGAGGAAATGCTCAGCAGGTCGTTCACCTTTTCGGCAATGCCCTCCTTCGAACTGGCATAGTAGGGATGCAGCAGGCTGCTTTCATCCGCACCGTGTTTGGAGATATAGTCAATCACCTCGTTGTCCTCACTCATGGCCTTTGCCCAATGAGGGGTGGTGTAGAACCAATGACGGTCCGAGCGGGTCACGTTGGTGATGTTCCAAATGGCGTTGGCACCAGCACCGTCTTGCAGTGTGCCACGGGTCATGGCGTAGGTGAAGCGCTTCACTGGACCGTGAGAACCACGATGCTTACCCGTGTCGTTATAGCCTGCGCTATAGTAGGCAGTAGGAGCAAAAGCATTGCTGGAAGCATCCCACATGGCGGGATTCAGGTCAACACCGGCTTTGGCTTCGCTGCGCCACTGCTCTTCCATATCTTCATCGGTGATGGCATCGAGCAATCCCGTGCCGTAGATACCGATGGTACCTTCAAGTCGGACTTCATAGTTGTCGGGTCTGGGGCTTACGTTGAAGGCTGCCTGCGGAATGGTCACTTCGGGGTAAATCAGTTCGAAAGTTTCACCGTCGGCAAACTTCCATTTACCATTACCAGCAGAGGCAATCTCGTCGGTCTCCATCTCAGTGACCGTTTTCCAGTCAATCTTGATCTGGTTCTCGTCGATAGGAGCCTTGAAGGGTGACATGGCAGCCGTCTGTGGCATTCCCGTGACGTGTGAGATGTACGAGTTGGCATTGTATTTGACGGTTTCGCCCTTCACATTGAGTTCCGTGCCTGATGTCGGGTGATAGATGACGAGCAGATAACCGTTGCCAATGGTGTTGGTGCGGTAGTCCGTCTGGCGTTTGCCGTGACCGTAGGAGGGATGGCAGGCAATACAGCTGTTGCGCAGCCATGCCGGTCCGAGACCCTTACGGGGAGCCTGCTCAAACGTGTAGAGGTGTTCAAAGAGGTCTTCACCAGTGATGAAGTCGGACGCACCATTTCCCCCAGGAATAAGGTCCACGGCAGGTGCATCGGCTGAATAACTGGCCTTTTCGGTCGTTCCCAATTGTCCGCCAGGATACCATTCTTCTGCAGAGAATACATCGTTGGCTTTTCCGAAGACTTCTTCGGCAGGTGTCAACTCTCCCAATCCTTGGTTTTCGTCGCTGTCGGAACAGGCTGTCAGCAACGGGAATGCCATTGCTGAGGCAACAGACAGAATCAGTAGTCTTCTAAAATTCATCATATTTGTCATGTTTTTGTTATTGTTTTTCCAAATTCTTTATGAAGCGGCCAAAGCGTCTCACCCTTTTTCATGGTGAGGCGCTTGGTTTATTCATGCCTTGCGAAAGGGGGAGGATTATTCCTCTACTTCCCAGTCTTCATCGTCTTCGAAGGCGATGTTCCATATCGTGCAGCAATATTTCACGAAAGGTGAGGGCATATTGCTGATGGCTTCGATGGCTTTCACATAACCGTTCTCTATCGAAGAGTTGACACTTGCCTTATTCACGCTTGCAAAGAAGGTGTGGAAACTGTATGTGTTTGCCGTCTTGTCGGTAGAACCGAGCCAGATATTACGGATGGAACGGATGTTGTCGCGGAAGTCAGCGATAGAGTTGTAACTATAGGGAGACTCCACATACGACACGTCACCATTGGCGAATGGGTTGGCAATCTTTGCCGTACCTACTTCGTTGCAGATACCTACGCAAGACCCCTCATCGTCGGAAAGAACCTGGGCGATGGCGGACTTCAGCGTAGCGAAGGTACTCTTGCCTCCACTCACACCGGCCTTCTTCAGGTTGTCACCGAAGGAGAGACCGTTGGAAGTGGTGTATTTGAGACCGGCAGCCTTCACCGCAGCCAGACGGCTGGCGTTGGCACCGCCATCCCAAGCCACCTGCAACTGGAAAGTGCGGTTCTTCAGGAGTGTACAAATGGTCTGTGCGTAGGCCAGTTCCTGTGCACCTGTGATGTTTTCGAAATTCTTGTAGGTGTCTTTGCCTTGGAACTCAGCAACCTTGCGGGGCTGTCCGTCGCGGAAGAGGATGAACTCCAGCGCATGGAAGCCGAGGATGGTGGCATCATCGAGCATTTCGTCGTTCATGCCGTTGTTGAAGTAGTTAAGCAGCAGTGTGCGGTTGAGAGGCCATGAGTCGATGGTGGGGTCAACATCGAAGTCGGAAGCGGCACCCATAAGGAAAGCCTCAGAGCGCTCCCAGTATTGGCGGGCTGCCTTAAACTCTTCGCAGGCGGTGTTGATCTGTGCCTGGGTGATAGTGCTGGGAGTCAGGCCGTTGAGGGTTTTCTCCAGCGCCTCGGTATTGTCGGCCAGACTGGTATAGGTGGGAACAATCACCTTGTCCACGATGTTCTCAAGTACCTTATAAAGATAAGCCTCCTGCTCTGAGGAAAGTGTGGATGAGGCAATGGCCTGATTGGCAGCAGCCAGTTCGTTGACGAGCGTAGCACAGTTATCGATGGCTGTCTGGCCAAAGCTCTTGTCTTTGTAACTGCTGGTGTTTGCCGTGTAAGTGTCCTGATCAACAACTGGCGCCGTGGTCACGATGTTGAAGCCATCGTCACTGCTGTTATTGTCATCATCACTGCTACAGGCGGTGAAACTCATGCTCAGCGTGCCGGCGGCAGCGAAGAGCATT
>ONFE01000068.1 GCA_900316985.1 uncultured Prevotellaceae bacterium
CTCCGTTCGCTGGTTCAACGAGGAGCCACATATCGCCATGATCAGTCACTCCAACTTCGGTAGTGACACATCGGCAGGTTCAAGGAAAGTACGTGAAGCAGTGGCCATCCTACAAAAGGAGTATCCCGATATGGCCATCGACGGAGAAATGCAGATCGGCTATGCACTGAACAAGGAACAGCGCGACGAGACATATCCGTTCACGCGCCTGAAAGGACTCGATGTCAACACGCTCGTGTTCCCCAACCTCACCAGTGCCCGTTCCAGTTTCAAGATGCTTCAGCTGCTGAATACGGACGTTGAAATCATCGGCCCGATTCAGATGGGACTCAACAAGGCCATCCATTTCACCGACTTCGACGCTTCCGTGCGCGACGTGGTGAACATCTGCGCCATCGCCTCTATCGATGCTTACGTCTGGAAGCTCCAGCACCGTTTTGCAAAATAAGAGAACAGTATATTTTTTGATATGAAACCCATATTCATAGCCGGTCCCTGTGTCATTGAATCAGCCGAACTGCTGGATCAAGTGGCACAGGAACTGGTGCGCATCAACAGGAAGTCGGGCACCGACATCATCTTCAAGTCGTCGTTCGACAAGGCTAACCGGACGAGTATCAGCTCCTTCCGGGGACCAGGACTTGAGAAGGGATTGCAGATGCTTTCCGATATCAAGGAGAAATACGGGTTGCGCATCCTTACCGACATTCACGAAAGCTGGCAGGCTGAGCCCGCAAGTCAGGTATGCGACGTGCTACAGATTCCCGCCTTTCTCTGCCGTCAGACTGACTTGTTGGTGGCAGCCGCCAAGACAGGACGCACCGTAAACATCAAGAAGGCTCAGTTCCTGAGCGGCATGGATATGCGCTACCCCGTGGAGAAGGCCCGTGATGCGGGAGCCAAGGAAATCTGGCTCACGGAACGCGGGAACACCTTCGGCTACAATAACCTTGTGGTGGACTTCCGCAACATCCCTGACATGCTGCAGTTCACGCCGACGGTCATCATGGACTGCACCCACTCCGTGCAACGACCGGGAGGAGCCAATGGAAAGACAGGAGGCGACCGCCGCTTTGTGCCCGCCATGGCCAAGGCTGCCAAGGCGTTCGGAGCCACTGGCTATTTCTTTGAGGTGCACCCCGACCCTGACCAAGGACTCAGTGATGCCGCCAATATGCTTGAACTCCATAAACTGGAGGCATTAATCAATGACTTATTATGAAAAGACAAATCAGAGAATACGCCATACAGTGCATCCGCGATGAAGCTGATGCCGTGCTGGGACTCATTCCGCAACTCGATGAGGATTTTGAACGGGCCGTGGAACTGATTTTCAACTGTAAAGGCAAGGTCATCGTAACAGGCGTGGGAAAGAGCGGCCATATCGGTGCAAAGATTGCCGCTACGCTTTCTAGCACCGGAACCCCTTCGTTCTTCATCAACCCTCTGGATGTCTATCATGGTGATCTCGGCGTGATGACCCACGATGATGTGGTGCTGGCCATCAGCAACAGCGGTCAGACTGACGAACTGCTTCGTTTCATCCCGATGGTACTTCACATGAATATCCCCATCATCGGCATGAGCGGCAACAGCGACTCTCTGCTCACACGCTACAGTACGGTTCACCTCAACACCCACGTCAACAAAGAGGCTTGTCCGCTGAACCTGGCTCCCACCAGCAGCACCACGGCCCAACTCGTGCTCGGCGATGCTTTAGCAGTAGCCCTAATGGAGTTGCGCAACTTCAAGCCACGCGACTTTGCCCAGTTCCACCCGGGAGGAGAACTCGGCAAGCGGCTGCTGACAACCGCACAGGACGTGATGCGTTCAAACGACCTTCCCATCATTCCGAAGGAAATGCATCTGGGCGAGGCCATTATTCTCGTGAGTAAAGGCAAGCTCGGACTTGGCGTATCACTTGACGACAACCAGAAAATCATCGGCCTCATCACAGACGGTGACATTCGTAGGGCGATGGAGAAATGGCAGGCCGCCTTTGTGGACCACACCGTGGAGGACATCATGACGCGTACGCCGAAATGCGTGCTGGCCAACACAAAGATTACTGAGATTCAGAAAATTATGCAAAAGAATAAAGTCCATACGGTGCTGGTCATTGACCATGAGAACCATCTGCTCGGCGTCGTTGACCATTATTCTTGTATGATATAGTATAAAGGCAGAAACGTATTAATGACATTTAAAAACGATTCTACACAAAAACTGATCACGGCAATGACCTTGCTGTGGATGACTGTGTTTATTCTTTTTGCCACTTTACCTCTCTATGCCCAACGAGCAGATTCTGCCGTTGTAAACGACTTGCGGAAGGCAGGCGTGACGTTTTCCGATGACAATTCGGTAACGTTGCTCATGTCTGGACAAGAGAAGTTCGACGATTTGTTTCAGGCTATCCGGAATGCCAAGAGTTCCATCCACCTGGAGTATTTCAACTTCCGGAATGACTCTATTGCCGACATGCTGTTTGAGTCATTAGCCCAGAAAGTCAAGGAAGGCGTGGAAGTTCGTGCGCTTTTCGACGGATTCGGCAATGTTTCAAATAACCAGCCCCTGAAACGCAAGCACATCGAGCACCGCCGCCAGCAAGGCATTCAGATCTATGAATTCAACCCAGTGGAATTTCCATGGATGAATGATCTCTTCGGACGCGACCACCGGAAGATTGTCGTCATCGACGGCAAAATTGCCTATACGGGCGGTATGAACGTAGCCGACTACTATATTAAGGGAACCAAACAGGTGGGTGAATGGCGCGATATGCACTGCCGGATTGAAGGTTCGGCCGTCAATCAACTGCAGAGCATATTCGTAAAGATGTGGAAACGTGTCACTGGTGAACAGATTACCGGTCACCAATACTACCGCGGTTTTACCACTCCTGAATACTTTACCGGTCTGAAGGCTGACACCACACATACCGCCGGCCGCAAGATGGTCGGTATTGCAAACCGTGAACCTGGCAGGACGCCGAAGATTATCAGGCAGTTCTACTGTAGTGCCATTAACAACGCACATGATTCCATCAAAATCGTTAATCCCTATTTCACACTGACACCATCCATTACGATGGCACTCAAACGAGCCATCAAGCGCGGTGTGAAGGTGGAACTGATGATTGCTGCCAACAGCGACATTCCGCTCACACCCGACTGCAGTTTCTATAACATGCACCGGCTGATGAAACGTGGTGCTGAGGTGTGGATTTACAAAAACGGTTTCCATCATACCAAGATTATCATGGTAGACGGACAACTTTGCACCGTGGGCTCTGCCAATCTGGATTCCAGAAGCCTGCGTTTTGACTATGAAGAGAACGCCGTCATCATTGACCCCGCCACAACCCGCGAGCTCTCTGACATGTTCGACCGCGACAAACAGAAATCATTCCTGCTCACTAAAGAATCCTGGAATCAATGGCGCACGCCGTGGCAAAAATTCCGTGGATGGTTTGCCAACCTTCTATCAAACTTCCTTTAAGCTACTACGACCATGACGAACAAAGAGTACTTCCACGATATCTTCAAATGCTTGTCTTATAAGCAACTGGGGAAAGCCATAAACCTCATGCATAGCTATATGGCCGACAATCCGGCTGCCTACAGTGACCAGTCGCTCCATAGCATTGAGGAAGACTACACGCGCATGCTCAACTACATGGAGCAGGGATTCCAGGATCCCGACCGCGACCGCATCTATCAGAAACTGCTGCAACGGATGTGGACCTTCACAGCCAATGCCCATATCGGATGGTTGTGCCGCGAAGTACCTTTCTACCGTGAAACGCAGCAACGCTCTCTGCGACATATGTTCACTCAGGAACGGATACTGAACACTCTTCAGAACTTTGTTACAGAGACGGCAATGCTCAGTTTGGAACCCGAAGAGACACGTAGTCAACATGAGAAGGAACTCTACGCCCAACATCACGATTTCACCCGGGCGCTTTTCGACCGTCTGTTTATAAGCAGCCAGTGGGATCAATCACAACTGGGATTCTATCAAGACTTGCTGCTTTCCCCGGCAGTTGATGCCATTGACCAGCAGCTCATCATCAGTAGCATTACGTTAAGTTGTCTCACACAATTTGACCCGCAAAAGTTTCGTTTGCTCGTCAATATTCATGAGCAGGCCACCATCATAGAGGTTCGTGAACGTGCCTTCACCGGATGGGCAATCTGTATCCAACGGCTTGATCTCAATGTGTGGCCTGAATTCCGGGAGGAACTGCTCCCCCACTTCCATCGTCACAGTAAAGAGTTAGCAGAAGTACAGCGGCAAATTATCTGCTGCATCAATGCCGACCGGGACAATGAGACCATTCAACGCGACATCATGCCTAACATTCTGCGCAACAGCAGCTTCCGTATGACTCAAAACGGATTTGAAGAAATTGAGGATGACCCGATGGAAGACATTCTGCACCCCGAAGCTGCAGATGAGAAGACAGATGAACTAGAGCGCACTATGCAGCAGATGATCAATATGCAAAAGCAAGGTTCCGACATTTACTTCGGAGGCTTCAAGCAGATGAAGCGCTATGGCTTTTTCTACACGTTGAGCAACTGGTTCACGCCCTTCTATGCACAGCATCCCGACCTGAGCACTATTTCACCAAAGGCAAAAACGGGGGCATTTATCAATTCGGTCGTCAACAACGGGGTATTCTGCAATAGCGACAAGTATTCCTTCATACTCAGTTTCTCGTCTGTCATTGACCATCTGCCTCAAGAAATCCAGAAGTTGATGGCATCAGGAAATGATGTGGAATTCATCAACAAGACACTCCATACGAACACACCGATGTTTACGAGGCTTTTCTACCTGCAGGATCTCTACCGCTTCTTCCAGCTCCATCCGCAAAAGAAGGAATTCGTCTATACGCCTTTCGAGAAAAACAACGGGCTTGATCCTGGCAATTACTTCATCATCAGCCACGACATCTTCAGCGATTACCAGAATCAAAACGCAGGCGACACCAGTCTCCTGCTGCTCCGAGCCCGCCTTTTCTATAATCACTACCGCTTCCATGAAGCCATCGTAAATCTCAGCAAAATTGAAGAACAGGAACCAGAAAACGTGCAGAGCCTTTCCTTACACGCCCGTTCGTTGATGGGAGACAGCAAATTCGAAGAGGCTATAGAATGTTACGAACATCTGCTAAAACTCAAGCCTGAGAGTAAGAACTATCAGTTCATGCATGCCCTTGCCCTGACCAAAGCAGGCGAATATGAAAAGGCTGTGAATGAACTCTACCGTCTGAAGTACGAAGATCCCGAAAACATCAAGTATTGCCGTACACTCGCATGGGCCCTAATGTCATTAGGCCGTGATGAGCAAGCTGAACGGGAATATGAGATTATCATCGGAAAGGGAGGGCCAAGCTTGGCCGACTACATCAATGCCGGTTACTGCTACTGGTTCAGGGGCAACATACATAAGGCAGCAACTTACTTCCGGGAATACCTGAAAAAGAAAGGTGCCAGCAATCTCTATGTGGAGTTCCGCAAAGACGATGAACTGCTCCGTTCACACGGCATTACCGAACAAGACCGCATGATGATGCTGGAACTGTCTCAATGGGAGCCGCAAGCATAACCCTACAGCCACTTTTGGGCTCGGGCAATGTCTTTCTCACGCGGGGCAGAGATGTGTGTGTATTTGATTTTCGGAAGTTGACGGATGGTCTGTTCATCAACCTTCATATACTGCTTCACCAACGGGGTATAAGCCGATATTCCGTATTTATTGATGGAATCCACGGCGGCATTGTATCCTTTCAGGAAGGCGGCATACTGCCGTTTCCGCTCCTTCCCCGTCAGTACTTTTTCACGAAAAGCGATAACGCCTAAGCGGATATCGCGCTGTTCAGTATCAAAGAGTACCTGATTTTTCCATATCCTGGCTGAAGTGGCCTGTGGCTCTGGAAGCATCATCGCATCCAACTCATTGTTTTGCAACATCTTCAGGCAGATATTGGGATCGTTAATCTGAATCAGGAACACATCGTCGCGCTTCAGGCGTGCACTGTCTATACAGAGTTCAGCCAGCAAGTGGGTGGCGCTGAATCGTGCCATGGCAACCATCTTATCGGTGAGTTGTTTCATTTCGGTGATTCGTGACAGACGGTTTGCCACAAGCTGCCAGCGCGCCTGGGTAGCGGTGGCATATCGCAGAGATGTACCTTTTTTCTTCATTCCCTCCGTCTTCACCAAATCGGTTACAGTACCCTCGATACGTCCTTTCAGCAACGCGGCATCACAATCTATCTGCGAAGTGTAAGGTTTCAAACGGATATCCACGCCGAGCGTGTCAAAAAGGCGGCGTTCCTTAGCCACATACAGCGGCAGACAATCCATCGTGGGCAGCACTCCGATTTTCAGGGCGGCAGAATCCTCCTTGGCCAGTCGTGCCCTTTCGGCCCTGGATATACGCTGTTTCTCCTCGTAACTTTCGCTACAAGAGGCCAGCAACACGATTGCCAGGAAGATATAGAGAATCCTTTTCATTACGTTATTTCCTTACCGGGTCGGAAGTAAGGCCACAACCCAACTTCTTGAATATCTTGCGGTCCACCTCACTGAGCATCACCGTGGCATGTACCTGGCAACCGTCAAGCAGGGGAATCGTATCGAGTGCCTTGCGGCAGTTCTCGTCTTTCTGGCTTAATACGGCCAATGCCACGAGTACTTCATCGGTATGCAGGCGGGGATTATTGCCATGAAGCATGGAGGTTTTCATACGCTGGATGGGCTCAATCATCTCCTGGGGAATCAACTTGATGCTATGGTCGATGCCTGCCAGATGCTTGGTGGCATTAAGCAACAGAGCCGCGCTGGGCCCCAACAATTCACTGGTCTCGGCCGTAATCAGCGTGCCGTCTGACAGTTCGATAGCTGCACATGGTGTTCCCGAACGGAGTTTGCGCTCATAGGCAGCCACGGTGCATCGCCTGTCGGCCGTAGAGAGTTTCATCTGCTTCATAAGAAGGGCCAACTTGTTCACTTCCTGGTCGTTGTTGCGCCCGTCGGTCATATTGCAGAGAGCCGTATAGTAGCGACGGATGATTTCCTGCTTGGAAGCCTCACAACACACTTCGTCGTCAGAGATACAGAAGCCCACCATATTAACGCCCATGTCAGTCGGTGACTTATAGGGACTCTCGCCGAAGATACCTTCAAAAATAGCATTGAGCACAGGGAATATCTCAATGTCACGGTTATAGTTGACCGTAGTCTTTCCATAGGCCTCCAGATGGAAATGGTCAATCATGTTCACATCATTGAGGTCGGCTGTCGCTGCCTCGTAGGCTACGTTGACAGGATGCTTCAGGGGAATGTTCCAGATGGGGAAAGTCTCAAACTTGGCATAGCCGGCCTTCACCCCACGCTTATTCTCATTATAGAGTTGGGAGAGACAGACCGCCATCTTACCGCTTCCAGGACCTGGAGCCGTCACCACAACAAGCGGACGAGTGGTCTCCACATAGTCGTTCTTTCCGAAACCATCCTCGCTGTCTATGAGTTCAACATTCGTGGGATATCCCTCAATAAGATAATGGTAATAGACTTTTACGCCACCCAGACGCTCCAACCGCTCACGGAAAGCCACCGCTGAAGCCTGGCCATTGAAATGCGTGATAACGACGCTCGACACATAAAGCCCACGCTCTGTGAAGACATCCCGCAGACGGAGCACATCCTTGTCATAGGTGATACCTAAGTCGCCACGAACCTTATTGCGCTCAATATCCTCCGCAGAAATCACAATGATGATCTCAGCGTCATCCCTGAGTTGCATAAGCATGCGCAACTTGCTGTCAGGATGGAACCCCGGCAGCACGCGTGAAGCGTGATAGTCGTCATAGAGTTTTCCTCCAAACTCCATGTAGAGTTTGTCACCGAACTGTGAGATGCGCTCTTTAATGTGCTCCGACTGAATACGGAGGTACTTGTCATTATCGAAACCTAATTTCATGACCCTTTGTCGTTTATATGATGAAATCAAAAATCGAGCACAAAATTATAAAATAATCGCGAAAAAACGACATGATAGCCGAAGAATTTGCAAAAAAAGACAATTAATGAAAGAAAAATTGCTAACTTTGCACACAACATGAAAGTGTACATCGCTTAACCTAATTACAATTAACAATATGAGAAAGATCATTCTGTTATTAGCCCTTGCCCTGATGTCGATTGGTGTTCAGGCACAGAGCAAAGTGTATTTCACAAGAGAAATCACCCCCGAGTCATTGGTTAAAATCTATGAGGCATTGGGCGTAGAGGCCCAGGGACGCGTGGCCGTAAAAATCTCCACCGGAGAAGGTGGCAACAACCACTACCTCAAGCCTACGCTTATCCGCGACCTCGTGGAGAAGGTTAACGGTACCATTGTGGAATGCTGCACCGCTTACGGCGGCTCCCGCCAGGACGTTTCAAAGCATTGGCAAACCATTCACGAGCACGGTTTCGACTCCATCTTTGCAGTTGACATCATGGACGAATACGACCAGATACGTATTCCCATGCAGGACCGCAAGCACCTGAAATACGACATCGTGGGCGGCCATCTGGCAAATTATGACTACATGATTAATCTGGCCCATTTTAAAGGTCATGCCATGGGTGGCTTCGGCGGCGTGCTGAAGAATGCCTCCATCGGTGTTGCATCCACTGCCGGAAAAGCCTATATTCACACAGCCGGCAAGACGGATGATGCCTCCAAGGCTTGGGGGCCCGAATACCTTGCTGCCGGTCCCACTCAGGACAACTTCCTGGAGTCGATGGCTGCCGCCGCTCAGAGCGTACACAACTACATGGGCGGACGGATTATCTACATAGATGTAATGAACAACATGTCGGTGGATTGCGACTGCGACGGACATCCCGCCAAACCGGAACTCAAGGACATGGGCATCCTGGCATCTCTCGACCCAGTGGCCGTTGACCAGGCTTGCCTGGACAAGGTTTTCAACTATCAAGGCAAGAAAGGCGACGACAACAAGCCCCTCATCCAACGCATCAACCGCCAGCATGGCACGTACATCACCGACTATGCTGAGAAGATTGGATTGGGCTCAAAGAAATATGTGCTGATTGACCTTGACCGATAGGCGTCAATTACCTTTCAAGTACATCCTTATAATGCGTGAGGCTATCGGAGCTGCCACATCGGCGCCGAAGCCTCCGTGTTCTATATAGACGGCAATGGCAATCTGCGGATTGTCCTGCGGTGCAAAGGCGATGAAAGCAGAATGGTCCTTGCCCGGGTTCTCCACCGTGCCCGTCTTTCCGCAGATGGGATAAGTGGTCTTCAGCTTGTAGGCAGTACCCTTTTCCACGGCCATTCTCATACCGTCGATGACAGGCTGATAGGCCTCAGGAGCCACTTTGGTCACGTGCTTCGTATGGTAACGGTTGCCTGCCGACTGATGGATATGAGGCGTGAAATAATAGCCGCGATTGGCAATGGTCACGGCCAAATTGCAGAGCTGCAACGGAGTGACCGTCACGTCACCCTGCCCCATTCCTGCCCACCAGATGGTACGTCCGTCCCATCCGTCCTTATAGCGGCGGTTCAGATAAGTGGCATTGGCCAGCAGTCCACCCTTCTCACCGGGAATATCCACGCCCAGCGGTCCTCCCAGTCCCATGCTCCGCATATAGTCGCGCCAGGTATTGATGGCTTCATCGCGGCTTTCGTACATGAAGTCATCGTTGATCATCGAGGCGAAGTTGATAAGAAACCATGTATTGCAAGAAAAAGCCAATGCATCCCTGAGTTGTAGCGGAGAGCGGTGCTGATGGCAACCCACACGGATATTGCCATCGGTAATGCCGTTGTGGCATTCAACGGATGTCTCCGGTGTGACGATTCCTTCGGAAAGCAGCGTCAGCGCCTGTGCCGTCTTAAAGGTGGAGCCCGGGGCGTATGGCGTAGCAATGGCCAGATTCACGTCGAAACCCTTCGGAGAGTTGGTCACCAGACAGATGATTTCTCCCGTGGCGGGCCGGATGGCCACGATGCTTCCCGTCTTTCCCTGCAGCAACTTTTGTCCCAATTGCTGGAGTGCCGGTCTCACGGTCAGCGGTCCGTCAGCAGGCAGTCCCTGAGCGTGAAGCTGGATTATGCCGGTAGCCCACGCCGCTATCAATAATATAAAAGAGGTTATTCTTCCTTGGGTTTTGTATTTCATACTGCAAAGGTACACATTTCTGATTATTCCCACAAACATTCGGCTCATAATTCCTGACTTCCAAAACATCATCCGACGGCTTCGAAAACATCATCAGCCCGACCCCAAAACATCATCAGCCCGATATGAGTATCGGCAAAAAAAAGAAAATAAGCTTAATTTATCTCCGATTAACCGGAATTTTTAATACCTTTGCACCCAAATTATTAATAAGGAAAGCAAGTAATGAACAAATTGGAAACGCCCGTCCTGCTGCTTACGGGTTACTTAGGCAGCGGCAAGACGACATTGCTCAACCGTATCCTTCAGAACAAGAAGGGTATCAAGTTCGCCGTCATCGTAAACGAGGGAGGTGTCGTGAACGAGCAAGACGACTCGCTGGTGGCCCTGCAGAACGGTTGTATCTGCTGCACGCTGAAGATGGACCTCGTGAAGCAATTGCAGGACATCATCGCGCTCCACCGCTTCGACTATATCGTGATAGAGGCCAGCGGCATCTGCGAACCGGCGCCCATCGCACAGACCATCTGCTCCATCCCGCAGATGGCTCCCGAGGTGACGGCAGAGGGATATCCGCGGCTCGACAGCATCGTGACCGTGGTGGACGCCCTGCGGCTGAAGGACGAATTCGGAGGCGGAAACGACCTGCTGAAGCAGAACCTGGAAGAGGACGACATCGAGAACCTCGTGATCCAGCAAATAGAATTCTGCAACATCGTGCTGCTCAACAAGGCCGCCGACGTGGAGCCCCAGGAACTGGGACGCATCCGCGAGATTATCCGCACGCTGCAACCCAAGGCTGAGATCATCGACTGCAACTACGGCGACGTGGATCTGGACAAGATCATCAATACCCACATGTTCGATTTCAACGAGGTGGCCACTTCGGCTGCTTGGATAGCCGAAATCGAGGGGCATCATGAGGATGAAGACGATGATGACGACGAACACGAAGAACATGAACATCATCACCACCATGATGACGATGAAGATGACGAACACGATGAGCATGAGCATCACCATGATGAGCACGGGCACCATCACCATCATCACCACCACGACCATGACCATGAAGGAGGCGAAGTGGAAGAATACGGTATCGGCACCTACGTCTATTACCGCCGCCCGGCCTTTGACCTCGGACGCTTCGATGAATTCGTGGCCCGCAAATGGCCGAAGAATATCATCCGCGCGAAGGGTATCTGCTATTTCGACGACGAGAAACAGACCTGCTATGTGTTTGAACAGGCCGGCAAACAGGTTTCCCTGCGCAATGCCGGACAATGGTATGCCACCATGCCCAAGAACCAACTGGCCCAATTCCTGCAGCAGAACCCAGGCGTGATGCGCGACTGGGATGTGAAATACGGTGACCGCATGCAGAAGCTGGTCTTCATCGGTCAGCACCTCGACAAAAAGGAGATAGAACGGCTGCTTGACGAATGTCTGGCATAAGGAAATGATATATCCCGAATCGTTTGAACAGAAGATAGGGTTCCTCAAAGTGCGGACGATGCTCCGCGAAAGGTGCCTCAGTCCACTTGGCAAAGAACAGGTGGACGAGATTACCATGAGCGAAGATGCAGAGGTCATCAACGAATGGCTGCAACAGGTAAGGGAGTTCCGACGCATTCAGGAAGATTCCGACGAGTTTCCCCTCAGCAACTTCTTCGATGTCCGCGAAAGCGTGGCCCGCATCCGACTGGAAGGCACTCACTTGGAAGAGGAGGAACTCTTCGACCTGAAACGCTCGCTGGAAACCATCCATAGCATCATACGCTATTTGAACCCGGCTGACGGAGACGTGCCCTACCCTGCCCTGCAACGGCTGACGGAGAACGTACGCATCTTCCCGAACCTGGTGAACGGCATCAACCGCATTCTCGACAAATACGGGAAAATAAAGGACTCCGCCTCTCCCGAACTAGGCAACATCCGACGCGAACTGGCCAAGACCGAAGGCAGCATTTCGCGCACGCTGAACAGCATCCTCCATGCTGCACAGAGCGAAGGACTGGTGGAGAAAGACGTGACACCCGCCATCCGCGACGGCCGCCTGGTGATTCCCGTAGTTCCAGCCCTGAAGCGAAAGATACGCGGTATCGTACACGATGAAAGTGCCTCGGGCAAGACGGTATTCATTGAACCTACGGAAGTGGTGGAGGCCAACAACCGTATCCGCGAACTGGAGGCTGACGAGCGCCGTGAGATCATCCGGATCCTGACCGATTTCTCAAAGGAACTGCGCCCCTACGTGAAGGACATTCTGAAGTCCTACCGTTTCCTGGCCGTCATTGACCTTATCCAAGCCAAGGCCTCACTGGCCAACGCCTTTGAAGCTTGCGAACCAGAAGTTGCCGAAAAACCGCTCATAGACTGGACACGCGCCATTCACCCCCTGCTCAAAAAAGCCCTTCAGGCACAAGATAAGCAGGTGGTGCCGCTCGACATCATGCTCTCCAAGGAGAAACGCATCCTCATCATCTCAGGACCGAATGCGGGTGGAAAGTCTGTTTGTTTGAAGACCACCGGACTGCTGCAATATATGCTGCAATGCGGTCTGAGCATACCCGTCAGCGAACGTTCCCACTGCGGTATCTTCAAGAACATTCTCATTGATATCGGCGACGAACAGAGTATTGAGAATGATTTGAGCACCTACTCGAGCCATCTGCTCAACATGAAGAACATGATGAAGTCAGCCAACGACCGCACGCTGATTCTGATTGACGAGTTTGGAACTGGAACGGAACCGCAGATAGGCGGGGCCATCGCCGAAAGTGTGCTGGGACAATTCTGCAAGAAACAGGCCTGGGGCGTCATTACGACCCACTATCAGAACCTGAAGCATTTTGCCGATTCTCATGAAGGCATTGCCAACGGCGCGATGCTCTATGACCGTCATGAAATGCGGGCTCTATTCCAGTTGCAGATAGGTCAGCCAGGTTCTTCCTTCGCCATTGAGATTGCGCGGAAGATAGGTTTGCCTGAGGAAGTAATCAACGAGGCCAGCGATATTGTAGGTCGCGATTACATCCAGAGTGATAAATACTTACAGGATATTGTTAGAGACAAACGTTACTGGGAGTCGAAACGCCAGGGAATCCACCAGCATGAGAAAAACATGCAGCAAACCATCGAACGCTATGAGAGTCAAGTGGAGGAAATAGAGCGCGAACGAAAGGCCATTTTAGCGAGGGCCAAGGAGCAGGCTGAGGAACTCCTGCGTGAGAGCAATAGGAAGATAGAAAATGCCATCCGCGAAATCCGTGAAAGCCAGGCTGAGAAAGAAGCCGCCAAACGTATCCGAGAGGAACTCAACGCCTTCCGTGAGGAAATCAGCGAGGTGGACGCCACGCAGAATGATGAGAAGATAGCGCGGAAGATCAAGCAGATTCAGGAGCGCAAGGCCCGTAAGGAAAAACGCCGCGCCGAGAAAAACGAACAAGCGAGACTGAAGATTACGGAAACTACCCCCGCAGGTACTTCATCCAATGCCCCGAAAGCCAAAGACACCCTGAATGTCGGAGACACCGTACGCATCAAAGGGCTGACCACCGTAGGACGCATTGAAAGCACGGACGGCAAGATGGTCACGGTTATCTTCGGCGACATGCGCACAAAGATGCGCGCCGAAAGGCTGGAACGTGCCGAAGCGCCCAAAAAGCAGGAAGCGCCGAGCGCCTATATGGCTTCGAGCAAGACCACCCGCGACACCATCGACAACCGACGCCAACAGTTCCATCAGGATATTGACGTTCGTGGCATGCGTGGTGACGAGGCCATCAATGCCGTCATGTATTTCATCGACGATGCCATTCTGGTGGGTATGAGCCGCGTGCGTATCCTCCACGGCACGGGCACGGGTATTCTTCGCACTTTGATCCGAGATTACCTGGCCACCGTTCCCAACGTGGCTGGTTTCCGCGATGAACACGTGCAATTTGGCGGAGCAGGTATCACGGTAGTAGACTTGGATTAAACTATGTAATAAAATAAAAGAGAGAGCAATACCGGTTGGTGGTATTGCTCTCTCTTTGAGCCTCTTGTCGGATTCGAACCAACGACCCCGAGATTACAAATCACGTGCTCTGGCCAACTGAGCTAAAGAGGCGGGTGGGCAGCTACTTACATCGCGCCGCTACAACCAACTACCTTTGCTACGTTCCCGTCCTGGAGGATTCGAAGGGAGCTGGCCGTGCAAGACTGCCCGTCTTGCGTTAAGCGGGTGCAAAGGTACAAATAAAAGTGAAGAGTGAAGAGCGAAGCGTGAAGAATTTTAGGATTTTAACTATTTTTTTGTCTATTACGTTCTATAAAACAAATAAAATCGCATTTCTCTTCGCTAAATCGAATTTTTGACGTACCTTTGCAGGGAAATATGACACGTTACGAAGAAATGGAACAACTGCACGCATTTGCTCGCGTGGACGGAGTGCTCATAGCTGGTCTATGGATACTGAGCTTTGCATGTTTCGTAGGCAACTTCGTGAATCCGCTCTTTGCTGTGGGGGCATTCGGCATTGGAGCCTTCTCGCTCGTCTTTGCCACCCTACGCCTGAAACGGTTCCGGGATGAGGTCCGCGACGGGGTTATTTCCTTTCGAGCCGCATTGGGATACAGCCTGCTGCAATACCTCCATGCTGCCCTGCTCTTTGCCGCAGCACAGTTTGTCTATTTCCAGTTCATTGACCACGGTTTTCTCATCGCAAACTACACCACGATGATGAATACGCCTGAGTTCCTGGATGCCATGAAGATCTATGGGCTGAAAGAGGACGACATCAAACTCGTGATGCAGAACATGGGAGCCATGCGTCCCATCGACAATGCCTTGCAGTTCTTCACCACCAACGTGTTCATCGGAGCATTCATCAGTGTTCCCGTAGCACTCCTGATGCGCCGGGAGCCGGGCAACAGCCGGTTCTACCATAACAATAAACGCCAATCGTAAATCCTAACTCTAAAACAGATGGACATATCAGTTGTAATCCCCCTCTACAATGAGGACGAATCGATACCCGAACTCTTCGCGTGGATCCAACGCGTAATGACCGAAAAGGGCTTCACCTACGAAGTAATCTTCATCAACGACGGCTCAACCGACAACAGTTGGAAAATCATTTCCGAACTCTGTGAGAAATACCCCGAAGCCAAAGGTATCAAGTTCCGCCGCAACTACGGCAAGAGCCCGGCGCTCTACTGTGGTTTCAAAGAAGCACAAGGCGACGTGGTCATCACGATGGACGCAGACCTGCAGGATTCCCCCGACGAGATTCCGGAACTCTACCATATGATCAAAGAGGAAGGCTACGACCTGGTAAGCGGCTATAAGCAGAAGCGCTATGACCCCATTTCGAAGACCATTCCCACGAAACTTTTCAATGCCACGGCCCGGAAGGTGAGCGGCATCAAGAACCTGCACGACTTCAACTGCGGTCTCAAGGCCTACCGCAAGGATGTGGTGAAGAATATTGAGGTCTATGGTGAGATGCACCGCTATATCCCCTATCTGGCCAAGAATGCTGGTTTCGACAAGATTGGCGAGAAAGTGGTACACCATCAGGCCCGCAAATACGGTACTTCGAAGTTTATGGGGCTGAACCGCTTTGTAAACGGCTATCTCGATCTGCTCACGCTCTGGTTCCTCTCCACATTCGGCAAGAAGCCCATGCATGTGTTCGGATTCTTGGGAAGTATCATGTTCTTCATCGGATTCGTGGCTGCAGCCATCATCGGAGGCCACAAGCTCTATTCGCTGGCTTCCGGAACGCCTGACCGTCTGGTCACCGACTCCCCCTACTTCTATATCTCACTGACGATGATGATAATCGGAACCCAACTGTTCCTTACCGGATTCATCGGTGACCTTATCAGCCGCTCGTCACAGAACCGCAACGACTATCAGATAGAAGAAGAAATACTGAAGAAATGAAGAACATCGTCTACTTTTTCTCCATTTTGCTCATCTGCTGTGCCTGCTCCACGGTCGACTGCCCGCTGAACAACAGGGTTTTGGCCAGGTATGCGTTCAAAAAGGCAGATGGCACGGCTGACACGCTGAGAGACTCGCTGACCGTGAGAGCCATCAGGATGGAGAACGACACGCTTCTGCTTAACAGAGGGATAGATCTCGTAGCTTTCGACATCCCTGTAAGTTACACGAGAAAAGAAGACATACTTGATTTTATATTTAAAAATGATGATGATGAAATCACCCACGACACACTATGGATTGAAAAGGAGAACTACCCGCATCTGGAGTCAGTGGAGTGTGGCCCCAAATTCTTCCACACCATCACCAATTTTCACCACACCCGAAACCGTATAGACAGAATAGAGCTGAACAAAAAAACAGTAGAATATGAATCATCCGAAGAGATTTTCCACATATATCTTTTTCCTGTCTATTAGCCTATTGCTCTCAGGAACAGCCCAGGCGCAGCGCAAGAAGATATTGCACATTCCTGATACCACAGCTTGGTTTCAGGGTGTGGAGGTCTCGGCTGAACTCGTAGGAGCCGCGATGAAAGTGCTCGGTGACCAGGGCCAGTATGAAGCAGGCTTGCGTATCAATCTGAAGGACAGGTATTTCCCTGTTGTGGAACTGGGTTACGGCATGTGTGACCATGAGGAAAAGACCACAAACATTACCTATAAGACCAAGGCTCCCTATGGAAAGATTGGCGTTGATTTCAATGTCATGAAGAACAAGCATGACGATTACCGGCTGTATATCGGAGCCCGGTATGCCTACACTAATTTTAAGGTTGACTACAGTTCCCCTCCGATCACAGATCCTTTTTGGCATGACACACAAATAGAATGGGGTGAAGAGAATATGCAGTGCAAGTATCATTGGGCTGAAGCCGTATTCGGCGCTCAGGCCAAAATATGGAAATTCGTACATTTAGGCTGGAGTCTTCGCTACCGGAAACGCGTGTCCTATTCAGAGGGAGAACACAGCAAGTCCTGGTATGTTCCGGGTTACGGTAAATCCGGCAATTCCAATATCATGGGTACTTTCCACCTCATCTTTGCCATCTAATAACAAATCAGGAACATGGAAAACAAACGAAGCAAAAAAAGACTGTCTCTACAATTAGCGTTCCTCACCTTTCTGATCATCGGAACCATACTGATCATCAAGCATCAGCACAACATGCCTTATCAGCATGACAGAGGCTCCATATTCGGTACTTTTTACAGCATAACCTATCAGTGCGACAATGACTTGCAGAAAGAAATTGAAGCAGAACTCAAAAAGGTTGACCAAGCACTTTCCATGTTTAACCAAGAGAGTATCATCTCCAAGGTAAACCGGAATGAAAAGGTGGAACTCAACGAGATGTTCCTGCAAGTCATCACCCTCGCCCAGAAAGTGTCCCAGGACACAGACGGTGCCTTCGACATTACCGTTGCCCCTCTTGTCAATGCCTGGGGATTCGGATTCAAGACAGGCGACAAGCCTTCCGGCACTTCAATAGACAGTCTGATGAGCACAGTGGGATACAAGAAGATTTCACTCAAAGGCAGACAACTTTTCAAAGAAAACAAAAATACGATGCTCGACTGTTCCGCCATCGCCAAAGGATACGGCAGCGATGTCGTGGCCGCATTCCTGAAAAAGCGTGGCATTGACAACTTCATGGTGGAGATTGGCGGTGAGGTGGTCACACAAGGCATCAGCGAGAAACGGGTGCCCTGGCGCATCGGCGTGACAAAGCCCACCGATGATTCGCTGAGCGTTGACAATGAATTGCAGACGGTGCTGAATGTCACCAACAAGGCAATGGCCACCAGCGGCAACTATCGTAACTTCTACTACAAAGACGGTAAGAAATACGCACATACCATTGATCCAAAGACCGGCTACCCCGTTCAGCATTCGCTGCTTTCCGCCACCGTTTTGGCTGACAACTGTGCTACTGCCGACGCCTATGCCACTTCCTTCATGGTGATGGGCATTGAAAAAGCCAAGGGCGTTTTGGAACGTCATCCTGAACTGATGGCCTATTTCATTTATACAGATGAGAGTGGTAACCTTGCCGTATGGTACAGTCCTTCAATGAAAGACAAAATCCTGGAATAACTTGGCCTTAGGTATCGTATTTGAGAAACTGCTCGAACTCCCGTTATTTCAGGGAATGGGACACAACGACCTTAATCAGGTTGTTGCTCATACGAAATTCGGCTTCCTGAAATTAGCGCGCAACAAAACAGTTGTCAAAGAAGGAGATGCCTGCCAGCACATCTATTTCCTCACCAACGGTTCACTCAAAGTGGAAAGCCGTGCCGACGACGGCAGTTACAGGCTCATTGAAAAGATGACTGCTCCAGATGTCATACAGCCCGACCGCATCTTCGGACTGACACAGAGTTTTACCAAGACTTTCACCACCCTCGAAGAATGCAGCTTTCTCCGCATTGACAAGCAGCAGGTGCTGAGACTCATTGCCGAACAGGAAATATTCCGCCTGAACATACTGAATATCATCAGCACCCAAAGCCAGCGCATCAGTCACCAGCCTTGGCGACAGCCCGAAACAACCATCCGGCAAAAGATTGTCCGTTTCGTGGAAAGCCGTAGCATTCGTCCTGCCGGGCCTAAGACGCTGCATATCAAGATGGAAGACTTTGCCCGTTTGATAGCCGAGAGCCGTCTTAATCTCAGTCGCGAACTCAATAAGATGAACAATGAAGGCATCATCCAGCTCACACGTGGTGAAATCCACATTCCTGCCCTGGAGAGCATCATCGGCAATAAATAATCGTTAAAAATAATGCAAACTATCCGTGATATGCGGATTTTTGCGTATTTTTGTCGCTGATTTATAAGAGAGGATTGAAAATTGCAATATGAACAACGATAAAGTTCGCATAAACCCCTTTTTCGAGGATTACAAGACACCGCATGATACCGTGCCCTTCGACCGTATCCGTTTGGAGGACTACGAAGAGGCTTTCATGGAGGGTATCCGCCGTGATGATGAACAGATTGAGAAGACCATCAATAATCCGGAAAAGCCGACTTTCGACAATACCATCATAAACGCAGAAGAAGACACTGAAGGTTATTACGACCTGCTGAGCCGCGTGTCCACGGTATTCTTCAATCTGATGAGTGCCGAAACCAACGATGAGATGCAGGAACTGGCACAAAAGATACAACCCATGCTCACCAAGCATGCGAACGATGTCCGTTTGAACAAGAGGCTTTTTGAAAGAGTGAAATATGTACATCGGCATCACCGCAAACTGACACCCGAGGAAAAGACGCTGCTTGACAACTGCTACGATGGATTCGTACGTAGCGGTGCCTTGCTTGACGAAGAAGGGAAAGAGAAACTCCGCAAACTAACAGAGGAGGCTTCCATGCTCTCCCTGCAGTTCTCGCAGAACCTGCTGAAAGAGAATAAGGCATTCACACTCCATATCACAGATGAAAAGCAACTCGACGGCCTGCCACAGACAGCCATCGAAGCGGCTGCTCTTGCTGCAAAGGAGCGTGATTTGGAAGGCTGGGTGTTCACACTCGACTATCCGTCCTATTCCCCTTTCCTCACCTACTCTACCCAGCGTGATCTCCGTGAGCAGATTTATATGGCCCGCAACACGGTCTGCACACACGAAAACGAAGAGAACAACCTGGAAATATGCAAGCGCATCATTAACCTGAGAAGGGAGATTGCCCAGCTGCTGGGCTTTAGGACCTATGCCGACTATGTGCTCAAGAACCGCATGGCTTCCAAGGTCAAGAACGTCTATAAACTGCTCTATGACCTGATAGATGCCTATATGCCCACGGCAGAAAAGGAATATGACCAGGTGGAGCAGCTTGCCCAGAAAATGGAAGGCAAGGATTTCGACATGCGCCCATGGGACCAGAGTTATTATTCACATAAGCTCCAACTCAAGAAATACAATCTCGATGCCGAGATGCTTCGTCCCTATTTCGAACTCTCCCAGGTTATCAAGGGAGTCTTCGGCTTGGCCAACCGGCTCTATGGCATCACCTTCAAGGAGAACAAGGATATTCCTGTTTATCACCCCGACGTGAAGGCTTATGAGGTCTTCGACAAGGACGGCTCCTATCTGGCTGTCTTCTATGCCGACTTCCATCCGCGCGAAGGCAAGCAGGGAGGCGCCTGGATGACCGAATACCAAGGCCAATATATCGACCGCAAGGGGAAGAACATCCGTCCGCACGTCTCGGTGGTGATGAATCTGACCAAGCCCACCGAAGACAAGCCCGCCCTGCTCACGCTCTCGGAAGTTGAGACCTTCCTGCATGAGTTCGGCCATTCCCTTCACGGCATGTTTGCCAACTCGCGATTCGAGAGCCTCAGCGGCACCAATGTATGGTGGGATTTCGTGGAACTTCCCTCACAGTTCATGGAGAACTTCGCCGTGGAAAAGGAGTTCCTGCGCACTTTTGCCTTCCATTATCAGACAGGCGAGCCCATCCCCGACGAACTGATTGAGCGCATCCGCAAGAGTCGCAATTTCATGGTGGCCAACGGCTGCCTGCGCCAAGTGAGCTTCGGACTGCTGGATATGGCTTACTATACCAAACGGAATGAGTTCAACGAGGACATCATCCCCTTCGAACGCAAGGCTTGGAAGAAAGCCAAGTTGAAGCCCCGCAAAAAGCATACTCCCCTCAATACCTGCATGACCGTTCAGTTCTCCCACATCATGGCCGGAGGCTATGCGGCAGGTTACTACAGTTACAAATGGGCAGAAGTACTCGATGCCGATGCCTTCAGCGTATTCAAGAAGGAAGGAATCTTCAACCAGGAAACGGCACAACGCTTTCGCGACTGCATTCTCTCCAAAGGAGGCACCGAACATCCGATGACGCTCTACAAGCGTTTCCGAGGCGGAGAACCCACCATTGATGCATTATTAAAGAGAAATGGAATCAAACGAAAAACAAAGAAGGCTTGACCTGCGCTATCTGCGCATGGCTCGCATCTGGGCAGAAAACAGCTATTGCAAGCGCCGTCAGGTAGGAGCCCTGGTCGTCAAGGATAAGATGATTATCAGCGACGGCTACAACGGCACTCCCTCCGGCTTCGAGAACGTGTGTGAAGACGACAACAACGTCACCAAGCCCTACGTCCTCCATGCGGAAGCCAATGCCATCACCAAGCTGGCACGCTCCTCAAACAACAGCGACGGCTCCACACTCTACGTGACGGCCTCTCCCTGCATAGAATGCGCCAAGCTCATCATCCAGGCAGGCATCAAGCGTGTAGTCTATGGAGAACAGTACCGTCTTACGGATGGTATTGACCTACTAAGGCGCGCCAATATAGAAGTCATCTATTTAGATCCGGATAGTCCTGAAAAACCAGAATAACAACAAGACACACCATGAACAAGAAGCAAAACAGATACATGCCGCTGCTTTTGGCCATCAGTATGGCTGCCGGTATCGTGATTGGCACTTTCTTTGCCAACCGCTTTTCCGG
>ONFE01000065.1:0-1422 GCA_900316985.1 uncultured Prevotellaceae bacterium
TGTCTTTTTGTAGATAAGGTTGACACCTAAAGTCACCTTTTATGAAAAGGAAGAAATTAGATCAGTATCAGAAGGCTCAGAATCGAGCTCTTAGTTACAAAGAAGTTTATGACCTTTATCATGGTCAAAGTTTGTCATGGAAGGAAGTTTGTGAAAAAACAGGTTACTCGCGTAACTCTGTTTTCAGAATTCTTCGTACCTTTGAGGCCGAAAACCCAAAAATGGCAGATCAGATGAAAAAAAAAGGTAGAGATGTTACCCCAGCGGACTACAAGCAACTACAGTCAGAGATTGCCCGTCTGCAGAGTGAATTGAAACGCGAAAAGCTGCGTGCTGACTTCTATGAGGAGATGGTCGACTTTGGCAAAGAAGTGTATGGCATCGACTTAAAAAAAGCTGGCACCAAGTAGTAAGTAGGCTTTACGCTCGCGACGCGAAGGCTTATCCCGTCACGTCGCAGTGTAAGCTGCTTGGTGTATCAACTCAGGCCTACTACCAGCATGGCGACAGTCAGATGCGCAAACTTGCAGAGGAGGCATTCGTTGTGGAATTTATAAAGGATATCCGCAAGAAAGACCGCGGCATGGGGGGTGGCACGCTGTGGTATAAGTATAAAGATACATTTGGCGAGGAACATAGTGTCGGGTACAACCGTTTCTATGACATCATCGACAAATACAACCTAAAGGTGCGCAAGAAGAAACGTCGTACCAGGACGACAAACTCTGACCACGACCTGCCCTTGTATCCGAATCTGGTGAAGGAACTCATCCCATTGCGTCCAAACCAGTTGTGGGTAAGCGACATTACCTATATGCTCATCTATCTCAATGCCCAATCGGGCGAATACGATTTCTGCTACCTATCGTTGGTAACAGACTACTATACAAAGGAGATTATCGGTTGGTGTGTGGGTGAAACGTTGGAGGCAAAGTTTACTATTGAAGCACTCAACATGGCCCTTAGGCGGCTTGAGGGTAATCCTGCTCACGATCTCATCCATCACTCTGATCGCGGTGTTCAGTACGCCAGTTATGCCTACACGGACATCCTGAGGGCTAACAACATCAAAATCAGCATGACCGAGTGTGGAGATCCTAAAGAAAATGCTGTGGCCGAGCGTGTCAATGGCATTGTAAAGAACGAGCTGCTTATGGGTATGTCCTTTTTCTCCATCGATGAGGTGAAGGAAGCCATGAAAGTCGCTATTGACTTCTATAACAATGAGCGTCCGCATATGAGTCTCGACTGGAAGACACCTGCACAAGCAGCACTCTGCACAGGAGAATTGAAGAAAAAATGGAAGAGTCATAGAGAAATTGCGCTCAAAGGTTTGGTTGCATAAAATAAAATATGTACTTTTGCGGCAAATAATGATGTAAACCCAAATTATGACTAACGTAAAGTCGAGTCAACATGAAT
>ONFE01000065.1:1452-13244 GCA_900316985.1 uncultured Prevotellaceae bacterium
GTAAAGTCGAGTCAACATGAATCAAAAATAAGTTTAACCCCAGGTCAACCCTTATCACAAATAAGGCTCCAAGTAGTCAACTAAAATCGTTAAACTACAAATATTCGTGTTTCTTCCCACGTTGGGAATGATTCGTTCCCGCGCTGGGAATGATTTGTTCCCAACGTGGGAATTTTTGTTACCTAACTAGGGAACAAATTTTTCATAGGTAGGGCGCAAAAACAGATGCGGATGTCAAGGAAAAGAAATTGTTTGTAAACCTCCCCTCCTCCCTTGAGAAACCTAAAACCCTTTATACAAAAGGGTTTCAGAGACGGGAGGTGTGGCCTCAACACCTCCCTAACACCTCCCGTTTCACCTCCCTTTAATGTTGTTTGATATCCTAGTTGCGTGAGGTTTTGGGGGAGGTCAATGGGAGGTGTCTGGTAAACACCTCCCGTCTCGCTTTCCCTTTATTTGTCGGGCTTTTACCCCCTTGACGGGAGGATGGGAGGTGTACGATGTAAACGATAACGTAAAAAAAGAAGGCGAAATGCAACACGTTTCGTAATTTTTTCGTAACTTTGCAGCGCCTTGGGCATTACTAAAACGAAAAAAGAACTAATATAAAACAAATGGAACAAGTATTCAGTTACATTATCAGTCTGGGTGCATCCGTCATGATGCCTATCCTATTCACCATCATCGGTCTTTGTATTGGCATGAAGTTCGGTAAGTCGCTGAAATCAGGCCTTTACGTGGGTGTCGGTTTCGTGGGACTTGGCATAGTGACAGCTTTGCTGACGAATAATTTCGGCGGACCGCTGAGCGAGATATCCAGACTCTACGATCTGCAACTCGGTGTGTTTGACATGGGATGGCCTGCTGCGGCTGCCGTCGCCTATAACACCGCCGTGGGTGCACTCATCATCCCCATCTGTCTAGGCGTGAACTTCCTATTGCTAATCACTAAATGTACGCGCACGGTGAACATCGACCTCTGGAACTACTGGCATTTCGCCTTTATCGGAGCGGTGGCTTATTTCGTGATGGACCAGAGTCTGGCATGGGGCTACTTTGCCGCTATCGTCTGCTATATTATCACGCTGGTGATGGCTGATCTGACGGCTTCGAAATTCCAGAGCTACTATGACGATATGGACGGTATCTCTATCCCACAGCCTTTCTGTCAGAGCTTTACAGCCTTTGCTATCGGCATCAACTGGCTGCTCGACAAGATTCCAGGATTCTCAAAACTCGATATCGATGCCGAAGGCCTGAAGAAGAAGTTCGGTGTGCTGGGTGAGCCTATCGTACTGGGTGTGATCGTGGGTGCGCTGATCGGTGCTGTCGCACAGCTGGATATCAAGAAGGTGCTCTTCCTGGGTGTGACGATGGGTGCCGTGATGGAACTGATACCGCGTATCACGAAGCTCTTCATCGACGGCCTGAAACCGATCGCTGAGAAGACACAGGAGGTGGTACAGAAGAAATGGGCAGGCAAGAAAGTGTATATCGGCATGTCGCCTGCACTGGTCATCGGTCATCCTACCACTCTGGTGGCCTCGCTGATCCTGATTCCACTGGCCCTGTTGATGGCTGTGGCACTGCCCGGCAATGAGTTCCTGCCGCTGGCATCGCTGGCTGGTATGTTCTATGTGTTTGTCATGGTACTGCCCTATACGAAGGGTAATGTGGTGAAGACGCTGATTGTCGGTATCGTGACGGTTGGTATCGGTCTCTGGTTTGTTACCGACATGGCTCCTGCATTTACTCAGGCAGCCCAGACGGTATATGCCCAGACGCAGGATCCTGCTGCTAAGATTCCCGAGGGATTCCAGGCTGGTGCCCTCGACTTCGCCTCTAGTCTCTTCGGATGGGTAATCTATAAGTGCGTGAACAATCTGGCCTATATCGGCGCAGGTGTTCTGACCCTTATCACGATCGGTATGGTGATATGGAATCGCAAACTCATCGTGGCGGAAGAATGTAAAAATGTAAAAATGTAATAATAAAAAAATTATCATTATGAAGAGGATCTTTATTATTTTCTCATTCTTTAGTTTTTGTATGGCGACGCAAGTCGCTCATGCACAGGAGGCAGACAGGTTTGTCGGTGCACAGCACGTGAAGTTCCAGACAGCCTGCCATCCTGAAGATGTGAAGCACTACGACACCAAGTTGCTCCGCGAGCGTTTTGTCATGGAAAAGGTGATGGAAGCAGACTCTATCCTGCTGACTTATTCACACTACGACCGTTTTATCTTCGGAGGTGCCATGCCGGTCAACACCACGCTGAAGCTGGAGAACTTCTGGGAGCTAGGTCTTGATGTTGACAACACTATCAAAGAGAAATATTTCCTCTATAACCGCGAGATCGGCATCGTCAACTGTGGTCTGGGCGATGGTGTGGTGATCGTGGACGGTAAGGAGTATGCACTCTCTCCGAAAGAGGCACTCTACGTCGGTCGCGGCCATATCGGCAAGGACAAGGATGTGAACAAAGAAGTCTTGTTCCGTTCGAAGGATCCCAAGAACCCTGCCAAGTTCTACCTGAACTCTGCGACAGCTCACCAGCATTACAAGACGCAGTGGATTACCCTCGATGGACGCAAGGGCTCGTTGAAGGCCGCTGTCTGGGGACCTGTAGGTACTGTCGAGGAAGCCAACAACCGTACGGTCTATAAGCTCATCGTGAACGATGTGCTGGAGGAGGGTCCTTGCCAGTTGCAACTCGGTCTCACCCAGCTCAACCCTGGAGCTGTGTGGAACACCATGCCTCCTCACACCCATGGCCGCCGAATCGAGGCTTACTACTATTTCAATCTGCCTGAAGGTCAGACCATCTCGCACGTGATGGGTCAGCCTCAGGAGAGCCGCAACGTATGGCTTCACAATGAGCAGGCCATCATGTCGCCCGAGTGGAGCATGCACGCTGCTGCCGGTACTTATTACTATACCTTCATCTGGGGTATGGCTGGTGAGAACCTCTACTATAATGATAAAGACAATATTCCCGTAATAGATATCAGATAACTATGGCTCCTGTACAAACTACAAAAATGTCCAACTTCCGTTGGGTCATCTGTGCATTGCTATTCTTAGCAACAACCGTGAACTATATGGACCGTCAGGTCTTGTCTCTAACCTGGAAAGACTTCATTGCCCTTGACTTCCACTGGACGGATGCCGACTATGGTAAGATAACCGGTCTTTTCTCACTGTTTTATGCTATTGCCAACCTGTTCTCAGGAAAGTTTATCGACTGGATGGGAACCAAGAAAGGTTATCTGATCGCCATCTTCGTCTGGTCAACAGGTGCTGTGATGCATGCCGGATGCGGATGGGTAGCCATGAATATCGAGGGATATGATTCTATCGAAGCTCTGCGCGCTGTCCAGGCAGGAAGCGATGCTGCGGTGGCCATAGCCACCATCTCCGTATGGCTATTCCTGAGCTGTCGTCTGATTCTGGCTGTAGGTGAAGCTGGTAACTTCCCTGCAGCTATCAAGGCTACGGCGGAGTATTTCCCCAAGAAAGACCGTGCATTCTCTACCTCGATTTTCAATAGTGGTGCCTCTGTAGGTGCCTTGGCTGCGCCTGCCACCATTCCTCTGCTGGCTCGTGCATGGGGTTGGGAAATGGCATTCATTATTATCGGTGTGTTAGGTTATGTGTGGATGGGCTTGTGGATGTGGCTCTACGACAAACCCCGTGTGAACAAGCGTGTGAATCAGGCTGAGCTCAACTATATCGAACAAGACAACGATCTGGCTGAAGTCCAGGATCGTTCGAAAGCGAAGGAGGAGAAGGCTATTCCATTCATGAAATGTTTTACCTTCCGTCAGACCTGGGCTTTCCTTGTAGGCAAGTTCATGACAGATGGCGTTTGGTGGTTCTTCCTTTTCTGGGCACCTGCCTATTTCAGCGACCAATATGGCTACACCTCCGACTCAGCGATGGGTATCATGCTCATTTTTACACTCTATCTGATTGTGACCGTGCTCTCTATCGGAGGTGGTTATCTACCTACCTACTTTGTTGACAAGAAGGGCATGAATCCTTATCTTGGACGTATGCGTGCGATGCTGATATTTGCATGCTTCCCGGTGCTCGGTCTGCTTGCTCAGCCTCTGGGTGCCTATAGCGCTTGGTGGCCAGCCATCCTGATCGGTCTGCTGGGTGCAGGTCATCAGGCTTGGAGTGCTAATCTGTTCTCTACGATTGGCGACATGTTCCCCAAGTCAACGATTGGTACAATCGTCGGTCTTGGAACCATGACAGGTGGCTTCGGTTCCATGGCTATCAACATGGGTTCTGGTGAATTCTTTACGTGGGCAGCCGCTCAGGGCAGTGCTTTCCAGTTCTTTGGCTTCGAAGGCAAGCCTGCAGCCTACATGGTAGTGTTCTGCATCTGTGCTGTGGCCTATCTTATCGGCTGGTGTATTATGAAGGCCCTCGTACCGAAGTACAAACCCATTGTGATTGAAGACTAAACTACTCTACTACTACGACTACTAAAACGATGAATCCCTCGCGATGAGCGGGGGATTTTTCGTTTATTTTTATAAGAACCCTTGTTGTTTAAGTGCTGCGAGCAGTCCTTCAGACATAGCCTCATTATCTTTTCTCGTGTAGCGTATGTCGGTGAAGATCTGGGCGAGCGTCTCCTTGTGGTTGATCTCTACGAAGTGCTGGTTCTCGGGCAACTGCTCTTTATCATGATAATAGGTGTCGATGGCCTGCGGGGTATAGTCGCGATAGGTCTCGTTGTGTACGAAACTTGCTGTCGGCAGACGGTCGGAAAGGGGCGGCTCTTCGGCAGGCCACCCTACGGTGAGCGTAGCTACGGGCATGACGAGTCGGGGTAGCTTGAGTGAGTCGATGATCATCGATGGCATATAGACGGTGGTGCCGAGGTAACAGTATCCAAGTCCTTCCTCATCCATGAGGTTGCAAAGTGTCTGTGTGAAAAGCAACGCATCGGTGGAGGCATTGATGAACGAGAGGAAATTGTCGTAGCCCGGCTCTGCCTGACGACATCTGGCCCACAGGCTGGTGCGACGGAAGTCGGCACAGATGGTGAGAACTACAGGAGCCTGCTTGACCATCGGTTGGTTGAAATGTGCAGGTGCGAGCTGCTCTTTCATCGCTGGGTCGCGGGTGACGACGACGCTGTAGAGCTGCAGGTTACCCATTGTCTGGGTACGCGCAGCCTCAGTAAACAGACGGTTCAACAACTCCTCGCTGACTTCGCGATCAGCGTACTTTCGAATGGTTCTTCGTGTGAGAATGGTTTTCATAAGCAAAAATATTTTGGCTGCAAAGGTAAGTAAAGTTTTCCGAAAAGGGAAACTTTTTCTGAAGAATTCTCCAAAAAGTGTTCCGTAATAGAAAACAAATCGTTATCTTTGCAGCCAGAATTGAAAGAACTAACGATATGAAGCAAACTTATTCCTATGAAGAGGCTTATCAGGCCTCTCTATCTTATTTCGGCGGTGACGAACTGGCAGCTCGCGTCTGGGTGAACAAATACGCGATGAAGGACAGTTTCGGTAATATCTATGAGAAATCGCCCGAGGACATGCACTGGCGTATTGCCAATGAGATTGCCCGCATTGAAAAAAAGTATAAGAATCCTATGTCGGCAGAGGAGATCTTCCAGTTGCTTGACCACTTCAAGTATATCGTGCCTGCAGGCAGTCCGATGACGGGTATCGGCAATAATTACCAGATTGCTTCGCTGTCGAACTGCTTTGTGATCGGACTCGACGGCAATGCCGACTCTTACGGAGCCGTGTTGCGTATCGACGAGGAACAGGTACAGTTGATGAAGCGTCGCGGTGGTGTCGGTCACGACTTAAGTCATATCCGTCCCAAGGGTTCGCCAGTCAACAACTCGGCACTGACCTCAACGGGACTGGTGCCGTTTATGGAGCGTTATAGTAATAGTACGCGCGAGGTGGCACAAGACGGCCGTCGCGGTGCCCTGATGCTCTCGGTAAGTATCAAGCATCCGGATGCAGAAGCTTTTATCGATGCGAAGATGACCGAGGGCAAGGTGACGGGTGCCAATGTGTCGGTGAAGATCGACGACGAGTTTATGGAGGCAGCCGTGAACGATAAGCCCTATGTACAGCGTTTCCCTGTTGATGGTTCCGTCGAAGCGGGGAAATCGGGTGATACAGACCTGACGTTTGAAAAGGAAATCTCTGCCAAGGACTTGTGGGAGAAGATTGTGCATAATGCTTGGAAGAGTGCTGAGCCTGGTGTGCTGTTCTGGGATACCATCCTGCGCGAGAGTATACCCGACTGTTATGCAGACCTTGGTTTCCGGACGGTATCGACGAATCCATGCGGAGAGATTCCCCTCTGTCCTTATGACTCTTGCCGACTGCTGAGCATCAACCTTTATAACTATGTCGTCGATCCGTTTACCGATCATGCACGTTTCGACTTCGACCTGTTTAAGCAGCATGTGCAGAAAGCACAGCGAATCATGGACGATATCGTGGATCTGGAACTGGAGAAGATTGACCAGATTCTGGAAAAGGTTAAAGAAGACCCGCAGTCGATGGAGGTGAAAGGTGCAGAGATACACCTTTGGGAGAAAATCAAGACGAAGAGTGGAAAAGGCCGCCGTACGGGTGTAGGTATCACTGCTGAGGGCGACATGATTGCCGCCATGGGTCTTCGCTATGGTACGCAGGAGGCCACAGACTTCTCTGTAGAGGTGCATAAGACATTGGCGCTCAGTGCCTATCGTTCGTCTGTCACGATGGCGCAGGAGCGTGGCGCCTTCGACATCTATGAGGCGAAGCGTGAGGCGAATAATCCCTTTATCCTCCGTCTGAAGGAGGCCGATGGCCAGTTGTATGCCGACATGGCTAAATATGGTAGGCGAAATATCGCCTGTCTGACCATTGCTCCAACGGGTACAACATCGCTGATGACGCAGACCACCAGTGGTATCGAACCGGTGTTCCTGCCTTTCTACAAGCGTCGCCGAAAGGTGAACCCCGGCGATGCCGAGACTCATGTAGATTTTGTGGATGAGGTGGGCGACTCGTTTGAGGAGTATATCGTCTATCATCCGAAATTTCTGGAGTGGATGCGGGTGAACGGCTACGACACAGAACAGCACTACACACAAGAGGAAATCGATGAACTGGTTCAGAAATCACCTTATTATAAGGCTACAGCCAATGATGTGGACTGGCTGATGAAGGTGAGGATGCAAGGTGCTATCCAGAAGTGGGTGGATCACTCCATCAGCGTGACGGTTAACCTGCCTAACGATGTGGATGAGGAACTCGTAAACCGTCTGTATGTAGAGGCTTGGCGCAGTGGCTGTAAAGGCTGTACTATCTATCGCGACGGTAGTAGGGCTGGTGTGATGGTCTCTGTGAAGAAAGAGAAGAAGGACGAGAATCAGGCTAAGGATAATAACCTGGAGGAGAAGGCTGTGGTGGCTCCATGTAAGCATCCGGAGGTGACAGAGGTGCGCCCGGCTGTACTGGAGTGCGACGTGGTGCGTTTCCAGAACAATAAAGAGAAATGGGTGGCTCTCGTCGGATTGCTCGACGGCTATCCTTATGAGATCTTCACTGGTCTGCAGGATGATGACGAGGGTATCATCCTACCGAAGACCGTGACTCATGGCAAGATTATCAAACAGGTGAATCCTGACGGAACGAAGCGCTATGACTTCCAGTTTGAGAACAAGCGCGGCTACAAGACAACGGTGGAAGGCTTGTCAGAGAAGTTCAATCCAGAGTATTGGAACTATGCCAAGCTGATTTCAGGTGTGCTCCGTTACCGTATGCCGATAGATCATGTGATAAAACTTGTGTCGTCGTTGCAGTTGAAGAGCGAAAGCATCAACACCTGGAAAAACGGTGTGGAGCGGGCTCTGAAGAAATATGTGACGGATGGAACAGAGGCCAAGGGACAGAAATGCCCTAACTGTGGCCACGAGAGTCTGATTTATCAGGAAGGCTGTCTCATCTGTAAGAATTGTGGTTCAAGTCGTTGCGGATAATAGAATTGCCCATTGAAAATCAAAGATTCATATATCGAGTTGCAGGATGTCCGTTTCCATGCTTTCCATGGGGTGATGCCCCAGGAAGGAAGGGTGGGGGCGGACTTCCTCGTGAGTGTGCGCGTCGGCATTGCGCTTGAGAAAGCTATGCAGAGCGATGATGTGGAGGACACGTTGAACTATGCCGAGCTTTATCAGCTCGTACAGCGGGAAATGGCGGTACCGTCTAGGTTGCTTGAACATGTAGCGGGTCGCATCGTGAAAGCCATCGGGAAAGACTTTCCTGATGTCACTTCCATCGATTTGAAACTGACGAAGTTGAATCCCCCGATGGGGGCTGACTGCGCAGGGGCAAGCGTGGAAATACACTTAATAAATGATAAAACTATCTAATTTTTGTTGGTTTTTGGCGGATAATGCGTAATTTTGCACCGTTTTTTATCATGTATGCGTAAGAAGTTATTGTTTTTCCTGATAATGATATGTTGCTTTGTGGCATCTGTTGATGCTGCAAGCAGCAGGTTTACTCTGGTTATTGATGCTGGTCATGGCGGACATGATGCAGGTGCAGTTGGCGCTATCACGAAAGAGAAGAACTTGACGTTGCGCTATGCTTTGGCCTTCGGTAGAATGGTGGAGAACAATTGTCCCGACGTCAAAGTTGTCTATACTCGTAAGACAGACCGTTTCGTGGAACTGTATCGAAGGGCAGAGATTGCAAACCAGAATAAGGCAGATCTCTTTATCTCTATTCATATTAATGCACTGCCGAGAGGTCGAGTGGCGCGTGGTTTCCAGACCTATACCCTCGGTACGAGTAAAAGGACGGGAAAGAAGACTGGTGTGTTTGAGAATCTTGAGGTGGCTAAGCGTGAGAACTCCGTCATCTTGCTTGAGAAAGACTATAAGCAGACCTATCAGGGTTACGATCCGAATTCTCCAGAGAGTAACATCATGTTTGAATTCATCCAAGACAAGAACATGGAGAATAGCGTGGAGTTGGCTAAGTATATGCAGCGTTATGTGTGTCAGGCAACAGGGCGTCAGAATATGGGTGCCCAGCAGGATAACCTCGCTGTGCTGCGCCTCTCGTCGATGCCTGGCTGCTTGGTAGAGTGTGGTTTTATCTCCACCAGAGACGAAGAGCAATTCATGAACTCCAAAGAAGCAGAGGACCGCTATGCCCGTGGCTTCTTTAACGCTTTCCTGGCTTACAGGAAAAAGCATGGCGGGAATATCACCATCCCGTTTCAACCAGAGCCAGAATCCAGGAATAGAATCGTAGAGATACCGCAAATCGTGCCACAAGAGCAAGTAAGTGTGCCACATGAGAAGGTAAGAGGGACACGAGAGAAAGTAAGGGCGGCTCAGGAGGATGTCAGTGCACCACAAGATCTGCAGAGACCGGTTCAGGAGGAGAAAATGGTGCCTCAGGAACAAATTATGGTGGTGCGCTCCAAAAGAGAGTCTGCAAGGCAGGAGCCTGTAAGACAAGAACCGGTGAGACAGGAACCTGTGAGGCAAGAGCCAGTGAAGGAAGAGCCTGTCCAGACAAGACAGCTTGCAGAAGAACCGGCAGAGGCTCCAGTCGTCAAGGTCGTACCTATCTTTAAGGTACAGTTCCTGGTAAGTTCGATACCACTAAAAGAAGCACATGCCCGATTCAAAGGTCTGGCTGATGTGAGCAGTTATCAAGAGGGTGGTTTGTACAAATATACAGTAGGCGCATCGGAAAACTATAACGAAATACTCCGTTTGCGCAGGCAAGTGACGGAAAAGTTCCCCGAGGCATTTATCATTGCTTTTAAGAATGGTAACAAAATGGATGTAAACGCCGCCATCCGTGAGTTTAAGAGTAATAGAAACAGATAATTTTTTGGCACAACATGAAGAAGTTTAGCAAAGAAATCCAAATAGCGCTCGTAGCCATAGTAGGTGTTGTCGTATTGTATTTCGGTCTGCAGTTTCTGAAGGGCAAGAAATTGTTCTCGACTGCCCAGAATTATTATGTGCAGTTCAGTGATATCAGCGGATTGACACCTTCAAGTCCTGTTTATGCGAATGGTTTCCGTGTAGGCGTCGTGCAGGATATTATCTACAATTATGAGCAGCAGAATAGTATTGTTGTGTCAATCGGTCTCGATAAAGAGATGCGGATCCCGAAAGGTACCAGTGCCGCGATTGTGAGTGACCTGCTTGGTAATATCAAACTGGAATTGGCTCTTGGTCAGAATCCTGTCGATTTGATGCAGCCGGGTGACACAATCAGAGGAGGCATCCATGAAGGCATGATGGGATTGGCTGCGGGTATGTTACCGCAGATTCAGGCGATGTTGCCCAAACTGGATTCTATCCTGATGAATGTCAACCTGCTACTGTCTGATCCTGCACTGAAGAACTCATTGCACCATATCGATCAGATAACGGATAACCTGACAACGACTACCAACGAACTGAATGCGATGACGGCTACACTGAACAGGCAGATGCCGAATCTGGTGAAGAATGCCGACGGCATGCTGGCTAATGCCAACGACCTGACGCGTAACCTGAACGAACTGGACATCGCCACCACCATGAACAAGGTGAACAATACGTTGCAGAATCTTGAGCAGATGACAGCCAAACTGAATAGCAATGATGGGACCCTCGGACTGCTGATGCGCGACCCAGAACTCTATAACAACTTGAATGCGACGATGATGCATGCAGACTCGTTGATGATAGATCTGAAAGCCCATCCCAAACGTTACGTTCACTTCTCTATTTTTGGCAAAAAGGATAAGTAATTTAAAATTTGTCTAAATAGGGCGTGCTCGTGTCCTATCTGTGTCAATTATGGAGGAATTCCCTATTTCCCGCATTTCTCTATGCTTCTTTTGTCGCAAAATTTGATAATGGTAACTAAGGGCGAGTTGTGTAAATTGCAGATTATCAAGGACTTCTAAAATTGCAAGAGACGAAAATTTATCCAAAATCGTGAAACATCATAACTGCTGAAAAATGAACAAGTTATGAATGATTGTACACACGGAGGGCATTTTGGGGGATTTGGAGAATACAAAAAAAAGTGCGAACTTTGCACCGCAATTATAAACTCACAAGCCTAAGTCTTGTATCTAATTTGAAGCAATCGCCAATGAGAAATAATCATCAGGCGCTCTGGGACAACTGCCTGCAACTGATAAAGGCAAACGTTACCGAGCAGCAGTTTAAAACGTGGTTCGCACCAATTGTCTTTGAGAACTTCTCTGAGACAACTCGAGAGTTGTTGGTGCAGGTTCCGAGCTCGTATGTGTACGAGTACTTGGAGCAGTACTACGTGGGACTGTTAAGTAAGGTGTTTGCTCGTGTGATCGGACCGAACGTAAAGCTGCGTTACCGGATTGTTACAGACAAGGGGCACGGTTTTGTGCAGGAAATGGACAGTGAGCAGCCAGCTGAGATTGAACGTCCACAGCCGTTGAAGGGTGGTAATAAGGCGCCTACAACTCTTGATGCAGTGGTGCCTCAGCAGTTGAATCCTCAGCTTGATCCGAAAAAGACTTTCCAAAATTATATAGAAGGTAATAGCAATAAACTGCCGCGAACTGTTGGCCTGTCGATTGCCGAGCACCCTGGGAAGACAACGTTTAACCCGTTCTTTGTCTATGGCCCATCGGGTTGCGGTAAGACGCATCTGATTAACGCGATTGGCGTGAAGTGTAAGGAGACCTATCCTCAAAAGCGTGTGCTCTATGTGTCTGCCCGTTTGTTCCAGGTTCAATTTACA
>ONFE01000087.1 GCA_900316985.1 uncultured Prevotellaceae bacterium
CGGTCAGTGGGATAAGATGATAAGCGCTGCGGGAGACTACGCAACCTTGAGGACTAAGGCAGGCTTGCGGAAGAACTTCTACTGGTCGTCTACGGAGCGCTCTGCCGACAAAGCGTGGAACTACTACTTCGACTCGGGCTATTGGTCCGGCGACAGTAAGGGCAACAGCCTCTATGTCCGTTCGGCTCTCGCTTTTTAAATTTGGCCGAGCCCAACCATCATATCGGCCCGGCTTTGGGCGGCCTTCGCAAACAATTAATTTACGGTAACTTACGGATTATTACCTGTGGGTTGCCGTAAGTCATTTCTTGATTCTAGCCACGTGGAATGCAGATTTTTGAGTACAGGCAACTGCCAAAATCATCAATTTTTCATTGCTTTTTATTCATAATCGTTATAAATTTGCACTCAGTTTAGTGATGATAGTGTATTTAAGATACTTTGATTCTGTTATTATGGTTGCTCCTTCCGAAATGGGGGGGGTAGCTTAATTATCCATTCGACTAGTCGTTTTTCATTTGCTGGGCCTCATCTTGGAGAAGGGCCGGTTTTGTAGTGTATACTAAGTATTTCAGATAACATGGAATTTACAGAGAAAATTATTTACGAAGCTCCCACAATGGTTGTTGTGGAGGCGAAGACGGAAGGTGTCATTTGTACCAGCAATCCAGAAGGAGAGGGCCATGGTTTTGATGGCTGGAACAACTAATCTTAAAAACGCAAGCAAGATGAAAAAGTATTTCCTTTATATTCCTGCGCTGGCCCTGCTCGCCGCCGCCTGCAATAAAGTAGACAATAACGAACCCGCTCCGATCGAAGAAGAACCGACTCCGGTCGTGAAGATGATCACCGAGACCGTCTCCGGCAACCGCGGAGTTGAAACCAAGGCCACGATTTCGAACACCAACGCGTCCTTCAAATGGAGCATCGGGGACAACGTCGCCGTACACGTTTCCAAGGGGGATAACCATAAATATGTGGTCACGTCCAAAGGGGCCAACGCGGCCGCTGCTTCGGCTAAATTCGAAGTGACGTATAAAGACGGTTATTCCCGCGATGCCTTTGCGGTTTACCCGAGCGGCATCGTCGCCGAAAATGCAGCCAACTACGGCCAGAGCGAGCAGCCGCTTGATGTAACGCTTCCCTCCAGCTACACCCTCGCTCAGGTGAGTGGGGAGACCTCTCCCTGCCCGATGATTGCCACCAACGCGCCGGGCACCGGCTGGGACTTCTACCAGCTCTGCGGACTGCTCCGGCTGACCGTAAACGACATCCCCACCACAGCCAAACGTCTGGAAATCGACTTCAACGGCAAGAACGTTGCTGGCAATTTTGCTATACCATACCAGGTTAACGGTGACGGTACTTCTACGATTGCTTTGGCCAATGCCAGCGGAAGCAATTCGTCAGTCATCACTATCACCAAGGACGGTACGGATGCGGTGCTGGGTGCAACCAGTCTGACGGTGAACATTCCTCTTCCCGTCGGAAAGTATACCAACGTGACCATCAAGGCTTTTGATGTCCTCTTCGATGGCAGTGCAATCCTCACGATCATGCGTCCGTTCGAGTGTACGTTAACTGGGCCGATGGCTTTCATGCGTACCGCTACCTTCCCTTCGGCCAAGACTGCCTTCCGCGGATATGAAGTA
Source organism: uncultured Prevotellaceae bacterium (assembly GCA_900316985.1). Lineage (GTDB taxonomy): Bacteria > Bacteroidota > Bacteroidia > Bacteroidales > Bacteroidaceae > Prevotella. The sequence goes on from ONFE01000087.1 coordinate 1,653, forward strand.
TCAACGGGAATTCTCAAAAGGGACGCTAGCACCAGCCCGGCGACCTATTCTCTGACGTCCGGAGCGATGATCCTCACCGCTGACCCGGACGGAAAAAATGAGCACTATGTCTTGCCAAAAGGATGCAATCCGTTTGAGATTGCAGTTTATTATGGTGATAGTCATAGTTTGGACGTGTACTTCCATCAATGGGGAACTCTTAAAAGTGATTTGGGAGAGGATAGCGGTAATATCAAAGCATCGGGTGTAAAGTTGCCGGCCGGTTGGATTTTTCCTTCTGCTGGTAATAACCAACACAGTACAGGTACTGATTGGGGCAATATTCTATTTGGTGCCCCTAAGTCCACAATTACTCTCAATGGTAATAACGTGGCTAGCAATGCATTCGCTTTGGTTACTGTCACATTAGACGCAGAGAATCCTTACTCGGTTACTGCCGGAACTTATTACGGTATGCTATTGCTTCGGGATGGGGCAACCATTTCTGCAGAGCATCTAACTGAATTAGGTTATGATCATGCGTATACAGAAAATCAGCTCACTCAGGCCGAATTTGGTGACCTTATCGAATTAGGATGCCTATTCATTTCTATTTCGGGCTATTATGATGGTTCTTGGCGTGACATTAGAAAAACGTACAAACAAGGATGGTATTGGTCAAGAATATACTATAGCAACAGAGCTGTTGCGTTTAATTTTTCTGAAACTGGTTATGTGACAGTAGCATCAAGGAGTTCTGACTATGGCAGTAGATACGAGGCCGTCAAACTTGTGAAACCCTTATAGGTATCATCTAGTATTCAATCATATAAAAGAATTATATGGCGCAAAATATAAAAGAAATGTACTACTCACCCGAGATGAAGGTCTTCGAGGTGAAAATGGAAGGCGTTATCTGCGGAACCATCACGATTACTAAAGGCGTGACCGTTGTTAAAGCTTATAATTCTTACGGTAGCGCTTACAAGATGAATATTGGAAAGGGAGCCTCATCCAATACACAGTGTGGCATAGTTAGGATTAACGAATCTTCGGGTGAAATCCCTGGCGGTTCCAAATACGAATATCGACCCTAGGCTTATCCTGTGCCAGGAGCTCTTATAGTAGCGAATCTCTAATTGCTGCCGCCACTTCCTTCTTCTTGGTGAGGCCATAGGCGTTTAATTAGGTAGAACTGATGTTGGAGTGATGGACCAAGAGGAACATTGAGGAATCAAAAAATCTGCCTCTTTTCAAAGTAAAAAAGGCAGATTTTACATGGATAATTAACTGCAAAAATGGTAAATTTGTGTGTTATTATGTGGTGTAAGTGTAGTTGATTTACGCTTTATTGCTTCCATAGATTCTTCTTCCCGGAGGAATCTGTGTGTTTTTACTTGATACTTAACTAATTATTATAAACTACTATGAACACTTTCAACAAAGAATCTTACGAGGCTCCCACGGCTTTTGTCGTGGACGTGAAAGCGGAAGGAATCATTTGCTCCAGTGAGATTGAGGCTGTAGGAGAGGGTTACATTGAGTGGGAGGACTAACTTTAAACTGCTATCGACATGAAAAAGTTATTCCTGTATATCCCGGCCATGTTACTCATTGCCGTGTCTTGCGAAAAAGAAGCAATCAACTCTTCCAATAAGGGAAATGAATCGGCCTCCGGCGTCAAGATGATTACCGAAGTCGTTTCCGGTAGCCGTGGAGACGCCACCAAGGCAACGATTGGAAACACCACCCCGTCTTTTGCCTGGACGGTAGGGGACAACGCGGCAGTTCACGTTTCCAATGGGGATAGTCATGAGTATGTAATTACGTCCAAAGGTGCTGATTCAGCTGCTTCTTCGGCCAAATTCGAAGTGACGTATGGAGAAGGCTATTCCCGCGATGCCTTCGCGGTGTATCCTAGCGATATCGTTTCGGCTACCGCTGCCAACTACGGCCAGAGCGGTCATACGTTGGATGTGACCCTTCCCGGCAGTTACACCCTCGCCCAGGTGAGTGGCGAAACCTCTCCCTGCCCGATGATCTCGGCCAATGAAGCCGGTTCCGGCTGGCACTTCTACCAGCCGCCAAGCGTCTGGAAATCGACTTCAATGGGAAGAAGGTCTGGGGTGATTTCTCCGTCGCATCTCCCGTTGTAGCAAGTACTGCCGTTATCACGACAGCTGCAGATGGTGCCCACGACATCATCACCATCACCAAGGACGGAACAGATGTGGCGCTGGGCGAAACCAGCGTGGTGGTGAACATCCCTCTTCCTACGGGTGATTATTCCAACATTACCATCATCGCCTATGATGAGATAGCGGGCGGTAATGCTCTGGTTATGGGAACCGAACCGTTCGCCTATTCGGCCGGTAAAACGAAAGGCGTTAAAAGATCCACTAACCTGAAAAGCATTTTCAATTTCACTTTTAAGTATAGTGGATCGGAATTGACTAATGTTCGGTTCGCACGTGTGTTCTCCGTTCAGAACAAACTGCATAATGCCTCTTCCTATGGACCTTTCACGGCATCCAGCGATGCGGATATGCCTTCTCCTATCCGTGCAGGCCTTCTCTTCGACTCAAATTCCGGAGACCAGCTCGCCGCCCAAGTGATAACGGGAGATGGAAAGGTTTACTCCGGCCTTGTAGATGTTCCCTCCGGTGGATATGTTGCCGGACAGCCTTATGATGTGACAGTCAATGTGAATAGCTATACGTTTACCGTCGGCTCCGGAAAGAAAGTTTTCTTCTCGCCAGGGGATTTTGGGGTTGATAATGGTGTCTATTCATTCACTGAACCGTTTGCTAGATGGGGCGGGGAGGGAGCAATAGATGCTGCTAAACGAGTTTATTTTGAGGGGAGTGATGCACGTCCGAATAAAGAACTCTATGGTGTTACATGGAGACTTCAAACGTGGACTAATTCGACGGATAATGAGTGGGAGAATCTCATAGCTCGAACGATGAAAACAGGCGTTAATCCCTATTATAAAGTCCAAGTGGGAAGCAATATATATTGCGTTCTTTTACCGCCAGATGAGACTACGTCGAGTGATATTAGTGATGATCTGACAACGCAAGTAACAGACTACGTTAAATATATTGCCAAAGGGTTTGTTATTCTAATGAATACGAATTATAATTCAGGCGGATGGAGCACTACGAATAGAGGTAAACAGGGCGGTTATTATTGGACTAACAGGCCTGCGAGTCCTGCAGATAGAACATTGTTTTATTGGACTAACACGAATGATCCAACAACTATTAATGCGTCTTCTGCATACCATTGTCTTCATATCCGTTATGTTCGAGATGTGGATTAATAAAAAGTTGTTGTCGTTAGATTGGTTCTAATAACCTGATGCTTAATAGGTAATATAAATGACTATGAACACTTTCAATAAGGACTTTTACATGTCCCCCACGGTTTCTGTTGTGGAAGTGAAGACAGAAGGTATGATTTGCTCTAGTGAGATTGAGGCTGAAGGAGAAGGTTTCATCACTTGGGAGTATTAACTTTAAATTGAGAAAAAGATGAAAAAGATATTCCTGTATATCCCGGCAATGATACTCCTTGCCGTGTCTTGCGAAAAAGAAGCGATCAACTCTTCCGATAAGGGAAATGAATCGGCCTCCGGCGTTAAGATGATTACCGAAATCGTTTCCGGTAGCCGTGGAGAAGCCACCAAGGTCACGATTGGCAATGCCACCCCGACTTTCGCCTGGACGGTAGGGGACAACGTGGCAGTGCACGTTTCTAACGGAGCCACCAATAAATACGTTGTAACCACCAGCGGCGCCAGCGCAGCTGCCGCCTCGGCCAAGTTCACGGTCGAATATGAGAAAGGTTACTCCCGCGATGCGTTTGCGGTGTACCCCAGCACTATCGTTTCTGCCAGCGCGACCAATTTTGGCCAGAGCGGTCATTCTCTGGATGTGACCCTCCCCGGCAGTTACACCCTCGCACAGGTAAGCGGCGAAACCTCTCCCTGCCCGATGATTTCGGCCAATGAAGCCGGTTCCGGCTGGCACTTCTACCAGCTCTGCGGTCTTCTCCGTCTCACGGTGAAAGACATCCCCGCAACCGCCAAACGCCTGGAAATCGACTTCGACGGCAAGCAGGTCTGGGGTGATTTCTCCATTACTTCTCCTGTAGTAGCAAGTACTGCCGTTATCACGACAGCTGCAGATGGTGCCCACGACATCATCACCATCACCAAGGACGGAACAGATGCCGTTCTGGGTGAAACCAGTGTAGTAGTGAACATCCCGCTCCCTACCGGTACCTATAGCAAAATCACTGTCAAGGCATATGACGCCCTTACCGGAGGCGATGCAACTCTCTCCCCGAGCCAGACATTCGCTTATTCAGCTTCCAAGAAGAAAGGCGTTAAGCGTACCGCAACTTTCCCTTCATCTAAGACGGCCTTCCGCGGATATGAAGTCTCCACTGGAATTCTGGAAAGAAACGGCAGTGCAGACCCTGCCACCTATTCCTTGACGGCCGGAGAGATGATCCTCAGCGAAGACCCCGTCAGCGGTGCCGTGTATTATTCCTTGCCTGCGGGCTGCAACCCGTTTGAACCGGCGGTAAAGTATGGCCAGAGCTCTTCTCTTAACAAATATTTTAATAAGTGGGGTACATTAAAAACTGAATTAGGAGGAGACGGAAGTAACATCAAAGCCACAAGTGATAAATTGCCTGCCGGTTGGCAATTCCCTTCTGGTGGTAGCGATGCATCTAATTGGGGCAGAATAATTTTGGGAGCCCCGAAGTCTACCATAACGGTCAATAATGCAACTGTAGCGAATAATGCATTTGCTTTGGTGTCCGTTACCCTTGGTTCTACGAATGCCTACTCAGTTGCTGCAAATACCTATAAGGGTATGGTCGTGCTGCGAGATGGATCTACTATACCTGCAGGATACTTAACCACTGTCGGTTTAGAGTCTAAGTATGCTGATAATCCGCTAACTGAAGTTCAATTCAATGATCTGCTCAAACTAGGTTGCCTTTTTATTCCTGTTTCGGGCTATTATTCGGATACTTTTGGGTGGCGTGACTTGAGCAGCTCGTATCAGGAAGGTTATTATTGGTCAGCTACGTTAGAGTCAGCGAATTCGTATTACAACTTCCATTTTACTGACGGGGATATAGCTGTTACAACCAGGAGCACCGATTCTGATAAACAATATAAGGTCGTCAAGCTCGTAAAGCCCGTGACGGACTAGATAAATCTTACGTTAAGCACGATAACTATGAACTCTTTCAACAAAGAATTTTACGAGACTCCCACGGCCTTGGTCGTGGATGTAAAAGCGGAAGGAATCATTTGCTCCAGTGAGATTGAGGCTGAAGGAGAAGGTTTCATCAGTTGGGAGGAATAACTTTAAACAGACAACGAGATGAAAAAGTTATTCCTGTATATCCCGGCAATGATGCTCCTTGCCGTTTCCTGCGAAAAGGAAGCAATCAACCCTTCCGATAAAGGGAACGTTAAGATGATTACCGAAATCGTTTCCGGTAGTCGTGGAGACGATACCAAGGCCACGATAGGAAATGATACCCCGACCTTTGCCTGGACTTTAGGGGACAAGGTAGCCGTGCACGTATCCAAAGGTAGTAGTGCCAAGTACGTTGTAACTACAGGCGGAGCCAGCGCCGCTGCCGCCTCGGCCCAGTTCACGGTAGAATACGAGGACGGTTACTCCCGCGACGCCTTCGCGGTGTATCCCAGCAACCTCGTTTCCGCTACTGCGCCCAACTATGGCCAGAGCGAACATACGCTGGATATAAGCCTCCCGGGTACATATACCCTTGCCCAGGTGAGCGGTGAAACCTCTCCCTGCCCGATGATTGCCACCAATACCCCTGGCGGCGGCTGGTCTTTCAAACAGCTCTGCGGTCTTCTCCGTCTCACGGTGAACAGCATTCCGGCCAGCACCAAGCGTATGGAAATCGATTTTGACGGTAAGAAGGTCTGGGGAGAGTTCTCCATTGCAGATCCCACCCCCGGTTCCTCTTCCATCGCCACGACCGGTGATGACGCTCACGACGTGATCACCATCACCAACTCCGGAGAACCATTCTACAGCGGTTGGGGAGATGGTAAAGTATTCAACATTCCTCTTCCGGTGGGCACGTATTCCAACATCACCATTACTACATATGATGCACTCAGCGGCGGCAATGCCACGTTGACGGTATCCCGCAAGTTTGCTTATTCGGCTACCAGAACCAAGGGTGTCAAACGGACCGCCTCCTTCCCGGTGTTCTCCGTAAACTCGGCCAGAACAACCCGTGTTATCTTCGCCCCCGGTAACCTGCAGGCAACGACAACGGATCTGGGCGCCACCTGGACCTGGAGCTTCGCAGAGCACCAGTATGATTATATGGGGTCGGGTGCAGGCTCTGCCAACGGTTTCATTACCGACGATGAAGGAAACGTGAGCGCCAATGGTACCGTGGATCTCTTCCTCCCGAGCAACTCGGCCAAAGGACACTATGGAATTACCAAGTCTTGTGCTCAAGGAAGCTTTATAGACTGGGGAAAGATTTCCACTTTCAGTTATAAAGGAGTTACCAAAGATTATGGTTCCACTTATTGGCGCACCTTATACGGTGGGGATGATAACAGCACAACCAAGGGCCCTGAGTTGACGTGCGTGTTCAAGTACCGTGGCGGCTCGTATCGTTTTACCCTTGCGAAAGTCAATACCGATGCCACTGCTGTGAATGGAATCATTCTCTTCCCGGATAATTATGAGGGAAGCGCCCTCCCGGCCGGTGTAGATATTAAGCATCTTAATGAACAGAATTTCAGTGGAGTGTGGTCTAACTGTACCACTTGCACCAGTGCAGGGTGGCTTGAACTGGAGAAGGCTGGATGTGTGTTCCTTCCGGCATCCGGAAAGCGTAGTAACGGTGGAACGTCGATAGATTATGTTGGAACGGAGGGAGGTATCAGAGTTAATCCTCCCAGTCTTAAGAAATACTTCTATTATACACGTTTCAGTAGCAGTTCGAATGGTATTTCCTATGCTACGGGTAATGCCTGGGCTGTGTCCGTCCGTCTGGTCCACGTGGTTCAGTAACTAATCTTTTCCTTGCAGCCACCCATTACGCATTTGGGGGCTGTAATGTGCAACGAGTGGCTCACAAGAGCCACTCGTTACACGTTTTGGGGCTAAAATGCGTAGCGGGTGGCAGGTCCGGCTAAAGCTCCCGGACCGGGAAGGTGAAGTAGGTCTCCGGGAAGGGTTCTTCCACGAGGGTGAAGTGCCACCACTCGGTGCTGAGGGGCTTGAAACCGTGGGAGAGCATAGCCTTGCGGAGAATCATCCGGTTGGCAAACTGCTCGGGAGTGATGCTGCGTTTGGGAGTGGCCGGGCTCTTGCTGTTGTCTCCGGTATACTCACCGGTATCCGGGTTGCCGCAGAAATCCGGGTGGCTTTCCGGGCCGAACCAGTCGAAGGTGCCGCCCATATCCACCTCTTTTTCCAGGTTCATGTCGAAGAGGGTGAGGTCTACGGTGGAACCGCGCGTATGGCCGCTCTTGAGCATAATATACTCCTGGTCGAAGAGGACGCTCTTGTCCAGGTCCGGATAGAAGTACGGCTTCATCCTGACATCCTGCAAGTCTTCGGCCCAGCGGACAAAATGGTCTACACCCTTCTGGGGCCTGTAGGCATCGTAGATCTTGAGCCGGTACCCCTTGGCAATGACATCGTCACTCACAGCCTTCAGGGCCTCGGCCGCCTTCCTGGTGAGAAGGGCCGTGGGCTGCTCATAACCATCTATCCGGGCGCCCACAAAGTTGTAGGTGCCGTAATAGCGGATTTCCAGGATGGCGTCCGGAACGGCATCCGTCAGGTTCACAAACTGGCTGGAATCCTCGGTAGGAGGTATGGAGGGGGCTTTCTTTTCGCAGCCTGCAAATACGAATAAGGCTGCCGTAAAGGCTATCAGGAATGTCTTTTTCATATCGTGTTTGATTATTGCTTTTTTTCTATTGCACAATACTTCGGTAAATTTTATGTTTAGGAGCCGCAAGGCGGCGGACTAAACGAAAACATACAGTTTAACAACAAAAGTTCATTGAAAACACTGTCAAT
>ONFE01000037.1 GCA_900316985.1 uncultured Prevotellaceae bacterium
ATAGAAACCGCTGGCCGGAGCCATCATCACCGTCTCGCCCTCAAAGCTGAACTTTTCCAGACACCAGCGGCAGAATTTCTCACTATCGTCGACGGGGAGCTTGGCTACCGTGTAGAAGGCACCCATCGGTATCGGGGAATAGACGCCCGGAATGCGGTTGAGTCCGTCGATGAGGCATTTACGGCGCTCCACGTATTCATCATACACTTCGCGGAGGTATTCTTCCGGTGTGTCAAGCGATGCCTCGGCCACGATCTGTCCGATAAGTGGGGGAGAGAGGCGGGCCTGGCAGAATTTCATCACGGCCTGGCGGATCTCCTTGTTCTTCGTAATCAGGGCACCGATTCGGATGCCGCACTCGCTATAGCGCTTCGATACGGAGTCGATGAGCACCACGTTCTGCTCGATACCTTCCAGATGGCAGGCGGAGATATAGGGTGAACCGGTATAGATATACTCGCGATACACTTCGTCGGAGAACAGATAGAGATCGTATTTCTTCACGAGGTCGCGAATCTGGTTCATCTCGCGGCGTGTGTACAGATATCCCGTGGGGTTGTTGGGGTTGCAGATCAGGATGGCACGCGTGCGTTCGTTGATGAGTTCCTCGAACTTCTCAACCTTGGGGAGTGAGAAGCCTTCCTCAATCGTCGTGGCAATGGTGCGGATCTTGGCACCAGCCGAGATGGCAAAGGCCATATAGTTGGCGTAGGCCGGTTCCGGAACGATGATCTCGTCGCCGGGATTCAGGCACGACATGAAAGCGAAGAGCACGGCCTCACTTCCGCCGCAGGTGATAATGATATCATCGGCAGTGACGTTGATATCGTATTTGGCATAATAGCTGACCAGTTTCTCACGGTAACTCAGATAACCCTGTGAGGGGGAATACTCGAGGATGGTGCGGTCCACGCTTTTGATGGCATCAAGCGCTACTTTGGGCGTGGGGAGGTCAGGCTGACCGATATTCAGGTGGTAAACCTTGGTTCCACGCTTCTTTGCGGCAGCTGCCAACGGAGCCAGTTTCCTGATAGGACTTTCGGGCATTTCCAATCCGCGTGTTGATATCTGTGGCATATAAAAACCTGTTAGAAATATACTATATTGATAATATTGGCTGCAAAATTAGTGATTTTTCCTGAGATAATCTCACATTTTGTAATTTAATTGAAGAAATTCCATGAAACACCGAAGCGAAGCACCCGCTGATTGGTGGGATAATGCGGTGTGAGGAAATAACTGTTGCCTGAACTGTAGTTCACGTGGCTCATCATGACGTAGAAGCGGGCCTGCTTGAGTTTCAGGTTCGCGTACACGTTCACCCAGGGGTAGTTTCCTATCTTCACATTGTTATCTCCATTGTTCTGAATGGTGTACTGTCCGATGAGCGGATTGTAGTCGGGGGCCACATATTGGGTGAACCATCGCACGTCTCCACCGAGATTTACATTCAGCACCTTGTTGATCTTGAACTTGACATAGAGGTTACTGTAGACGTTGAGTTCTGGAACGGGTAGTTCCGCATGGCTCGACTTCTGATAGGTAATCTGCGACTCCCAGTTTAAAATTCCCAGTTTCAGGGCTTGCTCAAGCTGGAGTGTGAGCAGGGCGATATTGTTGGACGACTGGTTGACGGCAAGCTCGTAGCCATAGCGTCTCTCTTGTTCTTGTGTGTAGGACTGGGTAAAATACGTGTGGTTGGTCAGATGGTCCACAGCCAGTCTGAACATCGTGCGTGTCTTCGGTATGGTAAGCCGTCCTTCGATGTGTGTATGGGTCTCCTTTTCCATATTCTTGCTGTCCCACCAGAGGAATTTGGAATGGAAATGACGTTGGTAGAAAATGGGGTTCACCCGGTGGAAGAAAGCGTTACCCGCTATCTGCACGGTGTCTCCAAAGAGCGGAATGTTCACGTCGGCATGGCCGTCGACCTTCAGTTGTCCGGCATCTTCACCTACAAGCCAGGTCTCCAACGTGGCATTGTAGTGAATGAGGCTGCCCTGCGTCTTGCTGAGCTGGCCGCCCACACTGACGGTATGCTCATTGAAGGAGGTGTTGTGGCCGAGTGTGTCAGGAAGGGTGAAATGCCTGTAGTCGGAGGTGATGAAGGCTTTCAGACCGGCCTTCGCCCATTTGTTGAATCCCTCCAGCAGATTGATGGCGAAAGTGTTCTTGATACGGTAGTGGCGGGTATTGTCGTTGATGGAGTCACCCTGCAACACATCCGCTTCTTCATCGTAGAAACTGCTGTGCTTGTAATAATTCGCGGGCGTTTCGTATGCCAAGTAGACGCGGTTGGCGTAGTCATAGTTGATGGTATGGATGAAACTCGTCACAGGCACGTACTCGTTCTTCATCCATTCCGTTTCTTCTGCTTCTTCCTTCTTCTGCTGATCTTGAGCCATCAGACTGTCGAGGGCGGCCTGGCCTTCCACCTTGATGCGGCCTTCGCCTTCATCGCCGGCTTCAGCCTTTTCGGGTTCTTTGCCTACCGTCTTGGCACCGTCGGGACGGCCGCCGTAGCTGACGCCCTTGCTGCGCTTGTACTCTTCCTCATCAAAGTCGATGCCGCGTTTCTCGGCTTCCTTGCGGGCTTTCTTTAGCTCTTCTTTCTCCTCTTTCTCCTTCTGGCTTTCCATGGCGAACTTCTTCGCCTTGATCTCCTCGGGCGTCATCGGAATCTTGCGGTTGAAGCCGATATTGTAGCGGTGGGTGAAGAAGATGTGGTGATGGTCGTTGCGGTTCCAGTTGCTTGACAAAACCGTCGGAATCTCATTGGCATCGAAGACGTCACGGTAGATTTCAGGGTGCTCAATGTAGTTATCTTGGGTGATACCGCCGTTTTCAGCCATCTTCTGATGGTTTGTGCCCATCAGCAGGTGTGCCTCATAACGGTCGCCGAGGTAGGAACCGAACAACGTGTAGTTGAAGTGTGCCGCACTTTGGCTGTGGTAATAACCGCGGGCATAGATATAGTTGAACTTGAATCCCAAGCCCAGTCTCTTGCCGGCATTCACGGCGAACAGTGCCTTGAGATGGTCTTCACCGTTATTCTTGTCACCACATTCCTGATAGGTCAGGTTGGTGATGGGGGATAATGTGTTGGTGAAATGGAACTGATCAACTGGCGTGTTGAAGAAGTCGTAGGGTTGTGTGAAGAAAAACTGTTCCGTCTGAGGGCGGTCGATGAATATTCGGTTCAGACGCGGAGAACCAAGGTTTCCAAGCGTGTTGTATTCGCCGTATTTGCCTTCGTTGAAGATGGTGTTCATATACATGTGCTGAAGGGTGTCGGGCTCGGCAGGCCTGCGGTCGCCAAACCGGCTGTCTACCGTCCATACATAGAATCCCCTGGGAGCCTCATGGTGCTCTTTGAGGGAGTCCTTTTTAAGGATGTCTTCAGAACTGGTATAGGTGCCGTTCTCATCTATCTGGTTGAATCCCTGAGCAAAGAACGGCAGCGCAAAAGAGGCAAAAAGCAACGATAACAGGATTTTTCTCATTTAATCAGTCTGAATACGCATTCAGCCAGTTTGAATGCCATTGAAACAAGAATGATGATGGTTCCTAAATCGCGGCCATAATAGAAATAGACAATCACACCGATGACGGCTCCCAGCATAAAGAGAATGTTGAGAATCTGCCGGAGCATACGGTACTTGTCTTCGCCATTGTCTTCATCTTCACCGCGGCGACGACGGTAAATCGTTGAGTTATCCAAAATCTAAATTAATCTTTTAATACGTTTCTGATGGTTTCGAAAATCTGATCCTTGCGGTCGATGGTCTTTCTGCGGAACTTGGCAGAGACAGGATAGAGCTTGGTGTTCTTCTTGTTGACGGCATATTCGTCGGTAATCCATTCCTCGGCCTTGTACACTTGCTTCAGACGCTCTTCGTCGTATCTGTATGAGATGCGGCCCATCGTCATGTTGAGATGGCCGTCGGTACAGTTGGCGATGAGTGTGTAGTGGAATTTCGTACGGTCCAACGAAATGAAATTGGCCGTGAACAACAGCCATTCCCTCACATTGGCTACAATAATATGGTCTTGCTTGTTGACAAGTGTCACGCCGCTGCCTTCCAACTGTCCCTCACTTTTGGTAAGGTCGGTCAGCGTCTGCAGCATCTTGTCATATATCTCCTGGGCACTTTTTCCGGGAACGTCCACGTCAAGCGTCCATTGTACCTGTCCATCGACAACTGGCACTGCTCCACGAAGGTATTTCTCGTCTTTGTTGGGCTTCTTTTCCTTTTCAGCCTTCTTTTCTACGACGTCTTCCTTCGGCTTTTCCCATACATTCTGGGCGATGGCAGCCATCGGCAATGCCAACAGCATGATTGCAATTAACTTTTTCATATTCGCGGTTTTATTGTGCAAAGGTAGTGATTTTCCTTGAAGAGTGGGCAAGGTGGCCTTAAAAATGTTGGTTTATTAACTTTATTTTTCGCTTTCAAGCAGTTCCGTCAGCCTGATAATCTCATCGCGATATTGGGCTGCCTGTATGAAATCGAGTTTTTTGGCTGCCTCCTTCATCAGGGCTGTCGTGTTCTCAATACTCTTCCGCAATTGTTCCTTTGACATCTTGGCCAATATCGGATCTGCCGCCATAGCCAGACTGTCTGGCTCAATGTATGGCTTGTATTGTAATCCGACGGTCTTTTCTGAAGATTCTTCCGTCTGGGTTCTGCCTGCGAGTCCTCCTTTGTTAATACTTTTCACAATCTGCTGAGGTGTGATGTGATGCTCTTCGTTGTATTTCAGCTGCTTGTTTCGGCGACGTGCCGTCTCGTCGATGGTGAGTTGCATGCTTTGCGTGATGGTATCGGCATACATAATGACCTTTCCATTGACGTTTCGTGCGGCACGTCCAGCTGTTTGCGTGAGTGAACGATGAGAGCGGAGGAAACCTTCCTTGTCGGCATCGAGGATGGCTACGAGCGACACTTCCGGCAAGTCGAGGCCTTCACGGAGCAGGTTTACGCCAACCAGGACGTCGAAAGCACCAGACCTTAAATCTGTCATGATTTTTACACGGTCTAACGTAGCCACGTCACTATGGATGTAATTGGCTTTGATGCCGTTGTTGAGCAGGTATTCCGTCAGTTCTTCTGCCATGCGTTTGGTCAATGTCGTCACTAATACACGCTCATTGCGATGGCTGCGGGTGAGAATCTCATCCATCAGGTCGTCTACCTGATTCTCGGTAGGACGTATCTCGATAACGGGGTCCAGCAGGCCGGTAGGTCGGATGACCTGTTCGACAACCACGCCTTCTGATTTAGCCAACTCATAATCAGCGGGCGTTGCACTCACATAGATGGTCTGTGGAACCAGACTCTCAAATTCCTCAAATCTGAGCGGACGGTTGTCGAAGGCGGCTGGCAGGCGGAAACCGTATTCCACCAAATTGGTCTTACGGGCACGGTCACCACCGTACATCGCTGATATCTGAGGAACGGAGACGTGGCTTTCGTCAATCACAAGCAGGAAATCCTCCGGGAAAAAGTCGAGTAGACAGTAGGGGCGTTGTCCGGCTTCACGACCGTCAAAATACCTGGAATAGTTCTCGATACCACTGCAATGGCCAAGCTCCTTAATCATCTCAATATCATATTCCACACGCTCCTTAATTCGTTGAGCCTTAGTGGTATCGCCCAGTTCGTTAAAGAATTCAATCTGCTTCACCAGATCGTCCTGTATATGTCGGATGGCAATCTCTGTCTGTTCTTTGGAAGTGACAAAAAGATTGGCCGGATAAATCTGATATTCCTCAAAACTGGCCATCCGATGGAAGGTCACGGAATCCAATTCCTCGATGCTGTCAATCTCATCGTCCCACCAGGTGATACGCAATACATAATCCGAATAGGCCATGAATACATCCACCGTATCGCCTTTCACGCGGAAGTTGCCTCGTTTCAGTTCAATGTCATTCCTGACGTACAAGGCATCCACGAGCTTGCGCAGGAACTGGTTGCGTTCCAGTTTCTGGCCCTTCTTCAGCGTAATCACACTGGATGCCATTGCCGTAGGGCCTCCCATGCCATAGATGCACGAGACGCTGCTTACCACCACCACGTCCTTCCTTCCGGAAAGCAATGAAGAGACGGCGCTCAGTCTGAGGCGGTCAATTTCTTCATTGATGGCCAGATCCTTTTCGATATAGGTGTCAGAGGTCGGCATATAGGCTTCCGGCTGGTAATAGTCATAGTAGCTCACGTAGTATTCCACGGCATTTTCGGGAAAGAAGCCTTTCATCTCCTCGTAGAGCTGGGCGGCCAGCGTTTTGTTGTGGCTGAGAATGAGCGTCGGCTTGTTCACATTAGCGATGACATTGGCCACCGTAAAGGTCTTGCCTGATCCCGTCACACCCAGCAGCACCTGGGAAGGGTCGCCTCGGAGCACACCTTCGGTGAGTTCCCTGATGGCTTCCGGCTGGTCGCCTGTGGGCTGATATTTGGATGTCAGTTTGAAGTTCATAATTTGCAAAGTTAGTGAAATTGGTGGAAAAACAAAAGGAAAATAGCAATTTTTTCTTAAATTACAGGCGTTACATTTTGCGATTCGTGGAATAATGTGTAATTTTGCACCGTTTTTACGCAACAGACAATGAAGAAAATTCTTATCTCCATATCCGCAGCCTTGCTGTTGAGCAGTTGTGCCCATGAATTCAATCAGGTATTTAAGACGTCTGACTATAATTACCGGTATGAGTTCGCCAAGGAGTGTTTTGCCCAAGGCAAATTCACGCAGGCCATCACATTGCTCAACGATCTCATCGCTATTGAGAAAGGCACAGACAACGGTGAGGAAAGTCTCTATATGCTGGCTATGGCACAGTATGGAAACAGGGATTACGAGAGTGCCGCCCAGGCATTCAGGAAATACCATTCCACTTATCCCAAAGGTATCTATGCCGAACTGGCCAGCTATTATGTTGGACAAAGTCTTTATATGAGTACTCCCGAACCGCGTCTTGACCAAAGCCAGACGGTACTGGCTATTTCGGCATTCCAGGAATATCTTGACCTCTATCCGGATGCCAAGATGAAGAGCCAGGCCCAGGACCGCCTCTTTGAACTTCAGGACAAACTTGTGAAGAAGGAACTCTATAATGCCCAGCTTTATTACGATCTCGGCGGATATTTCGGAAATATCAATTCCAATAGCGAATCCAACTATGAGTCGTGCATCGTGACCGCGCAGAATGCATTGAAGGACTATCCCTACACTTCATTCCGCGAATCTTTTGCGCTGCTGGTTATGAAAGCCAAGTACAAGTTGGCCGAGAACTCAATCTCAGCCCGTCAGCTGGAGCGATTCCAGGATGCAGAGGATGAATGCTATGGCTTTATCAACGAGTATCCCGATTCCAAGCAGGTGAAAACCGCCGAGAAATATATTGCCGTGTGCAAGAAATATACTTCCAAGGCAAAGGAAGAATAATCTTTTCGGAAAACAAGAATAATAACAAATATAATTTTATGGATTACAAGAAGTCAAAAGCCCCCACGAACACCGTTACACGCAACATCATGGATTTGTGCAAGGATACGGGCAACATCTACGAGAGCGTGGCCATCATCGGCAAGCGCGCCAACCAGATTTCTGTTGAAATTAAGCAAGACCTGAGCAAGAAACTCGCTGAGTTCGCTTCCTATAACGATTCCCTGGAGGAAGTGTTTGAAAACCGTGAGCAGATTGAAATTTCCCGTTATTACGAGAAACTGCCGAAGCCCACACTGCTCGCTACCGAGGAATTCTTGGATAATCAGGTGTATTTCCGTGACCCTTCTAAGGACAAGGCTGACGAATGATACAGCGCAAACAGACTCTGTTTATCCTCATCGCCCTGATCCTGAGCCTTGTATGTCTGTCCCTGCCCATCGCTTCCTTCTCGGCAGAAGGAATGGGTGTTCCTTCACAGATGTACAATCTTTGGATTCTTTCTGGCGGTGGAGTCCGTGATTTTGCACCGTGGCCTCTGTTCGTCCTGCTGCTGCTTACGATGCCTATCGGCATTGCGGCTATGCTGCTTTACAAGAAGCGTATGATGCAGGCTCGCCTGTGCGTGCTGAACATTCTGCTGCTCATTGCCTGGTACATTGCCTTTGCGGTGATTACACTCGGAAAGCAGGATACCCTTCATGCGGTGATGGCTGTCAGCATTCCGGCATCGTTTCCCGCTGTGAGCATCATTCTCTATGTGATGGCCCGACACGGAATCATGGCTGATGAGAAACTGGTACGTTCGATGGATCGCATCCGATGAAATTGGTTAAATCATAAAAGAAGCCCCGAAAGATATTCTTCATTCTTTCGGGGCTTGTTTTTATGGTTCCTTGCCAAAGTCTCAATCGTTAATATTGAACTTCAGTCCGCTTTCATCCTTCTCAACACGGATGGTGCAACCTGGCTTCAAATCACCGGAGAGTAACAGCTCACAGACACCGTCCTCAATATGAGTCTGGATAGCTCGCTTCAGAGGACGGGCACCGAACTGCACATCGTATCCCTTGGTGGCAACGTATTCCTTTGCCTCATCCGAGAGTTCCAGATGATAGCCGAGATTCTCCACACGCTTCAGTAATCCTTTCAGTTCCACGTCGATGATGCGCTTGATAGCATCAAGATCCAGTTGGTCGAAGGTGACGATTTCGTCGAGACGGTTCAGGAACTCAGGCGAGAACTGCTTGGAAAGACTCTTCTGTATGATGGAACGAGCATATTCCTTGTCTTTCTCATCCATGGCAAGTCCAAGACTTCCTGCATTGAATCCCACGCCACGTCCGAATTCCTTCAGTTGGCGTGTACCGGCATTCGAGGTCATGATGATGACGGTGTTGCGGAAGTCAATCAGTCTGCCGTTGCCATCGGTGAGTCGTCCTTCGTCGAGAACCTGCAGCAGCATGTTGAATACATTGCCGTGGGCCTTCTCAATCTCGTCGAGCAACACGATGGAGTAGGGCTTGCGGCGAACTTTCTCAGTAAGTTGTCCGCCTTCTTCATAACCTACGTATCCCGGAGGAGCTCCCACGAGGCGCGATGTGTTGAAGCTTTCGCTGTATTCACTCATGTCCACACGGATAAGCGCATCTTCGGAACCGAACATCTGTTCGGCGAGTTTCTTGGCCAGATAGGTCTTACCTACACCTGTCGGTCCCAGGAACATGAATGCGCCGATGGGATGATTCGGGTCTTTCAGCCCTACGCGGTTGCGCTGGATGGCCTTCACGATTTTCTCGATGGCCTTGTCTTGGGCAATGACTTCCTTCTTCAGTTCTTCGGCCATATTCTTCAGCCGCAGACCTTCCTGTTCGGCCATGCGCTGTACAGGCACGCCGCTCATCATGGAAACCACTTCGGCCACTTCCACTTCGGTCACGGGTTCGCGTTTCTCCACGTCACCCTGCGACCACTTCTCCTGTAGTGTCTTCAGTTCCTGTTCCAGTTGAACCTGACGGTCACGGTATCCGGCGGCCAGTTCGAAATTCTGGTTCTTCACCGCCTGCTGTTTCTTTTCCAGCACGGTTTGGATTTCCTTCTCCATGGCGGTAATTTCAGGTGGCACTTGTGCATGTCGTAAGTGCACGCGGGCACCCACTTCGTCGAGTGCGTCGATGGCCTTGTCGGGGAAGAAACGGTCGTTGATGTATCTGTCTGTCAATTTGACACACGCCAGAATGGCATCCTCGGAATAGCTCACATGGTGGTGCTGTTCGTAGCGGTCCTTGATGTTATGGAGAATCTCAATGGTGTCCTTCACATCGGTAGGCTCCACGATGACTTTCTGGAAACGGCGTTCCAGGGCACCGTCCTTTTCAATGGAATTGCGGTATTCATTGAGGGTGGTGGCACCGATGCATTGTATGGTACCACGTGCCAGTGCAGGCTTCAGGATGTTTGCGGCATCCATGCTGCCCGGCGTGCTTCCGGCACCTACCATGGTGTGAATCTCATCGATGAAGATGATGACGTCGGGATTGTTTTCTATCTCTTTGATGAGTGCCTTGATACGCTCTTCAAACTGGCCGCGATACTTAGTACCGGCAACAATGCTGGTCATATCGAGGTTGATAAGCCGTTTGTTGAAGAGGATGGGGCTGGTGCGCTTCTTCACAATCAGTTGTGCCAATCCTTCTACGATGGCACTCTTACCCACACCGGGTTCACCGATGAGCACGGGATTGTTCTTCTTGCGGCGACCGAGGATCTCGGTGACACGCTCAATCTCGCGTTCACGGCCCACCACGGGGTCAAGTTTTCCCTCTGCGGCAGCTTGAGTAAGGTCAGTACCGAAGTTGTCAAGAACAGGTGTTCCTGATTTGGGTGCCTTCCGTGCCGTCGTGCTCTGATTGCTGGTATTCTGCCGGTTGCTGAGCACCGGGTCGTCCAGATCGTCTTCATCCTCATCCGACAGGCTCAGGCCATTCGTGGTCTTTCCCGCAGCCTGCTGGATGTACAACAAGACGTCTTCATAGGATATACTGTTTGACTCCAAGATGATCTTGGCGCCGTTGTTTGTCTGGTCGTGGAGAATAGCCAACAACAAATGCTGCTCTTCAACGGTGTTCGTTGACTGCATCCTTGCCTCCAGAACAGCCAGTTTGAGAATGTTCGAGGCCTGTGTATTGAGCACCAGCTCCTGTGTGTTGAGGGGCTGTGTGAAATCATTTTCCCTGACCTGCATCTCCAAGTCATGCTTGATGGACTGCATGTCAATGTTGGCTTGTGACAATATGTCACTCACTATGCTGTTTCTCTCACGGAGAAGTCCGAGCATCAGATGCTCAGGCCCTACGGAGCGACTGGCAAGTCGCGCGGCTTCCTCACGGCTGAACGCAAGGATTTCCGATACTTTTGGTGAAAATTGGCTCGCCATATTATTACTTCCTTTCTTTTTATTGTTATCAATCAGCAGAACAACTTGCAAAATCCGTGCCATTTGCTTTTGGAACAGGTGCAATGGAGGCCTTTCACGCGTCGTCTTCTGGTTTCATGTTGCAAAAGTAAGCAAAATATTTGGTATTCTTCTTATTTTGGATTAATTTTGTAGGCAATTATGAAGAAACCTGTCATTTTTCTCATATCTGTATTGTTCTGTCTCTCTGCTAACTCGCAGATGAAATGGAACTCTAAATATCAGAGCTATATCGACCAGTATAAGGATCTGGCCATTGAGGAAATGATCCGCTATCGCGTGCCTGCGAGTATCACGCTTGCTCAGGGCATCCTTGAAAGCGGTGCGGGTACCAGTGAACTGACTCGCAGGGGAAACAACCATTTCGGCATTAAATGTCATGGATGGACGGGTCGCACGGTCTATCACGACGATGACCTTTCTCAGGAATGTTTCCGTGCCTACGATAATGCACTCCAGAGTTTCGAGGACCATTGCAAGTTCTTGCGCAACGGCAAACGATACAGCAGTCTTTTCAATCTCTCCATCACCGACTACAAGGGATGGGCAAACGGGCTGAAGGCTGCCGGCTATGCCACCAATCCACGCTATGCTTCCCAATTGATAGGCATCATCGAACTCTATAAACTTCACGAGTACGACAAAGCCAAGAGTTACGACAAGTTCATGGCCAAGCGTTCTGGTACCGACCAGCCCGTCGGAGGTGAAACACAACTTCATCCCATACATATTTATAATAAGAACTACTACCTGTATGCCCGTCAGGGAGACACCTTCAAGATGATAGGCCAGGAGATCGGCATTTCCTATAAGAAGATTGCCCGTTATAATGAGCGTGACAAGAATGATGCACTCCAGCCCGGCGAGGTTGTATGGCTGAAGAAGAAACAGAAACGAGCCGACAAAGAATACAAGAACCGCCCGCATACAGTGAAGGCCGGTGAGAGCATGTATTCTATCGCCCAGTATTACGGCATTCGCCTGAAGTCGCTATACAAGATGAACCACATCTCCCCGGATGAAAGTATCAGGGTAGGGCAGGTGCTTAAGGTGAGATAGACCGATGAAAACTATTAAAGAATGACAAAAACTACAATCTATGAATATTAAAAGTAATATTTATAAGGTGGTCTTCATGTTGACTGCCGTACTTGTGGTTTCCGGATGTAACTCCGGGAAGAACAAACCCGCTTATGACGATCCGGATATCCAGCTGGTGGAGTTGAGTGACGATGAGAAGAGCAAGGAAGAAGTGCGTTACGTGATGCTTCATCTCAAGGATTTTTCTTTTGACGAATCTGAAAACGGTACTTTCAAGGTGGACGATAAGATGAAGCACACCCAATACGAGAAAATCTTTGAGAAGGATAATTATCAGGACGCATTAGGTTCCATCGTGACCGAAATCGACAAGGCCAAAGCCTATGGTATCCGTATGAAGTTGGGTGAAGACAAGCGTTCCCTGGAACCTGACGATAAGTATTTCTCCGGTCTTATCTGGCATATCCGTCCAGGGAAGACTTATATAGAATATATCTTTGATTCGGAAGAACCCCGTCAGGAGTTCTTGCAAGAGGCTGTGGCTGAAGGTTTTACGCAGGTGAATGATAGTCTTTATTCAAAGGGGAAACCCAAGATGAGTTGCATCAGCCTTTCCAAGTACAAGGGCTGGCCTTCGCTGATGCTGATCTGCTATTAGTCGGAAGCGGCATGGCTTCCGGCCACGTAGCCCATGGTCCAGGCTGCCTGCAGATTGAAACCGCCTGTGATGGCATCTACGTCACACACTTCTCCTGCGAAATAGAGTCCTTTCACGTGTTTGCTCTCCAGCGTATTGGGCTGTATGGATGCAAGCGAAACGCCTCCGCAAGTGACGAATTCCTCCCTCCAGCTGCTCTTTCCCTCCACGGCGTAACAGTCGTTGGTGAGTGTTTCCACCAGTTTGTTGAGGCCTTTCTTACCTAATTCGCTCCATCTCTTTTCTGCAGGAATGTCAGCTCTCTTCAGCAGGTGAAGCCAAAGTCTTGAAGGTAAATCGTAGAGTCTCATGTTTCCCATTTGTTTTCCGCCGTTCTTGATGACGGTTTCCATGAGTGCTTCTCCGACTTTCGAAGCATTGGTCTCACCGATCCAGTTGACTCCGATATGAAAACGGTAGTCCTTTTCAGCAGTCCATTGTGCTCCATAGGAAGACAGGCGCAGGATGGCAGGTCCGCTCATTCCCCAATGTGTGATTAACAAAGCCCCCTCGCTTCTCGTCTTCGTTCCCACGATGGTCGTGATGGCATTTTCCACTACGGTACCCATCAGTTCGCGAAGAGGTTTGTCTGTAATATTGAAGGTGAAGAGCGAAGGTACGGGAGGCGTTATCTGATGGCCTAAATCTTGCAGATAGCGGAAAGCATCTTCCTGAGGATGGCCACCTGTAGTGATGATGACGCGGTCGGCATCTTCTTCATACAGGCCATTATTAAAAATAAGGTGTAGGTTGTCTGCTTGGGGAATGATACGCCCGAGGGCGTGGCGGGTGATGATTTTCACTCCCAGCCTTCGGGCGTTATTTGTCAGGCAGTCGATGATGCTCTGTGAGGATTGCGAACGTGGAAATACGCATTCGTCATCCTGAGTCACCAGTTCCACGCCACGGCTTTCGAACCAGTCATATGCGTCATGGTAATCGAAAGTCTTGAAGAGGCGCTTCATCAGTTTGTCGCCTCGGGGGTAGGCCTGTTTCAAATCACGGATTTCCGCAAAGGAATTGGTCAGATTGCAACGGCCACCTCCCGTAACGGCCACTTTGGCCAACGGACGACTGCCTTTTTCGTAGATCGCCACATCGGAGTCAGGCCTTGTTTCCTTGGCCCTGATGGCAGCAAAGAATCCTGCCGCTCCTCCTCCTATGATGGCAATCCGCATGTAATATTCTATACCCGTTTAGTAACTGCGGGCAATGATGACACGGTATTTGGCCGGCTTTCCGGTGACCATATCCACGCCAGGCGTTTGTTCCACGCCGAAGGGCACGCAACGGATGGTAGCCTGTGTCTCCTCCTTGATGCGGGCCTCGGTCTCAGCAGTACCATCCCAATGACAGAGGAAGAAACCGCCGTCCTTCACCTTCTCCTTGAATTCCTCGTAGTCCTCGCACTCGTAAATACGTGAGTCGCGGGCTGCACGGGCCTTCTCGAAGATGTTGTTCTGGATGTCCTGCAGCAACTGCTCCACGTATTCCGTGATGCCGTCGATGGGACGTGATTCCTTCTCCAGCGTGTCACGGCGCATCACCTCGATGGTACCGTTCTCCAAGTCGCGTGCACCCAGTACCAGACGTACGGGAACACCCTTCAGCTCATAGTCGGCAAACTTGAAGCCAGGACGCTTGTTGTCGGCATCATCGTATTTCACCGTGATACCCTTTGCACGCAGGGCGTCGATGATGGGTTGAACCTTTTCGCTGACGGCTGCCAGCTGGTCGGCCTTGTTGGCAATCGGAATGATGACAACCTGGATAGGAGCCAGACGCGGAGGCAATACGAGACCGTTGTCATC
Source organism: uncultured Prevotellaceae bacterium (assembly GCA_900316985.1). Taxonomy (GTDB): domain Bacteria; phylum Bacteroidota; class Bacteroidia; order Bacteroidales; family Bacteroidaceae; genus Prevotella. Next base: position 14,474 of record ONFE01000037.1, read on the forward strand.
GCTATGCGTCATGATGAGCGCACCGATGAGACGTGTGGAAACACCCCATGAAGTAGCCCATACATATTCGGGCTTGTTGTCCTTGTTCAGATAGGTTACGTCGAATGCCTTGGCAAAATTCTGTCCGAGGAAATGCGAGGTACCGCTCTGCAATGCCTTACCGTCCTGCATCATAGCCTCAATGGTATAAGTGTCGAGGGCTCCGGCAAAACGCTCCGTCTCACTCTTCACGCCCTGAATCACAGGCACGGCCATCCATTCCTCAGCAAACTTGGCATAGACCTTCAGCATCTTCTGTGCTTCCTCTTCGGCCTCTTCGCGGGTGGCATGAGCCGTATGGCCTTCCTGCCAGAGGAATTCGCTGGTGCGGAGGAAAGGACGAGTACGCATCTCCCAGCGCATCACGTTACACCACTGGTTGCACATCAGGGGCAGGTCGCGCCATGACTGAATCCAGTTCTTATAGGTGTTCCAGATGATGGTCTCTGAAGTAGGACGGATAATGAGTTCTTCCTCCAGTTTGGCAGCAGGGTCCACTTCCACGCCGCTCTTATCTTCTTTAGCACGCAGGCGGTAGTGGGTCACCACGGCACATTCCTTGGCGAAACCTTCAACGTGTTCAGCCTCGCGGGAAAGGAAACTCTTTGGAATCAGCAGGGGGAAATAGGCGTTCTGCGCACCTGTTTCCTTGAACATAGCGTCCAGCTGGTGCTGCATCTTCTCCCAGATGGCGTAGCCATAAGGCTTGATGACCATACATCCACGTACGGCCGACTGTTCAGCGAGGTCGGCTTTCACGACAAGATCGTTATACCACTGACTATAATTGTCAGCGCGTTTTGTCATTTCTTTCAGTTCTTTTGCCATTGTTTTATTATTAATATTTAAAATTTGAGTGCAAAAGTACAAAAAAATTTGGAGAATCATTAGAAATACTATATCTTTGTCGAGAAAATTGCTTTTAATTTAACTTTTTACGAATATGAAGAATTTAAAGATTGCAACAATGGGGCTTTGCCTCGCTATGTTAGTGAGTTGTAGTACGAACACAGGTACTGGTTCTCTGATTGGTGCTGGAGGTGGTGCTGTTCTGGGTGGCGTTTTGGGTGCCGTAATCGGTAAGGATGCCAAGGGTGCTGCCATTGGTGCTGCCATCGGTGGCGCCGTAGGTGCTGGAACAGGTGCCGCCATCGGTAAGCATATGGATAAGGTGAAGGCTAAGGCTGCCGCCGAGATGGAGAATGCCAAGGTTGAGGAAGTGACCGATGCTAACGGCCTGAAGGCTGTGAAGGTGACTTTCGACAGCGGTCTGCTCTTTGCTACCAGTTCCGCTACATTGGCCAACAAGTCGAAGGCTGACCTGAATGACTTCGCTACGCTTCTGAAGAATGATGCTGACCTTGCCGTTGACGTGCAGGGTTACACCGACAACCAGGGATGGAAGAACTCTACCGCTGAGCAGAGCGCACAGAAGAACCTCAACCTCAGCCAGCAGCGTGCCGAGAGTGTGAAAAACTATCTTACCAGCCAGGGCGTTAGCTACAACCAGTTCAAGAATGTGACCGGTTACGGCGAGCAGAATCCTGTTGCTGATAACTCCACAAAGGCAGGCCAGCAGGCTAACCGTCGTGTGGAGGTTTACCTCTATGCCAGTGAGAAGATGATTGAGAAGGCCAATAACGGTGAGCTCAATTAATACTCAAATCCCTTGAAATTCATAAAAAAACTCATTAAATGGATGGTGGTAGCCTTCTTTGGCTCCACCATCCTTGCTGTTGTGCTCTTGCGCTTCCTGCCGGTTTTCTTCACGCCGCTGATGTTCATCCGCATGCATGAGCAGTTGCAGGAGGGTCGCGAACTTAAACTCAGTCATTCGTGGGTAAGCTTGGAGAAGATGTCCCCCTCGATGCCCGTGGCTGTCATGGCCAGCGAGGACCAGCGCTTCCTGAAACACCACGGATTCGACTATGAGGCCATCGAGAATGCCGCCATAAACAACCTCGACGGTAAGCGCAAACTGGGAGGCAGCACCATCAGCCAGCAGACGGCCAAGAACGTGTTCCTATGGCCCGGACGCTCTTGGGTTCGCAAGGGCATGGAAGCCTATTTCACCGTGCTGATAGAGTTCGTATGGAGCAAGCAGCGCATCATGGAAGTCTATCTCAACAGCATTGAGATGGGGGATGGCATCTATGGTGTGGAGGCCGTTGCAGAAGAGCATTTCGGTTGTAAGGCTTCTGAACTGACGCGTTCCAACTGCGCCCTCATTGCAGCCACGCTTCCCAATCCCCGTAAGTTCTCGTCCAAGAATCCCTCCGATTACATGGTGAGGCGTAAGGTGAAGATTATGAAAGAGATGAAGTTTATCCCTCTGTTCCCCAAGGAAGGACAGGATGTGGACCCACGTACCGTTGATGGCGGAATCTATAAGAAACACTAAGAATGAATCTGTCAGAAGATCTCAACGAATCCCAGCGTCTGGCTGTGGAATATTGCGACGGCCCTTCGCTGGTGATTGCCGGTGCAGGATCGGGAAAGACACGCGTGCTGACCTATAAGATAGCGTGGCTGCTGGAGCAGGGAATGAAGCCCTGGAACATTCTGGCCCTCACGTTTACCAACAAGGCCGCCCGCGAGATGAAGGAACGAATCGGACGGCTGGTAGGGCAGGAGCGGGCAAGTCGTCTCTACATGGGTACTTTCCACAGCATCTTTTCACATATCCTCCGTGTGGAGGCCGAGCATCTAGGCTATAACGGCAACTTCACCATCTATGACGAGACCGATTCACGATCGTTGCTGAAGGCTGTTATCAAGGAGATGGGACTCGACGAGAAAGCCTATAAGCCCGCAACGGTCCATAACCGTATCTCCATGGCCAAGAACCATCTCATCATGGCTCACGAATATGGGCAGCGCCGCGAACTTGTGGAGCGCGACATCAACACCAAGATGCCCGCCATTTCGCAGATCTTCCTCAACTACCAGAACCGTTGCAAGCAGAGCAATGCAATGGATTTCGACGACCTGCTTACGCTTACCTATACGCTCTTCAATGAGCATGAGGATATCCGCCGGAAGTATGCCGAACGGTTCCAGTTCGTCCTCGTGGATGAGTATCAGGACACCAACTCCGTCCAGCAGCGCATTGTCCTGCAACTTACGAAAGACCATCAGCACGTTTGTGTTGTGGGCGACGATGCCCAGAGTATCTATGGTTTTCGCGGGGCCAACATTGACAATATCCTTGATTTCCAGCAGATGTTCCAGGGCACCAAACTCTTCAAACTGGAACAGAACTACCGGAGCACCCAGCGCATCGTACAGGCCGCCAACAGCCTGATTAAGAAGAACGAACGGCAGATTCCAAAGGATGTCTATAGCCGCAACGATGAAGGTGAGCGCGTCATCCTCAAGGAGGCCTATAGTGACCGTGAGGAAGCCTCTATCGTCTGTAATGAAATCAAGCGACTGATGCGGAAGGAGAACACCGACTACAACGATTTCGCCATTCTCTACCGCACCAATGCCCAGAGCCGAGCCTTTGAGGATGAGATGCTCAAACAGGGAATTTCCTACCGTGTCTATGGCGGCCTTAGCTTCTATCAGCGCAAAGAAATCAAGGACATCATCGCCTATTTCCGCATGGTGGTGAACCCTAACGACGAAGAGGCCTTCAAGCGCATTGTCAATTATCCCACACGCGGCATCGGTGCCACTACCGTCACGAAGATTGCCGCTTGTGCCAATGCCTGTGGGGTGAGCCTCTGGACAGTTGTCTCTAATCCCGCGCTCTTCTCCCTCGAAGTAAACAAGGGTACGCTGACCAAACTTGACGCTTTCCGCTCGCTGATAGAGGGTTTTATCAAGCGTTTTGAAGCTGATGACGCCTATCAGCTGGGCCACGATATCATCACCGAGAGCGGCATCAGCAAGGACCTCTATGGCGACAATTCCCCCGAGGCCGTTGCCCGTCAGGAGAACCTTGAAGAATTCTTAGCCGGACTTCAGGACTTCGTGGAGAGTCGCAAGGAGGAAGGCCGCCTAGATGAAATCACCCTGCGCGACTATCTGCAGGAGGTTTCCCTTTTGACCGATCTCGACAGCGACGGCAATGAAGAGGAACGCCGCAAGGTGACACTCATGACTGTCCATTCCGCCAAGGGACTGGAGTTCCCCACGGTTTTCGTCGTAGGTCTCGAGGAGAACATTTTCCCATCGCCGCTAAGCACCAATTCCAAGCGCGAACTCGAAGAAGAGCGCCGACTGCTCTATGTTGCCATCACGCGTGCCGAGAAACATTGCTACCTCACCTATGCCAAGAGCCGTTGGCGCTACGGGCACATGGAGTTCAGCTCACCCAGCCGTTTCCTCCGCGATATTGATTCCTCGCTGATTGCCGATGATAGTAGTGCTGCTGAGCAGACCCGCCGTTCATCCTATGGTTCCGGCAGCCGTTTTGAAAATACCCTTTTTGGAGATGGCCGCCGTTTCCAGAATTCCAATCCCGTGGCCAGCCAGTTCCGTGCCGACCCCAAACCCCGTGAGGCCGTTCATCGTGAAGAGCCTCCGCGTGATCCCTTCTCTCCCTCCTTCAAGCGCACCCTTGCTGCCAGTGGTGGCAATCTCCGCCGCATTTCCTCCGTGGTCAACCATACACCAGCCTCGGCCTCCCGTCTTTCAGCAGCTCCCTCCGGCCTTCAGGAAGGGCAGACCATCGAGCATGAGCGTTTCGGCATCGGTACCGTCGTCAAGTTAGAAGGCACGGGCGAGAACCAGAAGGCTACCGTGGAGTTCCGCAACTCAGGCACCAAGCAACTCCTGTTGAAGTTTGCCCGATTCAAAGTCATCTCTTAAACACTCAAACTCATAAACTCATAAACTTATAAACTCCCAAACTTATAAACTTACAAACAAACTTATAAACTCACAATGAAAAAGCTAGTATTATTTTTCCCATTCCTGTTGCTTGCGCTCATGGCAGGCGCTCAGGACTTCCAGACGGAGATTGCGTTGGTTGAAGTACCCAGTTTCAACGGTAAGACACTTGCAAAGGCGCCAGTCGGCAAAAGCCGCACCTTGCAGCTCGTGCGCACCAAGTTCTCAAAATCCTTTGAAAACTACACCACGCTGGCCTTGCCTTCGCTCAAACTCGGTAATATCATCGGCCATCCCACGCTTGGATGGGACGATACCGACTTCAAGATACCCGAGGGCATTCCTGCCGTCTATGATGGAAAATGGGCGTTGAATGATGTGTTTACCGATGGCGACTATCCCGTGGCTATCTATGGCCGTATGCCTAAGGATGAAAAACTCCCCTGGGGCGAAACCGAACGGGAAATCTCATGCCGTGGCCGCGACCCGCATCTCATCATGCTTCTTGACCCCTCGAAGGAAGTGAAGAAAGTCTATAACACCCGCAACATCACCATCACGCCCAAGGACAGCCTCTTCCAGCATGTGGATTGGGCTGTGGTGAAAGACGGCGTACTCTATTTCTCCGAAAGCACCATTACGGCTCCCGACGAGAACTCGCAGGGCAACTACCTCGTGGCCGTGGATACCAAGACCGACAAGACTCTCTGGATAAGCAAGCCGCGTACCGTGAATTCCAGCAACTTCCTAATTGTCGACAATTCCATCATCTGCGGTCTGGGAGGCTCCGGAATCACCGACTACATCTATGTGCTCAACCGATACACCGGCGTCAAGACCCGTGAGTACTGGATCTCTACGACAAGCACGTAGCCTTCAAGATGGTCAGATGATTCCCATACGGGGCACATATTTTGGGGTGTAATCCTGTAATCCTGTAATCGCTTTGATTTTTTAGTTAGAGAATTTGCGAAATTGATTATTTCTCCTTATTTTTGCAACGGAATAAAAAAAGGAAATTATGACGCAAATGCAATTAAACGCCGAGTTGCTTCGCAATATGAGCATCATTGCAGAAGATGAGATGGAGTTCACCCGTGAGGAGTTCTCTTCCCGCATTGAGGAAGCAAGAAAACAACCCGGCAAACAATTCGCCAGCGTTGAGGAACTGGATCAATACATTCAGGGGCTATGAGTCGCGTCCAAGTTGTCGTGCTTTCTGCCTACGGACATTACGGCGACAAGTAATCTTCTTCGAGTGTGAACGGAGAACCGTCACTAGTTCACCCGATTTTGTGCAAGAAAAAGCAGGACAAATGTGAACATCACGGTTCCCTGTTCAAACATGCTATTCTTTCACGCGTAATATTCTTAGCGGCTTATTTGCATCTGTAGATGAAGTATGGGTTCCTTCATAAACGCCCTGCTTGGCATTGTTGCCTCTCCAGTAATCCCATCCGTAATGATATTGGTTCCAATCAGGCGAAGAAGTCTTTGTCAGATGGAACTCCACTTCCTTATCATCATACGTGTAGATATATCCGTCAAAATAATTGTTAGTTAGCCTATAGTCATATATAGTTACGTTATAATCATCTTCTACGAAATACACCCTGATATTTCCCCCTCTCACATTCCAGCGAATATGATTGGCTATGTAGTCCCAAGGCGCATCGCTATAGTAATCTATCCAATAGCCTGTACCTGAGGAATATGTGACAGGATCTCTGTCAAAATTAATCAACGTATAAGAAGCATCATAATAGCGATTATTCCAATAGGAAGTCACATACATATTGCCCTCCCAGGTCCCATAAAAGGCAGGTGCTGAGGTGGTGAAAGATACTACGTCTGAATAATAAATTATAGAATTGGCTATTACATAAGCACGAACGTAATAGGTAGTAGATGAACTAAGTCCACTGATGGTGATAGTCATGTTATTAGATGACGCATCTGTCCTCTTGTCGAATATTGTTGGGTTGGTATTCTTTGCATAGCAAATACCACGGTTTGAAATATCTGAACCTTCTACGGTTACTTTTACAACAGCAGAAATATCAGTAATGGATGACACTACGGGAGTGGAAAAGTGTATGTCCCCAACTTCTTGTTCTGACAAATCACGAAAAAACACTTTATTTATATCGTCAGCCTTGAAAGTGACTGATGAGCCATCGGTCTTTTCTATCACCATTTCGTATTTCTTCTGCCCGTTTACTGTGAACAAGAATACAAACAGCAGACATATAGTACAAAAGATTTTCTTTGTCATAACTATCATTTCTTTAAGATTTTAAAACTATGTGTTTTTGACTTTATGATGTAACTACCTTTTGGCATAGACGTCAGATGCAGTTGTGCTGTCCCTTGGGAATCGGCCACAGTAGTTTCTATAATCTTGCCATTAATAGTATAGACCGATACACCCTCTGCCGAATCAAGACCATATAAGAAAACGTTCTCATCGGTATATCTTACATTCCCCTTATCCTTTGAAACATCATGTATGGCAGTTTCCGTGTCTGAAAAAGAATAGTAATCCATTTCTTCTAAGCGGAAAACGATCTGCATAATATCTGACTTGACCGTCATTTCATCACCGCTAACAGTAATAACGGGTGAAGACGCCAGTGTGAATACTGTTTTATTACCTCCTTTCAGCATAACTACAAGTTCCTTTTGTGCCATAGCACCTTGGCATAGCAAAAGCATTGTCCCTAATATAAGGAATATGAATGGATTTCTTTTCATAAATTATTACTAGATTTATTATGTAGCAAGCTACATCTATTCGATATGAATATTTCGTTGCAAAGATAGCAATAAGAATCGAGAATTGCAAGCGGAATAGGGATTTTTAAATCAGGAATCAAAAACCTGTCCCTTGATTCTAATGGAGTCATCCCAACCAGTTGGTGAAGATAAGTATGCATTCGTGCACCGACTCAAAGAATTTCTCTATTCGTTCTTTCACGCCCTTCCAATAAATTCCATTCATAAACCTCTAATTAGTATTAAGATTGAATTTTCATAATGAACGGGGAACCGTCCCATTCAAACTTTATTTATTCCTCCAACTCCTTCATAAGGTCGGTGAGAATATATTCGTCGCTCAGCAACTGCAGACCGCTTTCGGGATTGGTGAGCATGGCGTAGGTGCGTGAGTTGTAGAGCAGGTCGAGCGCGCGCTCTGTGTCAATGTCGAGTCGCTCGGCCAACAGGGCAGCTATGCGTCCCGTCTTGCGCCAAAGTACTTGGTCTCTCATCCCAGGCCTCCTTTCTCCACCACGGGCTCGGCGGTTATGAAACGTAGGCAACGGTCTACGATGGCTTGGCTGCTGATGCACATCTGGTGGGTGGGCTTGGCGAAGCGCAGTTGTCCAATAGCTTGCTCGGCGGTGATGCGCCCGGCGTAATAGTCCTCGACTGTGTCAATGACCTGGTCGTTGGCCACGCCGCCCTCAATGATGTCGTAGCCCTTCCATGGCTCCTCGCCTCGACGACTGCTCACGATAAAGTCAAGCCACTGCTGGTCGTAGTGCTCTAACTGGAGACAGCGCACATCTGCGGATAGCAAGGACTTGTCGAACTCGTACACGGAGAGAACCGGTGTGTCTACGGCACGGATAACACAGACGCGGCGAGCCCATCGCTCGGCTTGCTCGCGGAGGCTGGTGACATAGAAGCCGGGACCGAAGTCAAGCTCACGACGGCCTACGCCGGTGAGCGGTGCGGGCACGCTCAGGTAAGAGCCGTGATAAAGCGTCATCATCCCTGGCCTCCTTTCTCTTTCGCCTCCCAGTTCTTCAGGGCTTCCTGCACATTCCAGACCACGCCGTCGATGCTCTCGGCGTGCAGCGTGTCATAGCAGTCCAGCAACAAGCGGCGCACCAGCCCATGGCGCTTCAGGCGATTGAACAGCTCGGTGGCCGTGATGCCCATTCGCTGCGCCGTAGCTCCGATTGCCAGCGTAACGAATTGAGTTTGTGGAATTGTCGTTGTTGCCATATTTCAGCTTAAATAATCTTCTTGCAATATAGTATTATACTCATTTTTCGGCAAAGATAGCAATAAGAATCGAGAATTGCAAGCGGAATAGGGATTTTATTTGCCTCTTGGTGGTGCTCTTCGGATGGAGAGGATGGTTCCTGCGCTTCCGATGAGTGGAAGGGTTGCTTCCAATGGGCGGAAGGGACGTTTCTAAAGTCTGGAAGCGGGGCTTCTGATGGGTGGAAGGATGGACGGGATGGGGAACAGCCTTATACTGAATTGGTTGACACAGGCGATTACAAGATTACAGGATTACACCCTGTTTTTTGTGCCCTGGACTTTTGAAATTGCATAATTATACTATTTATTTATATTATTATATATATTTATGTATATATATACTTATATTTATATATATAAATAAATATACATAAATAAAGTGGTAAATAATTGTTTGTTTAGTTGTATTTTTAGTTATTTATATACATATTTATATATATATAGATATTTATGTATAATCATAAAAATGAGAAAATCGAGCGCTTCGGTGGGAGGGGTCCATATTTTGGCTGTAATCCTGTAATCCTGTAATCGCTTGCTCGGAGAACCCCGATAAACAGGGCATTCCGGCGGTATTGGGCGTCAGAAACATAACTTCCTGTCATTGGAAAAGATGCTTTTACCCATTGAAAAGAATACTTCTACCCATCGGAAAGAATATCTTTGTTGAGCAAAAACTGTTTTTTTATTATCATATAGCCCTTTTCTCGTAAAGTTTTTGTATTTTTGCAAAGGAACTGATTTCGGATATTCCGATATATAGAACATCAAACAAAACTGATTATCTATGAAAAGGCTTTTACGCTATGTTGCCATTGCATTGGTGGTTGCCATTGTTGGGGGATGTGTTTACCTGAACAGGCTGCTGCCTATCGTTACGGGCTATGCGGCGAAGAACCTGGCTTCGGCGGTGTTCGTCTCGGGACGTGAGGCGAAGGATGTGGAGGCGCTGGACTTGAACTTCTCGCTCATCCGCTACACCAGCAACACGGTGGATTATGAGAACAAGACGGTGACCAGCCGCTTCCTGTGGGGGAAATCTACGGCGGTGTATCGCGAGGGCTGCGGCGTGACATTGCTGTGCGGAGCCACTGCCGATGAGTTGAGAGGGCAGCGCTTTCCGATGGATGTGCTCAGCGAAGGGCAGGGGGTACAGGATTCCACAGCCCGGGCTCAACTGCCTGTGGGCGACTCTGCGGTAGCGGAAAGGCTTGCGCCGATAGCGAAGGCTTTTGTCGTAGAGCGTGCCTATAAGGGCCATCCTTTTGCCTTTGTGGTGGTGCATAAGGGCGGGGTAGTGGCGGAATGCTACGACAAGGGCATCGGCCGCGATACAAAGCTGTTGAGCTGGAGTATGGCAAAGAGTTTCGTGAATGCGCTCATTGGCATCATGGTGAAGGACAGTCTGCTGGACATTCATGCCCCAGTGGACATTCCCGAATGGCAGGGCGACGGACGCAAGGCGATCACGCTGAACGACCTGATGCAGATGCAGAGTGGACTGGAGTGGAACGAGGACTACGGTGCCCGCTCGGACGTGAACATCATGCTCCATTGTGAAGGCGACATGGGCCTCTACGCCCTGATGAAACCTCTCGATTACGCTCCCCGAACGCACTGGCAATACTCAAGCGGCACTACGGACATCGTGATGCGCTATCTGCGCGGCCGCTTCTCATCGGATGAGGCTTTCCTCCGCTATATGCACTCGCGGCTTTTTGCACCGTTGGGCATTGTCAGTCCCGTCTTCGAGCAGGACATGAGCGGCACGCCTGTGGGCTCGTCGTACCTCTATGCCACAGCCCTGGATTTCGCCCGCTTCGGACAGCTGTACCTCAACGACGGTTGCGTGGGCAGCGAGCGGATACTGCCTGAAGGGTGGGTGGACTATACGCGCAAGCCGGCAGTTGCCAGCGAGGGCCGCTATGGCTCTTTCTTTTGGCTGAACCGTTGTGGCAAGTTCCCCGATGTGCCGAAGGACATGTTCTATTGTGACGGCCACGACGGTCAGGACATCTTCATCTTCCCTTCCCACGAGTTGGTGGTGGTCATCCTGGGCTACTCTCCCAAGCCGGGCAACGTGATTGACTTCAATGCGCTCCTGAGTGACATCCTCCGCCAAACGTCGCGGTGATGATCTGAGCGACCATTACCGCAGAGCTTCATACTCGGCTTTGGCCTTGATAAGCTGTTTTTGGTAGGCTTCACACGCTAATATGTTTCACGAGGTCTATCACCCTTATTGTTCTCCTCCTGTGCTTGGGCGTTTATGGTAGTCATCAAGGCGACTACGGCCCAAAATAAAAACTTGTTCTTCATAAGGGAGCGGTAAACGGGACTCGAACCCGCGACCCTCGGCTTGGGAAGCCAATGCTCTACCAACTGAGCTATTACCGCAATGATTCTTTGGACTAAAATGGGTAGGAATTTAATTAGAGTGGAGCCGATAGGGGGACTCGAACCCCCGACCCACGCATTACGAATGCGTTGCTCTACCAACTGAGCCATATCGGCTTTTTAT
>ONFE01000020.1 GCA_900316985.1 uncultured Prevotellaceae bacterium
AAACTCAAAAACTCAAAAACTCAAAAACTCAATTCTAACCTTAAACCTTAAAAGACTATGGCAAAAATGGGAACTTTGAAGTACCGTCTGGTACAGAATCAGAATGAGCATCAGCCCGAGGCCTACAAGAAATGGTACATCAGGGCGGTGCAGGACCGAACCCTCTCGTTCGACGACTTCGTGCAGCACATGGCCGACCACAACTCACCCTACTCGCGCGGCGTGATCCACGGAGTGCTCATCGACATGCTCGCCTGTCTGCAGGAGCTGATCCTCGACGGCAAGTCGGTGCGGCTGGGTGAACTGGGACTCATCTCGCTGGGCATCTCCTCGAAGGGTGTGGCCTCGGTGAAGGATGCCTCGGTGAGCGAACAGGTGAAGGGCGTCCATCTGCTGGTGCGCAACACGAAGACCTGGAGCAACGCTGAACTCCGCAAGCTCTGCAAGATTGAGGAGCTGGAGAAGAATGCGGTAGAGAAAGAGGAAGAGGAGCCCACCCCCTAACCCCTCCCGAAGGGAGGGGAACCTCTGAAACGGCAGCTATCGGAAACAGTATTAACCTAAAAAATGGCCCTCAGCGGTAAGTCCCCTTCTAAGGGGGATTGAGAGGGTCTCCCACTTAAACTATGAAAAAGAAAGAAACCTGGAAATTCATCATTCAGACGCTGATAGCGATTCTGACGGCCATCGGCACCACGCTCGGCGTCACCTCGTGCATGATGTAGTCGTAAAAAAAGAACCTCCCTACCCTCTTCTATCGGGGCCGGGAGGTTTCTCGTTTTAACTCAACACAAAGACACAAAGACACGAAGTTATTTATTTAAACAAAAATCCACACAAATCCTACAAAATTATTTATGTCAGATTTTTGAAAATTTTTGTCCTTTATTTCTTTGTGTCTTCGTGTCTTTGTGTTCCATAAAAAATCATTTTCTTGCTTTAAACATCCTTACTCCATACGCACAAACCACGACGAAGCAGATGAAGGGGAGGATGAACGAGGCGTTGGTGGCAGGGAAACTGCCGAGGACGGTGCTCTGGTCGATGATGGCGGCCTGGAACGGAGGCAATACACTTCCGCCGAGGATGGCCATGATGAGACCTGCTGCGCCGAACTTCGCATCGTCACCGAGTCCCTTCAGGGCAATGCCGTAGATGGTGGGGAACATGAGCGACATGCAACCGCTGACGGCCACGAGGCAATACATGCCCAGGCGGTTCTGGAAGAGGATGACACCCAGCGTGCAGAGCATGCCGCCGATGGCAAAGGCTGCCAGCAGACGGGCTGGATTGACGTATTTCATCAGGTAGGTGGCCACGAAACGCGAACAGATGAAGAGCAGCATGGCGGCAATGTTGAAGCGCTGAGAGAGCACTTCGGCAGCCTGCTCGCCCATGCCTTCGGCCATGAATACGCGGGTGCCGTACTGGATGATGAACGTCCAGCACATGATCTGCGCACCTACGTAGAAGAACTGGGCAATGACGCCCTCGCGGTAGTATTTCAGGGCGAAGATGCGCTTCAGCGTGGGCATGAAATGTATCTCCTTGTTCTGGTCGCCGTTCTTCGGCATCTTGGTGAGCAGAATGACGAGGAACATGGCTACGATGACCAGTCCGATGGCCAGATAGGGCGAGATGAGCACCGAGAGGTCGGCTTCCTTCATGGCGTCGAACTCGGCTCCGGAGAGGTTGGCGCGCTCGGCCGACGACATCGGATTGAGGCGTGCCTGGATGAAGTTCATGGCCACATACATGCCGATGATGGAGCCGCAGGGATTGAAGCACTGGGCCATGTTCAGGCGCCGCGTGGAGGTTTCCTCGGAGCCCATCGTGAGGATGTAAGGGTTGCAGGAGGTCTCGAGGAACGAGAGTCCGCAGGTCATGATGAAATAGGCGATGAGGAAGCATCCGTAGACGCCCACCATCTTGGCCGGGAAGAACAGCAGCGCGCCCGTGGCATAGAGCCCGAGGCCCATCAGCACACCCGACTTATAGCTGAACTTGCGGATGAACATGGCGGCGGGGAAGGCCATGCAGAAATAGCCGCCGTAGAAGGCCACCTGTACGAGTGCCCCTTCGGTGACGCTCATGCGGAAAATCTTCGAGAATGCCTTCACCATCGGGTTCGTGATGTCGTTGGCAAAGCCCCAGAGCGCGAAGCAGAGGGTTACCAGGATGAAGGGGATGAGAAATTTAGAAGGGACAACCCCTCCCCCTTCCCCTCCCGAGGGAGGGGTGGTTGTACGGTTTTTAGATTCAGTACTCACGATTGTTTTGTTTGAATTGATAATTAAAATATGTTAGAAAAACACCCACTCTACAAAGAATGAATCTCCCCTCCCCCGGGAAGGGAAGGGGGAGGGGTTACTTATACATCGGCCCAAAGTTCTGGCAGGCGCGGTAGTCGGCACCTTCCTTGTCCATGCCGAAGGCATTCCAGCAGGCGGGACGGAAGATGTCTTCGTCCTTGATGTTGTGCATGCAGACGGGTATGCGGAGCATGGAGCAGAGGGTGATGACGTCGGCTCCGATATGGCCGTAGGCAATGGCGCCGTGGTTGGCACCCCAGTTGTTCATCACGGAATAGACGTCCTTGAAGGCATCCTTCGTGGGGTCGAGGCGCGGGGCAAACCAGGTGGTAGGCCATGTGGGGTCGGTACGCTTGTCGAGGATGTCGTTCACCTCGGGGTCGAGCTCAACGGTCCAGCCCTCGGCCAACTGCAGCACAGGACCGAGGCCCTTCACGATGTTGACGCGCATCATGGTCATGGGCATGCCGCCACGGGTGAGGAAATGGCTGGAATAGCCGCCTCCACGGAAGTAGTCGCGGTCGGCAGGCATCCATGAAGTGGCCTTCAGACAGGCCTCGGCGTCAGCGTCGGTCATCTCCCAATGGCACTTCATCACGGGACGGCCCTCCTTGTCGCTCATGGCTCCGGTGGCGTCGAGCGTGGTGGCACCTGAGTTGATGAGATGGATGAATCCGCCGGCGGCAGCACCTTCGGGCTTCTTGCCCGTGACGCGCTCCACAGCCTCAGGACTCCAGTAGGTACGGATGTCGGAGAACATCACGCCCTTGTTGCTGAGCAGATGGCCGAAGAGCATCGAGATGCCGTTGAGTGAGTCGTTCTCGGTGGCCAGCACGTCGGCTTCGCGGATGCCATTCCAGTCGAACGAGGTGCACATCATGGACTCGGGGAAGTCGAAGTTGGGCTTATAGTCGGTCCATTGGCGCTGACCCTGCACACCGCCGAGGATGGCGTTGTGGCCCTTGGCCTCTTCGAAGTAGCCCATCTCGGCCAGTTTGGGATTGCCGTGCATCAGGTCGCGGATGATCATCATGCACTTCACGGTGAACTCCCAGTCCTCGTCTTTCTCCTGTCGGTTCTTGCCCTTGCCCTTGCCGTTGTAGGTGGTCATGGGCGTGCCGGGGAAGAGGGGGCGGTCCTCGTTGTAGTCGTGGCCCTCCTGGGGCTTGCAATACTTATCGACCCACTCCATAGCGCGCTTCAGCTCGTCGTGGTCGTAGATGCCGAAGTCCACGCGGCGGAGGATTTCCACGAGGTCAACATACTCGGTGCGGATGCCGAAATACTCCTGGAAGAAATCGGCATCGACGATACTTCCGGCGATACCCATGCAGGTGTTGCCGAGCGAGAGATAGGATTGTCCTCGCATGGTGGCCACGGCCTGAGCGGCGCGAGCCCAACGGAGAATCTTCGTGGCGGCATCGGCGGGGATGGTATTATCGGGCAGGTCTTGCACGTCGTGGCCATAGATGCCAAAGGCGGGCAATCCCTTCTGGGCATGGGCGGCGAGCACGGCGGCCAGATAGACGGCTCCCGGGCGCTCCGTGCCGTTGAATCCCCATACGGCCTTCGGATAGTAGGGATTCATATCCATCGTCTCAGAACCATAGCACCAGCAGGAGGTGACGGTGATGGACGAGCCAACGCCCTCGCGCTCGAACTTCTCGGCACAGGCGGCACTCTCGGCCACGCGTCCGATGGTGGTGTCGGCAATGACGCACTCCACGGGTGAGCCGTCGCCGTTGCGCAGGTTCCTCTCAATAAGTTCTTTCACTGCCTTGGCCAGACTCATGGTCTTCTCTTCAAGGCTCTCACGGATACCGCCCTGGCGACCATCGATGGTGGGGCGAATGCCAATTTTTGGATAAGTCTTCATATCAGTTTGTTTTTTCATTAAAAGATTGTTTATCTAAAGATAAAAACGCAGAAAACGGAAAATGTAACTATTGGAGTAAAGATTATTTTAATAGAACACAAAGACACGAAGACGCAAAGAAATAAAAGACAAAAAACTTCAAAAATCTGACATAATTATTTTTGTAGGATTTGTGTGGTTTTTTGTTAAATAAATCTTTGTGACTTTGTGTCTTTGTGTTCCATAAAAAATTAGAAGTGATTGATGCAGATGCCCTGCTTGTACCAATTGTAAAGGCGGTGGATGCCCTCGTCGATTTCAATCTTATGATGCCATCCGAGGTTGTGAAGTTTCTTTACATCCGTGAGTTTCTTCAGCGTGCCGTCGGGCTTCGAAGCATCCCATCGGATTTCGCCACGGAAACCGATTTCCTTCTGAATCAGTTCGGCCACCTCGCGGATGCTGATTTCCTTGCCGCCTACGTTGATATGGCAGTTGCGAATCTCGGTGATGCCGTCGGCATTCTTCACACTCGTGTCGTAGGTATCCTTGAAATCCACGTTCAACAAGACGTGGACGGACGCGTCGGCCATCTCTTCACTCCACAAAAACTCGCGCATGGGACGACCTGTACCCCAGAGTGTTACGGCGTTTGGTTCGATTCCATAAAGAAGCAGCACACGGAGAATATCCGCCTCACTGCTCTGTCCGTCGATACGCACCATATGGTCACCCTCGCGGAGGGTCACAGGGCGCAAGTCGATGTCCTTCCGCACGGCCTCCCAGTCGCCCTCATTGAGGCATTTGGCCAAGTGAATCTTACGTATCATGGCAGGCAACACGTGGGAGTTCTCCAGGTGGAAATTATCGTTCGGCCCATAGAGGTTGGTGGGCATCACGGCGATGTAGTTGGTGCCGTATTGTATGTTGAAACTTTCACACATTTTCAGCCCCGCAATCTTGGCGATGGCGTAGGGCTCGTTGGTGTATTCCAGGGGCGATGTGAGCAGACAATCCTCGGTCATCGGCTGGGGTGCCTCACGCGGATAGATGCACGTGGAACCGAGGAAAAGCAGCTTCTTCACGCCGTGTCGCCAGCTCTCGCCAATCACGTTCTGCTGGATCTGCAGGTTCTGGTAGATGAAGTCGGCGCGGTAGCGCAGGTTGGCCATGATGCCTCCCACATGGGCGGCTGCCAACACCACTGCATCGGGCTGTTCCTCATCAAAGAAACGCTTGACGGCCACAGGGTCCATCAAGTCCAGTTCCTTGTGCGTGCGCCCCACGAGGTTGGTATATCCCCTACCCTTCAGGTTATTCCAAATAGCGGAACCCACAAGGCCGTGGTGTCCCGCTACGTAAATCTTACTATTCTTGTTGAGTGTCATCTTATTCGTCAATTTTGGTCCTTAGGTACATTTTCTTGACCTTTTTCATATCGTGGTCTACCATAATTTTCACGAGGTCCTCGAAGGAAGTTTTGCGCGGATTCCATCCCAGTTTGGCTTTCGCCTTCGAGGGGTCGCCGAGCAACTGCTCAACCTCAGCCGGACGGAAATACTTGGGGTCAACCTCTACGAGTACCTTGCCTGTGTTTTTATCGATTCCCTGCTCGTCGAGACCGTCACCGCGCCATTCCAGTTCGATGCCCACATGATGGAAGGCCAGCGTGCAGAACTCGCGCACGGTGTGGTATTCGCCTGTGGCAATCACGAAATCGTCGGGCTCGGGCTGCTGCAGGATGAGCCACATGCACTCGATGTAGTCGCGGGCATAACCCCAGTCGCGCAGGGCGTTAAGGTTACCCAGATAGAGCTTATCCTGCTGGCCCTGGGCAATACGTGCGGCGGCGAGCGTAATCTTGCGCGTCACGAAAGTCTCACCTCGGCGCTCACTCTCGTGGTTGAACAGGATGCCGTTGCAGCAATACATGCCATACGACTCGCGGTAGTTCTTCATGATCCAGAAGCCGTAGAGCTTGGCCACGGCATAGGGCGAACGCGGATAGAAAGGCGTGGTTTCCGACTGAGGCACTTCCTGCACCTTGCCATAGAGCTCGGAGGTGCTGGCCTGATAGATGCGGCACTGGTGTTCCAATCCGCAGATGCGTACGGCCTCCAGCAAGCGGAGCACGCCCACGGCATCGGTATCGGCCGTGTATTCAGGCACATCGAACGAAACCTTCACGTGGCTCTGTGCGGCCAGGTTGTAGATCTCGGTGGGCTTCGTCTCGCCGATGATGCGGATGAGCGAGGATGAGTCGGTCATGTCGGCCCAATGCAGGTTCACCAGACGTGCCTTCTTCATGTCGCGCACCCACTCATCGAGGTAGAGATGCTCGATGCGGGCGGTATTGAACGATGAGGAACGGCGCAGCAGGCCATGCACCTCGTATCCTTTCTGTATTAAAAACTCGGCCAGGTAACTTCCGTCCTGACCGGTAATTCCAGTGATTAATGCTACTTTCTTTTCCATAATGACCCCCCTTTTATCCCCCGAGGGGGAAAATCTGTCCGGGGCTTATTTTGATTTATAATAGGTTATTCAGATATTCGTTAGCCTCCCCTCGGGGAGGTTGGAGGGGGTTTTACTCCTCTCCCGAGAACTGGCGGATGCGCTGCTCTTCAGCGAGCTTGCAAACCAGCAGTCGACCATCTTCCTCGGCCACGATATAGCCGTCGAGGCCCTGCACCACTACCCGCTTGTGGCCAAGCGTATGGATGATGCAGTTGTGGGTGTCGTAGATATTCACGTTCTCGCCGATGATGCTGTTGCCGTAGAGGTCTTTCTTGGTCTGCATCAGCAGGGAGCCCCAAGTGCCCAGGTCGCTCCAACCGAAATCGGCCGGGCAGACGAAGATCTCCTCGGCCTTCTCCATGATGGCATAGTCGACGGAAATGCTCTCGCATTCGGGGAAGCGCTTATCTATCTCCTCCTGTTCCTTTTCCGTGCCATAGACAGGCAGCAGGTTCTCGAAAACGCGGTTGATGGCAGGCTGATAAACGCGGAATGCATTCACGATGGTGCTGACGCTCCAGATGAAGATGCCGGCATTCCAGAAATAGCTGCGGTTGCGGATGTACTCCATGGCCTTCTCCTGACTGGGCTTCTCCTTGAAGGAATCCACGCGGAATATTTCCTTGTTGCGCGGGCTGCTGGTGGAGAGGTCGGCCTGGATGTAGCCGTAGCCTGTCTCTGGGCGTGTAGGCTTCATGCCCAGCGTCACGATGGCATCGGTCTCGCCTGTGAACTTCATGCATTGCTTCACCACACGGCGAAACTCCTCGTTGTTCATTACGACGTGGTCGCTGGGTGTCACCACCACATTGGCCTTCGGGTTTTTCTTCTTGATGCGCCAGCTGACGTAGGCGATACAAGGGGCCGTGCTACGACGGCAAGGTTCCAGGAGAATATTCTCGGCGGGAACCTCGGGTAGCTGTTCGCGCACAATGGCGGCATAGTTCTTGTTAGTCACCACCCACACGTTTTCGGGTTCGCAGATACCTTCGAAGCGGTCGAGCGTCAACTGAAGGAGCGATCGGCCAACGCCCAGCACGTCGATAAACTGCTTGGGTTTCTCGGCGGTACTCATCGGCCAGAAGCGGCTTCCAACGCCACCGGCCATGATAACGAGGTGATTATTTTTGTTTGCCATAAGTAAATGAATACTCAATAATTATAATCTGCAAAAATAATCATATTTTCCGACTTTCCCAAAGAATCAAGCAAAAATAAATGAAAAAGCGCAAAAACGCAAGGTTTGGCCTCCACGTTTTCGCGCTTATCAGTAGCTTAGGAATGCTTATTTAGCAAACCAGGCAACGATGGTCTCGTAGAGCTCCTGCTTGCCAGAGGTCAGCTTGGGCTCGTTCACCTTCTTACCATACTCGTAAGCGTCCTCGAGCGTCATCTTGCCCTCTTCGAACTCCTTACCCTTACCGGCGTCGAACGAAGCGTAGCGCTCCTTCACCATGTTGCAGATGGTGCCGTCCTCGATGATGGCAGCAGCGTTCTCGAGAGCGCGTGCCATAGCGTCCATACCGCTGATGTGAGCGATGAATACATCCTCAGGATCAGTTGAGTTACGGCGCATCTTAGCGTCGAAGTTGGTACCGCCATTGCCAAGACCACCGTTGCGGATGATCTGCAGCATAGCCTGAGTCAGCTCGTAGTTGTCGATGGGGAACTGGTCGGTATCCCAACCGTTCTGGGCATCACCGCGGTTAGCGTCGATAGAACCGAGCATGCCGTTATCAACAGCGCAGCAGAGCTCGTGCTCGAAGGTGTGGCCAGCCAGTGTGGCGTGGTTCACCTCGATGTTCACCTTGAAGTCCTTCTCCAGACCGTGAGCCTTCAGGAAGCCGATAACGGTCTCGGTGTCAACATCATACTGGTGCTTGGTGGGCTCCATGGGCTTGGGCTCAATGAGGAACGTGCCGGTGAATCCCTTTGAGCGAGCATAGTCGCGGGCCATAGTCAGCATGCGGGCCATGTGCTCCTTCTCGCGCTTCTGGTCGGTGTTGAGCAGGCTCATGTAGCCCTCACGTCCACCCCAGAACACATAGTTCTGACCACCGAGCTTGATGGTAGCATCGATGGCGTTCTTGATCTGAACGATAGCACGAGCCACAACATCGAAGTCGGGGTTGGTGGAAGCACCGTTCATGTAGCGCTTGTTGCCGAACACGTTAGCCGTACCCCAGAGCAGCTTGATCTTTGGGAAAGCAGCCATCTTCTCGAGAGCATAGTCGGTGATAGCCTTCATGTTAGCCTCATATTCCTCAACGTTTGCACCCTCTTCTACGAGGTCAACATCGTGGAAGCAGAACAGCTCGATGCCGAGCTTGTCCATGATTTCGAAACCTGCGTCCATCTTATCCTTGGCGCGCTGAACAGCGTTGTCAGCCTTGTCCCACTCGTAGCTGCGGGTCTGACCTCCGAATGGGTCGCCTGAAGCCTGTCCGAGTGTGTGCCACCAAGCCATGGCGAAGCGCAGCCACTCTTTCATGGTCTTGCCCATCACCACCTTGTCAGCATCATAGTAGTGGAATGCTAACGGGTTCTTACTGTCCTTTCCCTCGAAAGGAATCTTTCCAATTTGTGGAAAATACTCTTTTGCCATAATAGTTGATTTAAAATTAGATATAAATAATCTTTAATTGATAATCCTTAATTCTTAATCGCCAAAGGCGAAAAATCTAAATTCTTAACTCTAAATTCTTAATTGTTAACCTTTGATAATCTGCTCCAGGTTGGCCTTCCATTCGGCGTAGGCGTTCTGGTAGGCTGCTACATTCTTCTCGTCGGGCTCAATCACCGCTAATTTCTTTAATGTAGAAAATGCCTCGTTATTGTCCTTATAGATGCCACAACCCATACCAGCACCCTTGGCGGCACCTACCGAACCGTCGGTCTCGTAGAGCTCGATGGTGGCTCCGCTGACGCCTGCTAGCGTGTTGCGGAAGATGTCGGAGAGGAACATGTTGGCCTTTCCGGCGTGAATCTTCTTGATGTCCATGCCCATCTGCTGCATCACTTCCATGCCGTAGCAGAACGAGAACACAATGCCTTCCTGGGCAGCGCGCATGATGTGAGCCTTGGAGTGCTTGTTGAAGTTGATGCCGTTGATGCTGCAGCCGATCTCGCGATTCTCGAGCACACGCTCGGCACCGTTTCCGAACGGAATGATGCTCACGCCCTCGGAACCGATGGGGATGTTGGCCATCATGTCGTTCATCTCGCTATACGAAATGCCTTCGGGAGCCACGTTGCGGCGCACCCAGGCATTTAGGATGCCCGTGCCGTTGATGCAGAGCAGTACGCCCAGACGGTCGAGCTCCTTCGTGTAGTTCACGTGAGCAAAGGTGTTCACGCGACTCTTCGGGTCGTAGTTGGCCTCGCCGAGCACACCGTAAACCACACCGCTGGTGCCTGCCGTGGAAGCAATCTCGCCGGGGTTGAACACGTTGAGCGAAAGGGCATTGTTGGGCTGGTCACCGCCACGATATGAAATAGGTGTACCTTCCTTCAGGCCGAGTTCTTCGGCGGCCGCCTTGCAAACGGTGCTCTGAATGGAGAAGGTGGGCACGATATCGGCCACTACATCCTCGGGGAATCCGAAATAGTCGAGCAGGAACTTGGCGGGCTTCTTGTCCTTGAAGTCCCACATCATGCCCTCGGAAAGTCCGCTGATGGTGGTGTTGGCCACGCCGCTCAGACGCATGGCTATATAGTCGCCGGGGAGCAAAATCTTGTCAATCTTGTCGAACAGCTCAGGCTCGTTCTCCTTCACCCATGCCAGCTTGGCGGCAGTGAAGTTGCCCGGAGAGTTCAAGAGATGACCGAGGCACTGGTCGGCACCGAGGTCGTTGAAAGCCTTCTCACCATAGGGCACGGCACGCGAGTCGCACCAGATGATACTCGGACGGAGCACCTGCTGGTTCTTGTCGACACACACCAGACCATGCATCTGGTAGGAAATACCGATGGCCTTGATGTCGTCTGCCGTAGCACCGGCATCAGCCATGATTTTCTTCAACGAAAGCTTGGCATTGTCCCACCACATCTGGGGGTCCTGCTCAGCCCAGCCAGCCTTGACAGCCATGATGGGAGCTTCTTTCTCGGGATAAAAAGCAGTGGCGGCGCAAACTCCAGTATCTGCGTCTACGAGTGATGCCTTGACAGAAGAACTGCCTACATCGAATCCTAATAAATATCTATTTGCCATTTCTTATAATTATAATAATGTATCTTTTTATATCTTAGAATACGGCCATCAGACAGTTTCCCCCTGTTAAATAATGAAAAAAAGTAAGATATTCAAAGAACAAGAGCACCAGACCATAAAGTCGGGTGCTCTTGAACTGTTATAATTGGCTATGGCTTAGGCGGCCACAAAAATCCAGTCATAGAAGAACGAGCAGATACCGAAGAGCAGAATACCGGCGGTACAGAGACCAAGAGCCAGTTTGGTGCTCGACGTGGTTTTGAAGGTCGGCATGGGGTTGTCCTCAGCCTTGATATACATGGCCTTCACGATGAGCAGGTAGTAGTAGAGTGACACTACGGTGTTGATCAAGGCGATGAATACCACGAAATAGGAAGCGTAGGAACCCTCCTGGGCGGCTGCCATGAAGACGAAGAACTTGGAGAACATACCGGCAAACGGCGGAATGCCTGCCAGTGAGAACAAAGCCAAGGTCATCAGCAACGACAGCTTCGGATTGGTCTGATAGAATCCGTTGTAGGCATCCATGTCGGTACGTCCGCCACTGGCTTCCTCAACGGCACCGATTACCGTGAAGACGGCCATGTTGGCCACCACGTAGATAAGCACATAGTATGACAGGGCTGCCACGCCATGAGCGCTGTTGCCCACCACGGCCAGCATGATATAGCCTGCCTGGGAGATAGAACTAAAAGCCATGAATCGCTTGAGTTCGCTCTGACGGATGGCGAAGAGGTTGGCAACGGTGATGGAAAGCACGATGACTACGTAGAGCCACATCTCCCAATGCTCGATCATGGCGGGGAACACCTTCATCAGAATCACGCACAACGTAAAGGCTGCGGCGCCCTTTGAGATGACGCTGAGATAGCCCGTAACGGTTGTGGGTGCGCCCTGATAGGTGTCGGCCGTCCAGAAGTGGAAGGGCACCAATGAAATCTTGAAGCCCAGGCCGCTGGCAAAGAATACCAGACCAACGATGGAGAGGGCTGAAGGATATACGCGGATGCTCTGCATGAGCTTGTCGGCAAAGTCGTTGAAATAGAGCGTACCGGTGGCACCATAAAGCATGGAGATGCCATAGAGCATCACACCGCTCGAGAAGGTAGCCGTGAGGATGAACTTCGCGGCAGCCTCGGCGCTGTTGTGACGGTACTTGTCGAGACCCACGAGGCAGGCCATGGGAACGGATGCCATTTCGAGTCCGAGGAAGAACATCAGGAAATGTCCGGAAGACATCATCATGAACATACCGAGCAGCGTGCTCTCCACAAGCATGTAGAACTCACCGGCCTTGAAAGAGGTGTCGGGACGAGAAAGCCACTGACGCGCCTGGATGCAGACGATGAGGGTGCCTGCGGCGAGGATGGTCTTCATCACCGTAGCTGCCTGAGTGGCTACATACATGCAGCCGAATGCCTCAATCTGAGGATTGCAACTGGCTATCGAAGTGAAGCAGATGACGGTGAGAATGAGCATCATCACCGAGGCAAGCAGGTTCAGACGGTCGGCATCATCGCTCTGCTGCTTTTTCTTCAAGTCGTATCCGAGGACAAAATCCACTACAAAGGTGATGATGAGCATCAGCACCAGGCAGGCCTCGGGAATCATATTTAAGAATTGTCCGTAGTTCATAATTACATACTTGCTGTTAAGATGTTAGACAAAATACTTCCCACGCCACTATCGATGATGTAGCTGAACACCAGCGGGAAGCAGCCGAGACCGGCCACACAGGCGATGAGGCAGATGACAGCGACGCGCTCGTCCCATGTAGCATCGGTGAGCGTAACGGTGTCGCAATGAGGATAATCAACCTTCTGGAAGAGTATCTTACCCACAACACGAAGGATGTAGACTGCCGTCACAACGATGGAAGTACAAGCAATGATGGTGCAGGTACGATGGAACACATCGGCATTCTCGAATGAACCTACGAAGATAGTCATCTCGGCAATGAAGCCTGAGAATCCGGGGAGACCGAGGTTGGCCAGACCGGCAATGACATAACCGCAGGCAAGGAACGGCATAATCTTCATCAGACCGCCGAGGTAGCGCACGTCACGCGTGTGGGCACGACCGTAGATCATACCGATGAGGGCAAAGAAGAGGGCCGTCATCAGACCGTGGGAAAGCATCTGAAGAATGGCACCCGTGCAACTGGTGCGCGTCATCATCAGCAGGGCAAAGAGCACAAGGCCGCAGTGGGACACTGAAGAATAGGCATTGATATACTTCAGGTCGGTCTGCACGCAGGCGCTCAAGGCACCGTAAACCACCGAGATGGTAGTGAGGATGAGGAATATCCATCCCAACTGCTGGGCAGCCTCAGGAAGCAGGTACATAGCCACGCGGAAACAGCCGTAGCCTCCGAGTTTCATCAGCACGCCGGCGTGAAGCATGGAAACGGCAGTAGGCGCCGAAGCATGACCGTCGGGTGACCAAGTGTGGAAGGGGAACAAAGCACCCAGCACACCGAAACCGATGAAAATGAAGGGGAAGAATATCTTCTGGATGTTAACGGGAATGTTATGCTTAGCGGCAATCTCCGTGACAATCATCGTGTCGGCTCCGCTGTAGAAGTAGATGCCGAGAATACCGAGGATGAGCAGGGCCGAACCTCCCATGAGCATCAGCGTCAGTTTCATGGCCGCATACTCCTTGTTGCCCGAACCCCACACGCCGATGAGCAGGTACATGGGAATGAGGGCCACCTCATAGAACATGAACATGGTGAACATATCCACGGAGATGAAGAAGCCGAACACACCTGTGGAAAGCAGGGTGAACCAAAGGAAATACTCCTTCGTGAGCGGCTTCAGCTGCCAGGAGGCAAACGTTCCCGTGAATACGATGATGCTCGAAAGCAACAGCATCACAACGGAGATTCCATCCACGCCCACGGCATATTTGATATTCAGCGGCTTGAACCAGTCTACAGCATAGGTGAGCAGCATCTCGGCATTGTTGCCGGCAGAACGCTGCTGGATGAAATAGATGGTAAGCCAGATGGACAGGGCAAGCAAACAGGAAGAACCCGCCACCATCACGCCACGCACCTGACTGAGATTGCGTGCCAGCCAGAGGCCGAGCAGCATCAGGACGGGGAATACTACGAATAATGTTAATATACTCATTTTCGCTTTATCGTTATTACGTTATTACGTCATTTCGTTATTACATCGCAAGCAAAACCAGGGCCAGGGCCACCGTTCCGGTGAGGAACCAAACGGCATACTGGCGCACATCACCGCTCTGCCAGGGACGAAGGCTCTCGCCTGCCTCATTGGCTCCCCATGCCATGAAGTTGAACGTGCCGTCGACCACATGACGGTCGAACCACGCAATAGGATGGGAGAAGCAGCGGAATACTATCTTGTGCGTGAAATACATCCACACCTCATCCATGTAGAAACGCTTGTAGGCGGCACGATGGAGACGGGGGAATTGCTTGTAGAGACGGTCGGCAATAGGCTGGCTCTCACCTTTATATATATAGGTAGCCAGACAGATGCTAAGGATGGCAATCACCGTAGAGGTGATGGCTATCTGTGTATCGAAATGAATCGTGTAGGGAGTTCCGGCGGCACTTACGAACTCACCGAAGTTACCACCCCACCCTGCAAATCCGGCAATGGTGGAATAGATACCAACGCCCATCGTGATGCAGCAGAGGATGATCAGGGGCACGGTCATCGTGGCAGGAGCCTCGTGGGGCGTATGATGCTCATGGGCTTCCTTGTTCTCGGTTCCCCAGAAGATGCCGTAGTAAAGACGGAACATGTAGAATGCGGTCATGGCGGCAATGCCAGTCATAATCCAACCTACCCAGGGACTGTACTCAAAGCAGGCGGTGATAATCTCATCCTTCGAGCAGAAACCCGAGAAGAACGGAATACCAGCAATGGCCAGACAACTGATGAGGAACGTATAATGCGTCACGGGCATGTACTTGCGCAAGCCACCCATCACGCTCATCTCGTTGGAGTGAACGGCATGGATGATACATCCGGCACAGAGGAACAAGCAGGCCTTGAACATGGCGTGGGTGAACAGGTGGAACATACCAGCCATGTAACCCAGCTGGGCATGATTATCAAGCGCGGCACCATGATGACCGGGCAGACTAACACCCAGGGCCACCATCATAAAGGCTATCTGAGAAATGGTGGAGAAGGCCAGCACACGCTTGATGTCGCTCTGGGCACAAGCCACGGCGGCGGCATAGAAAGCGGTGAAGACACCTACCCACACGATGATGCTCATCGAACCCGGAGCGTACTGAATCCACAAGGGGAACATACGGGCAATCTGGAACACACCGGCAACAACCATCGTTGCAGCATGGATGAGTGCAGATACAGGCGTCGGGCCCTCCATAGCATCTGGAAGCCAGATGTGCAACGGGAACATGGCACTCTTACCGGCACCACCGATAAACATCAGTACCAGTGCGGTTGGGATGATAAAGCCACCGGCAGCAATGGCCTTGGCCACATTTGCCTGAATGAAAGGCTCCGTACCATCGGCCATCACAACGTCGGTTCCCACGAACGAGAAGCTGAACGACTGGACGTAATATCCAAAAATAAGGATACCGATGAGGAAGAACATATCGGCAAAGCGCGTCACGATGAATGCCTTCTTAGAGGCAGCCACGGCGGCATGCGTGGGATAATAGAAGCCGATGAGCAGATAAGAGCTCACACCCACAAGTTCCCAAAACAGATACATCTGGAAGATGTTGGTGGCCAGCACCAGTCCCAGCATTGACATCGAGAAGAGACTCAGGAAAGCGTAGTAGCGCTGGAAACCCTTCTCGCCGTGCATATAGCCGAACGAATAGATATGTACCATCAGTGAAACCGTCGAGATGACGATGAGCATCATCACCGAAATAGGATCGAGCAAGATGCCGAGGTCGAAATGCAGACGGCCCAGAGGAAGCCATGTGAAATTGTAAGGCACAATCGTGGCGAACGTACCGTCAGCCAGACGATCGGCGGTAAAATAGGTGAAGGCTGTCAGATAGCTCACCAGCGTCACCACACCCAATGAACAGGTGCCGATGAGTCCTGCCGTCTTATGCGACATCTTCATACCCGCAAGTCCCAGAATGAGGAACGAGATCAGTGGCATGAGCAGGATCAGGATTGAATATGTATAGTCCATAAATCTTAATTCTTAAATCTTAATTCTTAATTCATTAGGATTACCATTTCATGTTTTCAATCGAGTTCACCTGGTCACTATGATAGTTGCGGTAAACATTGATGATGATAGCCACGGCAACGGCTGTCTCGGCGGCACTCACGCCAATGGAGAACAGCGAGAAGAAGAAGCCTTCCAATGCCCCGGGATACACAATGCGGTTGATGGCCGCAAAGTTCAGGTCGACGGCGTTGAGAATCAACTCCACGGAAATGAGCATCGCAATCAGGTTGCGACGGCTGATGAAGCCGAATACGCCGATGAAGAACAGCAGTGCACTAAGCACGAAGAAATATTCTACTGGTACCATAACGCAATTACTCCTTTCTTGAAATCATGATGCCGCCGATGATGCAAGCCAGCAGGAAGATGGAAATGAACTCGAAAGGCAGCACGTAGCCGTACTTGTCGGCACCTACCAGTGCATGTCCGATTTCCTTCATGCCTACTTCTTTGTCACCTGTGAGCATAAAGTTATTGTAAAAATGATTCTTTAAGAACACTACCACCGTGGTGAAGAAGCCAACAAGGGCCACCAAGGCGCCAAAGGCGATGCGGCTACCCTTCATACGCTCCACCAGTCCCTGCAGGGTCTGCTTGCTTACCAGCTGGATGGCGAAGATGTAAATCATCGTCACGCCACCGGCATAGACGGCTATCTGAGCAGCACCCAGGTAGGTGTAGTCAAGCAGGAAATAGAGTCCTGCAATGCCAAAGAGAACGAACAGCAGGAAGGTGGCCGCTCTCATGATTCGCTTCGTAGTGACACAAAGCACGGCTGATGCGAGGATCACAACGGCGAGAATAAAAAACATTACTGTATTTGCCATATTCCTGATTATTTCGTTTTGGTGTTAAACTTGCCGACCTGCCATTCAGCACCGCCATCGAGAAGATTGGGCAGGGAACCTCCCTGATAGACCTCCTTGTCGAGATGGAGCACCAGTTGGTTGCGGTCAAAGACGGCATTCTCAAAATCGTTGGTAAACTCAATGGCATCGAAGTTGCAGGCATTGGTGCAGAGCTGGCAGAACATGCAGTCGCCAAGGTCGTAACGGTAATCGTCGAGCACCTTCTTCTTGCGTCCTGTTTCGGGATCTTCGGCCATGTGCGAGACAATCTTAATCGTGCCGTTAGGGCATGACTTCTCGCAAAGCGTGCAAGCCGTACACTTATAGCTGCCGTCCTCGTTGCGCTTGAACACGAGGCGTCCGCGATGACGGGCAGACACATGGAGTGTGGTCTTGCGGTTCTCGGGATATTGCTCTGTTGACTTGTTGGTCCAGTAGTCCTTGCCATACTCCTTGATGGTGGTCTTCATACCTACAGCCAAAGTCTTCAGGGCGTGTCCGAGTTCGCTGAAATATGTCTTATTTTTATCTTCCATTTCTATTATACTTTTTCTAGTTATCTAGTATTCCTAGTTTACTAGCTATTACCAATGAAGGCCAAAGGCCACAACAATTGTCATCAGCACCAGGTTGAGCAGGGCCAGCGGCATGAGGTACTTCCACTCTAACTTCAGGATCTGGTCAATACGCAGACGTGGGAATGTCCACTTGATCCACATCATCAGCCAAACGATGAAGAAAGCCTTGCCCATAAACCATACGATACCGGGAATGTATTGCATCACGGTATCAAAGCCCTCAACGCCTATCTGAGCGGGAGCCCATCCGCCAAAGAACACCATAGCGGCAATGCCAGCAATGATGAACATGTTGAGGAACTCTGCCAGATAGAAGTAACCGAAGCCCATACCGCTATACTCCGTGTGGTGACCAGCGGTCAGCTCACTCTCGGCCTCAGCCATATCGAACGGGCCACGGTTGGCCTCGGCATTACCGGCGATGATAAACACCACGAAGGCAATGATGGCGGGAATATGGCCGCGAACGATGAGCCATCCCCAAGGACCGGCCTGACTCTCCACGATACCGCTCACCTGCATCGTACCTGTCAGGATGACAGCGGTAATCAGGCAGAGGCAGAGCGACATCTCATAGGAAATCATCTGCACGGCGGCACGCATGGCCGAAACCACGGAATACTTATTGTTGGAAGCCCAACCAGCGAGGAAGATTCCCACGACGCCTATCGAAGAGATAGCTGTCAGCAGGAAGATACCCACGTTGAAATCGAGAATCTCAGCACTACGGTTCCAGGGCAGGAAGCAGAAAGCACCCACCGAACCGATAATCACAAGGAAAGGCGCAATGGCATAGAGCAGTTTGTCGGCCTTGTCAACAAAGAAAATCTCCTTGATGAGCATCTTCAGTACGTCGGCCACCACCTGAAGCAGTCCCCAGGGGCCTACACGAACCGGGCCGATACGGCACTGGAAGTAGGCGCAAACCTTACGCTCCATGAAAATAAGCACCATAGCTATGACCGCATAGGCTGTCAGTATCAGCAGGCCTACCAGCACACACTCAATCAGAATGGTCCAGAAGCTGTTGAGACCCAGGGTGACTCTCAGCAACTCGTCGAACCATTTCGTAACGATAGAAAAATCAAATATATGTTCCATACCTTTATCTGTCAATGTCAGGAATTACGATATCGATGGCAGCACCCGTAGTAACGAGGTCGGCAATCTTCTGGCCGCGCAGCATGGGGTCAAGCGCACCGACGAGCGAGAGGCCCATAGGGCGCATCTTCATGCGGTAAGGACTCTTGTCGCCCTTAGAATCGAGATAGACACCGAACTCTCCGGCAGCACCCTCCACGGAGTAGTACCACTGGCCCTCGGGCACCTTGATGATAGGCTTCTGCTTCACGTAGAAGTCACCCTCAGGAATATTGTCGATGAGTTGTTCGATGATATTGAGGCTCTGGTACATCTCGTTGATGTGAACCATATAGCGGCCCATAGAGTCGCAAGAGTCAGCAGTAACCTGCTCCCACTCCACTTTATCGTAGCAATCGTATGGATGGTTCTTGCGCACATCGTTCTTCCATCCGGCAGCACGTCCGGCAGGACCGGTCACACCGTAGTTGATGCAGTCCTCAAGACTCATCGGGCCTACCTGCTCCAGACGGTTGTGCGTAATGATGTTATCGCCAAAGACGTCCATATACTCCTGAATCATCGGACGCAGATACTTCACCAGGTCCTTGCAGTTCTTCACGAAGTTGGGGTCGATGTCGTCCTGCAGTCCACCTATTCTATAATAGTTCTGGATGAGTCGGCCGCCGGTGGTTTCCTCCATCACGTTCAGCACGTGCTCACGGTCGCGCATTCCATAGAGGAAAGCGGTCAGCGCACCCAGGTCCTGAGCACAGCATGAAGTGAACAGCAAGTGGCTGTCCAGACGCTGCAACTCGTCCATAATGGTACGAATGACGTGAATACGGTCTGTAAGTTCCACGCCCATGGCTTCTTCAATCACGCCTACCAGTGCGTGGCGTTGCTGCATGGCACAGAGGTAGTTAAGACGGTCGGTTAAAGCCAAGGTCTGAGGATAAGTCATAGATTCCCACATCTTCTCAATACCACGGTGGATATAGCCCAGATGCGGATACACGCGCTTCACGATCTCGCCGTCGACCACCGTCTGCAAACGGAGCACACCGTGGGTACTGGGGTGCTGAGGACCGATGTTGATCACATAGTCGTCAGGACCGAACAGGCGGTTCTGCTTCGACTGAAGCACGCCGCGGTCGTCGATATAATACTCCAGTCCGTAGTCTGGCTCCACGTCGTCCTCAAGCGTATATTTGCCTGAAGCCTTGAAGTTCTTGCGCAGGGGCCATCCCTGGAAATCGTTGCGGAGGAACAGGCGGCGCATGTCCTTATGCCCCAGGAACACGATGCCCAGGAAGTCGAACACCTCGCGCTCCAGCAGGTCGGCTACCTTCCACAGGTTGCTCACCGTGGGAATGTAGTACATGGTCTGGCCGTCGGTATCGCCCGTGCCGTTCATGGCATTGCCGTCGCCACACACCTGTGAGCGTGCAATCAGCTTCACCGAGCAGCGCTCGTGGCTCTCGGTATTCTCCAGGATATACACGCACCCCAGACCTTCCTCGCCGAAGTCCTCGCCCACGATGGTCACCAGATAGTCGAAGTGCTTCTTCTCCTTCAGGTTTGCCATCTCGGCGGCAAACTTATCGAAATCAAATACTAAATGTTCAAGTTTCATTGTGCGGCCTCCTTTCCTTCTTGATTAAGAACACTAGGTTCACTAGTTTCACTAGGAATACTAGGACTACTAATCTGACTGGCCTTCATCTCGGCAATAGCCTCCTCGGGCACGTCGGTCACCACGATGGGCTTCTTGCCGCCACGGCCATAGATCAGCTCCTCGTTCGATACGCCCAACTTGGCTTCCTCCTTGGTCTGCTTGTGGTTGGAGCCGCCGAAGAACTTCTCGATCTTCACCTTGCGCTGCAACTGCATCATGCCATAGAGAATAGCCTCGGGTCGCGGAGGACAACCGGGAATGAACACATCCACAGGGACAATCTCCTCGATGCCCTGCACCACATGATAGCTCGACTTGAACGGGCCGCCGCTGATGGCGCATCCGCCCACGGCCACCACATACTTGGGCTCGGCCATCTCGTCGTAGAGTCGCTTCAGCGCCGGAGCCATCTTGTGGGTAATCGTGCCGGCACACATGATGAGGTCGGCCTGTCGCGGAGAGTTGCGCGTCACCTCGAAGCCGAAGCGCGAGAAGTCATAGCGTGCACATCCGCAGGCCATGAACTCGATGCCGCAACACGAAGTAGCGAAAGTGAGCGACCACAGAGAGTTGGAACGTCCCCAGTTGATCATCTGATCAAGGGAACCCATCACCACATTGACGCCGCCCTCATGGAGCTCGTCAACAATCTTCTCCAACGATTCGTTGTCCTTGAACTCCTCGTAGGGCAAAGCCTTGATTATCGGTTTTCTTACTTCCATTCCAACGCTCCTTTCCGCCAGGCGTATGCCAGGCCAAATACAAGTACTAACAGGAAGAAACCAATGCTCACAAGAGCCATCGTTCCAAACTCCTTAACCACCACTGCCCAAGGATAGAGGAAAAGTGTCTCCACATCGAACATGAGGAAAAGGATAGCAAACAGGTAGTATCCTATCGAAACAGGCAGCCATGAAGAACCTCGGGTGGGAATACCGCACTCGAATGGTTCACCTTTCAGCTTGTTGTAGGAACGGGGGCCGATAAGCTTAGCAATCACGTAAGCCCCGACTACCAATACTACAGCCGTCAAGATGACGGTAATTAACAAAGTGAAATACATATATATGTGTAATTGTTATGATTTGTCCGCTTGTCTCAAGCAGTAAAAACTAAAAGCGGTGCAAAGTTAGTAAATATTTTGCAAATGTTTGCAAGTTTCTTTGATTTATTCTATGACTTTTCGCAAAATTGATTATATTTGCAAACAGAAACAAAAACCTAAAGAATAGCAAAATGAAACTGAAGTCTTTAAAAACCGTGTTGTTCGCTTTCGCATTAGCCTCAACAACTAACATTTCGGCCAGTTCACTACAGCCAGTTGGTGACATTCTGAAAAAATCGCCCACTACCAACGTGGACGGTATCAACTACAAGCTCGACGCCAAAAAGCAAGAGGCCAAAGTGATCGCCGGCAAGGGCATTTACAATGGCGAGATTGTCATTCCCGAGAAAATAACCGTTGACAGCGTGGTCTATTTCGTGGAGGAAATCGATGGCGGGGCGTTCAAGGGTTGTTCCTCGGTGACGGCCATCACCCTTCCAAACGGCATCACGGAAATTGGCTCAAGTGCTTTTGAAGACTGCACAAGCATCGAGGAAATCACCATTCCTGCTTCCATCAGGAAAATAGAGAGCAGCACCTTTGCAGGATGCAGCAACCTGAAGGTTATCAATCTGCCCGATGGCATCACCAGCATCGAACAAGGTGCCTTCAAGAAGTGTACCGCCCTTGAGGAAATCACGATTCCTACAGGTGTCACCTCGCTCCCCTACAATCTTTTCCTGGGCTGCTCAAGTCTGAAGAATGTAAATCTCCCCGTAGGCCTTGAGAAGATCGGCTACTCCTGTTTCCAAGACTGTTCTTCACTCGAGGAGATTGATATTCCCAACAGTGTGAAGGCTATCGGATGGGTGGCTTTCAAGAACTGCACATCACTCCGCAGTTTCTCCTTCACCACCAGCATGGACAACATCGCCAACAGCATCTTCGAAGGATGCACCAGCTTGAAGGACGTGAACATCACCAACTCTATCAAGGGTATTGACCACGATGCCTTCAAGGGGTGTGCAAGTCTCGACAGCATCTTCATCCCTAACAGCGTTCGCTCTTTGGGCAGCAGTGTGTTTGAGAACTGTAACAACCTGAGAATCGTTAATATACCCAACGGTATTAAATCAATTCCTTCAAAGGCGTTCAAGAATTGTTCGGCGCTTCCCGAGATTGAAATCCCCTACTCTGTCAAGGACATCAATTCCGATGCTTTCAACGGTTGCAGCTCTTTGGCCATGATTGACATCCCAAGCAGCGTTGAGGAGATAGACGGCGATGCCTTCAACAACTGCCATTCGCTCATGACGGTCATCATTCGTGCCGGAAAACCTGTAAAAATCAAGAAGAGCTCTTTCGGAAAGGCCACGCAACGACAAGGCATTTTCTATGTTCCGATGGCTTCCGTCTATCGTAGCGACCCCAAGAGTGCCTGGTTTAAGATCTATAACATCAAGAACCTAAATGACCGCCAGCGCTAACCCAAGCGTTGACGGCCATTAAAACAGTATTTGTTTTCAGCAACAAAAGTAATACTTCTAACCATTAGAAATAATACTTTTAACCATTAGAAGTAATACTTCCAACCAATAGAAACGGTGTTTCCAACAAGTGGAAGCATCGTTTCCATTTGTTGTTTAGAAATCGCGCTCCATCAATTCCAGACACATCCGGCTGTTATGATAAGGACATTTCCAGAAGCCGGCCTTATCGTCTTTGCGGTTGATGTTCCGTTCGGGATCACGGCTCCACCACCACTCGCCGCCTTCACGGTCGATAAGGTTGTCCTTAATATACTGCCAGCCGCGGAGGGCCTTTTGCAAGGCTGACTCATCACCGAAATACTGCCAGATATTAATCCATCCCACCACATTCTCGGCTTGCACCCACCAGTGGCGGTCAGTATCTACATAACCTGTATCCAGATTGGCCTCATGGACCATTGAGCCGTCTTCGTTGAGACCTTTTTCGGAAGCCTTTGCCACCATCTGCACTACCGTCTCCACCTTCCTGAGAACCGTCTCGTCACCCAACACTAGTGCTGCCTCGTGCATCAGCCACGAGCATTCTATATCATGTCCATAACTCTCCAACCGGCCGGCCTCACGTGTCCAATCCATATCAAAGAAAAGATCCAGATGATGCGTTTCGGGATTCAGAATCTTATCGGTGAAAATCGTAATGAGGTTGCGGAGGGAGGATTCGAGCCTGACCACAAAATCATCAGGAACGGTGACACCGATGGGAAGAACCGAACCGATGGCGGGCACATAGTCGCAACTTTCCGCGGCCTTGAGTTCTTTTATACAACGGAACAGATTGGTGTAGGGTTCGATGATGTGCAAATGGGTGTTCTGCGATTTGGGGTAGTTGGCATCCAGTTCCGAAAGACGCATATCGGCTATCTCCCCCCATTCGCGGGTGCAGGCTTCGATGTAGCCGTTGTATTCACGGTCGAGCGAATGTTCCTCTATGCATTCATAGAGTTCCATGGCATAGTCAAGAGCCTCGCGGTCACCTGTGGCACGGGCATATTCCGAAAGCCCGTAGATGGTGAAGCCAATGGCATAGAACTGCTTCTTCGTGTCTTTCGGCCGGCCTTTATAGTCAAGGCTCCAGTAAGTGCCGCCATATTCCTTATCGATGAAATGGTCGATGATATAGCCTTTGGCACGAGTGGCGGCCTCCAGATATTCCTGCTTATGAAGCACCCGATAGGCAGCAGAGAAAGACCATAGGATACGGGCATTCAAGATGCCGCCCTTGTCGGCCGTTTTCACAATCTCACCCTCGCCGGTCATCTGTCCGTAGAAACCGCCGTTCTCCTCATCAACCATCTTGTCAAGCCAGAAATTCAGGATATTGTTTTCCAAGACATCCCTGACTTCCGCTTTCAGCGTTTTAACTTCTTCTTTCATAAATGATAAAAAAGCCCCTCCAGGGAGGGGACTTATTTAGGTTATTTACTTCTTAATCGGATACTTGTAAAGCAACCAGATCATAATAACGATGATGACTGCCGGGAAAATGGAGAACAAAGCCCAGGTCATTTCACGGACAGCCTCCATATTGGTGATGTTGACCACCGTCTGCCCGTTGGCATCAGTTCCGGAATAGAATCCGGCAAAACCAAGCAGCAATGCCACGAGCGAACCTGAGATTGCCGTTCCGAACTTCTGGGCCATCGTACCTGAAGAGAAAATAAGGCCAGTGGATGAAGTTCCGTTCTTCTCCGTGGCATAGTCAGCCACATCGGCATACATTGACCACAAAAGCGGAGAATAGAGGCCCACGCCCACCGAAGTGAGTACTACCAAGGCGACAAGCACCCAGATATAAGCAGGATCCATCGGCACGAAGAAGAATGCAATGGAGAACACCATACAGATGATACCTGCCACGATAAAGGCTTTCTTCTTGCTGCCCATCCACTGGGTGAACTTCGGAGACAGACCGCCGAAAATCATGCAGGTCACCTCGCCGAATGTCATGAATACCGTATAGTTGATAATCAGACCTGAAACCGTGACATCACCATGCAGGCAGTACTCCATCAGATAGCCGGCCACGGCATAGCGGAAGCCGTTGAAGAAGTTCGTACAGATACCTATGAGCGTCAGGTAAATCCAAGGTTTGTTCTTAAACAGGTCGGCAAAGGGCTTGAAGGAAAACTTCTCGGCACGGACGGGCTTCAGACGTTCTTTCGTGAGCAAGCCGCAAGCCAGCGTCATGATCGTTGCCAAACCACCGAGACAAGCACCCAGCACAGCATACTGATGGGCAGGCGTTCCACCAACCATCTTTTGCAGATATGGGAACGAAAGCAAGGTAATGAAACCCATGGCATAGGCGCCTACCATTCGGAACGAAGAAAACTGGTTCTTCTCATTGTCATCTTCAGTCATCACGCCAAGCAACGAACCGTAAGGCACATTGACCGCAGTATAGCAAGCCATCATGAGAAGGTAAAGCGTGTAGGCGTAGATTCGCTTACCAACGGAACCAAAGTCGGGCGTATAGAGCAGCAGGGCAAAAATCACGCCCAAGGGCACGGCTCCGAAGATAAGCCAAGGCCGATAGGTACCCCAACGACTCTGGGTGCGGTCAGCCAAAGAACCCATCAGCGGGTCGGTAACCACATCAAACATACGCGCTATGAGCATCAGCGTAGCCGTGTCAGCCACTGTCAATCCGAAGACGTTGGTGAAGAATAGCGGGAAAGCAATCGACATCACCTTCCAAGTAATACCACCGGCAGCCGCATCACCGAGCGCATAGCCGATTTTCTCTTTTAAACTTGCCATAAATTACTTTTATATTTTACTGAGATTTCAAGGCTTGATAAACTTAACTTTATTATAACGCAAAAATACAAATAATATTTTGAATTACTGGTTCTTATTCTTGCGTACCAAAGCCTTGATGGTTTCTACAGAAGCCGAAGTGGTGAAGCCGTCCTCTGGCGTATTCATACAGTAGTCGATGAGTTTGTCGATGGTGGAGACTGCCACATGCATGCGCGTATCGGAAGAGGCATAGTAAATCAATACCCGGCCATCTTTGTCTGCAATCCATCCATTGGCAAAAGCCACATTCATCACATCACCGATATACTCCCATCCCTCTGGGACGAGGAAATAGCCGCCCGGCTGTGCTATCACCCGTGTAGGATCATCGAGTGCTGTCATGTACATATACAGCACATAGCGCAGGCCTGAGGCACATCCACGAACGCCATGAGCCAGATGGAGCCAGCCCTTGGGAGTCTTTATAGGATGCGGGCCCTCGCCGTTCTTAACCTCCATAATGGTGTGATAGTGGCGGGCGTTGATAATCTTCTCTTCTTTCACTTCGGCGTTGGTAATGTCATCAACAAGCGCCCAGCCAATGCCGCCGCCGCTACCCGTATCGATGAATCCATCCTGAGGGCGGGTATAGAGGGCATACTTTCCATCGACGAATTCTGGATGAAGCACTACATTGCGCTGCTGGCTCTTCGTCTTCAAATCCGGCAGACGTTCCCAGTTAACAAAATCCTTCGTGCGTGCTATGGCTGCGGTAGCCGTGGCTGCACTAAGATCACCAGGCTGGCTGTCATCATGTCGCTCCGCACAGAAGATACCGTAAATCCACCCGTCTTCATGGGCTGTCAGTCGCATGTCGTAGATGTTGGTTGCTGGAATCACATCATCAGGCATCGTAATCGGTTCATCCCAGAAGCGGAAGTTATCGATTCCGTTGGGACTCTCCGCCACGGCAAAGAAACTCTTGCGGTCAGCACCTTCAACGCGCACGACAAGCAAGTATTTGCCCTGCCACTTGATGGCGCCGGAATTCAGCGTTGCATTCATCATGATGCGCTGCATCAGATAAGGATTGTCTTTCTCGTTGAAGTCATAGCGCCATTCCAGCGGCGTATGCTCAGCGGTGAGAATAGGGTTGGCATACTTTGTATAGATACCGTTCCCCCATTCCAGTGGTTCGTTTTTCTTAGTCAGCAGCTCCTCATGGTGTGCACGCAGGGCTGCCACTTTTGCATTAAAATCACTCATGTCAATTTATTTTATATCGTCTAGGAATAATGTTTTCTCGTCCTTATAAAAGTCAACGAAATATTTGGCATCTGGCTTCGAGGTGGAAGGTCCGAACCACTCTTCCTTATAGTTACGCCATGTGAGCAGATAACTAATGGGGAAATCCTTCACGGCTGGTAAAAGTGTTGACGTCCACCATGTAGGCTCTGTCATGTTCTTCATACCTGTCTCCGTCAAGGCTGGAATCAGGTTGTGCACCTTTGCAACTTCACAGAGCACCTGCAGATTCTGCTTTGTACAATTAATAAAGGCATCTTTCTCCTCTGGCTTCCACTGATAGCCATCGAGTCCGAGCATGTCTACACGGTCGTCGCCCGGGTAACGCTCAAGCAGACGTTCTGCCGTCAGATTATCCTGGCAACCGGGTGAGTAAGACCACACGAGGTTGTCATAGCCATCGGCCTTCAATTTATCTTGCAGCATATTCCATAATGCCTTATACTCTTCCACCGTACAGAGTTTTTCACCCCACCAGAACCAGGAACCGGAATTCTCATGCCAAGGACGGAAGATAACAGGAATCTTCTGGCCGTTGTCATCTTTCAATGTGGAAAGGAAGTCGGATACACGTTGCATCCACCCTTCGAACTTCTCGTGGAACTCACCTCCGGGCAAGATTTTCTTCACTACGGCAGAGTCAGTCACATCCCAAGCAGTACCCTCGGGGAATTTCTGTCCTGCCCATCCACCGCCTTCAATCGTTGTGACAGGATTACGCGGATGCCAACTCAGGGTTATGATACCTCCACGACGGTAATGATTCTGAATCTCTTCAGTCATACGGGTGAAAGGAACACTGTCCAAATTTTTCTTGTCACCCATCTCGATACCACCAAGATCAAAGCCCATGATGGCTGGATAACTGCCACAAACGTTCTTCACATCGCTGGAGTCTTTGTCATATTCCCATGTAAGTCCATACATCGGATCATCCTGATGTCCATACATGATTCCCTTCTGCTGGAGAGAGTCCAGGCGTTCTAACAACTGCTGGGCTGCTGCCTTCTGGGGCTCAGCATTCTTCGTGGCACAAGCAACTATCGTCGTTGCAACCAAAACCATTACCAAAATCTTTTTCATATGCTATTAATACTTTTATCTTTCTTCCTTTATCTCAAATGCATCTGCTTCAGCATCCACTCTTCCCACTCATCCCATTGCTCTTGAAACCAAAAATGCCAGGTAGCCTGATAGGGTTTGATAGTCTTGGGACCCTTTACGGTGTTATAAGTTGCCCATGCAGTTGTGGGAGGCACAACGTCATCATTATAGCCAAACGAGAACCAGCCTGTTTGCTGATCCGTTATGAGACGAGCAAAGTTCACACCGTCGTAATAGCGGGACACCTCAATCTGTTTTTCCTGACCTTTACCTTTATTCCAATAGAAATAATGTGGCCATCCACATGCGACGCCTTGCAAAGAAGCAGTATGATCGCAAAGAGCGGCATGCACCGGAGCATAGTAAGTGATACGCTTGTCGAGTGCGGCTGTAGCAAGCGTGAGGAAACCTCCCTGGCTAGAGCCGGATACGCCCATTTCCTTACCATTCCATGGAGTATATTCAGCGATGTAGTCGAGAGCACGGATGCAACCGATTATCACTCGCTTATAATAGTTTTTGTCACGGTCGTCCATATTGAATTCCCAATACCCCATCAGGGCACCATTGAACATATCGTCATAGACCTTCTGCTCCATCGTCACAGGCACTCCGTGAATGCCGATCTCCAAGGTGACGGCACCTTGAGAGGCAGTATAGACATCACCACCATAGGGACGCACGCCTGCACCAGGCACTCTCAACAAAGCAGGATATCTCCCTTCCTTCACAGGAACACAAAGAATGCCATATGTACGATAGTTCTGCTGCATGTTCTGGAAAGACACTTCATATACGTTCACATCCTTGGTACAACGCTCAGGTAAAAGACGTTTTGTGGGGTTCAAGTCAACCTTACGAGCATTCTTGAGAGTGTTCTGCCAGAACTCCTCAAAGTCCTTTGGCATAACAGTGGTAGGTTGTAACTTCTCTGGTGAAAAAGCCGCGCTACAGGCTCCTTTATACTCCTTACCATCCACGTAGGCTTTTACATCGACACGATAGAAACCCGGTTTCTCCATCTTACCCTTCAGCGTCAGTGTGCCGTCTTTCAACACAACGCCTTTTTTCTTCACTTCAGGGTACATTTCAGGACCAGCCTCATAGTCAACTTTCACATTATCTATAAGTGTTCCCGAGCGCAACACGTTCACGATGAATCCACACTGCTCCCCTACCCGATAATTCCAATCCTTATGGTCGGGTGTAACCGTTACCGTAACCGAATTACCGCGAATCTGAGCACCTAAGGTAACATATACAATCAGACTCAAACAAAACAATACTAAACGTCTCATTCAGGCAATATAGATTTAGTTATTCTTAATCTTCTGCAAAGATACGAATTAAACAAACAAAACAATGATACTATTTTGACAGTGTTTTATACTTTAGGAAAAAGCCCTTGTTAAAAAAAGTAAATATGACTCTATATCAACAATATAGAGCAAAATAGTACCAATGAATTAGATGTAAGTGGTCTAATAGAGAAGGTTTTATTCAAGTATCCTACCGTTCCAATACGCTTTGGAACCGCGAATTTCGATAATTCCTCCAAGCCATTCGGTAAGAGGGAGCTCGCCAGAAAAAGTATAGTAATTTACGACATTTCCTTCCTGCAACTCAACTACGGCCTGAACCAACACATCACCATCTACATGGACTTCATGAGCTGCCACCTTTCTAATACTCTTTACCATCACAGTTACCTTTCCAATTTTTCTACAGGAGCACCAGAGCCATCCGGGGCAGCATTTATCCTATTCATATGGCGGGGCTTGTTTTCACGGTCGTCCTGTGCTGAATTCCTTCCAATGCTGTCTGGAGTACTTTTTACAGCCTGCTTAGCTTCATGAATACGCATACGCAAGAGTTGGATACGGTTAATGAAAAGCAGCTTAAGTGTAGTGGTGGTCTGCGCGTTTTGTTCTTTGTTCAGATAGAAGAAACCGCGTATTTCCTTCACGCCCAAATTATCGTTGTCAGTAACTTCAAGGTTATACCGGCTGTTGGAGGAGAAATGGGTGGTACGTGTCGCTACACTGTCATTCTTATACTGAACGGCAAGCATGGCAATACCATCCTTAAAGCCTTCCTGATAGAGGAATTGCGTATCAAATCCAAGATTGAAACGGTCACCTTTGTGATAGGCTGTATCCGCCTTTATAACAAATGACATTACATTATTCGGCTTACGTTGCATAAGAACAAGACCAGGTTCAAGAGGCCATACGTTAGCCGTATCTCCTTGTACGACACGGGCATTCATAGCACTCATACTTGCACCCACCTGTGCGGCCTCGGCCCTCACTCGTTCGGAAAGCGATTTATAGACCTTCTGCAGATCTTCAGCATGGCGCATGTAATAGACCATTGACTTTTCAAATTTCTCCTCACTTACGTTATGCTTCTTCAGGACTGCCAACTTATACAAACGCTCATTATAAGCCCTGTTTTCATCATTCAGCATATCACCATAAAGCATTCCAAGGGCCACATGATAATCATAAAGCACCTCCTCCAGTTCTTTAGGTTGGAGATACTCGCTGGGTATGGAATCACCACAGCTGCAAAAACCAGAGGCAACGATGAAGGCAATAGCCAATAGAAAAGAGAAATGAAAAAAGCGGTGCATGGTGTTACTCGTTTAAATCATTTTCAGCAGGAACCGACTCCTCCTTAGGTTTTTCATCTTTGAAAAGTTCCGTCAACTCTTTCTGATAGAAGATGAGGACGGCTACCACTCCTACCGACACGCAGGCGTCAGCAAAGTTGAAGACCGGAGAGAAGAATATATAATCCTCGCCGCCCCAAATAGGAAGCCAATCCGGAAAAGTACTCTCTATAAGCGGGAAATAGAACATATCGACGACCTTGCCCATCAAGAATGGAGCATAGCCGTCTCCAAAAGGTACGAAATAACTTACATAGTAAGGTGATGACCCGCTGAATATGAGCCCGTAAAACATAGAGTCAAAGATATTTCCTGCAGCACCCGCAGTGACAACAGCCACACATATCAGATAGCCCAAACGGCATCCTCGACGCACAAGCAGCGAAATATAATAGCAAAGCAATGCTATAGCGGCTATTCGGAACAGACTGAGTACCAACTTGTTGACAAAGGTCATACCGAAAGCCATTCCATTATTCTCAATATAATGGATTTTGAACCACGAGGTAATCTCTATGGTGTCATAAAGCGGCATATTGGTCTTGACCCAAATCTTGATGACCTGATCAATGACCAATAATGCCAGAATGAGGATAGCGGCAATAAGACCGCGTGATTTCTTAGTGTTTGCCATTCATTTTGCTTTGAACACTCAGCGTAGCATGAGGTACGGCACGAAGCCTTTCCTTTGGTATCAGCTCGCCTGTAATACGGTCTATGCCGTAAGTTTTGTTCTGGATGCGTACAAGGGCAGCCTCGAGTCCCTGAATAAACTTCTGCAAACGAGCGGCCTGCGTCATCAGTTCTTCCTTAGTCTGCGTGGCACTACCCTCTTCCAGCACCTTATAGGTGGGTGA
Source organism: uncultured Prevotellaceae bacterium (assembly GCA_900316985.1). Classification (GTDB taxonomy): domain Bacteria; phylum Bacteroidota; class Bacteroidia; order Bacteroidales; family Bacteroidaceae; genus Prevotella. The sequence continues at coordinate 31,570 of ONFE01000020.1, forward strand.
AGTGTCATCCACATCATTACCATCAGCATTCATCAGTGTGCGCATCATCTGCTGGTAGTCGTGCTTTGCAACTGCCATCTTTTCATCGATGATTTCCTTGAACTCCTGGAGTTCTTCGTCGCTGTAGCGTGTCTTTTCTGCCATATTAATTATAGGTTTAGGGTTATAAGGAGGCAAAGTCAATTTATGACTTCACCACCTTAATATTAATACTAAAATCGTCAAAATCAATTTCCTGACCATCATTATAGGCCACCTCAATGCTATCGGCCAATACCTGCGTCTTGATGTACTCGGCATAGTCGGCGATAGCGGCATCCGTCTGCTCATTCGGAGCAATGGTAACCTTAATACGGTCGGTAATCTCGAAACCGCTGTCCTTACGGATATTCTGAATGCGGTTGATGAGTTCACGGGCCATACCTTCCTTGAGGAGTTCGTCGCTCAACTGAACTTCAAGTGCCACGGTGAGGTTGCCTTCATTGGAAACGAGCCATCCGGGAATATCCTCGCTGATAATCTCCACATCGGCAGCATCCACTACGGCTTCCTGTCCTTCAACTTCCAGCTTCAGGCTTCCTTCGTTTTCAAGTTGAGCTATCTGCTCCTGAGAAAGCATAGTCATCTGGGCGGCAATGCCCTTCATCAACTTTCCGAACTTCTTACCCATTGTACGGAAGTTGCACTTCACCTTCTTCACCAGAATGCCCTGACCTTCCACAAACGTGAGTTCCTTTACATTCACTTCGTTCATAATCAGGTCTTTCACGGCCTCGATATGCTTCTGTTGCTCGGCGTCAACGGCAGGAATCATAATCTTCTGCAGAGGTTGACGAACCTTGATGTTCACCTTACGGCGAAGAGCAAGAACCATAGAGGTAATCTTCTGAGCCATCTCCATACGGGCTTCAAGATCGGTGTCAACAGCATTGGCATCTGCCTCGGGGAAACTTACAAGATGAACAGAAGTGTTGCTACCCGTCAAGTCGCGATAAAGTTCATCGGCATAGAACGGAGAGAAGGGAGCCAGCAGTTTTGAAACCGTCAGCAGGCAAGTATAGAGCGTCTGATAGGCCGAAAGTTTGTCGGCAGACATCTCCTTACCCCAGAAACGCTTACGGTTCAGACGTACATACCAGTTGGATAGGTCATCGCTGACAAAGGTGTCAATGTAACGGCCAGCCTTCGTTGGCTCAAAGTCAGCCAAAGCCTCATCTACGTTCTTGACAAGCGTATTGAGCGATGAGAGAATCCATCTGTCAATCTCAGGACGCTCGGCGAAAGGCACCTGTGGCAATTCCGTATCAAAACCATCTACGTTGGCATAGAGGGCAAAGAAGCTATACGTATTATATAAGGTACCGAAGAACTTGCGGCGGATTTCCTCAACGCCCTTCGGATCATACTTCAGGTTGTCCCATGGCTGAGTATTGGTGAGCATATAGAAGCGAACGGCATCAGCACCGTTCTTCTCAATCTCAGAGAAAGGATTCACCACATTACCGATATGCTTCGACATCTTGATACCCTTTGCATCGAGCACCAGACCGCTTGAAATCACATTCTTGAAGGCTACGGAATCGAAGATCATCGTGGCAATAGCATGCAGTGTGAAGAACCATCCACGAGTCTGATCAACTCCTTCGTTGATGAAATCGCATGGGAAAGCAAGTCCCTTGTCAATGGCATCTTTGTTCTCAAACGGATAGTGAACTTGCGCATAAGGCATGGAACCGGAATCGAACCACACATCAATGAGGTCGGTCTCACGAACCAGAGGCTTTCCGCTTTCGCCCACCAGAACGATATCATCCACATACGGACGGTGCAGGTCAATCCTGTCATAGTTCGCCTGACTCATATCGCCAGGAACGAAGCCTTTCTCCTCTAAAGGATTCGACTTCATCACCCCGGCATTCACGGCCTTCTCAATCTCTGCATAAAGCTCTTCCAACGAACCGATGCAGATTTCCTCGCGGGTGTCCTTATTGCGCCAGATAGGCAGCGGAGTACCCCAGAAGCGAGAACGCGAAAGGTTCCAGTCGTTCAAATTCTCAAGCCAATTGCCGAATCGGCCCGTACCTGTTGATTCAGGTTTCCAGTTGATGGTCTTATTAAGTTCCACCATGCGCTCCTTGCAAGCCGTGGAACGGATGAACCAAGAGTCGAGCGGATAGTAGAGCACGGGTTTGTCGGTACGCCAGCAATGCGGATAGTTGTGCACGTGCTTCTCAATCTTATAGACGGAGCCTTCCTGCTTCATCTCCATGCAGAGCACGATATTGAGGTCTTCAGCCTTCATGGCACCCTGCTCGTCGTACTTGCCGTTCTTGTTGAACTCAGGTGCATAGGCATTCTTCACGTAGTCACCGGCATGCTTGCCATAAGCCTCCACGTTCACACAGACTTTCACAAACTCTTCGGCCAACTCGTCCATCACGTAATACTTACCCTGCAAGTCAACCATCGGGCGTGTTTCACCGCCCTTGTTAATGAGGAAGAGCGAGGGAATGCCTGCATCTTTGGCCACCTTGGCGTCATCGGCACCGAAAGTAGGTGCAATATGCACGATACCCGTACCATCGTCGGTGGTCACATAGTCACCGGGGATCACGCGGAAGGCCACTTCCTCCATCTCAATGAACTTATCATTTCCGACGGAGAAGATACGCTCAGGATGTTCCTTGGCTGCCTTCTTCACGAAAGGAGCGGCATTGTCATCCACTTTCTCGCAAGGTTTCACCCAAGGCATCAGCTGCTCATAGTGCATGCCCACGAGGTCGGAACCCTTATACTGACCGACAACACGATAGGGAACCACTTTGTCACCGGGCTTGAATTCCATCTCGGCAAACTCGCCCTCAGGCTTCAGGTAGCTGTCAACCAAGGCAGCAGCCATCACGGCCGAAATCTTCTCGCCGTTATAGGGATTGAACGTCTGCAGGCAGACATAGTCAATCTTCGGACCTACGCAGAGCGCGGTATTTGAAGGCAATGTCCAGGGGGTAGTGGTCCAGGCCAGAAACACAGGTGTGCCCCACTCCTTCATTTCAGGACGCGGATCCACAATCTTGAACTGAGCCGTACAGGTGGTGTCCTTCACATCACGGTAGCAGCCCGGCTGGTTCAGCTCATGACTCGACAAACCCGTTCCGGCACCGGGTGAATACGGCTGGATAGTATAGCCCTTATAGAGCAGACCTTTCTGATAGAACTGCTTTAGCAACCACCAGAGTGTCTCGATATACTTGTTGTCGTAGGTAATATAAGGATGGTCAAGATCCACGAAATAGCCCATCTTCTCCGTCAGGTCGCGCCATTCCTGCGTATACATCATGACGTTCTCACGGCACTTGCGGTTGTAGTCCTCCACAGAGATGTACTTCTCCGAGTCCTTGTTATCGATATCGGCTTTGGTGATGCCCAATTCCTTTTCCACGCCAAGCTCGACGGGAAGTCCATGGGTGTCCCATCCTGCCTTACGGTGAACCTGATAGCCCTTCATCGTCTTATAACGGTTGAAGGTATCCTTGATGGTGCGGGCCAGCACATGGTGAATGCCAGGATGGCCGTTTGCCGAGGGAGGTCCCTCATAGAATACAAACTGAGGACATCCCTCACGTTCCTCGATGCTCTTATGGAATACGTCCTCGGCATTCCATTGCTCCAATACCTGCTGGTTGGTTGCGTGCAGGTTAAGGCCGTCATGTTCGGCAAATTTCTTGGCCATTTTCTTTATTTTTAGTATATGTTTTCTACCTTATTATTTTTATAGGGCGCAAAATTACAAAAAAATAACGTAATCCGTGCAATTGGCTGTCTTAAAAAACAAAAAAAGCAGTAATTGTATCGCTACAACCACTGCCGAAAATGTATTACCTAACCAATTAAATGTCTAAAATTTACTTTTTTATCTACCTCTTTCCCTATAAATTCTCTCTTTATTACATATTTCTCTTTAAAAGTGTTATACCTGAAACGATCTTAAAACCTTAATTAATTTAACTTAATACCCGAGATAGATGTCTCTTGTTTTATGATGCAAAGATAACAACAATCCAACTAAAGCAAAAAAGTCTGGGGTAAAAACGTCCCCATTGCCCATAATTTTTGACCTAAATCAAAAAAAAACATCCCAACAGAAACCACTTAAGGAAATTTTTATTATATTTGCGGAGAAATAGAAAAAATATACATTACAAACTCTAACTTATAATACTTATTTCTATGATTCTAATGATTATTGAGTTGCTGGTGGTACTACTGGCGCTCTATGTAGGATCCCGATACGGAAGTCTGGCATTGGGTGCCATTTCCGGTATCGGATTAGCCCTGCTCGTATTTGGTTTCGGCATGAAACCAGGTTCTCCACCAACGGATGTAATCTACATCATCATCGCCGCCGTAACCTGTGCTGGCATCATGCAGGCATCAGGCGGTATGGACTGGCTGATTCAGATTGCAGAAAAGATGCTCCGCAAGCATCCTGACCGCATCACATTCCTGGCCCCTCTCTGCACTTTCTTCCTGACGGTGCTTGTAGGAACCGGCCATGTGGTCTACACGCTGATGCCTATTATCTGTGACATTGCCATCAAGAAGGGTATCCGCCCGGAACGTCCCTGCGGTGTCGCTTCCATTGCCTCACAGGTAGGTATCACCTGCTCTCCGATTGCTGCCGCCGTAGTGGCCTTCGTCACCATCTCGAATGCAAACGGCTTCGACATCAGCATCCCGCAGGTGCTCATGGTCAGCATCCCCGCTTGTCTTTGCGGACTGATGGCTGCCGCCACCGCTTCCTTTCATCGCGGACTCGATCTCGATAAAGATCCTGAGTTCCAGAAGAGAATCCAGGACCCAGCTCAGCGCGAATACATCTATGGCGGTTCGGCCACTACGCTCGACAAGGAAATCCCTCAGAGCGCCAAGAATGCCGTCTTCGTGTTCCTCGGTGCCCTCATCATCATCGTGCTTTTCGCTATCTTCCAGGATATTCTTCCTGAATACAGCACTGTGAAGGCCATCAAGGATGCTCCTGACTTCACCTTCTCCGACGGAACCGTAGCCAGCGCAGCCGCTTTGGCCAAAGCCAAGGCTGTCATTCCCGGCATCACAGAAGTTTCTACCGTAAAACTCAAGATGAACGTCATTATCCAGATTGTGATGATTACCGCCGCCGCCATTATGATTCTCTTCTGCAAGGCCTCTCCTCAAAAGGCCGTCCGCGGAGCCGTATGGCAGTCGGGTATGGTAGCCGTCGTGGCTATCTTCGGTATCGCATGGCTGGCCGATACTTACTTCTCCAATTATACCGACGAGATGCAGACTATGTTAGGCGACATCGTAGCCAAATACAACTGGTCAATAGCCTTCGTCTTCTTCCTCGTTTCCGTTCTTATCAACTCACAGGGCGCTGTAGTTGTCTCTATGTTGCCACTGGCTTACTCATTAGGAATCCCCGGACCCGTTCTGCTCGGCGTTCTGCCCAGCGTTTACGGATACTTCTTCATTCCCAACTATCCGTCGGATATCGCCACCGTGAACTTTGACCGCTCAGGTACCACCGTCATCGGTAAGTATCTGCTCAACCACTCGTTCATGATGCCCGGACTTATTCACGTCACGGTAAGTACCCTTGTGGCTTATGCATTGTCAATGATTATCTATTAAATCCTTACTGACTATGTTGATTATCATTATAGAATTATTAGTAGTTCTCCTGGCACTTTATCTGGGTTCCAAGTACGGAAGCCTTGCGCTGGGAGCCATCGCCGGTCTTGGACTTGCCATCCTCGTTTTTGACCACGGTTTGAAACCAGGCACACCCCCCACCGACGTTATCTATATCATTGTGGCCGCCGTCACTTGTGCCGGTGTGCTCCAGGCATCAGGCGGTATGGATTGGATGATCCAGATAGTGGAACGCATCCTGCGCAAGCACCCTCAGCACATCACTTTCCTGGCTCCGTTGAGCACTTTCTTCCTGACTGTCGTATGCGGAACCGGTCACGTAATGTACACGCTGATGCCAATCGTCACCGATGTGGCCATCAAGAAAGGTATCCGACCGGAACGCCCGTTGGCCGTAGCCTCCGTGGCTTCCATGCTGGCCATCGTCTGCTCGCCTATCTCGGCTGCTGTTGTGGCTTTCTCCACCATCTCAGGACTTAACGGCTTCTCCATCAGTATTCCACAGATTGTTGCCGTTACGATTCCCGCCTGTCTCTGTGGTATTATTGCCGCCGCCTCCTGGTCATACAACCGCGGTCTGGACCTCGATAAGGATCCTGAATTCCTTGAGAAAATCAAGGACCCCGTTCAATATGCATTCGTATACGGCAACACGGCTACGACGCTCGACAAGCAGATTGACAAGAAGTCAAAGTGGGCTGTCTATATCTTCCTGGCCGCCATCGTTCTGATTGTCATCCTGGCATTTGCCCAGAACATCCTCCCTGCTTTTGACACCGTGAAGGCCATCGAAGGTGCTTCCGCCGTAGCATTGCCCACTGGCAAGACCGTCAGTCCTTCAGATCTGGCCTCTGCCGGAATCGTAATGGCTGGCGTTACAGAGAAGGTCACCGCAACCATCCACATGTACCTCGTCATTCAGATCATCCTCATCTCGGCTGCTGCCCTGATGATCATCATCTGCGGCGCCAAGCCAAAGGCTGCCGTTGCCGGCAACGTATGGCAGTCGGGTATGGTGGCCGTGGTAGCCATCTACGGTATCGCTTGGCTGGCCAACACCTTCTTCGGCGCACACATGGCTGAGGTGGAAGAATTGCTCGATGAAATGGTGGACAACTATCCGTGGGCCATTGCCCTCGTGTTCTTCATCTTCTCGGTGCTCATCAACTCCCAGGCAGCCGTTGTGGTAGCTCTTCTGCCCGTGGCCTACAAACTGGGTATTCCAGGATGGATCCTGCTCGGCGCCTTGCCTTGCGTTTACGGATATTTCTTCATCCCGAACTATCCTTCGGATATCGCCACCGTGAACATTGACCGCACAGGTACCACAAAGATCGGTAAATACGTGCTCAACCATTCGTTCATGGTTCCGGGACTCATCAGCGTGGCTATCAGCACCGTTGTGGCCTACATCATTTCCAGCATCTTCTTCTAAAAGAAGCAACATACTTACAAGAAAAGCCCGGTCATCAAGCCGGGCTTTCTTGTTATCTGCAACAAAAGAAAGACGGCGCACATCTTCCGAAATACGCCGTCTTGAATTTCAATACTCGAAGACTTACTCCTCCACAGCAGCCTGGGCGGCAGCCAGACGTGCGATAGGCACACGGAACGGAGAGCAAGATGCGTAGTTCATGCCAATCTTGGCGCAGAACTTCACAGAGCTGGGCCAGATACCACAACGGAGATCGGGACGAACCTCGCGACCTTCCTTGACGGCGAACTTGATGAGACGGCCCACACCCTTCTGGTCGAGAACCTGGAACGGGTCTACCTTCAGAATCTTCTTGTCGAGATAGACGGGCAGGAACGAAGCGATGTCGTCGCGAGAGTAACCGAAGGTCATCTGCGTGAGGTCGTTGGTTCCGAATGAGAAGTACTGAGCCTCCGAAGCAATCAGGTCGGCAGTCAGGGCTGCACGAGGAATCTCGATCATCGTACCGATCTCGAACTCTACCTCCATGCCATACTCCATGAACACTTCCTTGGCGGCATACTTGATGACTTCCTTCTGCTGCTTCAGCTCGTTGATAGAACCGATCAGCGGAACCATGATTTCCGGCATCGGGTTCTTGCCTTCCTTCTTCAGCTCGCAGGCGGCGCTCAGGATGGCGCGTGTCTGCATGGCGGTGATTTCGGGGAAGGTGATACCCAGACGGCAACCGCGGTGTCCAAGCATCGGGTTGTTCTCGGCGAGAGAATCCACACGACGCTGGATGGTAGCCAGGTCAACGCCCATTTCCTTAGCCATGATTTCCTGTCCGGCGAGATCGTGGGGAACGAACTCATGGAGAGGAGGATCGAGCAGACGGATGTTCACGGGCAGACCGTCCATAGCCTCGAGAATACCCTTGAAGTCGGCCTTCTGGTAAGGCAGCAGCTTGGCAAGAGCCTTCTCACGTCCGGCAACGCTGTCGGAGAGAATCATCTCGCGCATGGCGATGATCTTCTTGTCCTCGAAGAACATGTGCTCGGTACGAGTCAGACCGATACCCTTGGCACCGAACTGGCGGGCCACCTGTGCATCATGCGGCGTATCGGCATTGGTGCGAACCTGCAGCTTGGTGTACTTGTCGCAGAGGTCCATCAGCTCCTTGAAGTCGCCAGAGAGTTCGGCAGCCTTGGTGGGAACCTCGCCTGCATAAACCTGTCCGGTAGAACCGTTCAGGGAGATGTAGTCGCCTTCCTTATAGACAACGCCGTCGATTTCAACGGTCTTAGCCTTGTAGTCAACATTGATGGCACCGGCACCAGATACGCAGCACTTACCCATACCACGTGCAACCACGGCAGCGTGAGAGGTCATACCGCCACGGGCGGTCAGGATACCTTCAGCGGCAGCCATACCGGCGAGGTCTTCGGGAGAGGTCTCGATACGAACCATCACCACCTTGTGGCCATCCTCGTGCCATTCCTTGGCATCGTCGGCGTGGAACACAATCTGTCCGCAGGCAGCACCTGGAGATGCAGGCAGACCCTGAGTGATGACCTTTGCGTTCAGCAGGGCCTTCTTGTCGAATACCGGGTGGAGCAGCTCGTCGAGCTTCTGAGGCTCGCAGCGCATGATGGCAGTCTTCTCGTCGATAAGTCCTTCATGAAGCAGGTCGATGGCAATCTTCACCATAGCGGTACCTGTACGCTTACCGTTACGAGTCTGGAGGAACCAGAGCTTGCCTTCCTGAACGGTGAACTCCATGTCCTGCATGTCGTGATAGTGGTTCTCCAGCTTCTCCTGGATGCCGTTCAGCTGAGCATAGATCTCAGGCATGGCCTCTTCCATTGAAGGATACTTGGCGGCGCGCTCTTCCTCGGAGATTCCAGCACGCTCAGCCCAGCGCTGAGAACCGATCTTGGTGATCTGCTGCGGTGTGCGGATACCAGCCACCACGTCTTCACCCTGAGCATTTACGAGATACTCGCCGTTGAAGATGTTCTCACCGTTACCGGCATCGCGGCTGAAGCAAACACCCGTAGCGGAAGTGTCGCCCATGTTACCGAATACCATGGCCATCACGCTCACGGCTGTACCCCACTCATCGGGGATACCTTCCATCTTACGATAGAGGATGGCGCGGTCGTTCATCCAAGAACGGAACACGGCGCAGATGGCACCCCAGAGCTGCTCAATGGGATCGTCGGGGAAGTCCTTGCCGGTGCGCTCCTTGATGGCAGCCTTGAACAGCTTCACCAGATTCTTCAGGGACTCTACGGAGAGATCCTTGTCGAGCTCCACGCCCTGCTCTTTCTTCACGCCTTCGATAATTTCCTCAAACGGGTCGATGTCCTCTTTGTTGACGGGCTTCATCTCGAGCACCACGTCACCGTACATCTGCACGAAACGGCGATATGAGTCGTATACGAAGTGAGGATTGTTGGTCTTGCGAACCATTCCCTCAGCCACCTCGTCGTTCAGACCGAGGTTCAGGATGGTGTCCATCATACCAGGCATGGAAGCACGGGCACCCGAGCGAACAGAAACCAGCAGCGGGTTCTCGCTGTCGCCGAACTTGGAGTTCATCAACTCCTCGATATGCTTCACGGCGTTGGTCACATCCTCGTTGAGCACTTCCATAATCTTCTGCTGGCCAACCTCATAGTACTCGTTGCAGCAGTCGGTGGTGATGGTGAATCCTGGAGGCACGGGCACCCCAATCAGGTTCATCTCGGCAAGGTTTGCACCCTTACCACCAAGTTCCTCACGCATCTTAGCGTTACCTTCGGCCTTTCCGTTGCCGAAGAGATAGACTCTTTTCTTTGTCATACTGTTTAAAATGTTTTCACTTATATAGTTAGAAATATGTAATCTTTTGCACGTAAAACCGGCACCCCATTACTGATTGGCAAAGGTAACAAAAAAAATCGTAACTGCCAAACCTTTTCACTAATTTTTGCAATGCTTTTTCAGATTTGTTGGATTCCTCTGGGATTGTGCGCGTAAACAACAACTCACCGCAAGAAATCAAACAAGTTAAAACAAGCCGACAGGATGGCGCCGACAATGACAAATGACAGATGACAGTTATTTTAGCTTGCGGCAGAATTATAGATTAGTATTATATATATCTATAGATATATATAATACTAATACACACTATACTCCCTATTTTTCCAATTTCAAAAAACTGTCATCTGTCATAACTGTCATTTGTCAATGCCAGGCTTTCACGTTCTAACCATCAGAAGCAATGCTTCCAATGAGTGGAAACGCCCTTTCCAATGGGCGGAAGCAACCTTTCCAATGAATGGAAGCGACCCGCCGCGCAACAGCTTTGAAAAAAGACTCCATTTTCAAAAGATATACCCCAAAAAGATTTGGAAGTTAGAATAATTTTTCGTATCTTTGCAGAAATTTAAATTCAATGGCAAGAAACAAAAAACCACTCCCCATACTAAAAAACATAATCATCACTGACTTTGCCGCCGATGGCAAATCATTGGTAAGACATACGGTACCTGCCCACGACGGCCAGCCAGAATCGCGCGTTGTCATCTTCGTGCCCTTCTGTGTCCCCGGCGATGTTGTCGACCTGCGGGTCATCCGAAAGAAGCACAATTACTGGGACGCCGAGGTGGCCAGGTTCATCCAGTACAGCGAAGTGCGCCAAGAGCCTATGTGCCAGCATTTTGGAACGTGCGGCGGCTGCAAATGGCAGCAGCTCCCCTACCCCGAACAGTTGAAGATGAAGCAGGCGCAGGTGATTGACCAGCTGACACGCATCGGAAAGGTGGAACTCCCTGAATGCATGCCCATCCTCGGCTCGAAGAAGACACAGGAATACCGCAACAAGTTGGATTTCGGATGCGCTAACAGGCGATACCTCACCCGCGAGGAGATTCAAAGCCTGCCGAAGGAAGAAGGTGAAAGCCTGAAGGACATTCCCGCCATGGGATTTCACATCACGGGTGCCTTCGACAAAATCCTCCCCATCGAGAAATGCTGGCTGATGGACGATCTGCACAACCAAATACGAAACTCGGCACGCGACTACGCGCTCGAGCACGGCCTCTCATTCTTTGATCTGCGCCAGCAGACAGGCCTGCTCCGCGATGTCATTATCCGCTGTTCGAACACGGGCGAATGGATGGTCATCGTGCAGTTTAAGTTTCCGGAGAATCAGAGTAATCTGAATAATCTGAATAATCCGACACTCCCTGAAGAGGCTAAAGGATTCCTTCAGTTCCTTGGCGATAAGTTCCCGCAAATCAGCGCCTTGCTATGGGTTGACAATCAGAAGTGTAATGACACTTTCGGCGACTTGCCCATCCATGTCTTCAAGGGCAACGACCATATCTATCTGGAGATGGAAGGGCTGAAGTTCAAGGTGGGTCCAAAGAGTTTCTACCAGACAAATACCGACCAGGCCTATGAGCTCTACAAGGTGGCACGCCGCTTTGCTTTTGAGGATATATGCGAGATTTCTAGGGGATCTAGTAGTTCTAGTGATTCTAGTGATCCTAGAGATTCTAGAGAGTCTAGAGAAGCACTCCCACTCGTCTATGATCTCTATACCGGCACCGGCACCATCGCCAACTTCGTGGCCAGGCAGGCCCGCCAGGTAATTGGAATAGAATATGTACCCGAGGCCATCGAGGACGCCAAGGTGAACTCAGAAATCAACCATATCGGCAACACGCTCTTCTATGCCGGTGACATGAAGGACATCCTGAACGATGAGTTCATCGGGGAGCACGGCCGCCCCGACGTAATCATCACCGACCCCCCCCGTGCGGGCATGCACCCTGACGTGGTGGACGTGATTCTCAAGGCAGAGCCCCGGCGGATTGTCTACGTGAGCTGCAATCCGGCCACCCAGGCGCGAGACCTTCAGCTGATGGATGAGAAATACCGCGTGGCGGCCATCCAGCCTGTGGACATGTTCCCCCACACGCCACACGTCGAGAACGTGGTGCTGCTCATCAAGAAATAACAACCCTATCTAAAATGTACAACAAACCAAAACTAACAGAATTATGAAAAGATTACTCATTCTGGCCATCTTCGCGATGAGCCTCACATTGAATGCCAATGCCCAGGACAAAGAAAAGAAGACGATTGAACTTCCACAATGGGTCAACAACATCAAGTTCAGCGGCTACGGCATGCTCCAATATCAGGGAGAAGACAAGGAGGGAGCCCACACCAACTCGTTCAACCTGCGTCTGCTCCGTATGATTCTCGATGGTAAGATAGCCGACTTCGATTGGCGTGTACAAGTTCAGGGCACTAACGCAACAGGCCCCGGACAGCCTACCGTCCAGCTCGTTGACCTCTATGCTGAATGGGTCAGACACAAAGAGTTCAAGGTACGTGTAGGTCAGTTCAAGCGTGCCTTCACGTTCGAGAACCCCACCCACCCTATCACTCAGGGATGGTACTCGTATGCGATGGTTATCAACAACCTTTCCGCATTCGGCGACCGCACCGGAGAGAAAGCATCCGGCGGCCGTGATATCGGTATCCAGGTATCGGGTGACGTGCTGCCCAACAGCAGCGGAAGGCCCCTCCTCCACTATCAGGTAGGCGTCTACAACGGTGAAGGTATCAACTCCAAGGATCAGGACAACCGCAAGGATATCATCGGCGGCCTCTGGGTGATGCCCATCAAGGGCGTACGCATCGGTGCCTTTGGATGGACAGGTAGCCGCGGCGGCATGCTCGACCCCATTACCGGCGAGAAGATCAGCATCGGCAAGAACCGCTACGCCCTTTCTGCCGAATACGACAAGGATGAATTCACCTTCCGCACGGAGTATATCCACAGCCAGGGATGGGGTGCTGCCAGCGCCGGCAACAACGTCCGCGAGATTGACTACACGAAGGGCGACAAGGCCGACGGTTGGTATGTGTTCGGCATCGTTCCCGTCATCAAGTCAAAGCTTCACGCCAAGGCCCGTTACAACACCTATCGCAAAGATAAGACCTGGGGCAACTCAAAGACCATGTACGAAATCGGTCTGAACTATTTCTTCAACAAGCGCATGCAGATCAATGCCGAGTATGCCCGCGTGAACGACCGCTCCATCGCTGATCCCGACAAGCACAACTACAACTTCGTGGACGTGCAGTTCGATTTCCGCTTCTGAGCAAGAATCGTCAGGAGATAAATCATTATCTAATTATTCATTATAAAACTTTAATTTTATCACTATGATTCCTACTGTCTTTTGGCTTGTCCCGATCGCTTCGGTGTGCGCATTGGGAATGGCATGGTTCTTCTTCTGTCAGATGATGAAGGAGAGCGAGGGAACACCGCGAATGATTGAGATTGCAGAGTATGTGCGCAAGGGCGCTATGGCCTACCTGAAACAGCAGTACAAGGTGGTGCTCATCGTATTCATCGTACTGGCCATTATCTTTGCCTTCATGGCCTACGTGCTCCATGCTCAGAATGAATGGGTGCCGTTCGCTTTCCTCACCGGTGGCTTCTTCTCAGGTCTGGCCGGATTCTTTGGCATGAAGACCGCTACATTCGCCTCCGCCCGTACGGCCAATGCTGCCCGCGACTCGCTTGACAAGGGCCTGAAGGTGGCTTTCCGTTCAGGTGCCGTGATGGGTTTGGTGGTGGTAGGCCTCGGCTTGCTCGACATTGCCATCTGGTTCCTGATTCTGAATCATTTCTATCATGGTGATGAAATGGCCCTGATAACCATCACGACCACCATGCTGACCTTCGGTATGGGTGCTTCCACACAGGCTCTGTTTGCACGTGTGGGCGGCGGTATCTATACGAAGGCTGCCGACGTGGGTGCCGATATCGTGGGTAAGGTGGAAGCTGACATTCCTGAAGACGATCCGCGCAATCCTGCTACGATTGCCGACAACGTAGGTGACAATGTGGGTGACGTGGCCGGTATGGGTGCCGACCTCTACGAGAGCTATTGCGGCAGTATTCTTTCTACGGCTGCCCTTGGTGCTACGGCGTTTGCCATGAACGGCGACATGCAGCTTAGGGCTGTCATTGCCCCGATGATCATTGCTGCCGTGGGCGTGTTCCTCTCGCTCTTTGGCATTTTCCTCGTCCGCACGAAGGAAGGCGCCACGATGAAGGACCTGCTTCATTCGCTGGGTTTGGGAACCAACGTAAGCGCCGTGCTCATTGCCGTAGCCTCGTTTGTCATCCTCTATCTCCTGGGCATCGAGAACTGGCTCGGTCTCTCGTTCTCTGTCATCACGGGTTTGGCTGCCGGTGTGATTATCGGACAGGCTACCGAATACTACACTTCCCACAGCTATAAGCCGACGAAAGAAATCAGCAAGGCCGGCCTCACGGGTTCTGCCACCGTTATCATCAAAGGTATCGGAACGGGTATGATTTCCACCTGCATCCCGGTGCTCACCATCAGCGTGGCCATCATGCTGAGCTACCTCTGCGCCAACGGCTTCGATCTCTCCATGACTTCAGTAAGTCTTTCCCATGGCCTTTACGGTATCGGTATTGCCGCTGTGGGTATGCTTTCTACACTCGGTATCACGCTGGCTACAGACGCCTACGGCCCCATTGCCGACAATGCCGGTGGTAACGCCGAGATGAGCGAACTGGGCGAAGATATCCGCCATCGCACGGATGCCCTGGATGCACTTGGCAACACAACGGCCGCTACTGGTAAGGGCTTCGCCATCGGTTCCGCAGCCCTCACGGCATTGGCCCTCCTGGCTTCCTATATCGAGGAAATCAAGATCGCTATGACCCGTGCAGGAGAGACGCTGACCAACCTTGCCGGACAAACCATTGATGCCTCTCAGGCAACCATCCCCGACTTCATGAATTTCTTCCAGGTGAACCTGATGAACCCGAAGGTGCTCGTAGGTGCTTTCATTGGTGCCATGGCCGCATTCCTGTTCTCTGGAATCACAATGGGCGCCGTCGGACGTGCCGCTGGTGACATGGTGGAAGAGGTGCGCCGTCAGTTCCGTGAAATCAAGGGCATTCTCGAAGGAAAGGCCACTCCCGACTACGGCCGTTGCGTGGAGATTTCCACCCGTTCGGCTCAGCGTGAAATGATCTTCCCGTCATTGATGGCCATCATCATTCCTATCTTGGTAGGATGCATCTTGGGCGTGGCAGGCGTGCTTGGTCTGCTCGTAGGCGGTTTGGCCGCAGGCTTCACGCTGGCTGTCTTCATGGCCAATGCCGGTGGTGCCTGGGACAACGCCAAGAAGAACGTGGAGGAAGGCAACTTCGGAGGCAAGGGCTCGTTTGCCCACAAGGCCACGATCGTAGGCGACACCGTGGGTGATCCGTTCAAGGATACTTCCGGTCCTTCACTCAACATCCTCATCAAGCTGATGTCGATGGTAAGCATCGTCATGGCGGGTCTCACCGTAGCCTTTATGTAAACATCATATAAAAATTTCGGTTGTAAAGTTTGTAGATTCCAATTAGAATTTATAACTTTGCAACCGAAGTTTTTTTACTAACCATGAAAATATGAGCTCAAATCACACCTCATCAAGCGGTCATCATCACCATCATCATCACCATCAGGATGATGCTTCAAGATTCAAGAATCACACCATATCCTTGGCCAAAAGGCGCAAGATGATAGCACGTATCGCGTTTACCATACTTTGTGCTGCTGCCGTTATCGTGGTTATCTTGTGTATTCTATCCTTCTTCGTAGAATACTAAGCCGTTATTTCGTCACGCGGAACCAGTCAACGTCCACCCATCCACGGACTTTCTTTCCAGCTGGTTCGGCGGCCATGATGCCTATCTTGGCACCTATCCATTTACCTTGGCGCATCGTGAACTTGTCGCCTACATTCTCGTATTTCTTTCCGTCTTTTGACCAGGCGAACTCCACCGATGCCTCGTGCTTGTTGGTTCCGTCGGCATTCTTTCCGCCCAGATAGCTTACTTTCAGCCTCAGGTAGGCATCGCAATGAATGGCCGGCTGATAGTCCACCTTATCCTTTTCCGTGGCCTTCAGAGTGGCCAAAGTCTTCACTTCCTCGGGTTTCCCCTTATCGGCATTCTTACAGGTGATTTGCTGAAGCTGGAACTCATCTCCCACTCTCTTCAACACCAAAGCCTGGTAATCCATTCCGAAGACCGTAATGCCGCCGTATTGCCCTTCATCCTTGGCCGAAAGGCGGATTTTAGCGGTGGCCGTGAAATTATCGGCTGGTGTCTTCTGAAGCAAGAGGTTGCCGGCTTCCCACATATTCTTATAGTCCTCGCTCTGTTTGTGGCAGAAAACGCGCATATAGCCGTAGGGCGTAGGCATTCCGAAGGTCTGCTGGTAGTTGGCGTGCCATTGCCATTGCTTGCCGAGCTGAATGGAATTGAACTCATCGCTCTCCACGGGATTCTCTATGGGATATGTCTTGCCCACATTGGGCTTCTTGTATTTCAAAACGGGCTGGCCGCAATAGTTCTTGGCTTTCTCGCCCATGACCGGCCAATTGTCTTTCCATTCCACGGGCTCCAGCCAAACCACACGACCGTAGGCCTCCTTGTCTTGGAAATGGAGGAACCAGTCTTCCCCGCTCTTCAGATGCACCCATCCGCCCTGATGAGGGCCGTTGACGTTGGTGTTGCCCATAGCAAGTACACGTTTGCTCTCATATGGCCCGAAGGGACTCTTTGAGCGCATAGCCAGCTGATGTCCGATGGGAACACCACCGGCGGGACACATAATCCAATACCAGCCGTCGCGCTTGTAGAACTTGGGACCTTCTGCCGTGCGGTCTTCCGTGCCGTTACCATCAAACACAATCACGGGATTGCCAATCTGCTTCATGCCGTCGGCACTCATTTCACGTACCGTCAAGACCGAATTGAACTGACAACGCGAGTTTGCCCATCCGTTCACCAGATAGCACTTGCCGTCCTCATCCCAAAGCGGCGTGGTGTCAATCATACCCTTACCTGCGATAACGCATTGAGGCTCCGTCCATTCGTCTTCAGGGTCTTTGGCGGTAGTCACAAACACGCCCAAATCAGGGTCTCCCCAATAGATATAATAGGTCTGATTATATTGATTATAGCGGATGCTTGGTGCCCAAACGCCATTTCCATGCTGAGGGACATTGTAGCGCTCCAACGGCGGCAAAGCCTTGACGGCATAGTTCACGATCTTCCAGTTCACCAAATCCTTCGAATGAAGAATGGGCAGACCGGGAATGCAATTGAACGAAGAAGCCGTCAGATAGAAGTCTTCGCCCGAAGCTCCCACGCACACATCAGGGTCGCTATAGTCGGCATTGATGACGGGATTCGTAAAGGTGCCGTCGCCATTGTCCGGGCACCACACCTGGGATTTGTATTGCGCCTGCATCATCAGCGGGAACAATAGTAGAATAGTAGTTAAGTAATGCTTCATAAAATATTAAATAGTTTGTATAAAATTATTTTCCAAGTCACTGACCTTCAGCTTGTAATTCACGTCATGAATGATTCTCATCAGCTGCTTCGGAGCCAACGGCGGAGGGGTGAGTGAGAGCGCCACATGCCCCATGGTTCGCCTCATGTTGATTTCCACACACGGATGCAGGAGGAAGCCGTTACCGTCTTCACGCGCCACAATCATCATATCAACGCCAAAGGGTCCCGAATAGTGTCCCTCAAACAGGCGGGGAGCATTCGTGATGACGCGTTCGATAATCTTCTCCAGCAATGTCGCGGGCACGTATCGCGAGAGCATTTCCCGTTTCTCGTCATTGGAAGCCAGCAGACTGCCTGTATAGGCTCCGTTCTGGGTAATGAAGAGCGAGAAACCCTCAAAACGGACGCTGCCGTCCTTATCCGCAAAGAACTCCATTCCGAAATCTTTCACCTTATTATAATACGGCTCCACCATCACTCCGCCCTGTTTCTCCATCACGCGATGGACCCAGTTTTTCGTGGCTTCGTTCATAGTTCCGTTCACGTATCTGATGCCACGGCCACTACTGCTCCACGGAGCTTTTATCACCACGTTCTTCCATTCCTCCAGCACCTTCCTACCAGATTCAAGAGTCGTGATATAGGCACTCTCGCCACAGGTCTGGTCCTCCAGTCTCATGCGCAACACCTGCAGGCTGTTGATGGTCTTCCGGCGATTTGACAAATGGCGGATATCTATCAGCTCACCTTCATCGGGCAAAAGCCGCTTATCTACACCGGCTTCTTCCAATTCGGTCTTGACGGTCAGGTCCCATCCCCACGGCAGCACTTCATCAAACAGCATGCCCTTGATTTCGCCTTTCCCGAGAAAGAGGACATCGGCCATTTTCAGCCCCGAACGCTTGGCGGCCTTTACTGCATAAGGCACATCATCCACCAGCACGACATCACCGTCACCCGCCCACAAAGCAGGAATCCAACCAAGATTCATCCTGAGTTCCTGGGCAGCATGCGGCATCGTCTGATGGCGGCGGTTAAACGCCAGTGCGATATCATGCTCGGGGTTGAAAACATGTAATTTCATACCGCAAAAATAGCATAAATCTTTCATATATCGATAATCGACTGAAAAAATAACAAAAAATAATAAGATTTTGCCAAGTACACTTTGCAAATTAAGAAAATATTAGTATCTTTGCAGACGTTTTATAAAACAAACAAAAAAATGATGGAAGCCTTTTTTCGCACGCACGCCTATCTGGTGGAACATACGAACGCTCCTGTACGCCGACTCCTGATGGATGAAATCGACTGGAACGACCGTATGATCGGCATCAAGGGGACACGTGGCGTGGGAAAAACAACCTTCCTTCTTCAGTACGCAAAGGAGAATTTCGACATATACGACCGTAAGTGCCTGTATGTCAACATGAACAACTTCTATTTCCAGGGACGCGGCATTGCCGATTTCGCCGGTGAATTCTATAAACGCGGCGGAAAGGTGCTGTTGGTAGACCAGATTTTCAAGGAGACCGACTGGAGCAGCCAGCTCCGCAAATGCCATGACCTCTATCCCGACCTCAAGATTGTTTTCACGGGTTCAAGCGTGATGCGGCTCAAGGAAGAAAACCCCGAACTCAACGGTATTGTAAAGAGTTACAACCTCAGGGGATTCTCTTTCCGCGAATTCCTCAACCTCCAGACAAGCAACCGCTTCAGGCCCTACACGCTGGATGAAATCCTCCGCAACCACGAGCACATCGCCCGCCAGATTCTCCCCTACGTCTCTCCATCCAAGTATTTTCAGGATTACCTCCACCACGGATTCTATCCCTTCTTTCTGGAGCACCGCAACTATTCGGAGAACCTCCTCAAGACCATGAACATGATGACCGAAGTGGACATCCTGCTCATCAAGCAGATAGAACTGAAGTATCTCACGAAGATCAAGAAACTCTTCTACCAGCTGGCCGTGGAAGGCCCCAAGGCTCCCAATGTGTCACAGCTTGCCCACGACATACAGACTAGCCGTGCCACGGTGATGAATTACATCAAATACCTCACCGACGCCCGTCTGCTCAATATGATCTACCCCTGCGGTCAGGATTTCCCCAAGAAGCCCTCCAAGGTGATGCTTCACAATTCCAACCTGATGTACGCAATCTATCCCATTGAAATCAAGAAGCAGGAAGTGATGGAGACCTTCTTCGTGAACTCCCTGTGGAAAGACCACAAGGTAAATCAGGGCAACAAGGAGAGCTACTACATCGTGGACGACGAAAAGCGGTTCCGCATCTGCGACGCCGATGCCAAGAGCAAGATCCGCCTGAATGCAGACACTATCTATGCCCGCTATAATTCCGAAATCGGCAAGGACAACCAGATACCGCTCTGGCTGTTGGGATTCCTTTATTAGGACTTAAAATAAAGTTTTAACATTATATACATTAACATTATTAACAAAATGGCAAAAGAAAAAAAGTTTATCGAAGTTGCTGCCATCTATCCCATCACTCCGTCATCTCCAATGGCCGAGCACGTGGATGAGTGGGCTGCCAAGGGTCGCAAGAACCTCTTCGGACAGACCGTTAGCGTTCAGGAAATGCAGTCAGAGGGCGGTGCTGCCGGTGCCGTTCACGGTTCGCTTCAGGCTGGTGCCCTGACCACCACCTTCACGGCTTCTCAGGGTCTGCTCCTGATGATTCCTAACATGTACAAGATTGCCGGTGAGTTGCTCCCCTGCGTGTTCGATGTTTCCGCTCGTACGCTGGCCAGCCACTCTCTCTGTATCTTCGGTGACCATCAGGACGTGATGGCTTGCCGCCAGACCGGTTTCGCCATGCTTTGCGAAGGTTCTGTACAGGAAGTTATGGATATGACCGCCGTGGCTCACCTCGCCTCTCTGAAGACTGAGGTTCCCTTCGTGAACTTCTTCGACGGTTTCCGTACCTCTCACGAGTATCACAAGATTGAGCGTCTCGATAATGAGGATATCCTTCCATTGGTTGACTGGGACGACATCAAGCGTTTCCGTGACCGCGCACTCACTCCTGAGCGTCCCGTCACACGTGGTACAGCCGAGAACCCCGAGACCTTCTTCACACACCGCGAGGCATGTAATCCTTACTACGACAAGGTGCCCGAAGTGGTTGAGAAGTACCTCGGCGAGATCTCCAAGATCACCGGCCGCGAGTATCACCTCTTCTCTTACTACGGAGCTGAGGATGCTGACCGCATGATTATCCTCATGGGTTCTGCCACCGATGCAGCCCGCGAGGCTATCGACTACCTGAACGCTCAGGGCCAGAAGGTTGGTATGATCTCTGTTCATCTCTATCGTCCGTTCAGCGTGAAGCACCTGCTCGCCAGCGTTCCCAAGAGCGTGAAGCGCATTGCCGTGCTCGACCGCACCAAGGAGCCCGGAGCTAACGGTGAGCCTCTCTATCTCGATGTGAAGGATGCTTACTACGACGTAGAGGATCGTCCTCTCATCGTGGGTGGCCGCTACGGTCTGGGTTCTCACGATACCACTCCCGCACAGATCATCTCTGTATTCAACAACCTCGCCCTGCCCGAGCCCAAGAACCACTTCACCATCGGTATCGTTGATGACGTGACGTTCACTTCTCTGCCCGAGGTTCCCGAGATTGCTCTCGGCGGCAAGGGTATGTTCCAGGCCAAGTTCTTCGGTCTCGGTGCCGACGGTACCGTAGGTGCCAACAAGAACTCCGTGAAGATTATTGGTGACAACACCGACAAGTACTGCCAGGCTTACTTCTCTTACGACTCTAAGAAGTCGGGAGGTTTCACCTGCTCTCACCTGCGTTTCGGTGACACA
>ONFE01000033.1 GCA_900316985.1 uncultured Prevotellaceae bacterium
ATCTTTGCTTGTACTAAAGTCAATTATTTTCCGTTACTTTGCAGAAAGACAACCGATAAAACCATTGATGATGAAAGAAAAACTGAAGAATATCTTGCGGCTATTGCTGCGCAGTCCTCGGGAATTTCCTGTGGAGGCTTTCATGGGACTGGCCTTCTTTGCCATTGCCGCCTGGAATACGGGATATGCCCAATGGGATGAAGCGCTGCACCAAATGGTCAGCGGGGTTAATGCAGACATCCTTTTGCTGTTTGTGCCGCTGTTGGTGCTGACCTTCTGGCTGCACAAGGTGAACCGCTGGGCTTACGTGGTCTCGGGATTCCTTTTCCTGCCGCTGATGGCGCTCAACCTGAAGCCTTTCCTCATGACCTATGGTTTCGGCTTCACCTATGTGCTAGCGGCCATCCTGTTGCTGGTGGGCGTCAAGCGCATGGACAACCGCAGTTTTGCCGCCCATGCCCTGCACGTGGTGACGCAACTGTTCTTCGGACTTGTCATCGCAGGCATCATCACGGCGGCCCTTCTGGCTATCTTCGCTTCCTTCTTCTACATCTTCGGCATCAAAGAACCCGAGAATTTCTACGTTTACATGTGGGAATTCGTGTGGTTCTTCATTGCCCCACAGGTGTGCTGCACGCTGATTACCCAGGGTGAAGACGAAGTGAACGAACCTGCCCAAGTGCTGCAGCTTATCCTGAACTTCATCCTGTCGCCGGCCATCATCATCTATACCATCATCCTCTATGCCTATTTTATCAGAATAGTCCTAGAATGGGACTTGCCCAAGGGCGGCGTGGCCTGGCTGGTAATGGGCTTTGTGACGGTAGCGATGGCGGGCCGACTGATGCAGTATGTGCTCAAGCAGCACTATTACGACTGGTTCTACCGCAACTTCACGTGGATTGCCATTCCGCCGCTCATCCTCTACTGGATAGGCTCTATTTATCGCATCCGCCTCTACAGCTTTACCGAAAGCCGCTTCTACCTGATGATTGCAGGTGTGCTGATGACGCTTTTCGTGCTGATGTTGCTCTGGAAGCGCTCACGCCGTTTCCAGCTGATGGCCCTCATCTTTGGCGCTGCCATCATCCTGTTTACCTATATCCCAGGCATCTCTGCCAAGAGCATCGGACTAAATTGTCAGAAATCACGCCTGCATCAGATGATCAGCCAACTGAAACTGACCGATCCGAAGACGGGCAAGTTCGTAAAAGAACTGAACTTGGAGGAGATCAGGAAAGACAGCGTGCTTAGCGCCCAGTTTATTGAAACGTGCAGTTTGATCTCCTACGTGAGAAACGACGTCGGGCGTGATGCCTTCGAGCAGCAATACGGCGAATGGAGTTGGTTCGAAAGCCAGTTCGCCGGGAACCACGATAAAGAGGATGTAGAAGAGACCACCTACATTCTAACAAGTCCGATTTATCTGGGCGAGTTTAACATGATGGTTCCCACCGAGGACTATAGACTCAGAGAAGACGAGGGAGTCGTAAAAGTGATGAGGAAAGACAGTACCGTTTTGACTTATCCCATCGGAGAGCGGCTGCGGAAGAACCCAAAGATACTTGATAATCCCGACAGCCTGTTCGTATGTAAGAACGATTCTCTGATGCTAGTCTTAGCGTCTGTATCCGTTGAAAAAGATCGGGTTACAACGATTAATACATACGAATTTCAATTGTTTAGAAAACGGAAATAAGCACACATAAAAAACCGCTCCCCAACTATAGGGAAGCGGTTTTTTCGTATCTAATCGTTAGCAATAGATTACTTGATGAACTTCTTACCGTTCTTCACAACGATGCCGCGGAATCCGTTGCCAACCTGTTGTCCAGCAAGGTTAAAGGTCTTTTCGCTGATGGCTGCCTTGTCAGCTGCGATGTCGCTGATGCCATTGGTTCCGCCTATGAACTGGAATCCATAGCAACCGAGCTGGCTCTTAGGATTGAAGGCATAATAAGTCTTGCCTGCTTCCACGTTGAAGGTGATGTAGCCAAGAGCGGGACGGTTCTCTGTCACACCATTGGTGTGCTGCATGATGTAGTCCTCGGGCATGGTTCCTTCGTTAATGTATTTTTCCGAACCGGGCACTACTACCTTCTCGCCATATTCATTCTCAACTTCTTCCTTAAAGTAGGCGAAGTTAGTGTTCTGGTAGTAGAATTTCACGGCGATGTCGGTATTAGGCAGAATCTGCTTGGTTTCTGCATCTACAACATATACGGGGTGATTACCCTTGTTTACATAGACGCCGAGTGTGAGACTGCCAGCTGCCTTAGGCTCAATCTTGATGAAAGCACCCTTCACAGGCATGTCCTTGCCTGCGGTCCAGTAAATGTCGCTGGTGTCACCAATCTTGAAAGCTTCTTGACCTTGATCATTTATAATATAGTAATCCCAATACACGAAGGTGGGGTTGCCCTTAGGCATCAGGCACGATTCGAATTTGGGGTTACAATTTTCGGTGGTCAGGGCCTCGTTGTTGCCTTCACCACCTCTTATGCTCCAGTATTCCAAGGTCTTTCCGTCTTCAACGTCCATCTTCGAAAGATTGTTAGGCGTAGAGACAATGGTCAGCGTCACATTGTCGGTTGAACCGGTAATGGTCTCGCTAGTGAGTGTTCCGGGCACGCTGGTATCAGGACCTTCGACATTACCTGCGGCATACACTCCTTCTGAGGTTGTTGACTGCACAGCACCTGCAACGGCGGGCTTGTCGCCCGAACGGTCAACGGCTGTTGCTGCGCTCCAGATTTCCTGAGCATTAACACTTGTGGCTGCGAGTGCCACTGCAATCAGAGTAAAAAATTTTTTCATACGCTTTAATTTTATTGGTTTTTGATTCGTTTATCAATATTTAGTCCTTTACGGACTGTAGTCCGTCGCAAAATTAACGTTTAAAGCATAAATATGTAACTATCAGTTTCTTAAATTATTCTTTTTTAACAATTTTAACAACGTTGGGCTCTTAAATTATTCTTTTTTAACAATTTTAACAACGTTGGGCGTTGAATAATGCGCAATGTCATCCTAAAAAATAAACAATAAAGCGCTTATTTATCCGTTTTTTGCCAAAAATAGGGGGGAAGATAGAGGGAAGATAGAGGGTTAAAAGCCCTTACCCCCTACCGATAAGCGCTTGAATTATAAGATGTTACCTCAAAGATAGAGGGGATAGAGGGTTTAAATCGTTTTTTCGCGTATGGAGATATCATCTGGCCGGGTACAAAGTAATTTAGTTTGTACCTCAAAACACCATCAGATGCAGGGCTTCCAATGAGAGATTGAAGAACAAAGTAAATTAGTTTGTACCCCACTCCATGATGAATCGCCACACATCCTTCACAAGCATAAAAACCGACGGATGGTGAATATTAAAAGAAAAACGAGGGTACAAATACGCGCGAGCGCGGTCATAATATAGTAAATCATCAACTCACAATATGAAAAGAATCATACTTAGCGGACTGCTTTTGGCTGCCATGACCACAACGGTAATGGCCAATGACACGGAAACACACCGCCAATACCTGAGCGGCAGGGGCTGTGACGATATGGTGCAATGGGATTTCCAGTGTACCGACGGGCGCAACAGCGGCAAATGGACAAAGATCGGTGTGCCTTCTTGTTGGGAACTGCAAGGTTTTGGCACTTACCAATATGGCATGCGCTTCTACGGCAAGGCCACGCCCGAGGGCATTGCCGATGAGAAGGGACTCTATAAATATGAGTTCACGTTGCCGAAGGAATGGGAAGGCCGGCAGATTCTGCTCACCTTTGAGGCTGTTTTCACCGATGCCCGGGTGACCATCAATGGCCGAAAGGCTGGCTCCGGACTGCATCAGGGTGGCTTCACGCCGTTCCAGTTTGACGTGAGCGATCGCATTTTCTTTGGCAATAAGAAGAACCGCCTGGAGGTGGAAGTTTCCAAGGAGAGCAGTTCGCCGCAGGTGAATTTGGCTGAGCGCCGCGCCGACTATTGGAACTTCGGCGGCATCTGGCGTCCCGTTTATATTGTAGCCAAGCCTGTGCAGAACATCCGGCGCGTAGCCATCGATGCCCGTGCCGATGGGCAGTTCAAGGCGGATGTATTCCTAAGCAGAGCTACTCAAGGTTCAGTAAGCGTCGATATAATCGACGCCTACGGGAAAAAGGCTGGACAGAGCCAGGCCACGGCCATTCAGGGCGATTATGCTTCCGTGGAATTTGCGGCCAAGAATCCGAAGCTTTGGACGGCCGAAACGCCCAACCGCTATACCGCCGTGTTCACGCTGAAAGACCGGAATGGGAAGGTGCTTCATGTGGAACGCCAGAAGTTCGGCTTCCGCACTATCGAGTACCGCCATTCGTTCAAGGGCGAGAAGCTGCCTTATCCCCATGTTCAGGGATGTGAAGACGATGGTGTCTTCATCAACGGACAGAAGGTAATTTTCAAGGGAGCCAACCGCCATTCGTTCCGTCCGGAAACGGGCCGCACGCTCTCGAAGGCGAAGAATATCGAGGATGTGCTGCTCATCAAGTCGATGAATATGAATGCTGTTCGCCTGAGCCACTATCCCGCCGACCCCGAATTCCTGGATGCCTGCGACTCGTTGGGACTTTATGTGGAATGCGAACTGCCCGGATGGCACTGGGCGCATGAGACCGTTAACGGTTCGAAACTTGTGGAGGAGATGGTGACACGCGATGTGAACCACCCGTCGATTATCTTCTGGAGCAACGGCAACGAGGGCGGCTTTAACTACGAACTGGAACCTTATTTCGGGAAGTTCGACCCGCAGAAGCGCGTGGTGCTCTATCCTTGGGCCAACCGCAACGGTTTCGAAACCAAGCATTACCGCTCGTGGGGCGAGACGGCCGAATATATGCGGCAGAAGGAAATCTTCATGCCAACGGAGTTCCTGCATGGTCTTTACGACGGCGGTCATGGTGCCGGACTGAAGGATTATTGGCGGCTGATGATGTCGAATCCCCGTTGTGCCGGCGGTTTTCTGTGGGACCTGATGGACCAAGGTGTGGTACGTACGGACCAAAACAACCTCGTGGACTGCATGGGTAATTTCGGAAGTGACGGCATCGTGGGGCCTCACATGGAGAAGGAAGGCTCGTTCTATACCATCCGCGAGGTGTGGAGTCCGGTGCAGGTGAAGTATTGGGACTCAGGAAAGCCCACCATTCAGAACTGCTACGATTTCACCAACTTGAAGGACTGTCAGTTCAGTTATAAGTTTTTGCAGATGCCCGCCTATGGCGAGAAGAATGTGAAGGTGCTGAAGGAAGGTAAACTTCCATCGCCCGACGTGGCCCCCGGACAGACCTTCAGGTTTGATCTGCCCAAGACGGATGCCGACGTGATACAGTTGACAGCCATTGACCCGAAGGGACAGGAAATCTTCACGTGGAACTATAAATATATGATGAAGGCCGGTATCCTGAACAAAAACCGTCTTAACGAGAATACGCAGAAGTACACGTGTACAGAGGATGCTGACCAGCTAATGGTAAAAAACGGCAACCGCCAGTTTGCCTTCAGCAAGAAGACAGGACTGCTGATGAACGTTACCGTTGGCGGAAAGAAACTGTCGTTCGGCAACGGCCCGCGCTTTGTGGCTGCCAAGCGCTCAGACCGTTCGCAAGACGGTTTCTATAACCATGATGACAAGGAGGCCTTCCAAAAGAAGACCGACTATACCGAGTATGCCGACCAGGGAGTTTTCGACGGTTTCACCGTTAGCGACAGCACCTTGGTGGCTAACTACCGTCACGGTTCTATCCAGACGG
The DNA here is from genome assembly GCA_900316985.1 of uncultured Prevotellaceae bacterium. GTDB lineage: Bacteria > Bacteroidota > Bacteroidia > Bacteroidales > Bacteroidaceae > Prevotella. The sequence goes on from ONFE01000033.1 coordinate 5,782, forward strand.
TTACCTGGCGATTCCTCAGCGACGGCGGAGCGTACATGAATGTAGATTACTATTTTAACGGAGTGGTTGACCTGTTGGGCGTCTGTTTCGACTATCCTGAGCAGATGATGAAGTCGAAACTATGGGTAGGAAAAGGCCCCTATCGCGTCTGGCAGAACCGCATGGAAGGTCCGCAGTATGGTCTGTGGAGCAACGACTACAACGATCCCATCCCCGGCGAGTCTTGGGAATATCCCGAGTTCAAGGGCTATTTCTCAAATGTCTCCTGGATGAAATTCACCACGCAAGAAGGTCAGTTCGGACTGGAACTCATGAACGACAAGGTGGGCGTCTATACCCCCCGAGACGGTCGTGATCATATCCTCTATACCCTGCCCGAGACCGGAATAGGCATCTTTAAGGCCATCCCCGCCGTGCGCAACAAGGTGAACACCACCGACCTGAACGGTCCCTCGGCCCAGCCCTACTGGAGTAAGGGTAAAGGTAGTATCAGAACCATCCTGCACTTTGAGTAACCATTCCCCCTCCTTAGAAAGGAGGGGCCAGGGGTGGTTGATAAATCAAGGTAATAGTGGTGGTAGCTAAATCAAATTAAAACTGCATCATGCTGCACAAAGAAAAAGTAAACAATCTCACAGATGTAAAGGACCTGCGTCAGGGGCTGAGAACAACAGCCACTCCTGCGGAAATCGCCCTTTGGCAATTTTTAAAGAAAAGTCAAGTGGGAGGATTAAAGTTCAGAAGGCAGCATAGTGTAGGAGAATTTGTTCTTGACTTCTATTGTCCAGAAATCAAACTCGGTATAGAGTTGGATGGTGAAGTTCACAATACCCCTATGGCCTACGAACGTGATATGATAAGAACCCAATTTCTGAACCAGAATGGTATATCCGTTCTTAGATACCATAATGATGTGGTTTTTAATAATGCTCAGGGTATTATCGACAGCATTCTGCACTTTGCAGAGAAAAAAGAAATATTAAAGGGATACCATATTGACGAATTGTTATGAGTAAGGCAACTACCTCTATATCGATCTTATCAACCACCCCCTGCCCCTCCTTTCTAAGGAGGGGAGGAAAAATGATATTAATGCTGCTTTTGTGCTTTGTTTCGATGGGTGTGAAAGCAGATACCAACACTCAGGCCCCCTGGACTTTCTGGTACTGGATGTACGGTGCCGTCTCAAAGGACGGTATTAAGGCCGACTTGAAATGCATGAAAGACATCGGACTGGGAGGCTGTTACCTGATGCCTATCCGCGGAACCAACGATAAAGGAGCTCCTCAAAATCCTCCCCAAGGGGGAAAATGGGCCGAAGCACTGTCGCCCCATTTTTGGGAGATGGTAGATTATGCTTTCCAGCAGGCAGACTCTTTGGGCCTGCAGATGGGAATTCATATCTGCGACGGTTTTGCCTTGGCCGGTGGCCCATGGATTTCACCCGAGGAATCGATGCAGAAAGTAGTTTATTCAGATACCATCGTGGAGGGACAACTCGCACAACTGATCAACCGACAAGGCGGTCTGAAACTTCCACGTCCACAAGGCTATGAAGGGTATTACGAGGATATTGCCACCTTTGCTATCCCACTGAAGCGCGATAATCCCCAACTCTTCCTTGATCAGTTTGACTTACAGCGCGACTTGGAGAAAGTGCCGCTCCTCAAATTGTCACCCACGATGACCCGCAATGACAAGGGTATCTATACGGCTTCCGAACCAGCCTGGATTCAGTTTGACTTCGGTACATCCCGTCTGTTTAGCAATATCGAGATTGCTGCCAACGGTACCAATATGCAGGCGCAGCGCATGGCTATTGAAGCCAGCGATGACGGCACCAACTTCCGGTTGGTGAAACAACTGGTTCCTCCCCGTCAGGGATGGCAGAACTACGACTATAACACCACCTTTGCTTTTACTCCCACGAAAGCCCGTTACTGGCGTCTGTCATGGACACCTGAAGGTACAGAACCCGGCAGTGAAGACTTGGATGCTGCCAAGTGGCGTCCCCGTTTAGGACTGAAAAATGCTATTTTCCATAGTCAGCCACGCATCGACAACTGGGAGGGGAAGGCAGGCTACGTTTGGCGAATTGCCCCGGAAGCCGACACCAACGAATTGCCGGATAATATTTGTTGGAAACAACAGGATATCATTCCGTTAGCCCTTGAGGGAGACAGTGTGGCAAGCTATGCCCTTCTGTCTACAGAAACCCCGTCCACCACATACCGTATCGTGCGTATCGGCCATACTTCTACAGGCTATACCAACGCCACGGCAGGAGGTGCCAAGGGACTGGAGTGCGACAAGTTCTCCCGTGAGGCCGTCAGCAAACAAGTTGACTCATGGTTTGGATTGTTTAAACAGCGTCCCCATGCCGACGTGGTGAAATATCTGCACGTTGACTCATGGGAGTGCGGTTCGCAGAACTGGAGCCGCAACTTTGCCCAGGAGTTTGAAGCCCGCCGTGGCTACAATCTGATTCCTTGGCTGCCCGTCATGATTGGTATCCCCATCGAATCTGCTGCCAAAAGCGATGAAGTACTGCGCGACATCCGACGTACCATCAACGAACTCGTTCATGAAGTGTTCTTCGCAACCGTTGCTCAGAAGGCCCGTGACTATGGAGTGTCACTCAGTAGCGAAAGTATGGCTCCGACAATGGTCAGTGACGGTATGGAACATTACAAATATGTGGACGTGCCCATGGGCGAATACTGGTTGAACTCACCTACGCATGACAAGCCCAACGATATGCTTGATGCCATCAGCGGTGCCCATATTTATGGCAAACAATTGGTACAGGCAGAGGGATTCACCGAAGTTCGCGGTGTCTGGGATGAGACTCCCGCCAGTATCAAGCCCCTGCTCGACCGCAATTTTGCACTGGGCATGAACCGCTTGTTTTTCCATGTCTTTACCCATAACCCTTGGACGGATCGCCGACCGGGCATGACACTCGATGGAATCGGCCTTTTCTTCCAGCGCGACCAGACGTGGATGCCCGAAGCAAAGGGTATGGTTGACTACATTACCCGTTGCCAGGAATTTCTGCAGAAAGGTATTCCAGTGGCCGATATTGCTGTTTTCACGGGTGAGGAGATACCATCCAGAGCCGTCCTCCCCGAACGGTTAGTTCCTATACTCCCTGGTCTTTTTGGTAAGGAACGGGTGGAATCAGAAGCAAAAAGACTCCAAAACAAGGGGAATCCCATGGAAGAGAGTCCGGTGGGTGTTCATCATTCAGCAGGAATTGTGGATACCCGCGACTGGGTGAACGCATTGCGAGGTTATCAATACGATTCCATGAACCGTGATGTCTTGTTGAATCTGGCAACAGCCACTGATGACGGACATATCCAACTGCCAAATGGTATGCGCTATCGGGTACTGGTTCTCCCAATGAATCCGCCAAAAAAAGAGTATTCCAAAGAGGTCAGCGAAAAGATAGAGGCTTTCCGAAAAGCTGGTGTCCTGGTGATTGACAAGCCCTACGAAGGGCATGATTTCTCATCCTTCGGACTGCCGCGTGACGTGGAAGTACCTAAGGATATCGCCTATACACACCGCTACGATAACGGGCAGGATATCTATTTCTTGGCTAACCAGTCGGAAAAGAAACGCTCCTTCCGTTTCTCCATGCGCCAGAAGGCCAGCACCCTCTTTCTTTTCGACCCCCTAAATGGTCGCTATGATGCCGTATTCTGTGACCAGAAAGACGGACGCGACGGGACCGATATCACGCTTCCACCCTATGGTTCACTGATTGTCATCCGTTCGGAAAACTTCAAAGAAAGCATTGAGCTTAAGCCCCAAGAACCGGAATACAATGCCCCAAGACATAATATTGAGACTTCCTGGCGCATCCATTTCCATAACAACGACATTAGAATGTCCTCTGATCAGTTGTTCGACTGGACGGCATCACCGCGAAAAGAAATCAAATACTACTCCGGCAGTGCCACCTACGAGGCTGGTTTTGAATTGAAAGTTCATGCCGACCGCCGCATATGGCTCGAATTGAAAGGTGTACATGATATTGCCCACATCTATATCGACGGTAAAGACTGCGGCATCGTCTGGACGGCTCCCTACCGTCTGGAGATTACCGAGGCCCTGAAAAAGAAGAAAGACCACCAGATCAAAATTGTGGTCACCAATACATGGGCCAATGCGCTGCTGGGCAGCGATAAGGGCGAGGCTCCCTTCAATGGGATTTGGACCAACGCCAAATACCGTAGGAAGGGCGAAAAACTATTACCTGCCGGACTGTTAGGTCCATTGACAATCATTGAGGACTATTAATGAGAATAGATCATAAAGAGAACAATCAGATATGAAAAGAATCTTTTGCTTAATCTGTGTAATTTGCGGTTTCATCGCCATCCGCGCTACGGTAAGACTACCCCAATTCATCAGTGACGGCATGGTGTTGCAACAGCAAACCGAATGCAAACTGTGGGGCTGGACCAATGCTGGAAAGAAAGGTGTCATCGTCGTTACCTCATGGGACGACAAGGAATATCTGTCCGAAGTCGACAAAAATGGGCGTTTTGAACTGAAGGTGAAGACTCCCAAAGCCGGAGGACCTTACTACATCGGTTTCAGCGACGGCGAGGAATTACTGACGATCGACAACATCCTGATCGGTGAGGTATGGCTCTGCAGCGGTCAGTCGAACATGGAAATGCAGATGAAAGGTTTCAAGGGACAACCCGTGGCAGGAACCACCCGTGAACTGCTGCACTGCAATGACCCTGAATTACGACTCTTCACCGTAAAGCGCAATCCGAAAGCCAATTATCAGGAAGATGTCACAGGAACATGGTTTGAAGCCGATGCGGCCTCCGTACGGGATTTCTCTGCTACGGCCTATTATTTTGGCAAGGCCTTGCGCAACACATTGGGTGTACCGGTCGGTCTGATTGTGACCTCCTATGGCGGTTCTGCCTGCGAGGCCTGGATGGCTAAGGAATGGTTGGAAGAAGACAGCATCAAGGCTGAATGGCCGAAACATTATCCCGATGTAAAGTTTCCCATCACCGATGAAATGGTGGAAAAACTGCATCAGCGCTGTCCGTCGGCCCTCTATAACGGCCAGTTGAAGCCATTGATCGGCTATGCCCTGCGCGGTGCCATTTGGTATCAGGGCGAAGACAATGTGCCGCGCTACAGCTATTATGCCAAACTCCTGAAACGGATGGTAGATGGTTGGCGTGCCGACTGGCAACAAGGCGACTTCCCGTTCTACTTCTGTCAGATTGCCCCTTACGACTACAGCCTCATCCAGTGGGAAGGAAGCCAGTACCTGCGCGAACAGCAGTTGGAGGCAGAAAAGATTATCCCTAACTGCCGAATGGCCTGTCTGATGGATGCCGGTTTGGAATATGGTATCCATCCACGGAAGAAACAGGAGGCCGGAGAGCGTCTCGGTGTGTTGGCATTAGCAAATACCTATGGTATAAAAGGATTGCCCGATTTGGCCACTTTTGCCAATGTAGAATTCCAAAATGATACCGCCGTAGTGTCTTTCGACCGCTCGAAGGAATGGGTCTATTTTGAAAACGGCAAGCCTACTCAAGACCTTTACGAAATCGCCGGTGAAGATCGGGTGTTCCATAAAGCCGATGCATGGATTTCGCGCAACCGCCTGTACATGAAGAGCGAAAAGGTGAAGAAACCCGTGGCCGTGCGCTATGCCTGGAAAGACTGGGCACAGGGTGACTTGATGCACGACGGACTGCCTGTCAGTTCTTTTAGAAGCGACTCATGGTAAGAATCAAACATATAGCTATTCTAGGATTCCTAGTTATTCTAGAATTCCTAGTTCCTTCAGCAGCAAGTGCCGCTGATTATAAGCCCAAGGATTATGTTTGGACCACGCAGAGCCGGAACTCGTCGGAGTCGATGCCCTGCGGCGGTCACGATATCGGTATGAACGTCTGGGTGGAAGACGGCGATGTGCTGTTCTATGTGTCGCAGAGCGGATGGTTCGATGAGAACAACACCCTGCTGAAAGCGGGGCGCTGGCGTATCCATTTCGATGACCAGCCGGCCGTAGGAACCTTTGAACAGCGCCTCTGCCTCGACGACGGGGCTATCTATATCACATTAGGCGACATGAAAATCCGCCTTTGGGCAGATGTCGCGGACCCCGTGGTGTTCTGCGACATTTCTTCAAAAAAGAAAGTAAAGACCACCCTCTCGTATGAAAGTTGGCGCTATAAAGACCGAAATATCACAAAAGCCGAATGCCAACAAACCAGTTATAAGTGGACTTTACCCGATGGAACCGTTACTTTTGCCGATTCCATCGAGGTTTTAAACAACAACCTACACTTTTATCATCAGAACCGAAACGAGACAGTTTTCGACTATACTGTGAAACGGGAATTCCTGGAAGAAGTAAAAGACCAGCTATATAACCCCATCGGCGGACTCCGAATGGAGGGTACTATGAAAATTAACGGATTATTATATAAAGGTACGCACGATGGAGAATATGCCGGAACCGATTACCGCGCCTGGGATTTCTGTGGGGAGACAAAGAAGGGAGTTTTTTCCATTTGCCTTGGCAAAGCCACTTGTTCGGCCAGTATTTCCAAGAAACGCTCGGCCCAGTGGTGGCACCAATACTGGCAGCGGTCGTGGATTCAGACCGATAATCAGGAAGCGGCAGAGATGGTGCGCAACTATGAATTGTTCCGCTATATGCTCGGCTGCAATGCCCACGGACAATGGCCGACGAAGTTTAATGGCGGACTTTTTACCTTCGACCCGTTGCATGTGGCCTCTCCCCCCGCCCTCCCCAATAGGGAGGGAGCCACAGAGGAAATATATACCCCCGACTACCGCAAATGGGGCGGTGGTACCATGACTGCGCAGAACCAGCGTCTGGTGTATTGGCCGATGCTGAAAAGCGGCGATGCTGACTTGTTGAAACCACAATTAGATACCTATCTGCGGATGCTGCCCACAGCCAAACTATGGGCACAGCACTTCTGGGGACACGGCGGCGCCTGTTTCCCGGAGCAGATTGAAAACTCTGGACTGCCGAATCCTGCTGAATACGGAAAACCAAAACCGGGACAGGACCGCGGTGTAGGCCGTAATGCATGGCTGGAATACGAGTGGGACACCGCGCTGGAATTCTGCATGATGGCCTTGCAGGCCCGGGAGTATGCCCCCGAAACCAGTTGGGATAAATATGAACCACTCATCGCTGAATGTCTGAAATTCTTCGATGAACACTACCAGTATGAAGCCAATAAGCGCGGCGCCAAGACCTTCGATGCCAACGGCAGACTGGTTATCTATCCGGGATCGGGTTGCGAGACTTATAAGATGGCCTATAATCCTTCATGCACCATTGCTGCCCTGAAGGCTGTTCTAGAGAAATGGGGTAAGGATTCGGCGATGCTTTCCCGAATTCCCGAGATTCCCACAAGGGTAATTGGCGGAGACACTTGTGTTGCTCCGGCCATCGTATGGGAGAGAATCCAGAATGTGGAGACGCCCCAACTTTATCCCGTCTTCCCCTGGCGCATCTTTGGACTAGGGCTCCCAGGACTGCAAACGGCCGTTAACACCTATACAAAAGACCCACATGCTTTGGAGATGCGCTCATCGAAAGGCTGGAAACAGGACAATATCTGGGCAGCCTGTTTGGGACTCACCGATGAGGCCCGCCGGCTGAATCTGGAGAAATTAGGGAGCGGTCCCTATCGGTTTCCTGCTTTCTGGGACCCGGGTTTCGATTGGGCACCCGACCACAACCGCGGCGGAGCAGGAATGATTGGTGTGCAGGAGATGCTCTTGCAGGAAACACCCAAAGGCGAACTACTGCTCTTCCCCGCCTGGCCGAAGGAATGGAATGCCAAGTTCCGCTTACATGCCACGGGTGGCCGCATAGTTGAAGCGAAAATCAATAACGGAAAAATCAGTTTGACGAAATGAAACAGCGTAATTATTTAATGGAACACAAAGACACAAAGACACAAAGTTTCTTTGCTAAGGCGCTTCATGCATTGTGTCTATGTGCCTTTGTGTTTCATTTCAGCAGCCTGTCCGCACAGATAGAAAATGCCCGATGGATTGGGGCAATTTCGAAACAGAAGGCTAAGATTCCCACAGGCCGATGGAGCAATGCTGTGTTCAAAAAAGACTCTTTCATACAGAAATGGCAGGACGTGGATACGCTCTCTGCCCGATCCATCATCGTGAAAAAGGATTTCAAGGCCAAAGGGAAGATTGCCAAGGCTGTGGTGGATGTTTGCGGACTGGGCCACTACGAACTGACGATTAACGGACAGAAAGTTGGTGACAGTGAGTTTGCCCCGCTTTGGAGCGAATACGACAAGACCGTATATTATAATAGGTATGACGTGACGGAATTGCTGCGGAAAGGAAAAAATCGCTTGGAGACACTGCTGGGCAACGGCATGTTCAACGTACAGCGCGGTTCACGCTACAGCAAACTGCAGCAGAGTTTCGGTCCGCCACAACTGCTGCTGCGACTGGTCATTACCTACCAGAACGGTAAGCAGCAGGTTATCGAAAGCGATGGTTCTTGGCAATGGCGCCTGTCACCTGTTACATTCAACAGTATTTATGGAGGGGAGAGCTATGAAGCCCCCCTCGAATCCCCCCTTGGGGGGAAGGTCTGGCAGCCCGTGGTTTTTACCGAAGGACCGAAAGGAACATTACGATTGCAGACGGCTCCGCCCGTAAAAATCATGGAACGCTACGATGTGAAGTCATGGAATTACATTTTTCCCGATTCCATCGAGGCTGCATCGAAGGCTACAAAACGTGCCATCCAACGGGGAGCTTTCGTCTGTGACATGGGCCAAAACCTGGCAGGATTCCCCGAAATCACCGTCAGCGGCAAACCGGGGCAGAAGATTACACTCTTAGTTTCGGAGAAACTCACTCCACAAGGAGCTTGTGATCAGCGCCAAACAGGCCGTCAACACTATTACGAATACACGATAGGTAACCACCATCACCCAACACCCATCACCTATCACCCAAGATTTTCCTATTACGGTTTCCGCTACATCCAGGTGGAAGGGGCTGTCTTTGAAGGTGAGCCAAACCCTTATGGACTACCTGTGCTCCACAAACTTCAGAGTTGTTTCGTATACAACTCGGCTCCGGAAGTCTCGACTTTTGAATGCAGTAATGAACTTTTCACCCAAACCCACCGTCTCATCGAGCGCGCAGAGCGCTCGAACATGCAGGCCGTATTCACCGATTGCCCCCATCGTGAGAAACTGGGCTGGCTGGAACAAGACCACCTGAACGGTCCTTCCCTATTATATAACTACGACCTGCGCACCTTTGTTCCGAAGATTATCCAGGACATCGTAGACACCCAGAAGCCTGACGGGATGGTGCCTACCACCGCACCGCAGTATGTCTCCTTCGGCAATCTTTTCGATGATTCCCCCGAATGGGGAAGCACACTCATCATCCTGCCGTTTATGTATTACGACCAATACGGTGACAGTACGCTGATTGTGAACAACTATGACCCCATGCGACGCTATGCAGACTATTTGACTACACGTGCCGAAGATGGAATCGTGAGTCACGGTCTTGGCGACTGGTACGACCAGCGTGGTTCGGAACCTGGCGGTTTTTCCAAGAACACCCCCATCCCATTGGTGGCTACTGCCCATTATCTGATGGATTTGCGCTATGTGGCCCAGGCCGCGCGCATGAAAGGTCTTCAAAAAGATGCTGAAAAATACGATGAAATGGCCGCTTTTGTGACCCGAAGGTTCAATGAAGTGTTCTATCATGCTGACTCTTGCTATTACGGCACAGGCAGTCAGTGTAGCGATGCCTTGCCTCTGTTTCTCGGTATCTGCCCTGACAAAGATGCTGTTTTGCGCCATCTCATCGAGGATATCAAGAACCACGGCACCCGCCTGACCACTGGCGACGTGGGCAACCGCTATCTTTTCCAGGTATTGGCGGAGAACGGGCAGAACGAACTGCTTTTCCAAATGCTCAACCACGATGAAGCCCCAGGCTACGGTTATCAACTGAAGGCTGGCGCAACGACACTCACCGAACAGTGGATGCCCGAGAACGGTTCTTCACAAAACCATTTTATGATGGGGCAAGCCGATGAATGGCTGTTCAAGACCATCGCCGGTATCCGTCAACAGAAAGGCACCCACGGTATGCGCCATCTGTTGATTGCCCCCCAATTAGTGGGCGATATCCAATGGGTGAAAGCCTCCACAATGGCTGCTGGCGGCATTGTCAAGGTGGATGCCACCCGCGAACGCATCACCGTTGATGTTCCTGAGGGTTGTGATGCCGAGCTCGTGAAAATGAACGGAGAGAGAAAAACCGTTGGGAGCGGCAAACATACTTTTTAGCTTAATAATTGATAACATATTGCTTTTCAGCATAAAAAAGAGCTCTTCTTTTTGTTCTGTTCTCAAATTTTTCGTATTTTTGCACAGAATCCTTAGGCTAACTTATGAATAACGAAATGGATAAAGAACCGTTGAACCATGCCATTTCTCCTTGGCATTCCATTGGCGTCAGGCTAAGTCTGTCGGTTTTAGGCGTGGCCATCGGTGTGTTAGTCGTAGGTTTACTGGTGTATATCTATTTTCAGGAAGATCAGGTGAAGGAGAAAACGATGATGCTTGCCGAAATGCAACTTACTGAACAAATCTGCGAAGCCGAAAAACTGATGGTCGGAGATACAACGCTGACAGATAAGGAAAAGGAAGATTCCGTGATGCGCATCATCCAGAGCATCAAGCCCTATAAGCACTCTTACTGTATCCTGCTAGACTCCGCCGGTCACTATTTGCTGCATCCAGACCCTCAACTGGCACTCTATGGCAAAGACTCGACCACATTAGACCAAAAACAGACGATCTTTCAAAGAGCTGTGACCACCAGGGATCCAGATCTTGACTCCTTAGGACGGAAAATGTTGAACGGGGGGAAAGGCATGATGGAAATCCTAAAAGATAAAGACTATTCGATGGCTATCTACCGTCCGTTGCAGTCAAAAAACTGGTATGTGGCCCTAGTCTGTTCGCGCCTTGACGTCTTCGCCTCGCTCATGCCTATAATATGGCTGGATGGAATAACCTTCCTGATAGGAATTCTGTTGATATTCTTTCTGTGCGTCATCGCTATCCGGCATATCACCCGGCCGCTGGAAAAACTGACAGAATCGACCAGCGAAATCGCAAGGGGCAATCTTCACGTGGAAGTTCCTGAACTGAAAGTGGAAGATGAAATGTGGCAACTGCGCCAGTCGTTTGTTCACATGCAGCAGTCGCTCCGCGAGCACATTGCCGAACTCACCATAACAACAGCCAACAACGAACGCATCAAGAACGAACTGAGCATTGCCAACAGTATCCAACACAGCATGATGCCAAAGACACATCAGCCTTTGCCCGACCGCTCCGACATCGACATTCACGCCTCTCTGCTGCCAGCCAAGGAGGTGGGCGGTGACCTTTATGACTATTACCTCTATCACGATAAACTCTGTTTCATCGTAGGCGACGTATCCGGCAAAGGTATACCTGCTGCACTCTACATGGCCATGGCAATGAGAGTCTTCCGCATTGCCTGCCGACATCACATCAATTCTGCCCATGAAATAGCAGAGGCCATGGGACGTACGATGGCTGAAAACAACGAATCTAACATGTTTATCACGGCTTTCATCGGTGTGCTCGACCTAAAGACCAACAAACTGGGATACTGCAATGCTGGACATAACCAGCCTCTGTTGGTTCTCCCCGACGGACATTGCAGTTTACTACAGTCTGAAAGCAACATCCCCTTGGGTATCCTGGAACGTTTTGACTACGAAGGCGACAGTATGGACTTTCCTGTCGGAACCAAGCTATTGGTCTACACCGACGGCCTCACCGAAGCCGAGGACCAACAGAAGAATCAGTTTGGCGAGGATCATCTCATCAGCATCATGCAGGAGTTAAGCAGCCTTTCTTCCCGCGAAATCGTGAATACGCTTAACGAAAAGGTGAAGGATTTTGCCAACGGTGCACAGCAAAGTGATGACCTGACCATCCTCTGCATCAGTAAGCAGGCCCCTAAACGCACCATTCTCCTCACCAATACCATGAGCGAAGTTACCAAACTGAGGTCATTCATGGAAGGTGCCGCCAAGGAGTTTGACATTCCCGAAGACATTCAACTGAGCCTGAACCTCGCTGTTGAGGAGGCTGTGGTGAACGTCATCAACTACGCCTATCCCGAAGGGACCCAGGGTAACATTGAACTGAGTGTTACCTACGATCCAAATCCCGAATCACCAGACGCCTCAAAGGATATTAACTTTACCTTGACAGACCAAGGCATACCTTTCGACCCCACGTCTCAGGCTGAAGCTGACACTACTTCCGATTTGGAAAACAGGCAAATCGGCGGTCTGGGTATTCATCTCACCCAGAGCCTCATGGACCGTACGGAATATCGGCGTGACGGGAACAACAACATATTGATTATGACAAAAACAATAAACTTATAGCTTATGGAAGGAATTCTTTTTTTAGGGCTCAGTCTCTACGCATGGATTACGATAGTGACCGTATTGGGGATGTTTGCCGTACTTATCTTCACAAAGATACCGGCAGAATCGGCTTTTCTCGGAGCCATTGCCATCCTGTTGGTAACAGGCGTGCTCGACACAAAAGAGGCGCTTTCAGGCTTCAGCAGCACTTCGGTAGTGGTCATCGGTGCTTTATTTATCGTGATTGCCGGACTTGTTCATACGGGTGTACTGCAATGGATTACCAAACATCTGCTGGGCACACCAGGCTCCTATCCAAAGGCCATTGTCCGCCTGATGGTTCCTGTTGCCGTGCTTTCCTCATTTCTGAACAACACCACCGTGGTGGCGCTTTTCGTCAATGTGGTGAAGATGTGGGGAAAGAAACTCAACATCACACCGTCAAAACTACTCATCCCATTAAGTTACGCCTCGGGCATGGGCGGTATCTGCACCTTGATTGGAACCCCGCCGAACATGATTATCTCGGGAATGTATGCCGAACAGACCGGAAAAGCCATGAACGTGCTCACACCGCTGGTACCCGGACTCTTCTGCATGTGTGTGGGCATTCTTGCGATGATTGCCATGCGGCGTTGGCTGCCAGACCGGAAATCACCGGAAGAAGGATTCGAATCCACCGGCGACTACACCGTAGAACTGCTTGTACCCACAGATTGTCAGCATGTCGGTGAAACCATCGAAGAAGCCGGACTCAATGAAGTCAAGGGCGGTCAGCTCATTGAAATCGTCCGTTTCGATAAGGAGGTCATTTCTCCCGTTCCTGCCGATGAGTTCATCCTCGGTGGTGACCGCCTCATCTATTCCGGACAAATCAACGACATCATTGAATTGAGAAAGAGCCATGGCCTGGTCAACGCCGACCACCACGTGTTCAATATCGATGAAATGGACAAAAATCGAACCTTGAAGACTGCTTCAATAGGATTTGGGAGCAAAGCCATCGGCAAACTCTGGAGCGAAACTGGATACGAGATGAGCGACAAACTTACACTCGTTGCCGTCAGCCGTCGCGGTGAACGTATCGAGCAGAGCCCTCGCGAAATCAGATTGCAGGCTGGTGATACCGTCTTGGTGGAATGTCCGCCTCAGATGAACAACCTGAGCAGTGACGTCAAGAAACAACTGCAGTTCTTTGAGTCTACCGACCTGCCCAACATCGGAAAGAAGACACTCGTATCGTCATTCATCATGATTGCCATGATAGCCCTGTCTTCATTAGGCGTGATGACATTGTTGCAAGCAGCCTTCCTCGCAGCCCTCGTCATGGTGCTCTGCCAGTGCTGCTCGGTTGACCAGGCCATGAAATCCATCAACTGGAACATCCTGATGGTGTTTGCCGGTTCAGTGGTCTTGGGAGCAGCCATCGAGAAAACGGGACTGGCACAAATGATGGCCAACGGCATCCTGAATGTCTGTGGCAACAATCCCATTGTCATCATGGCAGCTATCTGTCTGGTGGGTACGTTTATCACCGAATTCATCTCAAATACCGCCACTGGAGCTATGTTCTATCCCATAGTCTACAATGCGGCCATCAGTATGGGTTACGATCCATTCCCCTTCTGCGTGGCACTGATGATTTCTGTCAGTTCCAGTTTTGCCACACCTATCGGCTCACCTACCCACATGCTCGTTTACGGTCCTGGCGGCTATCGTTTCACCGACTTTGCCAAGATAGGTATCCCGATGAATCTCTTCATCTGGATTGCCAACCTAATGGCAGTAAACCTCATTTGGCCACTCACCCCACTGAATTAATGAAGTATAAATCCAAATTACAAAAGATATGAACTTAGAAATCCAAGAAAAAGACGGTATCCTGACCGGTATTCTCTCAGGCTATATCGACACCGCTACCGCAGCACAGGTTGGCGAGGAAATGAAGCCTTTATTGGAACAAACCAACCGTGACATCGAAATTGACTGTTCTCAGTTGGAATACATCAGTAGTTCCGGATTGCGTTTGTTGCTCACACTGCGCAAACAGGTGGCAGCCGATGGCGGATCATTGATCATCAGAAACATCAATGACGAAATTCGGAAGGTCTTTACGTTGACCGGATTCTTTAAGCTGTTCGATATCCGCTAAAGATAGAACACGGCTTCGTTACCCATATTGAAAAGAAGGTCAAGAATGGAAAGGTTTGGCAGAAAGCCGAACCTTTCTTTATATACCTGGTAGTAGGGTTTAGGACTGAAGTCACTGTCCTCCTGAGGATGCTTGGGGTGGATGACGGTGCGGAAATCAAGAGCCCCTCCCCTGCCCTCCCCAAAGGGGAGGGAGTTCTGATAGGATGACGTCAATTCAATATGAGGATGGATGTCGAGTAGTTCGCACATCTTCTCAGTAATGGCCATATTGAAATCAAGGAGAAACTCCCAACGGTCTTCAAAAAACGGACGGATATCGTCTTCGTAAAATTCGAAGAAAGGACTCTCACCATAGGCACTCTGCAACGCGTTCCAATGCTCCGTGCGCCATTTGCCGTGGTTGCTGATGCGGACATCCTTGATGGGTGTCTTGCTCAGGGCGAGCCCCTCCCCTACAGGGGCCTCCACAGGTACCGTCAGCGCCTGCACCCCTTGAGTGGTAGCAATGACGCAACGATTTCGGTAAGTCTGTTTCAGGAAATGTTCATGCTGTTCCATCAGCACACCGTCAAAGCGATTCAGCTTCTGATACCATTGCACGGGTCCGAAATATGTCGTAGCAAGAATAGCCTTCATATTTTAACGATAACGTTAACGATAACCTTAACCTTTAACCTATCAACTCTTAACTCTCAATGAACCGGCCACAGCCGATAGGCAGTTCCGATGATATCGCCCTGATGAATCAGTGTCTCCTGTTTTCCGACAGAAATCATATAGTAACGGTGGTGATTACTGCCGCAAAGCGGACAACGGGTAGGCAAGAGATATTCCTTTCCTTTGATGTTAACCGTATCGCCGGGTACGGCCAATACTTTTCCGATGAAAGCGTCTTGAGCGCCAAACACGACGTATTCCCCTTTGTCATAGGTACACCCCAAACGGTTCACTATCATACGGTCACCTTTCCGCACTTCGGGGTGAAGGTCGGAGGTAGTAACTTGATAGATAGTGAATGCCCAGGCACGTACAGCCAGCATCACGAGTAACATAACTGTCAGCGCCAAGATAAACTTCAGCGCATTCTTCATATTAAATAACCCCCACCAAACCTCCCCTAGGGGAGGCTATCTGTTTCCCCCTCCCTTCGGGAGGGCAGGGGTGGGCCTTTTATTTTATATCATCCACCCACTTGAACAGCCGCTTCCAGCGAACGCCACCGAAGCCACCGCGATCGGGATCGCTGCTCCACCAGATGAAGATGGGCTTGCCCACCACATGGTCTTCGGGCACGAAGCCCCAGTAGCGGGAGTCGGCCGAGTTATGACGGTTATCACCCATCATCCAGTAATAGTCCATCTTGAACGTATAACTGTCGGTTTCCTTGCCATTGATGAAGATCTTTCCGTCCTTCACCTGCAGGTCGTTATCCTCATAGACACGGATGGGACGGTCATAGATGGCAATATTCTGCATAGAGAGTTTCACCGAGGCGCCCTTCTTCGGAATCCAGATAGGACCGTAGTTATCGCGCGTCCAACCCGTATTGGCATTCAGCGGATACACCTCTCCCGTAAACGAGTTGGTGTTCAGGCGGATACTTTCCACCAAGTCCTTGCGAGCCGAAAGGGCTTTCACGGCAGCCTTCGTCAGCGGCATATAGCCGTTTTGGTTCAGGCTGGTCAGGTCTTCCATCGAAATGCCCAGTTCCTTGAGCAGTTCGTCGGGCAACTGTCCCTTCAGTTTCACGAAGTAGGTATATTGCACATTATCGGGTTCCTTGTTGGCCTTACCGTCCAGATAGATAATACGGTCCTTGATCTGGAGTGTCTGTCCCGGCAGTCCCACGCAACGCTTCACGTAGTTTTCCCTGCGGTCGGCAGGACGGGTATCCACGGCACCGTATTCCGGCTGGTTGTCACGGATATACTGACGGCCCACGTTATACAGCTGCTGATAGTAGTTCCACTGCTGCTGGGGATTGAGCGAATCCACCTGCGGTTTGTTCTCCACCAGTTGTTCTCCGAAGGAATAGCACATCAGATAGTAGTCGGCTGCCTGATAACGCGAATTGGTGCAGATGGTATCACCGGCAGGATAGTTGAACACAACGATGTCATTGAGTTCCACCTTTCCCAGACCCTTCACGCGGCGATAGTCCCACTGGGGCCATTCGATATACGACTTACAGTCGAACAGCGGCAGGGTGTGCTGTGTGAGCGGCATCGTCAGCGGTGTCTGCGGAATGCGCGGGCCGTAACTCACCTTTGATACGAAAAGGTAGTCGCCCGTAAGCAACGACTTCTCCAGCGATGAAGAGGGAATTACATAGTTCTGGAAGAAGAACAGATTGATGAAATAGACGGCCACCAGCGCAAACACCAGTGCATCCACCCACGACATAACGAACTTCACCGGGCCTTCAGCGTCTTTCCACCACTGCCACCTGATTTTCTTCGTGATATATACATCAAAGATGAAAGGCACCACAAGCAGTCCCCACCATGACTTCACCCAATACAGAAACGCCAGCCAGAGCACCAGGACCACGATAAACTTGGTCCATTGCACCACCGGGTTCAGTTTTTTCTTTTCCTTCATTTTATTCATTAATTTCAATCACACAGATTTGACGCGACCGTTTTGCCACAAGTTGCATCCACTTCTTTCTTTTAACCTATGTTTTAGAATTTAAACATGTCTGAGATGGTGAGAAGTCCCTGATGCTCCTTCGTATATTCAGCGGCCAGCACGGCACCCAGGGCAAAGCCCTTGCGCGAATGGGCATCGTGAGTAATGGTGATGCAGTCGGCCTCAGAATCATAGCGCACGGTATGAATACCGGGCACCTCTCCACGGCGCAGCGAATCGATGCGGAGCGTTGCAGGATCGTAAGGCTTATTCTCCTCACCCTTTATCCAACTGGTCTTGCGATCCAGATTCTCCAGGATACCCTCGGCCAGCGTGATGGCCGTGCCGCTGGGCGCATCGATCTTATGGATATGGTGAGTCTCCTCCATGTGCGCATCATACTGGGGAAAACCGTTCATAATCTTTGCCAGATAACGGTTTACAGCCGAGAACACAGCCACGCCTACGGAGAAGTTGGATGCCCAGAACAGCGTGTTGCCCTCAGCAATCAGGCGCTCCACGTCTGCCTGATGTTCATCCTTCCAGCCCGTACTGCCAGAAACCACCTTCACGCCTTTGGCAAAACATTTCAGGAAGTTACCGTAGGCCACCTGCGGCGCCGTAAATTCAATGGCTACATCGGCCGAAGCGAAGGCCTCGCTCTCGAAGTCTTCCTGGTTGTCGATATCGATAATACTCACAATTTCGTGGCCACGCTCACGGGCAATCTGCTCTATCATCTTACCCATCTTACCGTAGCCAATCAGCGCTATTTTCATAATTAATTCGAATTAAACGCTGCAAAGTTACTAAAAATTCAATTAAGTGAGAGCAAAATGAATATTTATTTTGAATAACGCGAGAATTTTAAGAGAAAAAATGAATGTTTTTTGTGAATTCTGTGTTCTAGTAAAATAGTTATCGTTATCGTTACAGTTGGTATGGAATTTTTAGCGTTTAAGGGTGCAAGGGTGTCAAAAACCCGATAAACAAAGGGCTTGCACCCTGTTTCAGAGGGTGTCAAGGGTGTCATAAGGGTGTAAGGGAAAAACTCAAAAAAAGCACCGCGCTTCTCAGCGTGGTGCTTCCTCATTTAGATGTAACTTCCTAAATAACTAACTCAATAAATGATAAAAAACTATTCTCTGTTTTTTGCGATATAACTAATAACTAACTATCTAAAACATTCAAATCATTCTTATTCTTCATCATCTCCCCAGAGAGAACGAGGGGATATCGATTCCTCAAAGAAATCGCCGCCTTTGGCGGTAATGGCAGGTTCCCAGTCGTCACCTCCACCTTCACCTATAGGCTTGTCACTTATGTTTTCATAATTATTACTTGTAATCTGACCACCTACACTGGGGGCTGTTCCTGCGCAAAGTGCGCTTTCGTCTTCTATATTGAGAACTACTGTTTGTGGTTCAATATATGCTTTTTTCATAACTCTGTTGCTCTCCTTTTCTTTAATTGAATACTACTTTTTTACCACCTACTACATAAATACCCTTCAGACCGTTGGTATCTTTCGAGTTCTCGCGAACCACCTGACCATTGAGGTTGTATATCTTATTATCGGTCTTGATAACAGGAATCTGGATGGTTGGGTTACCAATCTTTGTTACGACGATATCAGTCTTATTGAAATCGACATCAAGCACGTTGAACTCTTTTGCGCCGCTGGTAGCAGTTGGATCTGAAGAAACCACCAATGCACAGTAAGGTGACCATGTGGCCTTACCTTTTGACTTAAAGAACTGTGGTGTGTTGATGCCATGGTCTGGGTCATATCCTAGATAGTAAGCTCCAACAGGGAGTGTAGGCGATGTGCCTAAATATACTTGATGACCGCCGATATCGCCAGGACCATAAATTTGTGCACCGGCAAAACTACCTACGAAATTGAAGTTGGCAGGCTGGATGTTGTCAGGGTTACTTCCTGGAATAGACAATGATTTTGTTACAGACTTCTGTTCAAGATTGTTGTTTGTAGCAGTGACAATGCTGTCCATAACATGAGCCAATGTTTCACCGCCAGCCAATAAGATGTCCCATTTTACTAAGAGGTCATTATCTGTATCGAAAGTAGCAATAACGTCTTTCGTAACATATTGCTCCTGTCCTTCAACAGTCTCTTTTATGAACTCCACTCCAGTTGCAGTTCGTCTAATTTCTTTTCTTTTAGAGAACTTTATCTTTGCAGGGTGAATCATGTAAGGAACGTTCTTTTGGAGAAGGTAGCCGTTTTTAACCTCAGCATCTTCGTCGAAATTCAGGATAATCATCTTCTCATTCTCGTCATATACAGCACCAGAGAACTCCTTCAACTCTGCACCTACACCGTATGCATTCATAAACTGTGCCTCAGTCATGCTAATAGGCAGACAGATAGAATACCAGCGGCTTTCCTTGATGCGCTCGTCATAGAACACTTTCTGCTCCTTGAAGGTGTTGTTACCAATGAGGAATTGTCTCCAGCCTGCATATACGTCGGAATGCTCTTGTAATCCGTCAGGATTATTATTCCAAAAACTTGTATAACCATCATAGCCATCTTTTCCATTTTCCTTATTCGCTATGTCATCTGCATTCGGCCATGTTGTACCCGTAGCAGGATCAACTCCTTGATAATGAAGGTAGAATGGAACGCGGTAGTTTTTGATTGCATCGTCTGTTCCAGGATAGTGAAGAATAGGTATAGAATAACTTTGTCCTACAAATGGACAGTCACTGTAATCACTTGAATTATAAACATTAGTTGCTTGATAGTCGGCTGCACTATATGTAGGATTGTCTCCAGCAGTGTATCTGAAATTGAATGTCTGGTTCATTTCCATGATGCCTTGGGTTCTAACCTGGACATTGTCTGCATTCACATAAACATTATTCAGTCTGACACATCCTTGGAATGCTTGGGCATTTGGGCCAAGATATACTTTGTCGGGAATGGTTATCGTCCTTATACCAGATTCCTTGCAGCAGAGACTTCCGAAATGTTCCAGGCTCTCAGGCAATATAAGGTACTCAAGGCTATATGTTGCCGAAAAAGCTTTCTCTCCCAAAGAAGTGATGCTATTGTCCAAAACGACGTTTACCAATTCTGTGCAATGTTCAAAGATACTTGTTCCTGAACCTGTTGGTGATGACCATGCCTGATTCCAATCTGCTTGCATGTCATGAATATAATAGCCTTTACCCAAACTAACAGTCTTAACTTTGGAATTCTTGAATGCATAAGCCATAATCTCATATGTACCCGTGCCCTCTCTGTCTGGGAAAATAACTGTCTCTAAGTACTGATTATTCACAAATGCACTTGCGGGAATTACCAAACCATTGGCCTTTGGGAAAACAAGAGTCCTGAGTTGACTCATTGCATTAAGATACTTGTCATTTCCACCAAAAGCGGCATTGTCGACAGCACTATTCTCAAGGTCTAAGTAAGAAAGGCTTGTGAAACTCTCTTTAAATGTTTTAAATTCGCCATTTCCTAATTTCTTGTCGCCAGCATCAGTAGTGACAATCAACTTTTTGACTTGGCCAGCCTTAACTTCATTACCGTTCTCGGTATAAAATACTTTGTCGGCAGTCCAGTCTGCTGCCGGTCCCAAATCTTTTCCTGGGTCGGTAACTGTCATAGTAAATGCCATATCCTCTCCGGGGATAGGCACGATGGTGAGTTCTGCCTTTGCTACCAAAGCAAAAGCGCACATAACTAACAAGACGGAAAGTCTTGCACATAGTTCTTTTACACTCATTGAGTAAAGATTAGATGTAATCATGATAATTACCTTAAAAAAATAATACGAAGCTTGAGTTAATACGGTTCTGCCGCTTTGTCAGAAAAACGCTGCAAAGGTATAGCGTTTAAATATGAAGTTGCAAACAAAATTGTCGCAAAATCTTTTATTTTACACAAAAGCGACCCCACTTTGTTACAATTCGATACCCTCGTAGCGCCGTTGGCGCGATTCAGGTTTCAAGATTAAAGATTAAAGATTAAAGTTCAAGTTTCAGGCTTCTGTGTATTTCGTGTTAATATAAAATAGGTATCGCTATTGTTTTTTCATGTCTTCTGTGAACGTACCTTAGTGAACATAAATAATGTGTCACTGACCGAAGGGAAGTAATTCTGTGTTCTAATAAAATGGTTATCGTTAACGATAGCGTTAGCGTTGATAAATTCTCTAGAGAATTATCGTCCAAACATCATCGGAAGGGATGCAAACTATCATCGGAAGGAAGAAATTCTCTAGAAAATTTCTTAACGCTAACCTGAAACTTGAATCCTCCCCCTCCCTAAACAGGGAGGGTTGGAGTGGGTCTACTATGACACCCTTATGTCACCCTTGACACCCTCTGAAACAGGGTGCAAGCCCTGTGTTTATCGGGGTTTTGACACCCTTGCACCCTTAAACATAAAATTTCTATACCAACGATAACGCTAACGTTAACGCTAACCTTTTTAATAGAACACAGAATTACTTCCCTTCGGTCAGTGACACATTATTTATGTTCACTAAGGTACGTTCACAGAAGACTTGAAAACAACAGCGATACCTATTATATTAACACGAAATTCACAGAAACCTGAAACCTGAAACTAGAAACAGAACTCCCTCCCTAAACAGAGGGCTGGGATGGGTCGCTTTCATTCAGGGAGGGTTGGGGTGGGTCCTTTTATGTATTCACTGGGCGTAAGGCCGTACTCATTTTTAAAGTGCTGGGCGAAGCGCTTGGGGGAATTATAACCTACCTGATAGGCTATCTCGGCAACGGTGAGACCGCTCTCTTTCAGGAGTTGGCAGGCACGCTTCATGCGGATAAGGCGTATAAAATAAAGAGGTGTAACGCCTGCCAAGGCATTAATCTTCTTGAAAAGTTTGTTGCGCTGGATATGCAATTCGTCACTCAACACATCAACGGTGAAGTCAGGATTGCCGATATTCTCCTCAATAATACGCTTGGCATCCTTCAAAAGTTGCTCATCAAGCGATGAAATGGTGAGTTTTGAAGGCTCCATGTCAAAATTCTCCCGCAATAGGACGTGGCTTTCCTCCTGACGCTTCAGCACATGAATGATGCGCTGGCGGAGCACATCCATGTGGAAGGGTTTGGTGATATAATCGTCGGCACCCATGCGCAATCCCTCGAGTTCATCTTCTGCAAATGCCTTGGCTGTGAGCAGGATAGTTCCAGACCGTCCATTCCTTCCATCATCACGTCGGAGATAATGATGTCGGTCTGCTCCTGTTCCAGCAGCTGGAGGGCCTGCTGTCCGTCGGTGGCCTTCAGGATGTGGTATTGCTTGCCCAAGACGGTACCCATATAGGAGAGCAAGTCGCTGTTGTCTTCCACAAGCAATAGCGTCGGGCTGTCTTCATCCAAGATAGCGGAATCCTTCAGATTGAAACTCTCGCTGTCTCCCTCCATCTCCATCCACACCTCGCCCTGCTGTTTGAGCGGCAACGTGATGGTGATGACCGTACCATGGGGCACATTGTCACTCAGCTGAACCTTGCCTCCGAGCATATTCACATAGTCGCCTACGATGAAAAGGCCCAAGCCTGTACTGGCTATATGGCGGTTGAGTTTCTTGTCTTCCGACATATAAAACTTTTCAAAAACATGAGGCTTGTCAGCCTCTGAGATACCTGCTCCTGTATCCGACACAACCAATTTGGCACTCTCCTCCTCACGGCTGATATCAATATGGATGCTACCACCGTCGGGAGTGAACTTAAAGGCGTTGCCGACAAGGTTGAAGAGAATGCGGCCCAGTTTCTCCATATCCAGATCCATCATCAGTTGCGGCTCCGTGGTATTTACCGCAAAGTCGATATGGCGCTTGGCGGCTTCTAGCACAAAGGTCTGCGGAAGGTCTTTGACAAAGGCCACCAGATCGGTATGGGTGAGATGAAGACGCTCACCGTCTTCGCCTAACTTGTGGAAATCAAGTAGTCGGTTCACCATGTCGTAAAGACGGTTGGCATTTTTTGAGACAATCTCCAAGACCCCATGGGTCTCCGGGTCCTTCACCGTATGGAGCAGTTCCTCCACGGGCGAAACCACCAGGGAGAGCGGTGTGCGCAGGTCGTGGCTCACGTTGGTGAAGAACTGCGTCTTCATTTTCTGAATCTTACGCTCATGTTCGGCCTCCATGGCCAGCTCATAACGATGCATTCGCTCCCGGTTGCGAATTTTGAGATAGTGCCACAATTGCCATGCCAAAAGCAGGAACAGCAGGACATAGCCCAAGATGGCAGGCCATGAAGCCCACCAAGGACGGGCCACATCGATGGTAAGGAGGGTGTAGGTCTTGGTCTGTCCGCCATCGAACGACTGTTCGCGCACATATAGTTGATGACTGCCCGAGGGAATATTGTCAAGATTGACCGTACCGTCTTCCAAGGCTTGCCAAGGGCCATCATCAAGACGGTAACTGTAAACGGCAGAAACCTGTGGGACGAAATCGGCCGGTGCATACTCCAGACGCACATTGTTCTCATTGTAGGCCAGACGGAGTGTCTTCAGATAAGGCAGGTCGCATTCATAGAGCACACGTCCGTTGAGTTCGGCACCCGGCTGTGCATAGACACCGTTGATACGCAGGGAGGTGGCAATGAGACGCGGCGAAAGGGTCTTCTCGCGGCTCATCTGTGCCAACAACTTCGTATCCACCACTTGATAACCGTCGGTGGAACCAGCCAGCAGACGATGGTCTGACAGCATCGTGATGGCTCTGTCATTGAAGATTCCCTCATTGGAACCCGTCATAGGATAATTGACTACCTCGAAACGGAGGCTGTCGCTACCCGTGGCCTTCACGCTGACGAAACCTTTATCGGTTGTAAACCACATGGTCTGCTCGTCAGTCGGAACCAGTCCGTAGATGAGATATTTGTCCATTTCATCGACAGAATAGGCCTTTTTATAATCCACATCATAGATACTTACCGCCGAATGCGGTCGGTAACTCACAGCCCAAACGCGATTATGGTTGTCGGCGGCAATGGCTTTGGTGCCGTAATTCAAGGAATGACTGCCGAATACGGAGATGGGGAAATGCTGCTCCTTCAGGGTTACCGTGTTGAAAAGGTAGAAGTTGTCGTTGGTGACATAATAGACGGTATTACCGTGGATAGCCGCATCCATCACCCATTTGGAGTCGGAAGGCAGGTCGAAGGTCTCGCCGGTAGCAGGATTGAGGCGCTTGATACCATTTCCCAAGAGCACCACATAGAGCATGCCGTGTGCATCCTCGATAACCTCATAAGTGGAAATACCCTCGAAGAACTTGCGCCCGTCACTACAGTAGAGGGCATTGTTATAGACACCTGTCCACATTCGTCCGGCAGAATCGAAACTGATGGCCGTCACGGAAGAACCCGGAAAGAGATGCTTGCGGATGATGCCGGGGGCTGACAAAGCGTAAAGTCCGTTGTCTTCGGTTCCCATCCACCAAGTGCCGTCGGGAGCTTCCGCCATACAGAAGATGTCGTTCACCGTGAATTGCGCGTCCTCGCTGATGAGTTGCTGCTTACGAAACCAATTGTCCGTCTGCTTATAGACCGACATACGGTGCTTATGGTAAGCCACCCATACATGGTCGGTGAGGCGGTCATAATAGATGGCATCCACATGGTTGCTGGCCAGACCATTGAGACCGGGGGCTGCTTTTAATGTGTGATAGGTATGCTGCGGATCGAAACCGCCGTCGAAAGAGAATACGCCATTGGTGGTGGTGAAGACATTCATTTGGTTGCCTTTCGTGGGCGTGAGTCCTTTGATGGCGCTGTTAAGTTTGTCGAACATGCTCCATTGGCCGTTTTGTAGACAGCACACACGCTGGCGGTCGGCCACCCAGGTCTGTCCGTTCTCCGTCATCCGGAGGAATATCGACAGCGAATTAGGGTCAACTGGACAGGTGTTGAGGTATTTCAAAGCCAGCGTCTTCACATCTGCCTGATAAAGCGCATGCTCCGTCAGCACATTGGCCATACCTCCACCGAAAGCAATGGCAAGAACGGCTCCTGCCTTCGGGGGTATCTGTAGCTGTTTGGTGGTCTGCGCCTTGAAATCACGGACAAAGATCTTGTCTTTCTGGAAAATCCATACACGTCCTGTTTCGTCGATGCTAGCCGAAAAATAAGGGTCTACCAGAATGCCCTGCTCCCGCAGATAGTCCTCTGTGTTGATTATCACATGGTTAGTCTGGGGTGTATAGACAAGGTAGGCATTCGACTGCAGATGCAGCCATAGGCGATGGAGATTGTCTTCCTGAATGTTGGTGACAATGTTTTCGAGGGCCGGGGAGCGCTTATAGAACAACGGACTTTTAGAAGACAACTGGGCATAGGTGAAAAGTCCGTCGGATGTTCCTATCCATACGACGCCTTCCGTATCCTTGTAAATTGAGTAAACATTATAGCCACGGGTACTGACATGCTCATAGTGATGCTGTTGCTGTGCTGACACAACAACTGAAAAAAGGACGAAACATATAAGGATTCTAAAGCGAATCATGGCTAGTTTCTTCAATCACTATCGAGTTAAAAAGTTTTCTCGGGCACAAAAATAGAATATATTTTCCATAAAAACAAGCGTTAAAGGCTCTTTTTCTCACATAAATCCACCCTGAACTCTGATATTGAATTATTTTTTTGTACTTTTGTGGCATCTTCAAACAGATGACTCCATGGAACTACTATTACACTATTGCTGGAAACACAAGTTGTTTCCACTCAAGGAACTACAGACGACCGACGGACAAGAAGTGGAAGTGATAGACCCCGGACTGCATAACCGACATGCCGGGCCCGACTTCTTCAATGCCAAAGTGAAAATCAACGGCACGCTTTGGGTGGGTAACGTGGAGATTCACCAGCGTTCGGGCGACTGGTATCTGCATGGACATGACCAAGACCCGGCTTACGATAACGTGGTGCTGCATGTGGCAGCTGTCATCGACCGAGACGTGAAGACGGCTGCGGGCAACTATCTGCCACAAATGCAACTCGACGTGCCGGCAACGGTTAAGGAGCATTATGAAGAACTGCTCCGTGAGGATCAGTATCCACCTTGTTACCGGATTATCCCCGAACTGACACGACTGACGGTGCATTCATGGATGAGTGCCCTGCAAACGGAACGACTGGAACAGAAGACGGAGGCCATCCGCGAACGGGTGAAACGCTGTGAAGGTTCTTGGGAGGCCGGCTATTTCGTCACGCTGGCCCGCAACTACGGCTTCGGCGTAAACGGTGAAGCCTTCGAACAATGGGCTTATCATATTCCATTAGGAAGTGTGGCCCATCATCGCGATGACCTTTTCCAGATAGAAGCCATCTTCATGGGACAGGCGGGACTGCTGGAAGTCAGTCAGATTCCGGAGCAATACCAGCGGGATGCCCTCAATGAAGGTTACTTCTCACGATTGCGCAATGAATACCTGTACTTGCAACATAAGTTCCACCTGGAACCGATGGACCCCACCATCTGGCGCTTTCTTCGCCTGCGCCCTCAGAACTTCCCTCATATCCGCCTCTCCCAACTAGCCCAACTCTATTATAACCGACAGGCAGGACTCAGTCAGTTGCTGGAATGCAAAAGTATCGAAGAACTGGAAGAGGTGCTGAAGACAAACGTCACACCCTATTGGGAGACGCACTACACCTTCGGTTCTACCTCTTGCAAGACACAGAAGAACCTTTCGAAAGCGTCTTTGAATCTGCTGATGATCAATACAGCCATCCCAATGCTCTTTGCATACGGACGGCATCATTCCAAGGAGGAACTCTGCGACAGGGCTTTCGACTTGCTGGAACGACTGAAGGCCGAGAACAACCATATTACGAGGATGTGGCAACAATGCGGCCTGCACATCGAGAGTGCCGGTGACAGCCAGGCACTCATCCAACTCAAGAAGGAATACTGCGACCGCAAGGATTGTCTGCGCTGCCGATTCGGATATGAATATTTAAAGAAAAAGTAATAGGGTAAAAAAGAAAGGGCAAAAGACTTCGCCATTCCATAGTTTTTTTGTAGTTTTGCGCTCTGATGAACAAACTAAGTCAACAATAATCATATGAGTAAGATCTTTGAAACCCGCATGGAGGTACGCGACTATGAGTGCGATATCGAGGGAATCGTGAACAATGCCAACTACCTCCACTATATGGAGCACACACGCCATCTCTTCCTGAAAGCATGCGGACTGAGTTTTGCGGAGATGCACCGTAAGGGCGTCGATGCCGTGGTGCATCGCATCGATATCACCTATAAGATTCCCCTGCAATGCGATGATGAATTCATCTCGCGTCTTCATATCGCCAAGGGGATGCTTCGCTATGTGTTTTATCAGGACATCCTGCGTGCCAGCGACATGAAGCTTTGCACTAGAGCCAAGGTGGAACTGGTTTGCCTCGTCAACGGAATACTCTCCGACAGCGAGGATTACGACCGTGCGTTTGCGGAGTGGCTATAGGATACCCACCCCTACCCTCCCTAAGGGAGGGAGTAAAATGTGTCCTCGGGAGACAGGTATTCACCAATATCTAACACCCAACACCTAACACCTATAGAATATGAACGAAAAGGAAATACTCTACACTCTGGCGCTGACGCGCATCAACTACTTCAACCTGGCAGGAATCCGCCAACTCTATGAAGCGGCAGGATCCGCCACGGCCATTGTGGAGAACCTCAACAATATCCGCGACATCGTTCCTGATGTAGCTCCGAAAATGCTGGAAGGACTTCGCGACATCAACATCGTGATGCCACGTGCTGAAGCCGAACTACGCTATTGCCAACAGTACGACATACAAATACTGGCCCTCAATGACCCGCACTACCCTTCCCGACTCCGTGAATGCGACGATGCACCGATACTTTTATTCTATAAAGGAACGGCAGACCTCAACCAGCAACGGGTCATCAACATGGTGGGCACCCGTCATTGCACGGCCTATGGACAGGATCTGGTGCAGCGTTTCATGGAAGAACTGAAGCAACTGAGTCCCCAAGTACTCATCATCAGCGGTCTGGCTTACGGCATTGACATCTGTGCCCATCGCAACGCCCTCCGGCAAGGCTATGAGACGGTAGGTGTGCTGGCCCACGGACTCGATGACCTTTATCCATCGCGCCATCGTGAAACAGCCAATCAAATGGTCTGTCAAGGTGGACTGCTGACAGAGCATTTCACGAATACCAATGCAGACAAGATTAACTTTGTACGCAGAAACCGTATTGTAGCAGGTATGTCGGATGCCTGTATCGTGGTGGAAAGTGCGGCTAAAGGCGGCAGTCTGATTACGGCCCGGCTCTCACGCGACTATAATCGGGATACCTTTGCCTTCCCAGGCTCTGTAGGTGCTCCCTATAGTGAAGGCTGCAACCACCTCATCCGAGACAATCAGGCGGGCCTCATCACATCAGCCGAAGATTTCGTAAAGGCGATGGGCTGGCAGGACGACGCCACGCTGATAACTGCCCAGCAACAAGGCATCGAACGCCAACTCTTCCCCCAACTCAATGAGACGGAGACACGCATTGTGGCTGCCTTGCAAAAGCAGAACGACCAGCAGATTAACCTCCTCAGCGTACGTACCGATCTCCCCATCTCGAAACTCACCTCCACCCTCTTTGAACTGGAGATGAAAGGGGTGGTTAAAACCCTCGCAGGAGGTATCTATCATTTATTAAATTAATGGCTAGAGATCTAGATATTCTTGAAATACAAGAATCCTAGATTATCAGGTAATCATGAAAATAGGAAATATAGAATTTGAACCGCAACCGCTTTTCCTTGCTCCAATGGAGGATGTGACAGACATCGGCTTTCGGAAACTATGCAAACGCTTCGGAGCCTCGATGGTCTATACCGAATTTGTTTCGGCAGAAGCATTGGTGCGCTCGGTGAAATCTACCGTCAGCAAACTCACCATCGCTGATGAGGAAAGACCCGTAGGCATTCAGATTTACGGGCGTGATGTGCCGCAGATGGTGGAAGCCGCCCGTATTGTGGAAGCCGAAGCCCACCCCGACGTGATTGACTTGAACTTCGGTTGTCCAGTGAAGAAAGTGGCCGGCAAAGGGGCCGGGGCCGGTATGCTACAAAAACCTGAACTGCTTCTGGAGATTACCCGCGAAGTGGTGAAGGCCGTCAATACGCCCGTTACTGTGAAAACCCGTTTGGGATGGAATCAGGAACAACTCATCATCACCACACTGGCCGAACAACTGCAGGACTGTGGCATTCAGGCGCTCACCATCCACGGGCGCACCCGCAGTCAGATGTATACCGGACAGGCCGACTGGACGCTCATCGGGGAAGTGAAACGTAATCCCCGCATCCATATCCCGATTATCGGAAACGGCGACATCACCACACCCGAAGAAGCCCGGTTAGCCTTTGAGCGCTATGGTGTGGATGCCGTGATGATAGGCCGTGCTACCTTCGGACGACCTTGGATATTTAAGGAAATCAGGGAGGGCCTCTCCCCAACCCTCCCCAAAGGGGAGGGAGTTCTCACATTGGATGATAAAATTGATATCCTGAAAGAACAACTCCAAATCAATCTCGCACATATAAATAAGGAACGCGGGGATGACGATCCGCGCAACGAATTGCGCGCCATTCTCCATACCCGCCGCCATCTGGCTGCCTCACCAATCTTCAAGGGAATCCCCAATTTCCGCCAGATGCGCATCCAGATGCTACGTGCCGAAACCATCAGCGAACTCAACGACCTTTTGGAACAATGCCGTGAACTGCTGAAGGATTCGGGTGTTGGGTGTTAGGTGTTGGGTGATGGTGGTTAGAAGTTTCTTTTCGCTGAATAAATGAGCCGGTTCGTTGAATGTTTTTCACGAGCCGGCTCATTTTGTCTACTTTTGCAACAGCAAATCAAAATATGAATGCATAAAACGTAATGAATATGAGAAAAAACTTATTTTTAACGTTATCGATAGTGATAACACTGATGACAGCATGCTCTTCGGAGGATCCGCTGAGCGAGGATAACAACTATTCCAACATGATTGACGGTAGCAGCAGTGGCGGTTCTTCCAGCGGGAACTCGACCACCTCTTCGTATGCGGAGATGGCATCCTTCACGGTTGCCATCGATAAGACGACGGCAGAACCCGAGTCAACGGCTGCTGCACAATATCCCGAGGATAGTGATGCCCCCAGTGCCAACACCTTCGCCACAATCGTCAATATTGACATGTCGAATCCCAAAGACCCTGCCGTTGAAGGGGTAACCATTGCTATCGACGGCAACAATGTGACTGCCAGTCATGGCAACACGGAAGGCGTCTGCTATGTGGTGACTGGAAAGACGACCGATGGCTCACTTATTATTAATGGCAATACCAACTTTGAACTGAACCTCAACGGGGCGGACATCACCAGTGCCTCGTCGACAGCCATCGACATCGAGAGTAAGGGCAATGCCTACCTCGTAGTGAACGGCACCAACAAAGTAAAAGACGGAACCATGACCGACCACAAGGCGGCCATCTACAGCAAAGGAAAACTGTTCATTAGCGGCGACGGTGCTCTGGAGGTATATGGCACCTATAAGAACGGTATCCACGGCAAGACCAACATCGTCATCGACAAGGGTGTGAATCTCTACGTCAACTCGACGGAGAATAACGGTATCAAGGCTGGCGACAATATGTATATCAATGGCGGTATCATCAATGTAGAAGTATCTGCCGACGGCGGAAAGGCCATCAATGGTGATTCCGATATCATCATCAATGGCGGACGCACGACCGTTATCGCTACAGGTAACGGCACATGGGAAACTGACGAGACACTCACCTACGGAGGCGATACCAAGGCAGCAGCGGGTATTGGCAGCGACACAAACTTCTACATGAACGGCGGCGAACTGTATGCCAAGGCTACAGGCAGTGGCGGCAAAGGCGTGAAAGCTGATCTGGAGGGTCATATCACGGGAGGTAAAATCCGTATCATCACCGAAGGTGGACTCTACTACAGCAACGGTACAACGGAAAGCCACAATTACACGGGCAATACCGACAATCTCCCTGCAGCCTACACCTCTTCACCGAAAGGTATGAAGATAGGATACAAGGATGACACAGTCACGCCCAACGAGACTTATGGTGTGCTGAAGATTTCAGGCGGTGACATCATGATACGTACCAGCGGTAACAATGCAGAGGGTATGGAAAGTAAGGGAACGCTCGACATTACGGGTGGAACGGTATTGGTCTATGCCCACGACGATGCCATCAACTCTACAGGTGATCTGACCATCAGCGG
>ONFE01000032.1 GCA_900316985.1 uncultured Prevotellaceae bacterium
CAATGTCGGGAAGCGTAATGGCACAGACGAAGGGCCACAGCCATTTCTTAAGTCCGTCTCGACTGGCAAGCATTCCACCCAGAATACCGCCGAGCATCAGTCCGATCACGCCCACCGTGCCGTAGGCAAAGCTGAACTCCTGCGGCGAAAGTCCTAATCCGCCGGCACTGCCCGGACGCATCAGGAAAGTGGTGCTCATCTTGCCGAGCATGGCTTCGGGGAAACGATAGAAAAGCAGGAAGAGCAGCGCGAAAAGCATCGGCTTGGCAGGCATCTTGTGGATGAATGTCCGGGCCATTTCCACGAATCCGTTCCACACCTCGCGGGGAGTGGTATTCTCACGTCGCTTGTCGGCAGCAGGCCGCGGCATGATATAGGCGTGATAGAGCCAAAGGGCGATGAACACACCGGCAACGCCATAGAACACCAGGCTCCATGTGAAAGCGGTGCGATGGCGGAACATCAGTTGCAGCTGTCCTGCGATATAGACGAGTACCACATTGCCGAAGATGACGGCCACGCGATAGAACAGATTGCGGATGCCCACAAACCAAGCCTGGTCGTGCTCCGAGAGTTCCAGCATATAGAAGCCGTCGGCGGCAATGTCGTGCGTGGCACTTGAGAAAGCCATCAGGAAGAAGAAGAACATCGTGCCCTGAAACCAGAACGAGGCATTCAGCGTGAAAGCCACGCCCGCAAGCGAGGCTCCGATGAGCAGCTGCATCGTGATAACCCACCAGCGCTTGGTCTTATACAGATCCACGAACGGACTCCACAGGGGCTTGATAATCCACGGCAGATTGAGCCAGCTGGTATAGAGGGCCAGTTCGGTATCGGTCATACCCAATTGCATGTACATGATGACAGCCACAACGGTAACCAGCACGTTGGGCACACCCTCAGCAAAATACAGAGTCGGAATCCAACTCCAGGGATTTCTCTTTTTCATTCCTTATTTATAGATTTTCTTGATTTCCGCATTCTGATAATAGTGAAGCAATATCTTATCGTAGCCATAGCCGCGCTCTCCCATCACGGCAGCACCTATCTGGCAAAGTCCCACGCCATGGCCCCAGCCTTTTCCGTGGAGGATGAAGCGTTGGGGAACGCCGTTGACGAACTTCTCGCTCTTCACGTCGAAGGCGCTGCTCAGCAGATGGGTCTCGGAGAGTGCACGGCGGATTTCAAGTTCCTTGCCAATCGTGAACTGACACTTGGTGCCCACGATCTTCAGTTTCCAGATACGTCCGCTCTTGCCGCGCTCCAGAGGTTCCAGCGAAACAATCTCGCCGAAATCCATCTTCAGGTTGTTCTCCAACAGGGCGCGGAGCTCTTCCTGCGTGTATTCCACCGTCCAGCGATAGAAATCCTGCGTCTCCTGATCGTAGTCGTTGAGCACCTGCCGCAAGACGGCCGCGTCCTTCGTATCACAGAAGTCGTGGTCCATGCCCACGGCACGGTCCTTGATACTCACCAGATAGGGCTTGGGCGTGTCTTCCCAACAGAACTGGAACTCCTCCGTGACGCCCCCGCAACACTTGGAGAAGCGGGCGTCGCAAATCTCATCGCCATACATCAGGATTTGTCCGCGCGTGGCACGGATGGCCTCCGCCACATGCTGGTTGGTCTGCTTTGTAATGCCCTGATAGCGCTGACAATGGTCATCAGCACAGACATCGAAGATGGTATGGTCTTCGCGGTCGTACCAGCGGATGAGTTCATTCTCCTTCTTGGTAAAAGAGAAGAAGTTGTTTGCACCACCGCTTAGTTGCTTGCGCTTCTCCATCTGCGCCAGAAGCCACGAGCGGCTGATGACCGCGTGGGCTTTGAGGAACTCCAAGGATGACGTGGCACTCATCTCACTTGATATGACACTCGTCAGATAGGCTTCCACCGGCAATTCGTTGATGGCACAGATCTTATCCTCTTCCACCACCAGCCGGAGCATTCCCTGGAAGGTCTGCGTCTCCTTGCGCTCCCAATGGAAATTCACGCCGATGGTGACATCCTGGATGGAGAACGATGAATCCTTGCTCTCGGGCTTGAATTTCAGGTCGCGATAAAGGTTTCCGTTCCAGAGGATGCCGCCCTCGGAGAACTCCACGGTCTGTTGTCCGGTGATGCTTTCGCCCTTTGCCATATAGGATTTGTTGAGGGTGAAGACAATCTTCCCGGCACTGACAATGCCAACCGTGACCGTCGGCTCCTGTTTCAGCAACAGGGATTCCTTCTTTTCGTTTTCTTTCTGGCAACGGATATTCTCTATCACCTGAGCGGTCTCCTGCTCATCGAGGCTCACCTCTTTTAATATGGCGACGGCCATTTGGGGCGTCAGCCGTTCAAAGTCTTCTTTGCGGGGCGTGATGATCATTCCTGCCATATCGAGCGCTCCCGGGGAGATGAGCATCTGCTGCTCACCTTCAGCGGCATAGCAGGCAGGACGGTGATGCTTGCGAAGGAACACCACGGAGAGAAAATCCTCCTTTTCGCGCCAACTCACGATGTTCATCATCGGCTCGGGATCGGCCTGTGGAAGTGCACGATACACTTGTCCGAAAAGCTGCTCGTCATGTTCACGACGGCGGCTCTTGATAAGCAGCGCCGGAGCGGGATAATCTGCGATATGGTAAATGCCTTCATCCTCATTGAGCCGATAGACCTCATGGAGATTGCGGCTCAACCGCTGCCATTGTTGCTGCAGGGGGAGCAGTCCGCTCGTTCCTGCCTGGAAATGCATGTGGTCAGGGGCGCTGGCGCCGCACTTCGGACCATTGTAGAACACCATCAGATCGGGATAAGTGCCCAGCAGTTTATGGATTTCGCCATAATGGCTGAGGATTTCCTGGGGTTTGTGCTCCTTGCGGGGGATGGTGTAGTGGGTAGGAAGGATGGGGAACGGATTGACCAGCAGTTCATACTTGTGGTCTACCGATTTCTTCATCTGCAGTTCGGGACGGTTCTGCTGGCAGAGGAAACAGGGACGTTCTGCCAATGCCTTCTTGTCGATTTTGGCTCCCGTGGAACGGATGCGGGCAGGATTGAACTGCACGCAGAGCGTAGTTTCACCGAGCGGCAAATCGCGCGTCTCCACCTGATGCAGGTCGCGGAAATGAAGCCTGGCATCTTCCCAGGTCTCCAACTGACGCACGAAGAAGCGCGAAAGACTGTCTGAAGCCAGCATGTCGCCCTTTCCGCTCACCATTCGCTGGCGTGCGCTGATTTCCATCGTACGCAGGCGGTCCTTGTAGAGATTGTTGGCATTGACCTTTTCTATCGACAGGGACGCGTCGCTATTGCCTCCCCAACGGCGGCAAAGATAGAGTTCATCAAAAATGCGGCCTATGCGGAAGCTGCGGCTGAAAACCAGTCCCAGGGCGTAATCCTCGCCATAGCTGGTGTTTGGGAACTTTACCTGACGAAGCAACGGCGTGAAGAAAGCACGCGGAGCACCAAGTCCATTGATGCGAAGTGCATTGTTGGGGCCGTTCTCGTCAGTCCATTCGCTATGGCTGATAAGGCCTGGAGGCAGGGTATTGAGTTCAAAGTCGCACATGCGGTAGGAGCCGATGATCATGGCTGCCTTCTGTTTATGGAAGGCATCCACGATACGCTGAAGTGTCGAGGGAGAGGAATAGAGGTCGTCGCTGTCGAGTTGAACGGCAAAACGACCGCAATGTTCATCATGGACGGCCACATTCCAGCAACCGCCGATGCCAAGGTCGGTGCGCTCGGGAACAATCACCACCAGCCCGTTCCGCTTGTCGGCGTAGCTTGCCGACAGGCTGGAGAGGATTTCTCCGGTGCGATCTGTGGAGTGATTGTCCACGACAATGACGTTGAAGGGGAAATTGGTCTTCTGCTCCATGGCGCTTTTCACGGCGTCGGCAATGGTTTTCTCGCGGTTGAAGACGGGAATGACGACCGAAGCTTCGTAGGCAAACTCCTGCTCATTGAAGTCGGGCTTCAGGTAGTTGTTCGTATCCACGAGGGCGCCGATGGCCTTCAGATGGGCCGTGGCCGCCGATTCCATCTCTATCTGCACCTCGCGGTTGGCGGGATTCACGTAGTCAAACTGCTTCACGCCGCTGGCCCTCTGGTCGCTTTCCTCTTCAGTATAAAGGTATTCGTTCAGATGGAACAGACTTCCGTGGCGGCTCAGGTACAGTCGCAAGGCATAGAGTCCGGCATACCGGTAGCCCATATCGGGCATCTCCTGCGCATACTGATGCCAAAGCGAAGAGCGGATGAGCATCAGGCTTCCGAAGTCGAAATCATCTCGGATTGAACCCTGCTGATAGTCGATGACAGGATGGGGAACTCGAATAATCTCCGCACTCTCCTCTCTCCTCTCTCCTCTCTCCTCTTTATATGCCCGTCTCTCCTCAAACCGGTCTCCATAGACCATGGCGGCATCCATGTCGGAAGCCACCCTGACCATGCGCACGGTGGTATAAAGGCCCAGCAACAACGGGGTGTCCTTGGTGTAGAGCAGTACGAATTCCGCCGTTACGTGGCGCTCAATCTCACGGATGGTGGCCTCCGACTGCACGCGGTCGATGACCACAAACGAGCAGTTAGCGGGAGCTTCGTTCTGAGCAGCCATTTCGCTGCTGACCATCAGGAATATATGGTGAATCATTCGCGCACCCCGCATCTGCTGGATGGTTGATTCCATCTCCTTCAGATCCTTGCAGGGCAGGAAGCAGTCAATCTTTTCTCTCATAGCATTTTCTTGAATATGTTCGCAAAGATACAACAAAATTTTGATTCTTTGAAACGAATGCAAATTAATTTGATAAAGCGGGGGAAAGATTTTCAGCGGAAAGGCTTCCTGAAAGGGAATCCCCAAAGCGGAACCGCGGAAATGTTTGTAAACTTTTTATCCCTGTTTAGCCTCCAAAACTCACGCGGATTTCACCAATCCGGGAATCAGAGCAGAAGGGCTGATTTTTGGCCGTTTTTGCAATCATCTGACAGTCAGCCGCTTATGTTTTCAATGCTTTCAAACAATGCCAGAACGCCCTGCTTCCACCCATTGGAAGCCCTTCATTTAACCTTTGGGAACAAGGTTTCCGACCATTGGAAGCAAGCCTTCCGATGATTAAATGGAGGCCAAAACATCATCCGTTGCCCTCCGAAGTATCATCCGTTGCCCTTCAAACCGTCATCGGAAGCCTTTCAGCCGATAGCGGACGAGCCGGATTGCAAAATCACGCTGTCGGATTTTTTCAATACCTTATTTATAAAAAGAGCCGGCGGCGGGCACATATCTCAACAAAAATGTGTAACTTTGCACCCGTGAATGAGAAGAAACCACTGTTGGGAATGACTCCCGACGAACTGCGCGAAGTGGCCCTGAGCCTCGGAATGCCTGCCTTCACGGGCAAGCAGATGGCTCAATGGCTCTATCAGCGGCACGTCAGGAGCATTGACGAGATGACCAATCTCTCCAAGGCAAACCGAGAACGGCTGGCCCTGGAGTACTGCGTGGGTGCGATGGAACCCATCGATTGTCAGCGCTCGGTAGATGGTACCATTAAGTACCTGTTCCCCGCGAGATGCTTTCCCGTAGGTCGCGACTCAGTCGCAACAAACTCGACCCGCTTTGTCGAGACCGTCTTTATCCCTGACGGCGAGCGGGCCACGCTCTGCGTTTCATCGCAGGTGGGGTGCAAAATGAACTGCCTCTTCTGCCAGACGGGCAAACAGGGATTTGAAGGAAACCTCACGGCTGGCGATATCCTGAACCAGATTTACGCCCTGCCTGAGGCCGAAAGACTCACCAACATCGTGTTCATGGGACAAGGCGAACCGATGGATAACCTGGACGCCGTGCTCCGTGCTACGGAGATTCTGACCGCTCCCTGGGGATGGGGTTGGAGTCCCAAGCGGATCACGGTGAGCTCGGTGGGCATTCCAAGGAAACTGGAGCGCTTTCTCAAGGAGAGCGAATGCCATCTGGCCATCTCGCTCCACTCCCCTCTCCACGAACAGCGCGCCCAACTGATGCCTGCCGAAAAGGCGATGCCTGCCAAGGAGGTCATTGCATTGCTGGCTGCTCAGGACTTTACCCACCAGCGCCGCATCTCATTCGAATACATCATGTTCGGCGGTCTCAACGACTCGCGCCAGCATGCCCAGGCCGTCGTCGATCTGCTGCAGCCTTTGGACAAAGCCATCGGCGGCAAGTGGGACTCCCAGTTGCGTGTGAACCTTATCCGCTTCCATCAGATTCCCGATGTGGATCTTCCGGCAGCCGACGAGCATCGCATGGAGCAGTTCCGCGACTATCTCTGCCAGCACGGCATCACCACAACCATCCGTGCCTCTCGCGGACAGGACATCTACGCCGCCTGCGGATTGCT
Source organism: uncultured Prevotellaceae bacterium (assembly GCA_900316985.1). Lineage (GTDB taxonomy): Bacteria > Bacteroidota > Bacteroidia > Bacteroidales > Bacteroidaceae > Prevotella. The sequence goes on from ONFE01000032.1 coordinate 6,366, forward strand.
GACAACCGACAAGAAAAAGGCCCTCGCCGAAGGGAGAAAAGCCGGCAACGGAAAGTCATGAAGAGATGGGGGCGTTTCATCATACTGGCCATTCTGCTGCTCATCGTGCTGGCATTCTATCTGATGCTTGGCACCAAGCACAAAGCAGGCAGCCAGTTGCCTAGAGGTCAAAACGCAGAACAAACCGCCGAAATCGCCCAGGCCCTGAAGCCATTCGGCTGCATGCTGACCATCCCCGAGGGAATGTCCATCGCCCGCAAGACTCAGGATTTCCTTTGGTTCACCGATAACGGCACCGGCATCATGCGTAACATCTGCCTCTATTGCTACCCCGCAGAGGCATTGGATACCGCCCTCGTCATTCAGAAGCGCGACAGCGTGATGAAGCAGAACATGCCCGGCGAAGAGCCGCAGATGTACATGAAGACCGAGGAAAAACTTCCCTTGAGCCATCGATGGGATGCCGACGGAATGCTCCGCACCGACGGCTGGTGGGAAATGGAAGGCGACATGATGGGCGGACCTTTTGTCTGCCACAGCCGCCTGGACAAGAAGCGTGGCCGCATCATTGTGGCAGAAGCCTTCCTCTACGCCCCCGACCGTGAAAAGGAAGTAGTCCTCCAACGGTTGGAAGAGGCCTTACAAACCCTCCGAATGGAATAACCCCCACACCTCCCATCATTCCCATTACCCCCATAAATCCCATAAAACCCAAAAAATAACCATACAATGGACAACAAAATGATTCGCGTGGCCATCACGCACGGCGACACTAACGGTGTCGGATATGAACTGATTTTTAGAACTTTTGAAGCGCAGGAGATGCTCGAGCTATGCACGCCCATCATCTACGGCTCGCCGAAAGCGGCTGCCTTCCATCGCAACGCCTTGCAGATGCAGGTGTCGTACACCAACATCGGCAACGTGACCGAAGCCAAGGACGGACGGCTCAACATGCTGGCGGCCTTCCCCGAAGAAGTGAAAGTGGAACTCGGAACGCCCACGGAGCAATCCGATGCGGCTGCCCTGAAGGCTCTCATCAAAGCCCGCGATGACTATCAGCAAAAAGCTTTCGACGTGCTTGTCACAGCACCAACGGCGGAAAAAACGACTACCGCTCCCCTGCCAATGCTCATCAACGAACAGCTCCGCATAGCGCTGGCCACCACCGGACTGCCCCTGAAGGATGTTCCCAAGGCCATCACACAGGAACTCATTGAAGAGAAAGCCCTGCTTCTTCACCAGACGCTCCGCCGCGATTTTCGTATCTCGAAGCCGCGTATAGCCATTCTGGCACTCAATCCGCAGCCCGGCGACGAAGAAAAGCAACTTATCCTGCCTGCCATCGAGAAACTCCAGGAGAAGAAAGTGAACATCTTCGGCCCCTATGCCGCCGATTCCTTCTTCGGCGAAGGGAAATTCGACGCATTCGATGCGGTGCTGGCCCTCTATGACGATCAAGCCACCGCACCCTTCAAGACACTCGATCTCGGCGAGGGCGTGAGCTATGCAGGCGGACAGGAACTTGTTCAGACGAGTCCGTTGACAGGCGTCGGCTTCAGCATCGCAGGCAAGGGAATGGCTGATGAGAATTCGATGCGCCATGCCATTTACCTGGCCATCGACATCTTCCGCAACCGCGCCAATTACGATGAACCACTGAAGAACCCGCTCAAGAAACTATATCACGAGAAGCGTGACGACAGCGAGAAGGTGCGTTTCAGTATTCCCAAAGCCAAAGAGCCCAACGAGAAAAAAGGCGAGAAAAGCGCAGAATAAACCACAGGAAGACGAATGAAAAAGAAGTATCAGAACGGATTCTTCATCTTCGGAATCGTGGTGCTCATCATCATGGTGACGCAACTCGACTTCCAGCAGGTATGGGAAGGACTGCAGCGTGCCGGCTATTGGTTTTTCGCCGTCATCATCCTATGGGCCTTCCTGTATTTGTTCAACACGGCTGCATGGTATATCATCATCCGAAGCAGCGAGGAGAAAGCACCCGCTCCCGGCAACGGGACATCCAATGTAGCAGGCAGTTCCCCTCGATGCCCCGTCAAGTTCTTCTGGCTCTATAAGATCACCGTCTCCGGTTTTGCGCTCAACTACGCCACCCCCGGCGGACTGATGGGAGGCGAGCCCTACCGCATTATGGAACTTACGCCGAAGATAGGGACGGCACGCGCCTCATCGTCGGTTATCCTCTATGCAATGACGCACATCTTCAGCCATTTCTGGTTCTGGCTCGTGGCCGTATTGCTGTACGTGCTGACAAGACCGATTAACCTGCCTGTGGGAATTATGCTCTGTGCCGTTCTCGTATTCTGCGCACTCGGCATCTGGTTCTTTATCGTCGGCTATCATAAGGGACTGGCATTCAGAATGATGAAGATACTGAGCCATATTCCGGGAGCCAAGAACTGGGCAAAGGGTTTCATCGACAAGCATCGTGAACAACTCGACACCATCGACCAGCAGATTGCTGCCCTTCACAAGCAGAATCCACGCACGTTTTTCATGGCCGTGCTGCTGGAGTTGGCTTGCCGAATCCTGTCGTCGGCAGAGATTATGTTCTGTCTGCTGGTGCTGATGCCCAGCGTGAACTTCATCGACTGCATCCTTATACTGGCTTTCACATCGCTCTTTGCCAATCTGCTTTTCTTCATTCCCCTCCAGCTGGGAGGACGTGAGGGAGGTTTCCTGATGTCAACGGCAGGACTCCAAATGACGGCTTCGGCGGGTATCTTCGTGGGACTCATCGTTCGCTTACGCGAACTGATATGGGTGGCAATAGGCCTCGTTTTCATTAAAATCAATAAAAAATCTGCCAAAATTGCAGAGAATTGAAAAATAATCCGTAATTTTGTCAGCCAATTATGAATACGACCGAACTGCAAAGAATTAAACAGCGATATAATATCGTGGGTAACTGCGATGCACTGAACAGGGCTTTGGACGTCTCCCTTCAGGTGGCTCCTACTGATCTCAGTGTGCTCATCGTCGGCGAGAGTGGCGTGGGAAAGGAAATCATTCCGCGCGTCATTCACGACAATTCGCCCCGTCGCCGCGAGAAGTATTTCGCCATCAACTGCGGTTCCATTCCCGAAGGTACCATCGACAGCGAGCTTTTCGGTCATGAGAAAGGTTCCTTTACGGGAGCCATCGGCGAAAGCGAAGGCTATTTCGGCGTGGCCAACAAAGGTACTATCTTCCTCGATGAAGTGGGAGAATTGCCACTGGCCACCCAGGCTCGTCTGCTGCGTGTGCTCGAAACGGGTGAGTATATCCGGGTTGGCGGCACCAAGGTGATGAAGACCGACGTGCGAATCGTGGCTGCCACCAATGTGAATATACAGAAGGCAATCAGCGAGGGAAGGTTCCGTGAAGACCTCTACTATCGTCTGAACACCATTCCCATACAGATGCCTCCACTCCGCGAACGCGGTGAAGACATCATCTTGCTGTTCCGGCTCTTTGCCCTCCAAATGGCAGAGAAATACCGGCTGCCCAAGATTACGCTGACGGAAGATGCCAAGCGCGTCATGCTGAAATACAAATGGCCAGGTAATGTGCGCCAGTTGAAGAACATCACCGAACAAATGTCGGTACTCTCCCAACAGCGCGAAATAGATGCAGAAGCCTTGCTCCAGTTCATCCCGCAGGATCCTGAGAGTACGATGCTGGCCACTATTAACAACGGTACGGGCGACCACTCGTATGAGAACGAGCGCGAGATGCTCTTCAAGGTAATCTACGACACCCGCAACAGTCTGAACGACATGCGTCGCGAGATTGGGGCACTTCGCAAACAACTGGATGACGCCAACGAACTGAACAGCAGCATCATTGCACGCACCGCACAGCAGACAATGCCGACGGTGTATGGAAATGCAGGCAATGACGGCGTTTCCACGGTTGCCCCGATGGGCATTCAGGATGCTGTTGCCGAGGAAATAAAAGAACCAGAGACACTCAATCTGGAGGATCTTGGCCGTCAGATGATTGAAAAGGCACTTGAGCGTAATGGCGGCAATCGGAAGAAAGCCGCCCAGGAGTTGGGTATCTCAGACCGTACACTTTACAGGAGAATCAAACAGTATGGACTCGATTAAGAAGATAATAGGTGTTATCGCCATGATGGCATTCATGATTGCCACCCTCACGGCCTGCTCCCTCAACTTTGGATTGTTTGAGGCAGGATACCGGTTCAATGGCTCTAACATCGACTACTCCAAGACCAAGACCATACAGATAGCCGAGTTCCCTAATCGCGCCGCCTATATATGGCCTCCCATGGCCGGTATCTTCAACGGCAAGCTGAAAGACGAATTTGCCAGCCACACCAAACTTCAACAAGTAAGGCGTAATGGCGACCTCCAAATAGTAGGCGAGATTACTCAATACCAGCAACGCAACAAGGCCGTCTCGGCTGAAGGAAGTTCATCGATGGTTGAACTGACAATGACCGTCAATGTGCGGTTCACCAACAATGTGAAGCATGAGGAAGACTTCGAGCGCCAGTTCTCTTCTTCCAAGAGTTATGACTCAAGGCTGAACCTGAACTCCGTACAAGAAGATCTTGTCACAGAGATGACAGATGATATCGTTGACCAGATATTCAATGCCACCGTCGCTAACTGGTAACGAAAAAAACAGTTCAAGGCCGTCAAAACAAGGTAATACAATAGCTGCGGCTCATCGCCGCTACACTTTAGAATATGGATCTGCAGAACCTGATACAACATCCCGAACAGATGGATAAGGAAACGCTCTACGACCTGCGTTCCCTGCTGGCTCTGTATCCCTATTTCCAGACGGCCCGACTCCTCCTGTTGCAGAATCTCTATCTGCTCCATGACCCCACATTCGACGAGGAACTCCGCCGTGCCGCTATCTATATTGGAGACCGTCGCGTCATTTTCAATCTGGTGGAAGCCGCCCACTATCGTCTTCGTAACAATATTCAGCAGCCTCAGCAATCAAAGGCGAAGGCAAAGGGCGAAGAAGGATCACGTACCGTTACACTCATCGACCAGTTCCTGGACACCATTCCCGTGGAAGACGCCGATAGTAAGAAAAAGAGAAAGCCGACACCAGCCGATGCTGCCGTTGACTATGTTTCCTACTTACTTGAGACCGAAGGAGAGGAAGAAGCCTTCAAGGAAGACGAACAGCCACAGATGAAAGGGCAGAATTTGATTGATAATTTCATAAATAATGAAGGCGGAAATTTCGAACTTAAAGAAGTTCCTGAATTTTTACCGCTTCTTGAAGAAAACGACAAAAATGAAGAAAATAGCACCGATGAAGGCTATTTTACCGAAACTTTGGCACGAATATACATCAAACAAGGCCGATATTCCAAGGCTTTGGAAATTATTAAGCGTTTAAATTTGAATTATCCAAAAAAAAATGTTTACTTTGCAGACCAAATCCGTTTTTTGGAGAAATTGATTATAAATAACAATAAAAAATAAGTAAAGAAATGTACACATTTTTCGTAATTCTTATCGTACTGGCAGCACTGCTGATGATTGGCATTGTGCTCATTCAGGAGTCTAAGGGTGGCGGCCTGTCATCCAACTTCTCATCTTCTAATCAGATTATGGGTGTCCGCAAGACTACCGACTTCATCGAGAAGGCCACTTGGGGACTTGCAGCCGCTATGGTTGTACTCAGCGTTGTATGCGCCTATGTCGCTCCATCGGCAAGCACTTCAGAGAGTGTTCTCGAGAACGTTGCTACCGAACAGCAGCAGACTAACCCCAATACCCTCCCCGGTTTTGGAGCAAGTCAGAGTGGTGACCAGAAAGCCGCTCCTACCAAAGAAGCTGCTCCTGCCGAGAAAGCACCTGCTGCTCCCAAAGCACCCGCTGCTCCGGCAAAATAAGAAATTAAACTTTCCAAGCAAAAAATCACGGCAATTATTTGGCCATCTCAAATAATTGCCGTATCTTTGCACCCGCAAATCGTCCAACGGACGCTTCGCTCATCGAAGAATACCAATATGGTGCCCGTAGTTCAGTTGGTTAGAGCGTCAGATTGTGGTTCTGAATGTCGTGGGTTCGAGTCCCACCGGGCACCCAAAATAAGCCCCTGTAGGTAAATAACTTACAGGGGTTTTTTATTTATTACTTTTTTGAGAAATCCGCACTGTTCACTTACAAATAGCCTCCTTCTCCTTACGTTTTTTCTCTTTAGGTTCATCTGCTGCGTAGCCGATGGGAATCAAAACGGCAGGCTCTTCAGCATCTGGAATACCAAAGAGTTTCTTACATTTAGCGGCATCAAAGTTACATACCCAGCAAGTGGCCAAGCCTTGCTCTGTTGCTGCCAGGCACAGATGCTCCACGGCTATGGCAATGTCGATGTTGCCGTGACGCTTACCGTCTGATCGAATCCATTCCTCATCGTGAAGGATGCTGCAGATAATGTACATCGGAGCTGTCTGGAACCACTCACGATTGTAACACTCCTGAAGCTTTGCCTTGTCGGCATCATTCTTTACAATGTAGAACTTCCACGGCTGCTTATTCACAGCCGAAGGCGCGAATCGTACGCATTCCATCACGTAGTCCACCTTCTCCGGCTCCACACTTTTCTCCTGATAGCTTCTGCAGCTATATCTTTGCTTGACTAAATCCAAAAACGTCATATTATTATTCTCCTATAATTGTCACTACCAATTCTCTTAAACCACCATAATTGCGGTATTCACAGAAATATATGCCCTGCCAAGTGCCTAGATTGAGACGGCCGTCAGTGATGGGGATGGTGATGCTGACACCACTTATCGTTGATTTGGCATGGGCAGGCATGTCGTCAGCACCTTCCAAAACATGTTCATACTCAGGCAGATTCTCAGGTACCAGTCGATTAAAAATGGTTTCCATGTCCACACGCACATCAGGATCCGCATTTTCATTGATGCTCAATCCGCAACTAGTATGCTTGGTGAAGATGTTCACGATACCCGTCTTCGGCAGCTTTGGCAACTGGCTCAGAATCTCGCCTGTCACCAGATGGAAGCCTCTGCGTTTGGGCTTCAGGGCTATTTCAATCTGCTGTATTACCATAGACCTGTCCTTCCGGAAATTCCTTTATCCCTGTATTCTCAGTAAAATTCAATACTTCGTAAAGTTGTACTGCTCTCTTAACTCTTTTTTCTTTTCGTCGCTCAGGCCGGTGAAATATCCTTTCCAGCCTGGACAGAAATTGATGTGCCAACGCCAGAAGCGCCCCAAAAACGACTTGGGGTTCCTATCGTAATAAGCTCTCAATTTGCAATTCTCGCATTTTTGTTCCATATAATATAATCCATTAAATTATACATTTCGCCATATCCAATCTTTCATATTTACTTCCCGAGTTTTTTAGCAGGCCACCCATAGTCTTGATACATCGTGGCAGAAAGGTTATGCTCCTTGACAAAGGTAGCCAACACATCGGCTCTCAGCTTTTCACGCTTCTGCTCATCACTGTTGATAGCCTGAAATGCATCGAACTTATCTCCGAATATTTTCTTGGCGGTGGGCATGTATCTGGAACCGTCCTCCACTTGGTCGAAAGATGTTACCTCAAAGCCCTTCTCTTTCTGTCGAATGTGCATCAGCCCCGGATGACTGCCGCCTGATACACATTTCAAGGTATCGCCTACCTGATTGTAGTTGAACACCCAGAAATCGCCCCAGACAAGGATGTCTTCTGAGTTGCGTTCATCTACACCTACGATGCTATGAAAGGGTACGCAAAACTCACCTTTAGCATATTGACTCCCGATTTCCTCTGCCAAATACTGGTCGATGGCCGGGAAATAGGTACCTTCATTTTCATCCGAAAGGATGACATCCACCTCGCTACTATCATTTCCGTTCTCTGTTGAGGAAACAGTTTTCTGTTTGTTTTCACAGGCTGCAAGTGTGATTAATGCAGCCAAAGCAAATAATACCTTTTTCATTTTCTATTCTATTTGGACGGGTACAAATATACACATTTCTTATATATATGGAGCAAATTGAAGCAAATTTACAACATACTTTAGGAGTTTTCCCTATACAAGAATAGGAAAAATCCCCTTCCATATTATGATTTTTCCTTTTTAAATATCAAGAAAAATGCCGTTCTTTGCAACGAGAACAAGAAACAGAATGTCAAACGTAACGAATAGGAGATAAGGATATGAAGAAGATGATGATTCTGGCAGTGATGATGGTCATGACCATCTCGGCCACCGCAATGAGCTACAACGCAGCAAAGCACGAGGCTCTCTTCCTGAGCGACAAGATGGCTTACGAACTGAACCTTACCGCTGCACAGTATGAGGCAGTCTACGAGATCAATCTCGACTACCTGATGAGCATCAACGGCCATGCCGACGTGTTTGGCATCTGGTGGGATCGTCGTAACGCAGACCTCCGTTTCGTGCTGAACGCCTGGCAGTACGACAAGTACATCACCCTGGCCTACTTCTATCGCCCCGTGGCATGGAGGGCCGACGGCTGGATGTTCAATGTGTACACCCGCTATGACAGAGGTCTTTTCTACCACGCACATCCCACGGTGTTCGTGACCTACAAGGGAGGCAACAACCACAAGGCTGCTCACTTCTATGCTGACCGCCACGTGTCCAAGCCCGCTGTACATCACAACACTCCGGTAGTGCACGTCAACAAGCCTGCTGTTCACAGCAACAAGCCTATGGGAGGGAATCCAAAGCCTGCTGTACGTAACGACAACCGCAACTGGCGTTCCAACGGCCATGCGAGCATCGGCAACGACAAAGGACACGGTGCACCCAACCGTCAGATTGCACAGCACACCAACCGCGGAGGTGGTCACGGCGGACGCAGATAGATTGTACGATTACCTCTACATATGCCTTGAATCAAGGACTCGCGGGGAATCTCATTGCTGAGGTTCCCCGCTTACGTTATTTTTTCCAGGCATTAACAACCTCACCAATGTACATGGAGTGGATGCCAGCTGGGAAGTTTGCATACATCCTCTTGGGTATATCGCTCTTAAAGTACTGAGGGTCGAAAGGTGCGGCATACATAATCTTGCACTCTATCACCATTGAAGCCTCGGTGTAGTATGGTGTCCCGTTGACGGTATAGGCCGTATGGAGCCCTAAAGCCTGAGCCTTGTCACCATCGCGTCCGCTCTTGGTTCCCATGTAGTTCAACACTTTGCTCTGCTCAACATCAAAAGCCATCACGGTGAAATATTCGGCTTTATCCAGAAATTCCTTGGTATAGCGCTTCTCGGCCACATAGACGGTCAATGCCGTGCGTCCCCATAGTGTCCCAATGCCACCCCAGCCTATCGTCATGGCATTGCTCTTTTCCTTGTCACCAGCTGCAAGTAGCTCGGCATCGTGGAACCATTGAAAACCATTCTCCGTAAAATCCCCCCTAACGTTGAACTTCTTAAAACCTTGCTCCTCTTGGGCAAACGAAGGAGTAACAGCCATCGTCATCATGGCCATTAATACTGTGATAAAAGAACTCTTTTTCATAAACTATCCTATATTCAACATTTGTTAATTATGGGACCAAAATTACGAAATATTGAGCAAAAATGAGTATCTTTGGCAAGTGTTTTAATAAGAATTAGTATGATTGACCAAATTATTGAATTCAATAAGACTTTCGTGGCTCAAAAGGGCTATGAAAAGTATATTACGGACAAGTATCCTGACAAGAAACTGGCTGTGCTTTCGTGCATGGACACCCGCCTGACCGAGCTGTTGCCTGCTGCCCTGGGATTAAAGAATGGCGATGCAAAGATCATCAAAAATGCTGGAGGCCTGGTTATCTCGGCTTTCGACTCTGCGATGCGTAGTCTGATCGTAGCTATCTATGAACTAGGCGTAGAGGAGATCATGGTTGTGGCTCACTCTCATTGTGGAGCCTGCCACATGAGTTTTGATCATTTTCACCACGAAATGATTGCCCGTGGCGTAACGGATGAAACACTCGACACCATCCGCAAGTGTGGCATCAACCTGGACCACTGGCTGGAGGGTTTCAAGGACACACCTGAGTCCGTCCGCAAAACCGTTGAGACTATTATGACCCATCCGCTGGTACCAAAGGACATCGTGGTACGCGGCTTTATTATTGATTCTGAAACAGGAGAATTGGAAGAAATACGATAATACTAAACGATACAACTATGAAGAGTTTTAAATCTACAGCGTGGCTTTTGCCACAACCCGTGCTGATTATCGGCACTTATGATGAAGAAGGTAAGCCCAATGCCATGAATGCAGCTTGGGGTGGACAGTGGGACATGCACGAAATCATCATCTCACTTGGTTCACATCAGACAACAGACAACCTAGTCGCAAATCCAGAGTTCACCGTGACTTTTGCGATAGCAGAGACAATGGTAGCTTCCGACTATGTGGGCATCGTCAGCGGTAGGAACACACTTGACAAAATGGAAAAGACGGGATGGACTGTTGAAAAGGCTCCCAATGTGAATGCGCCTGTATTCAAGGAGTTCCCGATGACTTTGGAATGTCGTGTAAAGCAAAAGATTGATGAAAGCGAGACTGGTTATTACCTCGTAGCTGAAATAGTGAACATCCTTTGCGACGAAAAGTATTTGGCCGAAGATGGAAAACCCGATGTGGCCCGGATGAAACTCATCACCTTCGATCCGGTACACCATACATACATCCAGCTTGGCAAGACTGTAGGGAAGGCATTTTCTGACGGTAAACAGTTGTTTATATGAAATATATAGTCTTATCATCCATTTTCTTCATTTTGCTGTTCTGTTCATGCGGCACCAACACTTCAAAGCGTGGAATAACGTCGGAAATGGCCTATGAAGGAGTAAGTAACTATTGCTATAGCACGTACGACTGGAGTATTGCGAAAGACAACCCCTCAATAATGTATATAAAGATGGGCGAAGAGACAGATTCTGCGTATCAGGTGGTATTCCGTAGTTATACAGGTGCATTTGTATATTTCTATGTCGATAAGACAAGTGGCACTACAAGAATGGAAGAGTATGTCCCAACCCTTAATGTCAAGAACGAAGCAGGAACCATTAACCTGTTTGATTACTTGAAGAAGGAGAAATAGAATGGGAACTCATAAAGAGTAGAAATTCATAGTCTACAAGAGGGATGCAGGCATGGATTCTTTTGCCTATTCACCGAAGGAATTTTGGGGCTATTAGTAAAAAAAATAATTTTCACTCTCATAACGTCACCTTTTGCTTTCCCAAACTGTTTTATAAATGAATCGGTTCAAGAAAACAGAAGTCTAACAAATAAAACATAAAAGAATTATGGAGCATTTAGTTGAAATTTTAGTTCCCATTGCCTGTGGATGCATTCTTCCCATCGTGGCCATTCTGCTGGGTGTACGTCAGAAGATGAACGAGACCAACAAGCGTACAGAAATCATACTGGCGGCTATCGAGAAGAATCCGGAGATGGATGTCGAAGAACTCGTGGCGAAAATCTCGCCAAAGAAAAAGCTGCTGAAGGAAAAACTGCTGTCGAAGCTGCAGGGGGGCATGATTGCCACGCTACTCGGAATTGGTTTGATCGGCGGTGAAATGTATCTTAGCATTTTCAAAAACAGCTCAAGCCCTATGGGCGTTGTCGGCTTGATATTTCTGCCTGTGGGCATCGCTGGCCTCATCAGTTACAATACTGGCAAGAAGTTGCTTGCCAAGGAAATGGAGGCAGAAGAGCAACTACTGAAAACACAGGCTGCAAGCAAGTGACACGCGAGGTATTCATAGCATTGGTAGAGCGTGAACAGGAGGCACTAAGAGGCTTTCTGTTCGCCCTCTGCTGTGGTAACAAGAGCGATGCCGACGACCTGGCCCAGGATGCGCTGGTGAAGGCTTACCTCTCGTCGGCTGGCTATCAGGAAAAAGGAAAGTTCCGCTCTTGGATTTTCAAGATTGCCTACAATACCTTCCTCAACCACAAAGCCAGTTTTCGTACAACCGAAAGCATCGACGAGGCACGAATGCTTGCCAGCAGCACCTCCGCAGAAAGCAGTTTTGAACACCAGAGCCTTTACCTGGCCCTCCGTACCCTTCCACCTAAAGAGCGTTCGGCCATCACTCTCTTCTATCTCAATGGCTATTGCGTCAAGGAAATAGCCACTATAACAGAGACCTCAGAAGATGCCGTCAAGAAACAACTCTCGAGAGGACGCGACAAACTTAAAGAAAAACTGAAGTTATGAACAAAGACAAAGAACTTGAGGAACTGTTCCTCGCACAGAAGCCACAGTTCGATGACAATGCCGTCTTCATGGCCAGGCTCACCAAGCGCCTGGATGCCGTGGAGTACGTCAAACAGCATCAGGAGGCCACCATCCGCAACTATAAGAAAGCCATGGTAGCAGCCTTTATCGTAGGCATCATCAGTGGCGCTGTCACCATCGCGTTTCTTCTTTCCACGCCCGCCGACGTACCTCTCTTCACGTTCAACCAGCAAGGCAAATGGCTTATTTGGCTCGCAGAAAACTCCCGCCTAATAGTTTCCACCGCTTTAGCACTTCTGATGAGTTTCGGTACCATCAGCGTTATCAACAATGTGCAAGAAATCATGAAAATGCGTGTTCGCCTTAGTGAAGAATAACTATGCTTATCAGATTAGAAACACCAAAAGATTATCGTGAGGTTGAGAACCTTACACGCGAGGCCTTCTGGAACGTTTACCGTCCTGGGTGCACAGAGCATTACGTGCTCAATCAATATAGAACGAATCCCGACTTCATTCCTGCGCTCGACTTTGTGATGGAAGAAGACGATAAGATTATCGGCCATGTGATGTTTTCGAAGGCCGAAATCATCCTCGACGATGGCACCCGCTTCCCGTCATGCACATTCGGTCCTATCAGCATCCACCCCCACTACAAACGCAAAGGCTACGGCCTCAAGCTGCTGCAGTATGCATTACAGAAGGCTAAGGAGATGGGAATCGGCCTGATACAGATGGAGGGTAACATCGAGTTCTATCAACACGCAGGCTTCCATTTGGCCAGCAAACTGAAAATTCACTATCATACAGAACCTAGAGAATCAGAAGTCCCCTATTTCCTTGCCCAAGAGCTGATTCCTGGCTATTGGGGCAATCGCGAGGGTACCTATTGCCCTCCGATGGGCTACTTTGCGGCCGACGATCATCCAAAAGAGTTCGAGGCATACGAAGCCACATTCCCCCAGAAGGAGAAAGCTTTCCAAGAGGGCCAACTGCCTCAGTTCTGCCAAAGTTGCGGCATGCCATTAACACGCATCGAGGATTGCGGAACAAATGCTGACGGCTGCACAAATTTCGACTACTGCCAGTATTGTTTCAAGGACGGCAAGTTCCTGCAGAACTGCTCAATGGACGAGATGATTGAGCATTGTGCGCAGTTCATTGATGAAGTCAACAAGCAGATGCCTAAGCCCATGACCAAGGAAGAATATAAGCAGATGATGCGCAACTTCTTCCCGATGTTGAAAAGATGGAGAAATAGATGAAACAGGAAATCAACCCCAAAGACACCAGCCGGGCAATGGCGTTCGAACTGTGGATGAAGTCGCCCATGCCGATGGTGACACTTACCAAGACATTCGACGTGACGCAGCTGCGAAAGATGAGCCGTCGGCGTGGACTGAAATTCAACATGCTGCTCTGTTGGTGCATCGGAAAGGCGGCATCAAAGATTGACGAGTTCTACATGCTGCCCCAGAACGGCAAACTGTACCGTTACGACCGCATGGCCATCAACATGATAGTAGAAAACGTGAAGGGTGGACTCAGCTTCTGCGACGTTGCCGTTACCGACAACCTAGAGCAGTTTAACGCCAACTACCAGCTACTGACAAAGACTATCAGCGAAACCTGTCAGGACATTTTGGACGATGAAGCCGTAATTGTGGGTACATCGGCTGTTACCGGCACGGAACTCGACTCCATAGTCAACCAGTACAGCGGCATCTACACCAATCCCTTCCTCGCATGGGGCAGATATCGCAAAGGCTGGTTGAAGACCACCCTTCCCATCTCGTTACAGTTCCACCATGCCCAGATGGACGGCAGCCACGCCGCCCGATTCCTTGAAGAACTGCAAAAAACCATCAATACCGTAAGATGACAGTTTGATATGAACTATGGCGATAACGAGTGAACGGCTGCGACAAACCTTCAGCGAGGGCGGCGCCCAGGAGATATACCAAGAGATTAAAGCTGAGGGCGATTTTCCCACCTTTGCCCGCCAGTATGCATTCTCCGATGACCACCGAGTGGCGAGGAGTGCACTGTGGGGACTGACCAAGGCCAGCAACGAGGAACTGTCGGCTTTGCAAGAGTTGCTCAACGAATTCATCCGTCAGGCCATGCAAACGGAAAACTCTTCGGTGAGGCGGCTTTCGCTGAACATCATCGAACGGATCCCGATGGAAGAAGACGACTTGCGGACCGACTTTCTGGACTTCTGTCTGAAGCACATGGCCAGCATCGAGGAATATCCCGGCATACAGACGCTTTGCATGAAGCTCGCCTATCGAATGTGCCAATTCTACCCAGAGCTTATGGATGAGTTGCAACGCACCATCGAAGCCATGGAAATTGACTATTATAAGCCCGCCATAAAAGGCTTGCGCAAGAAGATTCTCAGCGGAAAATATAGATAACAGGACAACCGGCAGCGTCTCTCACACAGACTACGGAGATCTTTAAAATATGTAAAAATGCGGTCTTTCAGAAATAAAAGGTTATATTTGCACTCATAAAACAGCAAAAAGAATATGAATCTAAATCTGAGTTCTCAAATCGTGCTGAACAAAGTGCCGACAGAACTGTTCCGTCCCCGCAATGCCGTAGAGCGGAGTGAACTGACTCGACAGGAGAAAATCGACACGGAGATATTTCCTTCTATGGAGGAGGGGGTGAGGAGCATCGCCGACGTGATTGAACAGACCATCAAGGAAAAGACCAGGCAAGGTCAGCAATGCATAATCGGACTCGGCACAGGACTCTCACTGACGCCTGTGTTCAAGGAACTCATCCGCCGCAACAGAAAAGGACTGAGTTTCGAAGAAGTCGTGGTGTTCAACGCCTACGAATATTTCCCACTGACACCAACTACCAAAAACAGTGCCATTCAGCAGTTGAGAGACCGGTTCCTGAATCATATCGACATCAAGGAAGAGAATATCCACACGCTTGACGGAAGTATCGCCCAAGAGAAAGTATGGGAACACTGCCGCGACTACGAGCAGCTAATCAACACAAGCGGGGGTATCGACATCATGCTTCTAAGCATCGGCCGTATGGGGAACATCGCCACCAACGAGCCTGGTTCGGTGTTATCTTCCACTTCACGCATCATCCTCATTGACAATACCACCCGGGAAGAGATGACGCTCAGTTTCGGCAACAACGAGAAAGTGCCACCCTGCTCCATCACGATGGGTATCTCTACCATCCTCAAAGCGCAAAAGGTCTTCATGGTAGGCTGGGGAGAGGAAAAAGCGGAGATTATCCGGAAGACCGTAGAGGAAAAGATGACTGACGCGATTCCCGCGTCATTCCTGCAGGTACACCAAGACGCCCATGCAGTCATCGACCTTTCGGCAGCCTCCCGGTTGACGCGCATCATTCACCCATGGCTCGTCACCTCATGTAACTGGACAGACAAGCTGGTGCGCTCGGCACTAGTATGGCTCTGCCAGACCATTCATAAACCTTTGCTGAAACTCACGAACAAGGACTATAACGAAAACGGTCTTTCTGAACTACTGGCCCTCTACGGCTCTGCCTACAATGCCAACATCAAGGTTTTCAACGACCTTCAGCACACCATTACGGGATGGCCGGGAGGAAAGCCCGATGCCGACGACACCTACCGTCCCGAACGCGCCGCACCCTATCCCAAGCGCGTCATCGTGTTCTCTCCTCACCCTGACGATGACGTGATTTCAATGGGAGGAACCATTCGGAGACTGGTGCAGCAAGGCCACGATGTGCATATTGCTTACGAGACCAGCGGCAACATAGCCGTCGGGGATGAAGAGGTTACACGTTTCATGCACTTCATCAACGGCTTTAACCAACTTTTCGGCAACAATGCCGATGAGGTAATCCGCAACAAATACCAAGAAATCAAACAGTTCCTCAGGCAAAAGAAAGAGGGGGATTTTGATTCTCGTGATGTTCTCATACTCAAGGGACTTATCCGACGGGGAGAGGCCCGCACAGCCTGCACCTTTAATCATATACCTGCTGACCACGTACATTTTCTCGACCTTCCTTTCTATGAAAGTGGTAAGATAGAGAAACTGCCTATGAGTGAGGAAGATGTATGCATCGTGCAAAATCTGCTCAACGAGGTGCGTCCCCATCAGGTGTATGTGGCAGGTGACCTTGCCGACCCGCATGGTACCCACCGCAAATGTACGGATGCCGTTTTGGCAGCCCTTCAGGAAGAAAAGCAGAAGAATACGGAATGGCTGCACGACTGCCGTATATGGATGTACCGTGGTGCATGGGCCGAATGGGAAATAGAGAACATAGAGATGTGCGTGCCGATGAGTCCAGAGGAACTTCGAGCCAAACGTAATGCCATCCTGAAACATGCCAGTCAGATGGAAAGTGCCCCCTTCCTTGGCAACGACGAGCGTCTGTTCTGGCAGCGGGCCGAAGATCGTAACCGCAGCACAGCAAAACTATACGATGACCTCGGCCTGGCTTGCTATGAGGCCATGGAGGCTTTTGTGGAATACAAACTATCCTGACATAAAAATACAAGTAGAATAAGCAAACAAGCAAATAAACAACAATCATATATGGCAACAACAGACGACAAGAAAATCATCTTCTCCATGGTGGGAGTGAGCAAAACCATTCAGCAGAACCAAAAACAAGTGCTGAAAAACATTTACCTATCCTTCTTCTATGGTGCTAAGATAGGTATCATCGGCTTGAACGGTTCGGGAAAGTCCACATTGATGAAAATCATAGCCGGGCTGGAACAGCCCTCCCAGGGCGAAGTGGTTTTCTCACCAGGCTATTCGGTAGGCTATCTGCCACAAGACCCACCTTTGGATCCGACAAAGACCGTCAAGGAAATTGTGCAGGAAGGCGTGCAGCACGTAGTGGACACCCTCAGCGAATACGAGGAAATCAATCAGAAGTTCGGCTTGCCCGAATATTATGAGGACCCTGACAAGATGGACAAATTGTTTGCACGGCAGGCTGAATTACAGGACGTTATTGACGCCACGGATGCCTGGAATCTTGACAGCCGTCTGGAAAGAGCGATGGATGCCCTGCGCTGTCCGCCGGAAGACCAGCTCTGCGAACATCTCAGTGGAGGTGAGCGCCGACGGGTTGCCCTCTGCCGGCTGTTGTTACAGAAACCCGACGTACTTCTGCTCGACGAGCCCACGAACCATCTGGATGCCGAATCCATTGATTGGCTGGAGCAACATCTCCAACAATATGAAGGCACGGTCATAGCCGTTACCCACGACCGTTACTTCCTTGACCACGTGGCTGGATGGATTCTGGAACTTGACCGTGGTGAAGGCATTCCTTGGAAGGGCAACTATAGCAGTTGGTTGGAACAGAAGACACAACGGCTGGCTCAAGAAGAAAAGGAGGAGAGCAAGCGGCGCAAAACACTGCAGCGCGAGCTGGAATGGGTGCGTATGGCTCCCAAGGCCCGCCAAGCTAAGGGTAAGGCTCGTTTGAACAGTTATGACCGACTGCTCAACGAGACCGTGAAAGAGAAAGAGGAAAAGTTGGAAATCTTCATCCCCAACGGACCGCGACTGGGCAACAAAGTGATTGAGGCTCAACATGTAAAAAAGGCTTTCGGCGAGAAACTGCTTTTCGACGATCTGAACTTCATGCTGCCTCCTAACGGTATCGTGGGTGTTATTGGCCCCAATGGTGCCGGTAAGACCACGCTCTTCCGCCTTATCATGGGATTGGAGAAGCCAGACGCTGGAACCTTTGAGGTGGGTGAAACGGTAAAATTAGCCTATGTGGACCAACAGCACACCAGCATTGATCCTGAGAAAAGCGTATATGA
>ONFE01000122.1 GCA_900316985.1 uncultured Prevotellaceae bacterium
AGGTGGAACTTATCTAAAAGATTTGGGGAAAGAATAAAGTAAATATTAATCTGTTTGTTATTTTTCGTAACTATGCTATCCAGTATGAATATACCGGGGCTCATGTCTCCGCCTGTCCGGAAAACGGAAACCGTCATTCCGGATAAAAAGAAACTTCAGATTCCGGACTTTGGAAACCGCTTGGACCTATAATGTAGATATGCACCTTTGGTGTAAATCTACTTACAGGGAGGTTATCCCATGTCCAGAGTCAAACCCAATTATCGCGAAATTCTGCGGTTAAGCTCTAAAGGGCTAAGCCAACAGGATATCGCAACCAGCGTTGCCGCTTCCAAGAAGACGGTGAATCGAATTCTCCGCCTGGCCAAGGAACATAATATTTCCTGGCCTTTGCCTAAGTCGCAAACCAACGACGAGCTGGCAAAGATATTTTTCTCACCTGCAAAAGAAACAGCAACCAGTCGCCCAATGCCAAACCTTGAACACATCCATAAGGAACTCAAACGCAACGGCGTCAACAAGAAATTGCTTTGGCGTGAATACATCGAGCACTGCCGTCTTAGCAAGCAGCAGCCTCTCATGTATTCCCAGTTCTGCTATTACATTCAGCAGGATGAAGAGAAACGCCAGGCAACAATGCATATTCCACGCAATCCGGGTGAGCGCATCGAGGTAGACTGGGCTGGTGATCCTGCTTATGTCATCGACCGGGTTACCGGCAAGAAAATCAAAGCATGGGTATTTGTTGCTGTCCTGCCATACAGTCAATATACCTTTGTTGAGGCCTTTACCGATCAGCGACAAAAATCATGGCTACGGGCGCATGTCGACATGTACGCATTCTTTGGTGGTGTCACAAAACTGCTGGTACCGGATAACTGCAAGACTGCAGTTATCCGCAATACCGACTGGTATAATCCAAAACTCAACACGTCGTATCATGAACTGGCTACGTACTACGACACTGTAGTCATGCCTGCCAGAGTCCGCAAACCAAAGGATAAATCTTCAGCTGAGGGCAATGTTGGGCACATCTCCACATGGATCATCGCGGCATTGCGGGACGAGCAGTTCTTTTCTCTCGCTGAACTTAATGCTGCCATCCGTGAGCGCGTAGATGCATGGAACCATCGCTTGTTCCAGAAACGTGAAGGTTCTCCTGCGGAGCTTTTCCTCATGGAGGAGAAACCTTGTCTGGCAGACCTGCCAGCATATCCATATGAGATTGCGGAGTGGAAGACAGCTACAGTCCAGTATAACTACCATATTTCAGTAGAGAGCATGTTGTATTCTGTCCCCTACGAGTACATCCATAAAACAGTAGATATCCGCATCACAGATTCACTCATTGAGGTATTTTACAATCACACCAGAATTGCTTCTCATCCGCGTCTGTATGGCCGCAAAGGGCAATACAGCACAATGCAGGAACATATGCCAGCAAATCATCAGAAGTTCTTGGCCTGGAATGGCGACCGTTTCCGAAAATGGGCTGAATCCATCGGCGTCAGCACCTATCAGGTCATTGACTCGATTCTTACGTCACATGCTATTGAGCAGCAAGGTTATCGAAGCTGTATGGGGCTTCTCCGTCTTGGTGAAAAGCACGGCTCCAGTAACCTTGAGGACGCTTGCAGACAGGCCCTGTCATTTTCATCCTATCCAAGTTACAAAGGAATCAAGAACCTGTTGGCCACCAAAAAGCAAAAGGAACCAGACGTTCCAAAGCCACATGGCTTAACCAGAGGCGCTGCTTACTTTGCAAGGAGGAAGAACAATGACTGACCAGAGCACCATGGATCGTCTCCATGTCATGAAACTGACCAAGATGGCAGAAAACTATTTGCTTCAAGAGCAGGATCCGCGCATCAAAGAGATGAGTTTCGACGAGCGTTTTGCACTCATGGTCGATGCGGAATACCGCAGCCGTGTCAACAACCGCAGAGCTCGCTACCGTAAGGCAGCTCAACTTGAACAGCCTAATGCTCGTATTGAGGAAATCAACTACGATGCAGGGCGTACGCTGAATCGGCGCAGGATTGAACAGTTGGCAACCTGTGCATACATCGACCAGGCAATTAATGTCTTTATCACCGGCAAGACTGGAGAGGGTAAGACTTATCTGGCATGTGCTCTTGGCAACTGTGCCATTGACCTCGACATCAAGACGCTGTTTGTTCGCATCCCAGACTTTCTCATAGAGATGGAAGAAGCGAAACAGACAGGAACTTACAGCAAAGCACTGAAGAAGTATCTGAAGCCAAAGCTTCTCATCTTGGACGAGTGGCTACTGGAGCGTCCTAACGAGAATGAATGCCATGACATTGCAGATCTCATCCACAAACGTCGTCGGCAGTCCTCAACGATTTTCTGTTCGCAGTATCCATCTGAAGAATGGTACGACCAGCTTGGTGGAGCCAACAATCCGCTGGCTGAAGCTGTGTTGGATCGTATTATCCATGATGCGTACGAACTTCGCATCGAGGCGACTAACCCGAATAAGGATATCTCCATGCGTGAAGTCTATCGCGTTAAGCTTGACGATGAAGAATAGCCTGATATCTCAGCGTAACTGCTTCTAGGCAAATGGGAGCCATCATTCTCGGGAATGATGGTTCCCTCGTGCCCAGAAACGGCACACTAAAAAATCAGAAAGGAGCGGTTTCTTTATACCGGATTCGCGGTTTCCAAATCGTCGGATAGGCGGTTTCTTTGGCCCGGTATATTCACTCAAGGTATGGTTAGCGGCCAAATCACTAGCGTCATAATATTCTTTGAAGGACAGCGGCAGCATTTTGAGTTCCACATAACGACCAGAAAGCAGGGTGG
>ONFE01000118.1 GCA_900316985.1 uncultured Prevotellaceae bacterium
ACAAGTGCTTGACAGGTCGAATATCGTAGATGTCATTACAGACTACGGCATAACCCTGAGCCGAAAAGGACGCAGCAAATACCATGTCGGCTGCTGCCCCTTCCATACAGAGAAGACACCATCGTTCAAGGTGGATGAGCTGAAAGGCACCTATCGCTGCTTCGGCTGCGGGGCTTATGGTAACGCCATCGGCTTCGTGATGGACTACGACCATCTGGACTTCCCCGCTGCCGTAAAGGTGCTGGCCGATAAACTGAATATCAAGATTGAGGATAAGGAGGAAACGGAAGACGAGAAGAATGCCCGCCTTGAACGGGAGGCATACCTGAGCCTGATGGCGCGTGTGGATGCGCTCTATAAGGCGATGTTCAGGGAGGATGAGGAGGCACAGGAATACGCTCATGGACGATGGGGAGCGGAATACTGCGAGGAGGAAGGTATTGGCTATGCGCCGAAGGGAAACGTCCTCGTGGACTGGGCACAGAAGAACGGCGAGAGCTTGGATCGTCTGAAAGCGCTCAGTCTCGTGGGGCTGGATGAGCAGGGGAAATGGTATGACTTCTTCCGCTCACGTATCATGATTCCTATAAAGGACCGCACGCTCACGTATCATGATTCCTATAAAGGACCGCATGGGGCGTGTCATCAACTACACAGGAAGGGATTTGACTGGCACGGCGAAGTCTAAATACCTCAATGGTGCTGACACACCTATCTATCATAAGGGGGATGTGCTCTTCGGCTTCCATGCTGCCAGGCGCATAGCGGCCAAGGAGCAGAAGGTGTATGCCGTCGAGGGAGCGCCGGACTGCATGAGGCTTCAGCAGATAGGTGTAGTCAATACGGTCGCCCCTCTTGGAACGGCATGGACGGACGCACAGTTTCAGCAGCTGAAACGCATAGCACATAAGATTTGCTTCCTTCCTGATGCCGACCCCGTGAAAGCCGGGGATGAGTTCGGCGCAGGGACAAAGGCGGTCATCAAGAACGGCACGGAGGCCATGAAAGCCGGATTTGCAGTGTCCGTGAAGCCTATCCCGCTTGGCGAGAGCGGAGAGAAACAGGATCCTGACGAATACTGCCGAGACATGAAGCACTTCAACGGCCTTGAAGAACGTGACTTCATCCTGTGGCTGGCAGATCTGCGCTTTGAGAGAGCAAAGACAACGGAGGCCAAGGCTACTGTCGTGGCAGAACTGGCAGCACTGGTGGCCATAGTACCGTCAGATACGGAACAGGCCATGCTCATCGAGGAGCTGGCAGAGAAGAGCGGGAAGAAGGAAGCGCTTTGGCGTGGAGCTGTAAACGACCAGAAGCGCATCGCCAACGAGAAAGCCGGACTGCCGAAGAAGGAACGGGAAATCAATCTGGAGCAGCTGCAGCAGTATGGCTTCTATGTCAAGAAAGGTAAGTATTGTTCCACTACCAAGGATGGTGATGAATGGGAATGGTCGAACTTCACCATGCAGCCGCTGTTCCACATCATAGACAACATCATGCCCAAACGTCTGTATTACATCAAGAATGAGTTCGGGCTTAGGAAACTTGTGGAACTGCGTCAGGAGGAGCTTGTGGGACTGTCGAAGTTCAAGCAGAAGATAGAAGGCCTGGGTAACTTCATCTGGATGGCCACCGACAAGGAGTTTACGAAGCTGAAGCGTTTCCTCTATGAGGTGACGGAAACGGCAGAGGAAGTGAAGCAGCTTGGCTGGCAGCGGGAAGGCTTCTTCGCCTTCGGAAACGGCGTATGGGACGGCGTGGAGTTCCAGAAGGTGGATGACATGGGCATCGTCAGGCTCGGGGAAATCGGGAACTACTACCTTCCCGCTTTCTCCCAGCAGTACAAAAAGGACAACAAGCTCTACAAGTTTGAGAAGACGTTTGTACACATGGGGTATTCCACGCTGCCGCTTGTTGACTTCACGGGGCAGATATTCCGCGTGTTCGGGGACAACGGACGCATAGGGTTCTGTTTCCTGATGGCTACGCTCTTCCGTGACATCGTGACGGCTGAAACGCGCTCCTTCCCTATCCTCAATCTCTTTGGCCCGAAAGGTTCGGGTAAGTCTGAGCTGGGACATACGCTAATGAGTTTCTTCATCATCGGGAATGTGCCGCCGAATATACAGAATGCTACGCTTCCGGCATTGAATGACACGGTGGCGGCTGTCAGTAATGCCCTGGTGCATATCGATGAGTTCAAGAATGACATCGATCTCTACAAGCGTGAGTTCCTGAAGGGCCTGTGGGACGGCACAGGACGAACCAGGATGAATATGGATCTTGACAAGAAGAAGGAAACTACCAGTGTCGATGCGGGTATCATCCTCTCCGGCCAGGAGATGGCCACGGCTGATATCGCACTGTTCTCGCGTTTCGTATATCTGACCTTCGACACGTCGGAGTTTACGAAGGAACAGCAGGCGGAATACAACCGCCTGAAGGAGATGCGTTCATTGGGTGTCTCGCACCTGACACTGCAGCTGCTTCGCCATCGTAAGAAGATGGAAGTGGAGTTCAAGGACTTCTATAGGATGACACAGTCGGAGATGGACGCTGCACTGGAAGGTGAACGCCTGGCCATAGACATTCATTATGAGTCCATGAAGCCTGTCATCATCGATGGCATCAAGCGGCAGAACGCAGAATGTAAGTCCAACAATGAGCTGGCCGGATTCTGGCGTACTGTCAAGTACCTGCTTTCTGAGGGCGAAATCATCAATGAAGGTGACTTCTGCATCAAGACGGTTACCTCGTTGACAACGGACATCGTGACGAATACAGACTGGCCTCAATCTAAGCGGGTGTTGTTCCTCCAGAAGTCGCGTATCTTCAAGCTGTATAAACGCTCCAATAAGATGACGGACGAGGTGGGCATCCCTGAAGCCTCGCTGAAATACTACCTCGAAAAGTCGAAGGAATATCTCGGAGAGAAGAAGTCTGTACGCTTCAAGTGCTTCCTGAAGGGAGGCATACCCAAGATGAGCGTGCCGAAGTTCCCAGGAGAGAAAAGCAGACATGTGGAAGAGGTGCAGCGTGCCTACTGCTTCGACTATGACGAGTTAGTGAAGAATTACCAGATTAACCTGCTGGATACATCGCAGACCGAGCAGGAAACAACCCCTGATTTGTTCGATAGAATGGAATAGACCCCGATTTTCCTTGCTACAAGTGCTACAAATGCTACATACTCAGTGCCAACACCTTAGCCTTGCGGAATTTGCCTACAAATTGCCTACAAGCGCCTACAAATTGCCTACAAGAAAGGTGATTGGCCTACATATTCTACATGATTCTATATATATGATTCTATATATAGTCTCATTATCAGCATGTTGCATTTTCTGTAGCCATGTAGCCGATGTGGCGCGTCAGAATGTGTATCGCGCGTGCGTGCGAGATTTTCTTCATACAATTATAAAAACTCACCTTTATGTTAAAAGTAATCTATCTCAAAATGGAACCCTACCTTCGTCAGTGGTTCATTCATGAAAATGGTGGTGTTGAACCTGTGCGTCTTCGCCGTGGTACACCCGAGAGCAATATCTTCCAGGCTTTCATCAGCAAGAAGCCTGAGGATTGGTCATCCGTCCCCGAAGAGGGCTGTGTGTCTATCATTGTGCCACAATATAAAGGTCTCGATCCTGAATACTGGTGCTATCTCCCACCCAGAGCTAAACAAACGCTGTACAACTGCATCAAGTCGAGCTTCGATGTGCAGCTATTCAAAGAACTGAATGGTGTTATGGAACGTCGTGTACTTCTGCGTGACATCATAGACTCCTATATGGAGAAACACGGTATAGAGGACACAGAGACGAACTGGAATGCCCTTGCCAAGATTTTCATGAGGAAACGGGAGAATTACCTTAGGAATGTGCGGAGAAGGCTTAAGAAAAGTTAAATTCCACCTTTACTTCAAAGGCTTCTTGTCTTTTATGTCCGCCGTGTCCAATATGTCCGTTTTGTCCGCTCATAATCCAAGCAATAATCTTAAGAATCTTACAACTCAAAAACACTCATCATGAAAAAGTCTTCATTACCAGGCATAACTGCCATCAGATACATCCCTTGTGTGTCTCTGCCCCTCAATATTGAGCTGAAGGCTCTTGTGGGGCAACCAATCGGCATCTATGATACAATGACTGAGGTATGCTTTACGGGTACGCCGACCTGTATCACGGAGTCGGAGTACGACAATCATGCCCAGACAGAGAAAACCATGCTTACATTTCATTCGGTGCAGGAGGTACCCATACGTCGCCAACTGGCATTTGTGATTACAGATGCACAAGGTAATAGCTTCGTTATCGGACATGCTGAAGCTCCTTTCCCTACGGTCAAGGTTACTCATAGCCACGGAACACCCGCAGAGGAAAAGGCGGGATATACCTATGAAGTGAAGTTGATAGGCAGGAAAACACTGATTAAACTGTCTCAAAGCATGGAACTATGACACAAATGAAAGCTCAATCCCTCGAAAATAGAGATTTCAAGCCTGGAAAATGGATTTTATACGTAACAAAAACAAAATATCCGAATAAATGAGTATTTTTGCACCCGCAAACAAGAAGCCAATGACTATTGACACAATAAAAGAACTGTTATCAACTGGCGAGAACGCAGCCATCGAATTCAAGACTTCTACGGAGAAGGTCAGCCATTCGGTGTATGAGTCTGTATGTGCCTTCCTGAATCGTTCGGGAGGACGCATACTCATGGGCGTACAGGATGATGGCACAGTCATTGGTGTTAATCCTGAGAAGGCTGATGCCTTGATAAAGGATATCATCAACGCCATTCAGAACTCTGAGCTGTTCCTTCCCACCCCGTTCTTTACGCCTGAAAAGATCTGGCTTGATGACAAGATTGTGATAGCCTTGGATGTCCCTGTCGGCCAGTATGTGTATCGCTATAACGGCCGTTATTGGGACAGGAACGGGGATGCGGACATCGATGTGACGGATTCACCAGAGCTTCTGCTGGCTCTGTTCGAGAGAAAGAACCCGCACTTGTTCGAGGAGCGCTTTGTCAAGGATATGACAGAAAAGCACCTTGACCCGGATACGTTCACGTATTGCCGCAACATCGTAAAGGTCATCAATCCCAAACATCCGTGGCTGAACATGAGTGACTGGGATATCCTCGTCTCGTGCGGATTGGTTGACAAGGACAGCCGCTACATGAAATATGCGGCATTGCTTTTGTTCGGCACGGACGAAGCGCTTGCCAACTTCATGCCCCGCTATCGTTATGAGGGCATCTTCAGGATGTGTACCTACGGACAGTATGAGCGGATGGAGGATGTGAGCAACCGATATGATGACAGGGTGACGGTGAGAAGCAACCTGATCCGTGTCTATGACAGGTTGCTGGAGTTCATCATCCGGCACTTGCCTGATAAGTTCTACCTGCCTGCTGGATCTGTGCAGCGTCAGGATGTATTGACTTGTTCCGTGAGATCTTGGGGAACATGTGTGTCCATACCGACTATAGTACTGGCTATGCCTGTTTCCTGGAAATCTATAAGGACTGTGTGATAACGCGCAACTCATCCCGCCTCATTCCACAGGTTCCAGAAGGCAATATCACCATCCAACAGTTAGGCAACTACACGAAGAACCCGCTTCTCGTAAAGGTGTTCCGTGAATTGGAATGGGTTGAGGAGCTTGGAAGCGGCACAAGGAACATCCTGAAATATGCTCCCCTCTACTACCCCGACTATCAGATTTCCATTCAGAGCGGCCAGCAATTCTTATTTGCCATT
>ONFE01000025.1 GCA_900316985.1 uncultured Prevotellaceae bacterium
CGTACATAGTCCTGGCACAACAACGTCTCCGCTTTCTTGCCCACGAAGAAATACAAAACTGTCTCGTCGCCGCATCTCAGCGAGAGTTCAGTCTTACCAATACGCCTGCGCCCCATCAGCACGGTCATCTTTGCTTCGGACTTGCTTCTGTGAAGCACTTCACCAAGCACCTGTTGCTCTTTTTCTCTATCGTAGAACCTCATATCTTGAAATAGTATTCGTTATTACGGTAATCGTTATTACTTTTTGCAAAGATACAATAATAATCTTAACCTCCAAACAAAAACAAAGAAAAAAAATACTATTCACGCATTTTCCGCATTTCCGATCCGGACGAGTTGTTTACAGCAACCTGGGATGATGATATTTCTCTGTTTTTATAGGCTTTCGTGCGTTTTTTTAATGAAAAGCAGTAACTTTGCAGGCAAAATGAGAAGATATGGCAATAGATAGTGCAATATTCCGAAGAAGTGAGTTGTTGCTGGGAGGAGAGACCATGGAACTTATCGCCCGGAAACGGGTGATTATCTTCGGTGTGGGCGGCGTAGGGTCGTGGTGCGCTGAGAGTTTGGTCCGCAGTGGTATCCGTCAGTTGACAATTGTGGACAGCGACCGTGTGTGCATCACCAATATCAACCGTCAGCTCATGGCGACGACGGAGACCGTGGGACAGGTGAAGGTGGATGCCCTAAAGGAGCGTCTGCTGACCATTAATCCCAAGGCGGAGATAACAGCGCTGCAGCAGATATTTTCAGAGGAGACGGCCGACAACTTCCAACTGGACACCTATGATTATATTATAGATGCCATAGACTCGCTGAAGGACAAGGCTACATTGATTTTGCTGGCCTGCCAGAAACGGGCCAAACTGTTCTCATCGATGGGCGCAGCACTGAAGCTTGACCCCACACGCATCAAGGTGACGGAGTTCTGGAAAGTAAAGGGTGACCCTCTGGCCCGTGCCCTGAGAAATAAATTCAAAAAAGAAAAGAAGTTCCCCAAGCGTAAGTTCCTGTGCATCTATAGTGATGAGTTGCTAAAGAATCGTGGCCAGAATTCCACCTGCGGCACAGAGCAATGCATGTGTCCTAAGGCAAAAACCGGTCCGGGCGACCAGCGTCTTCTAAACCATGAGTGGTGTTCTTCGAAAGCGCAAATCAACGGTACTTTGGCTCATATCACTGCTATCTTCGGCTTTATGCTGGCAGGACTGGTAGTCCAGGATATTTGTAACTCGAGAGAGGTTAAGGGATAGCCTGTCAAGAAAAAGTATGGCGGCTGTCATCACGACGCCGCCATACTCCACTAAGAATCTAACCTAATTCAAACAATAAAATAACTACTACTGATATACTATAACTAAAACCTTTTTAAAACAATAAATAACTCAATCAATTAATTCTACTTTCTAACCAAAAGAACTAAAACATATACATTATTACATTTCACTATTACTTAAAAAACGTCTTCTACTGGTTCTTCATCAGCCCAGAGATCCACATCATGATACTTGGCATCGATTCCACCTGTGGGATCACCCTCTATAATCTGTGTCTCATCTCCTAAATCATCACCCGTGTCAACACGGAATCGGCTTTCACCCTGGATTTCCATGATGCCGTATGTTTTCATGTCGATGAAGCTGACAGCTGGGCTTATATATTTCTTCTTGTTCATTGTCATTTCCTCCTTAATTATTTAACCATATACTTCTTATTGTTCACCACATAGATACCCTTAGGCAGACCATTGAGCAGTTGCTTGCCCTTGCCAAGGAACTGTCCGCTCAGGCTATACACGGCGGCATTGTCGCTCGTCACGGTCTCCACCTCCGAGATCGTGGTGATAATCTGCCCAGCCTCCTGCTGGTCTTCCACGCCGCCTATGCTGAGCGTGAACGGTTTGGCACTGCCGCCCTGAGCGGCCTCTTCGTCCTCAATCCAGAAGCGGAAGCCCTTTATGGTCTGCGCTGTCTTGGTGTGATACATATCACCCTTGCTGAACACGTAGGAGCGAGCTGGAACGCCATTCTCCAGTTTCAGATAGGTGCCATGATAGCGGATACTGTTGTGGTTGGGCGCATTCCAACCGTCATCATTGAATAAGTCGGCACTGATAGGATTCACGTCTCTTCTTCCCAGCGTATAGAGCGGACCGTTATAGGTTTTATTGTTAATGGTTATGGTCTGTCCTGCCGGTGTGGCCGGTTCTTTTGCCGGTTGGATGAGATAGAACTGCCCTGCCTGAATGCCGTTGTCTGCATCAACGCTCTGGAACGTAATTACATAGGGGTCGCTCTGGTCAAGTCCTGAAGCCACGGCCAGTTTCACGTCGTCGCCGAAAACGTTCTTCACCTGAGTTCCTGTCATGTCGATGGGCAGCGTAAGGGTGTTCCAATAATATGTGCCGTCGTCTTTCTTTGAGAAGGTGCGGTGCAGGATTACGGTCACGCCTTCGTGTGCATCCAGATAACCATTACCATTACCTGATTCATCAGCATGTTCACATGTTTCATAGTCCTCGTCCAGCACAAATACTTCTCCCAAGAACTTAATCTGGAAATCATCGAAGGCCGTGAGGTCGTTGGCATAGCCTACCATCTGCTGAATGCCTATCATAATGTAATCACCTTCAGCGGCATGGAAGTAAACTTCTACAGGATACTTATTATCATAAAAATCAACTCCCAAATCCACGCGGTCTTGTTTATGAGCATCGGAAACTATCTCATTATAAGTGAGATTATAAGTGAGACCATTTTCTACTTTATTCAGGGGCGCACGCACAGGATCGTCACCATTAGCCTTGGCAAAGGCATACGCATTTCCCGATTTCGACAAGCCCTGGCACTGCACCTTGTACCATCCGGTTGCAGGGGCATAAAAACCGCGTGAGATCATTCCGCCATTACTAGCCGACTTCAACAGACCATAATAGTATTTACCATTTGTCGGCGGATCAAGGAGTTTGTAAATATCTCCGTCACTTTTCTTAAGATATGTAGCACCATCCTCATCCCAATTATTTTCGTTATTACGATTAAATCCCTGATTGGCGATTTTATAAGTGACATCCAGGTTCATGCCATTGAAGGCATCCACACTTAATGCAGCATTACGGACAGCTTCATCAATTTCTTTGACAGACACAAAACGCCACTTTGCTGCATAGCCAGAACTTTCAGTTTCCTTCACATGTAGTTCTACTATATTAGTTTCAACATTCAGTTCTTCCACAACTCCTAAATAAAAGGTTTTATTTTGAGGTATTACCTCATTATAAATACCGTTATCGCCTGCATAACTCGATTGTGGATACTCTCTTGGCGTAAGACTTAACGTATAGGTGTTTTTTTCCCCTTCTACAGGAACAACATTAAAACGGCTGTAGCAATATTTATGATCTAGATGACCATCTTTATCATCATCTTTATCACTTTTATTTATTGTTGCCTTCTGTTTGTCTGCTACTATGCCGTTACTATTAGAACCATCACCAGTATATCCCTGCATCATGCCCAGATATTCTCCTGTTGTACCACCGCCCTGCGTAGAAACATCTGAAGTGAACACATAGCAATTTCCATCTTTTTTCATTTTGAATTTCAGTCCGAAATCACTATATAGCAACTCTATGTGGGTTCCCCAGTCGCCACCTATATACATAAACTTACCAGTTTCTACATTATAAATATATACTTCGTTGCTAGCAACACCTTCTTTGTAAATGCGATTCTGGACTTCATTTAAATCGTCAGTCGCCGACCCATCTTCTTTTATACGAAAAAATTTTGGGTTATAGGAGTCCTTCTTATCCTTAAAATAGCACCGTACAATATCTCCTGCTTGAAATTGGTCCTTGGGTATTTTTACTCTCCTATCCCAATTCCAATTATCAACATCTACATTTAAATTTTGAAGCAGATGTTTGGTTTCTCCATTGCTCTTAATCAAATCAACAGAAGTCAGGGTGAAACCTGCACCAAAAACATAAAGATCCCAGCCATTTAACCCATTCTCAATTGCATTCTGGCTGATGGGTGCCTCAAAATAGCCGTCGCTCGTCATTGACAAGTCATCAATGTTCACGCCCTCCCAGTCATAAGCATGAACAGCTGTAGTAGCGGTTACCATTAAAACAACCGATAATAATACTAACTTCAATTTTAATCTTCTCATTTTTTGTTTAGATAATTATAATAGTTATTAAGCATCAAGTGGCGACAGAAATTTTGCTGCAAAAGTAAACGGATTATGATTCCTTTCATGTGTAAATTTGTACAAATTCTATCTTCTATCGTACTTTTACGCAAGCATTTAGCGATTTTGAACACAATTCACTGTTTATCGGACATTTTTACTAGCTTGTAAATAAAAGTACCACTTTTCAAGCAAATTTGCCGCAAATGTTTCAATAAGGTGCCATTAATGTATTCTGTAACATTCTTTGAAGAAATTAGCAATGCGTCATTCATCAAATAATAAATTAATTTGTTATCTTTGCACCATCAATGTATCGGGGCCATTATCCGTAGATGACGGGAATCGCCCAACTAATAACTATCAAATTAAACATATCACAAAAAGACTTCTAAAAGAAAATGAGACAGATTCTGTTATCCTTAATGACGCTATCCTGTATAGCCACCAATGCCCAAGGATGGAACTGGACGGTGCAGCGGGCAAACGAAGTAAAAGAAAGTGGCGAGACCATCGCGCAGACAGGCTATCAGGCAGGCGGTTGGCTGAAGGCTCCCGTTCCGGGAACGGTGGCAAGGGCTTGGCAGGAAGCCGGACTGCTGGAAGACATCTGCCATGATGATAACCTGACGCGTATCGACGACCGTTTCTTCGATGCCGACTTCTGGTATCGCACGGAATTCGAGGCACCCGCGTTGAAGCAGGGCGAACGGCTGATACTGAATTTCGACGGCATCAACTGGAAAGCTGACGTCTGGCTGAACGGACATTCCGTCGGACAGATTCAGGGAGCCTTCATCCGCAGTCACTTCGATATCACCGGGCTGGTGAAAACAACTGGAAGGAATGCGCTGGCCGTCAGGATTTATCACAACGAGCATTATGGCGACGTGAAGATTCCGACGTTGGAAAAGAACGTGCCCAACGGTGGTGTGCTGGGTGAAGATAATCCCACCTTCCACGCCAGTATTGGATGGGACTGGCTCCCGACGGTTCCCGGACGGAATATCGGAATCTGGAACGATGTCACGCTGACGGTGGCCCGTGGGGGTGTAGTCATCGGCGATGCTTTCTTCGACACCCGTCTGCCTGGTGTTGAACCCCGACACCCGAAAGCCGTCAAGTCGGCAGATGTGAGTCCCGTCATTACCTTACACAATTATAACAAGGAACCGATGGATGCCGAACTCGTCATCCGTTTTGGAGACAACCGCATCACACGCAGCATCAAGGTGGAGCCCGGGCAATCGGACGTAGCGATGGAGAAATTCATCGTGGAACAGCCCCGCCTGTGGTGGCCTGTGGGCTATGGAGAACCTTACCTTTACGATGTCAGCATCGAGGCTAAGGTGAACGGCAAGACACTGGCTGAAAAGCACATGAAATGCGGCATCCGACAGATGGACTACACGCTGGAGAACAGTGCCATTCAGTTGTTTATCAACGGTCGGCGCTTCATCGCCCACGGAGGCAACTGGGGATTCAGTGAGATAAATCTCGACTATACTGCCCGCGACTACGACATCGCCCTGCGCTACCACCGCGACATGCACCTGAACATGGTGCGCAACTGGGTGGGACAAGTAGGCGACGAGGAATTCTACGAGGCCTGCGACCGTCATGGCATCATGATATGGCAAGACTTCTGGCTGGCAAATCCCTACGACGGCCCCAACCCGAAAGACGAGGAAATGTTCATGAAGAATGCCAGCGACATGGTGCACAAGGTGCGCCCCTATGCCTCGGTGGCGCTCTACTGCGGCCGCAATGAGGGTAATCCTCCTGACAGGTTGGGACTGGCACTCAACATGCTGGTGAGCGACCTCTGTCCGAACAGTCTCTATATCTCGCATTCTGCCGACTACAACGTCAGTGGCGGCGGTCCCTACAGGGCTTTGAGTCCCAAGGAATTCTACGGCATAGAGAAAGGCCAGAAGAAATTCCACTCAGAGCGCGGAATGCCTACGGTACCTTCTTACGAGAGCATGTGCCGGATGTTGCGTCCGGAGCACCGATGGCCGCAAAACGATGTATGGGCCATGCACAACTTCACGCTGAACGGTGCCCAAAAATGCAGCACCTACAACGAGCGTATTAAGAACGGTCTGGGAGAGCCGCAAAGCCTGAAGGAATATGCCGACCGGGCCCAGTGGGTGAACTACGAGGGCTATCGTGCCATCTTTGAATCGCGCAGCAACTATCGCAACGGCATACTCCTGTGGATGAGCCACCCTGCCTGGCCTTGTCTGGTGTTCCAGACCTACGATTACTATTTCGACGTGAACGGCGCCTACTTCGGTTCGAAGAAGGCCTGCCAGCCGCTGCATATCTCATGGAATCCGCTGAAGAACGTCATCGAAGTAGTGAACGAGAGTGCAGGCAACCGCCAGGGACTGACGGCATCGGTACAGGTAGTGAACATGGACGGCAGCACGGTGATGGAGACAACGCGACAGCTAGACATCCCGGAAGACCAGACCGTGGAGGTATGTCCGCTTACGCTTAATAAAGAGAAACTATCCGAGGTGTACTTCGTGAAACTGACGCTGAAGGATGGCACGACACTCCTGGCTGACAACTTCTACTGGGAAGGCCGTAAGGAAGGCGACTGGAAGGCCTTGCAAAACATGGAAAAGCCCAAGTTGAAGACAAAGGTGGAACGGCAGGCGGACGGCAGTCTGAAAGTGACGGTCAAGAACCCGTCGAAAATGCCTGCCCTGATGATTCGTCTGAACCTCATCAACAGCAAGACCAAGGAACAGGTGCTGCCTGCCTTCTACGAAGACAACTATTTCTCGCTGCTCGGTGGAGAAGAGAAGACCGTCAGCATCAGCTGGCTCACCGTAGAGCATCCCGACAACAAGAATTTCAAACCTACAGTAACCATAGAGCAAATCAGATGAAACGCCATATACTGACCATCATCATTTTGTGCAGCCTTCCGCTGATTGCAAAGGCCGCAGAAAAGGGTTTCCCAAAAGTGAATGAACAGGGCATGGCCGGCCGCCAGTTCGCATTATATAATAATGGGGTGGCCGCCACCATCTGCACGGATAATCTGGACTATCCTGTTGTAGGTATTGCCGCAGGACTGTTGGCCGACGATGTGGAACGCGTCACGGCAACGAAACCCGCCATTGCACATCCTGCACGGCTGAAAGATGTAAAGGCCAACTGTGCCGTCATAGCAGGAACCATCGGAAAAAGCAATTTGATTGACGAACTGGTAGCCAAAGGGAAAATCCATGTCGACGAGATTCGCGGCAAGTGGGAATCGTTTCTGGTGACCACCATCGAGAAACCTGCAAAACACATCGGTGAAGCATTGGTTATAGTGGGCAGCGACCGCCGCGCAACGGCGTTCGGTCTGCTGTCACTCTCCGAAGCCATTGGCGTGTCGCCGTGGTACTGGTGGGCTGATGTCGTTCCTCAGCATCAGGAGCAACTGATGATTAGTCGGGGAACATTCATCCAAGGCGAGCCTTCGGTCAAATACCGTGGCATCTTTATCAATGATGAACGGTTCGGAGGCTGGGCCCGATGGGCGGAAGAGAACTTCGACAAGGAGCACCATGAAGTGGGACCTAAAACCTACCGGAAAGTATTCGAACTGCTGCTACGATTGAAGGGAAACTACCTGTGGCCTGCCATGCACCCCGGAACAAAACCCTTTAATTTCGACCCTGAGAACGCCCGTCTGGCCGATGACTATGCCATCGTGATGGGCACGTCGCATTGTGAACAGATGCTCCGCAACAACGAGGGCGAGTGGAAGGCCGTGGGTACCTACGGCGACTTCAACTACATCACCAACCGCCAGACCATGCAGAACTATTGGGAGGAGCGCATCAAGACCAACGGCAGTTATGAAAATACCTATACGCTGGGACTGCGCGGTGTGCACGACTATCCCATGGAAGGAGCCAATACCACGCAAGAACGCGTAAGACTGATGCAGCAAGCCATCAACGACCAGCGCGACATGCTCCGGCGTAACATCAACAAGCCCATCGAGGAAATCCCCCAAGTGCTCTGCACCTACGAGGAAGTGCTCGACGCCTACCACAACGGTCTGCAGGTTCCTGATGACGTCACCTTGCTGTGGTCGGACGACAAACACGGCTATTGCCGCAACCTGAGCAACCCCTGGGAACAGCAGCGTAAGGGCGGCGCAGGCATCTACTACCATCTCTCCTATCATGGCGACCCCGCCAGTTGGATTTGGCTCAGTCCGCTCTCGCCTTCGTTTATCGCCACCGAACTGACCAAGGCCTACACCTTCGGGGCAAGGAAAATTTGGGTGTTCAATGTGGGGGATATTAAACCGGCAGAGAAGGAGATATCGTTTGCCATGGATCTGGCCTGGGATATCAACCGCTGGAAACCCACCGAGGCGCACAACTACATCAAATACTGGACGGCCAAGACTTTCGGCTCAGAGCTGGCGCAAGAGATAGCCGACCTGCAGGCACGCTACTATAAGATGCAGGCTGCCGGTAAGGATGCGCATGTGTGGTTCGTGAACTATACCGAACAGCAAGTAACTGAGCGGGTTCGTGAGGCGCAGGCATTGGCCCGAGAGGCAGCATCGCTGGAAAATCGCGTTCCCCAGCGGCTGAAAGATGCCTATTTCGAGCTCTTCGCCTACCCCATCCGCGGAGCAGCCATGCTCAACGAATACCAGTTGCTGGCCAAGCGCAGCATGGTTAATGCCACACGTGGCGACAGTCTCGGTGCCATGGCCGATGCCCACAGGGTGGAACAAATGTTCAAGGAACTGAACCAATGGACAAACCACTATAATAAGGAAATCCGAAACGGAAAGTGGGACAACTTCTTCAACTGGCAGCCTTACCACTGGTTCCGCTCAGAAAAAATAGACCCGCCCATCTGCACGCCCCAAATCTTTGAGGATGTGAAGAAAGCTCCCGCTCCACGCTTCATCCCCGTCAGCGAGGCCCTTTCTGCACAGGGTGCCATCATATCCTGCGAAAAGGATGGGGAAATACCCATCTGGATGGAAGCCCTTACACCCGTGCGCAACTTCTCGAAAGCACCTGAGGACAATGTGTTCTGCCATGTCAACACATCCAATGACTCGTTCGATGCCTCAGCCACGCCCATCAACAACGTATGGCATTCGCCCTGGATAGGGCCGATGTGGAGCCGGGTGGGAACCATC
Organism: uncultured Prevotellaceae bacterium; assembly: GCA_900316985.1. Lineage (GTDB taxonomy): Bacteria > Bacteroidota > Bacteroidia > Bacteroidales > Bacteroidaceae > Prevotella. The sequence goes on from ONFE01000025.1 coordinate 9,382, forward strand.
CACCTGAAGAAAGGACAAAACAAGATTGCCGTTACCGATTTGAAGCCAGGTGCAAGCATCGACAAGATATTCATCGGACTGTGGCCTCCCTACCCCACTGAGCCAAGACTGCGCCTGACGGCTGACAACTATCAAAAAACACACAATGGCCAGAACGGCCAAATTGAAACGGTTGTAGGACTGGGATATGCAGACGGCGTGACCGTGCTGCCCTTCGATACTCCCTCTTACAATTCCGTTGAAGATGCCCCATACGTGGAATACACCGTGGAATTGCAGGAGAACGACCACCGTGTTTTCCATCCACGAGGGCGACTTCACCTCAGAGTGGCGCCTGAACGTGCTGAGGGGCTATGCTTCTCGCACCGTAAACATACCGTCTTCATGCAAGGGAGCACAAACAATCAGAATCTATTTCCTCGACCCCGGCATTGTGTTGCAGGACATCTATATCATTAAAAAAAGTTAGCGGAAGAGAGAGTTTATAAAATGTTTTCGTATATTTGCAGCCCAATAAGTATTTGATTTATAAAAGAATGGTAAAGAAGCAAATGAAGAATGTAGCGCTGGCACTGATATTGATGGCCGCGACTACTGTCGGACTGAACGCTGCCCAGAAAGGCGACAATGCCATGACCAAGATGGCTGACGGTTCCTACGTGGTGAATACGACTACATTGGCTAACGACGTGAAGGGCTACCGCAGCACCACTCCCCTGAAAATTACCATCAAAAAAGACAAGGTGGAAAAGATTGAGGCGCTGAAGAACCAGGAGACGCCGAAATACTTTGTACGCGTGAAACGCGAGATGATGTCGGCTTGGGACGGTCTGAAGGTAAGCAAGGCCGAAAAACTGAACCCCGACGGCGTCACCGGAGCCACCATGTCGAGCGATGCCGTGAAAGAAAACGTGAAGCGCGGACTGAAATACTACAAAAAGCATAAGTAGAAGGTAAAAAGGTAAAAAAGTAAAAAGGTAAAAATAAGGGGAAAAAGAAAATGCAGGAAAAACTTGCATTTTCTTTTTTTTATATCTACTTTTGTAGCATTATTCATTACTTATCAACCTCCTTATCTATGAACAAAAGGATTCTGGCAACTATTGCCGCCGTGACCGTTGCCTGTCAGATGGGCTTCGCCCAACAAACGGAAACGGGAAAAACGACATCAGATACGCTCAAAGCTATAGGTTATTTCGACAACGTCAATACCAGCCAGGTAAGCATCATCGGCGAAAGCGGGATGAACAATAAGGACCAGGCCACCAACGCCCTGGATGCCATCCGCGGACGTGTGGCAGGTCTGCAGGTGGAGCGCAACGGATCGAACGCCCTGAGTGCCGTGCGTCTCCGTGGAACCACTTCGCTCACAGGCGGCAACGATCCGCTCATCATCGTCGATGGTGTGATGGGCGACTTGACGCTCCTGCAGTCGGTCTATCCCACGGATATTGAGAGTTTCACCATCCTGAAAGATGCCTCCGAGACGGCTCAGTATGGCAGCCGCGGTGCTGCCGGTGTGATTGACATCAAGACGATGCACGGCAAATCGGGCCGTCTGCGCATCAACTACAACGGTTCCGTGGATTTTGCCGTGCCCTATAAACGGCTGAAGATGCTCTCCGCCGACGGCTACCGGCAGTTTGCCGCACAACACGGCCTCTCTATCGTGGACCTGGGAGCCAACAGCGATTTCCAGAAACAGATAGAGCGCACGGCTTTCACCCACCAACACCATCTGGCCTTTGCCGGCGGCAGCGAGAAATCCAACTACCGCGTCAGTCTGGGATATATCAACGAGCAAGAGGTCATCAGGGGATTTGGCGACCGATCCTTCATGGCCAACATGAACATGACGCAGATGATGTGGGACGACTTCCTGCGCATCGACATCGGTATGTTCGGTTCCACGGTGGAAGAAAAGACCATCGACGACGAACAGAAACTGTTCTACTCTGCTGCAGCCTTCAACCCCACCTTCCCCGACCATCCCAATAGCGCAGGCGCATGGGACGGCTATCCCTCGGCCTCGCAGATCAACAATCCCCACATGCTGCTCGACAAAAAGAATCACAACACGGGGACGCACATCTCTACCTACACGAAATTCACGTTCCAACTGCTGCCCGAGCTGAAGTTCACGGCTTTCGGAGCCTACACCTACGACTCCAACGAACGGATGCGCTATATACCCACCACGCTCACCGAAGGGGGAGAGGCCAGCCGCCAGAACACGCGCAGCGAAGCGCTGCTGCTCAACGGCATCCTCAGCTTCGACAAGAAATGGAACCAGCATGCCTTCCAGGCTTCTTTCTTTGCGGAGATACAGGACAACAAACGGCGGGGATTCGGCGTTACCGCCGGCCATTTCAGCAACGACCTGACGGGCTACGACAATCTCTCCGGCGGAGCCTCACGCCCCTGGGACGGCACCACCTCTTTCTATGAGCACCCCTCGATGGCATCCTTCATGGGACAAGCCGCTTACACTTTCAACGACCGCTATTCCGTGAACGCCACGCTGCGCGCCGACGGCTCTTCCAAATTTGGCGACAACAACAAGTGGGGCTATTTCCCATCGGTTTCCTTGGGATGGGACTTGGGTAAGGAATCGTTCATCAAAGATCTGAACTTCTTCAACGAACTGAAAATCAATGCCGGACTGGGATGGGCCGGAAACCAGGGAGCCATCGACAGCTACACCACGCTGAGCCTCCTCTCGCCCAACGGCACGCCCGCCGTGGGACAAACGCTCGTGACCACCTTCAGCGAGCTGAAGAACAGTAATCCCGATCTGAAGTGGGAAGTGTCGCGCACTTTCAACATCGGCCTCAACACCCAGATGTTCAGGCACCGTCTGGTATTCTCGGCCAGCTACTATTACACCAAGGTTTACGACATGCTCTACCCCTACACCGTGAGCGTGCCGCCGTTCAAATATCCTAAACTGGTGGCCAACATGGGCTCCATGGAAAAGAGCGGACTGGAACTCTCGGTGGGCGGAACGCCCTTCGTCACACGCGACATGGAACTGACCGTCAACGCCAACCTCACCTTCCAGAACAACAAACTGCTCTCCCTCAGCGGCAACTACAACGGCGAAGACCTGCTGGCACCATTGATGGCGGCCATCGCCTCGATGAACGGTGCCGGATTCCACGGCTACAACGACGTGGTGTTCCAGATCATCGGTGAACCCCTCGGCTCCTTCTACATACCCCGCTTCGACGGATTCTATACCTACGACGACGGCACCTACGAATATATTGCGGGCGATAGCTACATAGCCGGACAGGCCACTCCGAAGGTGCTGCTGGGCTCCAACGTCTCTTTCCGCTATAAGAACTTCGACATCACCCTGCAGGCCAACGGCGCCTTCGGCCACAAAATCTACAACGGAACGGCCCTATCCTATATGGACCTCACCGCGCTGCCGTTGTATAACGTGCTGGCAGAAGCACCCGAGCGGGACATCGTTTCGCAGATCATTACCGACTATTGGCTCGAAAGCGGCAACTACGTGAACATCGACTACATCACGCTGGGATGGCGCGTGCCCATCAAGCAGAACCGCTATCTGGAATCCATGCGCCTCTCGCTGACGCTCAATAACGTGGCAACCTTCACCAGCTACAGCGGACTGACGCCGATGATCAACTCATCGAGCGTCGACGGCACACTCGGTCTCGACGACAAGCGCACCTATCCGCTCTACCGCACTTGGACATTCGGAGTAAGTTTGAGTTTTTAACCAGAAATCAGCATATATGAAGACCCTAAAACATACAACCAGCAAAGGGATGATGAAAGCCGTAGCCTGTGCAGCATTCTTCATTCTACATTCATCACTCCTCACTTCCTGCAACAGTTTTCTCACCGACGAACCCAAAAGCCAGATAACTCCCGAAGAGGCATACAACAGCGTGAAAAACCTGAAGCTCAACGCGCTGCTCACCGTCTATAACTATATCGGCGGACATGAGCAGAGCCAGGGACTGCAGGGCACCGACCGAGGCGTTTACGACCTCAACTCATTCACCACCGACGAGCAGATCGTGCCCACACGAGGCGGCGACTGGTTCGACGGCGGATTGTGGTCGCGACTCTTCTTCCACACATGGTCGGCTGGTGAGGCACCGCTGAAAAACACCTGGGACTATCTCTATAAGGTGGTCATCCTCTGCAACGAAGGCATCGAGCACATCAATGCCTACAAGACCACCAACGTGGAAGAACAGGAGGAGCTGGAATCCTACAAGGCCGAGCTACGCGCCGTGCGCGCCATGTTCTATTTCTATCTGATGGACCTCTACGGGCGCGTGCCGCTGGTCACACAGACCGGCGTCAAGTCGAACGAGATGACCCTCGCCGACCGCAAAACGCTCTTCTTCTGGATCTACAACGAACTCAACGAGGCCATGCCCTATCTCAGCGACGAGAAAAGCAATCGGCCCAATACTGAATACTATGGCCGAGTAACCGCAACCGTGGCCTATTTCCTGATGATGAAGCTGGCCATCAACGCCGAAGTCTATACCGACAACGACTGGATAGACCAGCAGCGACCCGACGGCCGCCAGATCATACTCAAGACCTACGACTTCCGCAACGGAGAGATCATCGAGGCCAACGCCTGGCAGACCGTGAAAGAAATCAGCTACCTGCTTTACCCCTACTACAAGCTGGCCGAATACTATCCCGACAACTTCGATGTGAACAACGAGAATTCTCCCGAGAACATCTTCGTCATACCCATGGATCCGCTGCTCTATAGCAATAAGTACAACTACTTCTTCCGCTCGCGCCACTATTGCCACGGAGCCGCACTCAATGGCGGAGCCGAAAACGGGCCCTGCGCCACCGTCAGCACCATCAAGGCTTTCGGCTACGGCAAAGACGATTACGACATACGCCTGACGTTCAATTTCTATTACGACGAAGTAATGGTCAATGGCCAACAAATATATGAAGACGACGGAAAGACACCACTCGTCTATCATCCGCTGGCCGTCACCAATATCGACCTTTCCGGAGAACCCTTCGAAAAGACCGCCGGAGCACGTATTGCCAAATACAGCGTGGATGCCACGGCGCGCGACGATGGCCGACTGGGCAACAACGACATCGTGCTTTTCCGCTTTGCCGATGTCGTGCTAATGTATGCCGAAGCCTGCTACCGCCTGGGCGAAACAGAGGATGCTCTTAAAGCCCTCAACAGCGTTTTCACCCGCTCAAACCACGATGCGAGACCTTCCTATAAGGAAGTCAACGACGACATCCTGCTCCAAGAGCGCCTCCTGGAATTCATGTGGGAAGGCTGGCGCCGCAACGACCTCATCCGCTTCGACCGTTTCCACAAGCCCTACGACTTGAAGAACTCCAGCGAGCACGAGGCCGACCGCCACACCATCGTGTTCCCCATTCCCGCCGACATGATGGTGATGCACCCCGACTGGAAGCAAAATCCAGGATATTGATTAAAATTACTTCAGCCCGTCCAAGAAGTCCAGAATCTCGCTTTCCGTGCAGAGATTCGCATCGCCCGGAACAGAATACTTCAGCGTGGCGGCAGCCAGCGCAAAGTCGAGCACCCGCTGGTCATCGCCCGGGAAAGCCCTCAGGGCATGCAACTGACCTGCCGTAAAGGCATCGCCCACACCCATCGCGTCCACAATGTCGTGGATATCATCAATACGGGTATGGTAGAGTTTGCCATCACTCCAAAGCAGAGCCGTCAGTGTGTTATGGTTCGAGCTCATCATGTTGCGCATACCCATCAGCCATTTGTTGCAACGGGGGAAGCGGCTGTGAATCTCATCAAACCATTCCTCATAGAAATCGAGCGGCATCTTATAGTTGGAATCCGTAGCCTCAAAGGGCACCTGACGGTTCATGATAAACTCATATTCAATGATGTCGCCGAACACCACATCGGCATACTCCAGCATACGGCTGAGCGTCTCGCGCGGATCGGCCCCATATTTCCAAAGGTTCTTGCGGTGATTGATGTCGAACGAAATCGTCTTCCCCATCTCGTCGGCAATGTTCAGGGCTTCAAAGGTAGCCTCACATGAGTCCTTTGAGATAGCCCCTGTGATACCTGAGGCATGGAAGACGTCCGCATCCTTCAGAATCTCACGCCAGTTGAACATCCCTGGTTTCAATTCAAAGAAAGCCGAGTTCGCACGGTCATACACCACCTTCGAACTGCGCATACCCGCCGACTCCTCATAATAATACGTTCCCATACGGTCGCCGCCCCAAAGCGTATTGGGCATTCCGACGCCGTATTCCAACAGTTTCATACTCGCAGCCTGCCCAATCTGATTCTTTGGCAGTCGTGTCACATACTCCACGTCGTCGCCCATCATGGCTAACGACACGGCTACATTGGCTTCGCTTCCTCCGTAGGCTCCCGAAAACGTCTGACCCTGAGTCAGTCGCATGCGGTTCGATTTGGAGAAGCGCAGCAGCAATTCGCCGAATGTTACTATCTTCTTGTTCATATGCTCGCTGCAAAAGTAAAAACTTTTCTTCTAATTTGCAAATTATACATAAAAAAACAGATGTTTGACATAGTTTGTTTTGCATTCTAATAAGAAAGCTATACATTTGCATGAAGTCTATAAATGCAATCAAGGCTTTAATGACAAAACAATCATTATGCATATTATTTCTCATGGCAATAGTGATGACAGGATGTCACACAAAAAAAACAGCCATACAATCATCCCCTCCCATTACGGCAATAACCGATGACGATGGGCCGTACATTCTTTTCCTAACAGGAACCATCGCTTACGATTCTGTGGCTGCCTCCTACAGCATCACCATTGACAGCCAGCAACGTTTTAGCGGACAAATGAACACAGAAGGTGCTGCTTGCACCGGGAAACCCCGCGGACTTTATTATCAACAGGAAGATGCAAAGGGAGAGATACTCAGCCAACATGAGATTGACAATCCCCTGGCGCTACGCGTAGAATATTTCAACGGAAGTCAACCCCAGACGAAAACCATAAAAAGAGACAAGGCAGAATTGTTCGTTCGACTGCAACTCAACCCCAAGACAAGGCACATCACATTCATGTACGATTCATTGAAAATACAGACTATAAACATAAAAAAACAATTCACAATATGAAAAAGGCCATACTACTTTTCATTGCACTTATATCCTGGATGACCGGCTCAGCCCAATACAAGATGGACACCATTCTTTATGCAGGCGACAGCAAGATTTTCACGGACATCGTTTTCCTTGGAGACGGATTCAAGGAAGATGAGATGCAGACATTCATTGATTTTGTTAAAAAGCAGACCAGCTCTTTCTTTGGCAAAATGCCCTGGGAACAGTATCGCAACAGGTTCAATGTGTTCTGTATTGAAACGCCTTCCAACGAAAGCGGCGCCGGGATGACCCCCGATGCCCCCATTGACAATTTCTTTGGAGTATGCTTCGGTACATCAGGAGTCGACCGTATGCCATGGCCCACAAAATTTGGTGTGGTTTACGATGTCCTAACAACCACGAAACCAGACTACGACATCGTCCCCATCGTGGTCAACTCATACAAATACGGAGGTGGAGGTGGAGTTCCTTTCATCTGCTATAGCATGGAAGAGAATTCTATAGAGACATTACGTCATGAGTTTGGTCATGCATTTGCCGGCCTTGCAGACGAATATTGGTATAAGGGAAAAGAGTCTGCCAACATGACACAGATTATTGATCCCGTGAAGTGGCAATCATGGATGGGAACAGACGAGGTCGGAACTTACCGCTACAGTGAGAAGCCGGAAGAAGAAGGCTACACATGGTATCGTCCTCATCAAGATTGCCTGATGAGATACCTGAACCGTGAATATTGTCCGGTGTGCAGGGAAGCACTTATAGAAAAAATCCACGTAACGAGCAAAGACATTATTTCATTCACACCTGAAAACGAGCAGGCCCTCATGTTCGATGGGCAGAAGGCAACCTTCAAACTCAACCTCCTAAAACCCGACCCCAACACGCTCCGCACAAATTGGCTGTTGGACGGAACAAACGCAGGTCATAACGTGGAAGAAATCACGTTGAATTCATCACAATTGCAGGAGGGAACACACAACCTCACGGTAATGGTAGAAGACACCACCCTGCTGGTGCATACCGAAAACCACACCGCCCTACACGGGCATTCGGTTACATGGGAGATTGTGAGCGATGGTTCCACAGCCATCAGTTCTGCAGCCCAGAGTGAGGATTTCACGATAGGACCGTTACCGTTCAGCTCACACATCAGTTTCAGTAGCACTAAACCGATACAAGGCCCCGTGCGAATGGAATTGCTCGACCTGTCGGGAAGAACCTTGGTTTCAGTACATGAATCATCGGGAGCATCTGTACTCACGCTCAATACCTCACATATACCTTCAGGCATATATATCCTGCGCATATACAAGGGCAACTTGTTGTTCTACTCCAACAAGGTTACCAACCAGAAACTATAACTATCAGCAAATGAACATTAAAAGACTATTAGCAATATGTGTGTGTGCCATATCCGTATGGACCTTATCTGCTCAAACAGGATTCGGCAAAACCGCCCAGCAAATTGCTGACGAGATGATGCCTGGATGGAATCTTGGAAACACAATGGAAGCAGTACGTAATTATCCCATCACATGGGAGACTCCTAACAGACCTGCAGTTGAAGTATTCACCAACGACGGAGGAGTGGAATCAGAAACCGTTTGGCAAGGAACCAAGACTACCCAAGAAATCATAGACTATGTGAAAAGTTGCGGCTTCAAGGCTATCAGGATCCCTTGTGCATGGGTATGGGGACATATCAGTAATCCTCAAGACTACACTATTGACGCCACCTGGATGAAAAGAGTCCGGGAGATTGTTGACTATTGTATGAAAGACGGATTATATGTCATTTTGAATGATCATTACGATGGAGGCTGGCTAGAGAGAAATATCAATGCCACAGGTTCTGCAAAAACAAAGAATGAAGAGGTCTTAAGAAGTATCTGGACGCAGATTGCCAATGAGTTCAAGGACTATGACGAGCATCTTGTCTTCGCAGGACTCAACGAGCCTAATGTTGAGGATCAGTCCACAGTCACACAATTGGTTTCGTATGAACAGATTTTCATTGATGCCGTCCGTGCCACTGGAGGTAATAACGCAAAGCGACTATTGGTCGTACAGGGGCCTTCCACGGATGTGGAGAAGACATGCAACTGGATGACCAATAAGATGCCGACAGACCCCATCGGCAACAAACTCGCCATTGAGATACATTTCTATTATCCCTGGAACTTCTGGGGAATGGACAAAGATGAGAGTTGGGGCAATATGTTCTACTATTGGGGAAGCGGCAATCACGTCAGCGGCTCAAAGCATAATGCCATCTATGGCGAAGAGAGTGACATGATTAAATTTGCCGACAGTCTCAAGAACTCATTCATTGACAAAGGCATTCCTGTAATCAATGGAGAGTATGGCGTCATCTGGCGTACAAATATCACAGGTGCCAATGAAAGTCAGGAGAAGCACAACGCTTCTATTCAGTATTATTACAAGACCATGAACAAGGTCTGCATGGAACGGGGAATTGTTCCCTTTGCATGGGACACCAATAGTACAGGCAACAACCAGATGACAATCATCGATCGCTCTTCCAAGACTATCTACAACAAATATATGATGGACGGTATTAAGGAAGCAATGGAAGAACTGGGACTCACAGCCATTCAGGCGATAAAGGAAGATGCCACCCCATACACCACGGCGACCTACAACCTAAAAGGCCAGCGAGTGACCAACCCGCAACATGGCATCTACATCCAGAACGGAAAGAAATACATCGCCAAATAAAAGTATAGAAATATATTTTTGTAATCAGTTCATCACATATTTTCTTCCATTTTGCACATAGATGCCGTTGCGTGCGGATGCCCTGTTGACAGACTGTCCCTGCAAGTTATAGACAGCAGCATTTTTTAATTGCTGGAGCAAAGGTAAGGGCATCCACGCAATCCGTCAAGCCTTGACGCAAAAAAGCAATACGCTTGTAATGACAACCGCGGCAAAAGGATGACAAACGACGAAGGGGGTGACATATTTGTCATCAACGGTTGCCCGACAGCGAAAAAAAGAGGATGCAACATTATACTGCTGCATCCTCTTTGGTATGTTTACGCAGAATCTCCTAAATTAGAAATCCATCTTGTCGAGCTCGTCAGTGAAACCCTTAGGTTCCTGAGTGGGCTCATGATACTCCTCATTGTTATTGCGCTCGAAACGCTGGCCGTTACGCTCTGGACGAGGACGACGCTCTCCGCGATCACCACGCTCAGGACGAGGACGGCGTTCTCCACGCTCGGGACGAGGACGACGCTCACGCTCAACATATCCCTCGGGCTTCGGGATGAGTACACGATGAGAGAGTTTGTACTTACCTGTCTTGGGATCAATCTCCAGAAGCTTCACATTGATCTTGTCGCCTTCCTTCAGACCAGCCTCTTCGACAGTCTCCAGACGCTTCCAGTCAATCTCTGAGATGTGGAGCAGACCATCCTTACCAGGCATTATCTCAACGAAGCAACCATAAGGCATGATGCTGCGGACGGTTCCCTCATAGACTTCACCTACCTCAGGAACAGCCACGATGGCCTTAATCTTACGGATGGCTGCATCGATAGACTCCTTGTTGGGAGCAGAAACCTGAACGATTCCCTTGCCGTCAACCTCATCGATAGTGATGGTGGCACCCGTTTCTTCCTGCATCTGCTGGATAATCTTTCCGCCCGGTCCAATGACAGCACCAATGAACTCCTTGGGAATATCGAACTGCTCGATGCGCGGAACCTGAGGCTTCAGTTCAGGACGCGGCTCAGCAATAGTGTCGGTGATGCAGTTCAGAATGTGCTCACGACCGGCCTTTGCCTGCATCAGAGCCTTCTCCAAGATATCGAACGACAGACCGTCGCACTTGATATCCATCTGGGTAGCGGTCAGACCGTCCTTCGTACCAGTGGTCTTGAAGTCCATATCGCCCAGGTGGTCCTCATCGCCGAGGATATCGGAGAGCACAGCGTACTTATCTTCACCGGGATTCTTGATGAGACCCATGGCAATACCTGAAACGGGTTTCTTGATGGGCACACCGGCATCCATCAGGGCCAGCGTACCGGCGCAGACAGTTGCCATAGAGGAAGAACCGTTGGATTCCAGAATCTGGGATACCACGCGAACAGTGTAAGGATAGTTCTCAGGAATCATATCCTTCAGGGCGCGCCATGCCAGATGACCATGACCAATCTCACGACGGCCTACGCCGCGCTGAGCCTTGGCCTCACCTGTGCAGAACGGGGGGAAGTTATAGTGAAGGAGGAAGCGCATGTAGCTCTTGTCGAGTACATCGTCGACCATCTTCTCATCGAGTTTGGTACCGAGGGTAACGGTTGTCAGCGACTGTGTCTCACCGCGGGTGAAGATTGAACTTCCGTGAGGCATGGGCAGCGGAGAAACCTCGCACCAGATGGGGCGGATCTCATCGGTCTTACGACCATCCAGACGCTTGCCTTCGTCGAGGATGCAACGGCGCATGGCGTCGCGCTCCACGTCGTGATAATACTTATCAATCAGGGCCTCGTAGTCTTCCTTTGAAATCTCGCTGTCTTCAGCAATCTCGTGCTCAGCGAAATACTTCTCCTTGAAGTCCTCAACGATCTTCTCGAAAGCATCGGCACGTGCCTGCTTCTCAAGAGCCTGACCTACTACGTCATAAGCAGGCTGATAGCACTCCTTGCGAACCAGTTCACGCAGAGCCTCATCGTTGATCTCATGGCAATATTCGCGCTTCACGTCCTTGCCCAGTTCCTTAGAGAGGGCAACCTGCATCTCACACATCGGCTTGATGGCATCCATGGCGCATTTCAGGGCACCGAGCAGATCCTGCTCAGAGACTTCCTTCATCTCACCTTCCACCATCATGATGTTCTCAGCGGAAGCACCGACCATCAGGTCCATGTCAGCCTCCTTCATCTGCTCGAAGGTAGGATTGATGACATACTCGCCGTTGATACGGGCTACGCGAACCTCAGAAATGGGGCACTCGAAGGGGATATCCGAAACTGCCAGGGCGCAGGAAGCAGCGAAACCAGCAAGGGCATCGGGCTGATCAACGCCATCGGCAGAGAAAAGCATCACATTCACAAACACCTCTGCATGATAGTCAGCAGGGAAAAGCGGGCGGAGCACACGGTCCACCAGACGTGAGGTAAGGATTTCGTTATCAGAAGCTTTGCCTTCGCGCTTGGTGAATCCACCAGGGAAACGGCCGGCGGCAGCATACTGCTCGCGATAATCAACTTGCAAAGGCATAAAATCGGTTCCGGGAACTGCATCCTTTGCTGCACAAACAGTTGCGAGCAGTACGGTGTTGTTCATGCGGAGCATGACCGAACCGTCGGTCTGTTTTGCAACTTTCCCGGTTTCAATTGTGATGGTTCTTCCATCAGGCAATTGAACAGTTTTTGTAATTACATTCATCTAAAAATTTCTTATTGTTTTAACTTACATCAAAATGCGAAAAGGAATCTCTTCGCAAAATCCGTGCAAAGATACGTAAAAGATAATGAACAAACGAATAAATCCGGGTAAATTATCTTTTTTTACCAAAATAAATCATTGTCGGCAGGCAGAAAGAGGGATTACCAAGCCTTGGTGAGCCAATTTATTTTCATTTGGGTGATGACCTTCTTGTCGGCCTTTTCCTCCTCGACAGTAGCCAGCACGCTGCGGGGCCACCCATCGTCGAAATAGGCATAGTCGTAAAAGTAGTTGGTCGTGGTGCCGTCGGCTTCCTTCTCGGTCATCTCAGCATAGAGCTGATACTCGTTCTCGTTGGACTCTTCCTCCCCCTCCAAGGCACCGTTTCGGGCTATATAATGAAACTTAGTCCCGGCGTTCTCTACGGTTGATTCGCCCACAGGCAACACCTTTCCGTTGAAGGCGAACAGCAGTTTGAGCTGGTGAAACAAGTTCGTGATTTTCTCCTGACTGCCCATCAGTTCCTCGGTGTTCTGCTTAATCTGCTTCTTCAGTTCGTCTATATTCTGGCGCGCATAGAGCTCGGGATGCTCGTAAAAGATACGATTCACCAGCTTGTCCTGATAGTTCAAAGCGTTCTTGTAGAGGTCTTTCCAGTTGATGATTTCCTGAAAACCGCCCATTTCATCGGTAGAAAACAGCACCTTGGTGCCTAAGGCCATGCGGGCGGCCTCCAAAGTCATCCTACCTTTTACCGAAGTGGAATCACGCTGCCACACATCGGTGTTGACAAGTTGCATGGTGTAGCCTTTCTTTGTGGAATCGGCCACACAGATGCGGAAATCGTTTCCCGCAGCTTCCACCACCGTGGTATCTGTTCCGACGACCTCGGCCACTACTTGCGAAAAGGTGTATTCCAGTGTGTCTGTCTTGCAAAACCATCCAATCACTCTCACCAGTGAATCGGTTGCAGCGCTGTCGGCCGTTTCCTGATTCTGGGCCTGTACTGCCATCGACAGGAACAGCAGCACGGCACAAAGCATTGTTTTAAGTTTCATCTTTGTTTACTCAATTTGTTGGAAAAATCGTGCAAAGGTAGTTATTAAAATATAATAACGCAAGAAAAAAGATTTTTTCTTTTGGTTTTTCCGCTCATTTGCACTAACTTTATGTCTCTCCGTGCCATGAAGTTAGGCTGCATTCGGGAAAAATCAAAAATAAATTTTGGTTTTTCCGCTCATTTGCACTAACTTTGCACCAAAATATAAAATTTATAAGAAGGATGAAAAAGATTATTTCCAAGACGATAGTTGCAGGGGTTGCCGTGCTGGCGCTCTCTGCCTGCAACCAAGAGAAATTCCACATCAAGGGTAACATCTCTGAGGCCAAGGACTCGATGCTCTATTTCGAGAACATCAGTCTCGACGGACCGGTAGCCATCGATTCGGTGAAACTGGGCGAAGACGGCAGCTTCGACTTCTCGGAAGCCAGACCTGAGGCTCCTGAATTCTACCGGCTGCGCATTGCCAATCAGTTTATCTCCCTAAGCGTGGATTCCACGGAGACCATCAGCGTGAAGGCGCAATATCCTACGATGGCCGTGGACTATACGGTGGAAGGTTCTGAAAACTGTGAGACCATCAAGGAACTCTCGCTGAAAAACATAGGCCTCTACAACCAGATACTGGCTATCCAGCAGAACACGCAGATGGGTATCGAGGCTACGCGCGACAGTATCAGCAAAGTGATTGAATCTTACAAGAATGACGTCAAGACCAATTACATCTTCAAGGCTCCGATGAAGGCCAGCAGCTATTTCGCCCTTTTCCAGACGCTGGGCAACATGCTCATCTTCAATCCCCGCGAGAATAAGGAAGACATCAAGGCCTTTGCTGCAGTGGCTACCTCATGGGACACCTATTATCCCAATGCCGTGCGCGGTCAGAACCTGCACAATATTGCCCTTGAAGGCATGAAAAACGTGCGCATCATGGAGAACAAGCAAAACCTGCAGATTGATCCGAGCAAGATCAATACCTCAGGAGCACTCGACATCTCACTGGTGAACAACAAGGGACAGGTGAGTAAGCTGAGCGACCTGAAAGGCAAAGTGGTACTGCTCGACTTCCACGCCTTCGCTGCCAACGAGAGCACGGCACGCATCATGAAACTGCGCGAGATCTACAACAAGTATCATGCACAGGGACTGGAAATCTATCAGGTCAGCGTGGATCCCAATGAACACTTCTGGAAACAGCAGACGGCAGCCCTGCCGTGGGTTTGCGTACGCGACCCGCAAGGCATTGAATCCGGCCTGATGCAGACTTTCAACATCCAGGATATCCCTACCTTCTTCATCGTGGGGCGTGATAATTTGCTCCATAAGCGTGACGCACAGATCAAAGACCTGGATGCAGAGATTCAGAGTTTACTTTAACGATTAACGATATGGCAAGAGGCACACTGACATCATTTCTGCTGTTCAGTTTGCTTCTTGTGCTTTCTGCTACAGCAGAAGAAAAGACAGACAGCGCCCTCTTCACGCTCCGGCAGGTGAACGACACGCTCCACGTACTGGAACTCAGGAGCAAGGGACAAGGAACAGGAAACGAGGAACAGGTAAGCAAATGGCCGCTGCCCTACCCCGTATACCAATTCCAGACAGGCGATGTGGACGGCGACGGAAAAACGGATGCCATGGTGGGTGTGATCAAAAGCACCCGCTATTTCCCTGAAAAAGGCCGGCGCCTGTTCATCTTCAAGAACTATGAGGGACATGTGAGGGCGCTTTGGCTGGGTTCGCGACTAGGTGGTATCCTTCAGGATTTCCGTTATGTTGACGGTCTTATCCGCAGTCTGGAGACCACTACCGACAACCGCTACGTGGTAGCCGAGTATCAATGGGAGCACTTCGGAATGAGTTTCAGGCGGTTCTTAGCCAAAAACGTCAGCCGCGAAGAAGCCTTGCTAATATTCAACCAATGAACATTAACTATAAACATTCAATATTATGAGAAAAGCAATCCTATTAGCCCTTCTGCTCTTCACATTGGGAGCAAACGCACAGCAACTGAAGCCTTCACGCCTGAATGTGGAGAAACTCAACGGTAAGATAGATCTCAACCAGGATATTTCCGGTTACAGTCTCAGCGACCTGCGCATCCTTCGCAATGCTTTCTCTGCCCGCCAGGGCTACTGCTTCATGAATGCCGACCTGCGCGGTATCTTCAGTAGCACTTCCTGGTACAACACCGTACTGGAAAAACGCTTCTGGGACAGTGAGGAATACAAAGAAAACGGTGAGAAGAACACCAAGCCCAACAGCATGGCTCCTATCAGTTATACCAAGGAGGAACAGGCTTTCATGGCCAAACTGAAAGCGCGCGAGAATGAACTGAAAGCTAATAATTTCCCCGGCACTCCCGGACAACTGGTGAACATTGCCAATATCGTAAACCCCTTCCAGCTCTCCACATTCGATCCACGGTTGCAGAAAGCCCTCAGCCGTCAGGGATTTGCCATCGTGCCCGGAGAGGAAGACCAGCTGTTCCACGTCTATGAGCGCAACGACTATCACAACTTCCCAAGTTTTGTGACCACCGACCTCTTCCTGCAGGCTTTTCACATGTATTTCGACTGCCTGCTGCGCGACGTGGAGGAACAGAAGATGCTTCCCGTGATGACCGAATTCAGCAAGACGGCCTATCAGGAAATAAGCAAGATTGCCAGTCAGACCAAGAATCCGGACATGAAGGCTGCCGCCGAATACGACATGGCCTTCTTTGCCATTGCCCATACACTGCTCACGGGAAAACAGACACTGGCCTACCCTGCTGCCTACAAAGCGTCAGCTGAAGAGGAAATAAAAAATGTCAAGGATGCCGGTATCAAATATTCGGAGTTTCTGGGCTATACGCCTGAGAACGAAATGCCGAAATATTTCTACAGCACCTATCGCCCACGCGGCCATTACACGCGGTCGGAAAGTCTGAAATGCTACTTCATGGGAATGATGTGGCTGCAGAGCGCGCCCTTCGGAACGGATATGGAGCGCTATCTGAAGAGTGCCCTGCTCATTGCGGATGTCATCGGCAAGAACGACAAACTGCACCAGCTCTACGAAACCGTGAACCAACCCATCACCTTCCTGATGGGTCAGACCGACAACGTTTCGCTGCTGCAGGTATACCAATTGATGAAGGAACAGAACCTAACAGTTGAGGAATGCCTCAAAAACAAGGCGAAACTTACAAAAATCCGCAAATCCATCGAGGATTTGGACGGCAAGCAGACGCGCATCAAACCCAAGAATCTTATATCCAGTGCGGTGAAGCTGAACGTGATTCCGCAGCGTTATCAGCCCGATGCCGAAGTGCTGCAGGAAATGGTGGACTATGAAAGCAAACCTACACTGCGCCCTGAGCCTACCGGTCTTGACGTACTGGCTGCCATCGGCATCCAATCGGCCGAGCGCATCCTGCTGAAAGAACTCAACGAACAGGAACGCTGGAACAAGTATGAGGAGAATCTGCAACGGATGAAAGAGCGTATGTCGGAGATTGACTGGAACTGCTGCGTGGCCAACCGCTGGATAGCTTCCACCAAGGACATCAACGCCGTACCCGAGGGTGCACCTTATTTTATGAAGACACAGCAATGGGACAAGAAGTCGCTCAACAGCGCCTTGGCTTCGTGGGCAGAACTGAAGCACGACGCCATCCTCTATGCCAAACAGCCGTTTGGTGCCGAATGCGGCGGCTATGGCATACCTGAGCCCATCACCCGCGGATATGTAGAGCCGAATATCGCTTATTGGACGAAGGCCCTTGAACTGATTGACGCCACCAATTCGCTGCTCCAGAAATACGACCTCACTACCGAGAAGAGCAAGAGCTGCACCGAGGAATTGCGCGACAAGGCCGAATTCCTGCTAAACTGCAGCAAGAAGGAACTGGCCGGAAAGCGCCTCAGCGATGAAGAATACAGTCAGGTGGAAAGCATCGGATCTGCCTTCGAATACATCACGCTGCACCTCATCCAGCAGCCCAACCAGATTCTGGAGGGGTGGAATGACGTAGAGGGTGCCGACAAGAAAATCGCACTGGTGGCCGATGTCTATACGGCGAATGCATTCAACAACCCAAATCCGGCTGTAGTCTATGAGGCCGTGGGTCCTGCCCACGAGATTTACGTAGTCGTTGAGATTGAAGGTTACCTGTATCTCACCCGCGGTGCCGTCTTCTCCTACCGTGAATTCCATGAAGCCCTCGATGCTCCGCGCATGACCGACGAGGAATGGCAGGAGCAGTTGCAGACCAAGCCCAACAAGGGCATCCCCGAGTGGATGAAGGAAATCATCGTGCCGCTCAACGGAAAATCGCTCGACAACGAGAAGATTTTCTATAGTTCCGGTTGCTAACTTATTTAGTCGCCTTCGGCGAGAAATCTCACAAATCTATAAAAAAATATATTGTTTGATTTTGTATAATTTTTGTGAGATTTCTGCCCGAAGGGCACTAATAAATGAAGAGTGAAGAATCATTTTTCGACATATTGCCTCCCGGCTGTTTTTGCGTTATTCCTATTCGCAGCCCAAATATCCGCCTCAAAAAGAGCGGCAGCCGATTCTTCACTCTTCACTCTTCACTCTTCACTTAAAGACACTCTTAACTCTTCACTTAACACCGACACCGTAGAGGTGCTCTTTACCGGCGACATCCTGCTCGACCGCGGCGTCAGACAGTGTATTGAACATATCGGCGTTGAGCGCCTTTTCTCGAAAGGCATCGATTCGCTGTTCCGTCAGTCTGATTACGTGGTGGGCAATCTGGAGTGTCCTGCTACCAAGACCATCCAGCCGAACTTCAAGAAATTCGTATTCCGTGCTGAGCCGGAATGGCTCTCCACGCTCCGCGAGCATCACGTCACCCATCTCAACCTAGCCAACAATCACAGCATCGACCAGGGACGTGCGGGACTGGTGGACACCTGGCAGAATATCCGCAAGGCCGGAATGACGCCCGTAGGGGCGGGCAATAACTTGAAAGAAGCCACCCAGCCCGTACTTATCTGCAATCATCCCCGTCCGGTATGGCTGTTTGCCTCCCTGAGACTGACGCTCGAAAACTATTCCTTCCTGCCCGACAAGCCCTGTGTTAGTCAAGAAAGCGTCGATTCTCTTTGTCAGCGAATCATCCGCCTGCGCCAGTCACAGCCTAATGCCTACATCATCGTCAGCCTTCACTGGGGAGGAGAACACACCTTGAAACCAGTTCCACAGCAGCGCAAGGAAGCCCGCCAACTGATTGATGCCGGCGCCGACATCCTCATCTGCCATCACACCCATACCCTCCAGACCATCGAGGACTACAACGGCCACCGCATCTACTACAGCATCGGCAACTTCATCTTCGACCAGCAACGTCCCATCAACACCCGCGCCTGCATGGTCCGCCTGAAAATCACACGAGAATCATCCCAAGTAGAGACGATTCCCGTTGAAATCCGTAAATGCGTTCCGTATCTTAAATGATAAACTCTTTCCCTTTGGTGATTACGGGAATTCTTAAAAAATATATCAGTTCGGGTATAAAACAAAAGATTACATTAAAAAATATACCCGTTTTGGTATATTATTAAAAAAAAAGTATAACTTTGTACCCGTTAAGGTATAATAGTTATGACTTTATCAGAGCATATTAAACAGAAACGCAAGAAAAACGGCCTTTCTCAAGTAGAGTTGGCTGAAAGGGCCGGAGTGGGTCTTAGGTTTGTGAGGGATTTAGAACAAGGAAAGCAGACATTGAGAATGGATAAGGTCAATGATGTGCTGGCCTTGTTTGGCGAACGTCTGGGACCTATAAAAACTGAAATCGTATGAAACAGGCCGGCATATATGTAAACGATAACTATTGTGGACTGCTCACGGAAGACGAGGAAGGTTTCCACTTTGCCTATGACGAGGAATATCTTGCGCGTCAGGATGCAGCCCCGGTAAGTCCCACAATGCCCTTAACTAAGCAGCAATACGACAAGGAAATGATGTTCCCGGTCTTCGACGGACTTATTCCGGAAGGATGGCTTTTGGATATTGCCTCCTCATCCTGGAAAATTGATCCACGAGATAGGATGTCGCTACTGATGACGTGTTGCAAAGACTGTATTGGTAATATTAGCGTAAAACCTTTGGAAAATGAGTAAGTGTCTATATTGCTATCAAGAATTGGATGAAGGGCAGGTGGACTTCCATCCCAGCTGTGCCCGCAAGTTTTTTGGCAACGACACGCCTCCCATTCTTCCATATACACGCGACAACATGACGGAACTGGCCAAACAAGTGATTCGCACCAGCACGTCGGTCACAGGCGTACAGGCCAAGATGTCGCTTGACGTGAACCGTGGCAGTAAAAATGAACCTGCCAGATTTACCATCGTAGGACTTTGGGGTAAGTATATCTTCAAACCGCAAAGCGCTAAATACCCCAATCTTCCCGAATTGGAAGACCTCACGATGAAAATGGCTGAAATAGCGCATATCCGCACTGCCCGCCATACACTTATCCGACTGGCCGATGGTGAACTTGGGTATCTGACCCTCAGAATGGATCGTGGAAGAAAAGGCGAAAAAATATCCATGCTGGATATGTGCCAACTTACTAATCGCCTCACAGAACATAAATACTATGGCACCTATCGGCAGTTGGCTGAAACGATTAAGAAATACTCCTCGGCTCCGATGCTGGATGTTCAGCGGTTTTGGGAAATAGTTCTGTTCTCTTGGATGACAGGCAATTCAGACATGCACTGCAAGAACTTCTCCCTGATAGATTCTGGGAACGGCGAGTACGTATTGTCGCCAGCTTACGATTTGCTGGCAGTACTACTGGCCGACCCTCAAGACCCTGAAGAGATGGCTATGAGTTTTTCACTTGGCGGTAAGAAGAATGGATTCAACCGCAATACTTTCATGTCGGCATTCACCCAGAGCGGAATTCCTGCTACTGTTGCGGACAGAATGATAAACCGAATGGCCGGCTACCTCCCCGACTGGAAAAGACTCATCAGCCATTCATTCCTCTCGGAGAAGATGCAAATAGCCTATTGCTCTTTACTCGACAAAAGGAGAGAAGCTCTGGAAATCCTGTAGAACCCCTGATCGCGTGTCCAGGTTGAGACGATTCCCGTGGAAATCCGCAAATGCGTACCGTATCTATTGGAGAATTGTGAATGAAGAATGGAAAATTATGTGAATATTTGGAGGATATAGAAATAAGTTGTATTTTTGCAAGCAGAAACAAGACCTGACGAAAATGAGTCCCTGTGATACGCCTTTGCAGGCGTTTTGGATTTTATAAACCAATTATAGTATGAATTATTTAAAAGCATTATTGATCGTATTCCTTGCTGTTACGCAGACTGCAACAGCACAAAATGAGAAAGTCATAAAAAACTTTTGGCACGCCAAGGTTTGGATGAAAGACGGGACTACTGACAGTGGATACATTGAGAATGGTCACAAAACCGTATGTGTCTACGATGAAACCGTTGTGTTGAATAATCTGGATAAGTTATTCAGTAAAAACAGAAAACACTACACTAAAGATATTGATAGTATGTATATATGGATTGATACAGAACCTGATGATATACTAGTCAGTCACTCTGTTCCTATAAAATATTATTATGGCAATGAGACTCCTATGGAGTTTGGCTATCCAAGTATGTGCTATGTATTTTATCAAAGTAAGAATGTCACTATCTATCAGGGTTGGGATTTGACGTTAGGTGATTTCTACTTATATAAGACCCCTGATATGGAGTATGCTAAAGCACTTTTCAGGGAGGGGAAAAAACTAACAGACAAACGCAGGGCAACGCTTTGTGATGAGTTCAAGGATTATTCAACCATCAAGAACTATGTTAAATCCATTCATAAGGACAAGTTAAAAGACGATCCTTTCTCATTTTTCTTAGTCATTGACAAAGCTTTGGAATCTAGAAAGAATAATCAAAGATAAATTAGAATTCAATGCTAAAATATTTAAAGGCAATACCAATCAGCATGGAATCAGGTTCTTTGATTCATTTCTATGAATCATGGGGTCAGTTTTTGATTCCTGCCCAAACCCACATGGCAGATGCCCGTTTTGCTTTTCTCTCTTGTACTCCTTGGCATATTAGTTAGGTCTTATTCCTAATATGCAAAAATACAACTTATTTCAACAACCTCCAAATCTTTTAAACATAAAAATGAACACTAGAATGAAGTGAACTCACATTCTGTTTCTCGCGCGCGCACGCGCGAGATTTTTAGTTTAAGGGTGTAAGGGTGCCATAATGCCGATAAACACTGGGCTTGCACCCTCTTGAGAAGGGTGTCAGGGGTGTCATAAGGGTGTCAGGCTCCTTATTTCCACTCATCAGAAGCGTTGCTTCCAATTGGTAGAAGTAAAACATCATCTGCCGGCCTCCAAGACATCATCCGTTGGAGTACAAAGTAAATTAGTTTGTTCCTCAATACATCATCGGAAGCCTTGCAAAGTATCATCGGAAGCGAGACAAAGTAAATTAGTTTGTTGGGGTGGGCTTACACCCTTATGACACCCTTGACACCCTCCAAAACAGGGTGCAAGGCCAGTGTTTATCGGGGATTCGCACCCTTACACCCTCAAACGGGAAAATTCTTATACAGCAAACAAAATTCCCCGCACAAAGTGCAGGGAACACTATACCGTGAAGAGCCTCCCCTCGGGGAGGACTGGAGGGGGTCTCTTCTTAAAAACTCTGCAACCAGGCTTTCAGTTCCAGCAGCATTTCGATATGGAACTTAAAGGATGAGCGCATGCCCCATCCATGACCTCCCGAAGGATATACATGCAATGAAGCCGGAACGTCCTGCTTATAGCAAGCCTGATAGTAGCTCACGCCATTGGCGGGCAGCACGGCCTGATCGTCATCACTGAGGGCAATCCAAGCCCTCGGTGTCATACGGCTTACATGCAGGTCGTTGGAATACTCTTTCTCATAGCGGGCCTTGGCATCTTCGCCCAGGAAATTATCGTGAGAGCCCTTATGAGTGATGTCGGGCATCATCGTGATTACAGGATAGAAAAGAATCTGGAAATTGGGAGCCTCTCCTTTCTTGGCATGCGTGGCAACAGTGGAAGCCAGATGGCCGCCAGCCGAAGAACCCATGATACCCACATCGTTCGGATTGATATTCCACTGTGCGGCATTGGCACGTACGAGTCGCAGGGCTTCTTCCGCATCAGAGATAGGCACTTCGCGCTTACCGTGAGGCATGCGGTATTTCAGTACGATACCGGCGATACCAATTTGATTAAGCCATTCGGCTACCTGCTTACCTTCGTGGTCCATGGCCAGATGAGAGTAGCCGCCTCCGGGGCAAATCACTACGGCACGCCGTGTGGCCTGACTCTTATTAGGCAGATACACATAGACCTTAGCCGTGTCGTTAGGGTCCGAACTCTTTACTTTGGGCTTACCCTGCCACAAATTCAGTTCAAAGGGTTTATCGGCCTGAGCCGTCAATGTTGTTGCCACCATGGCAATTAGGATTAATAAATGTCGCATAATTCAATGTTTTGGCTGCAAAGATAATAAAATAACAAGAAAAAATAGTACCTTTGCCAAAAGTTTATAAACTATTAGCATTATGAGAAAATTGATTCTGACGGCCACTGCGGCACTCGCCATGAGTGCTCAGGCCAAAGTGACGTTGCCTTATTGTCTGGGTGACAACATGATTCTTCAACAGAACACAGAGGCCCGACTTTGGGGTAAGACAACTGCCAAGGAAGTAAAGGTAACCACGTCTTGGAACAATGCTGTTTATACGGCCAAAGCTTCAAAAAAAGGCGATTTCATCGTGAAAGTGAAGACTCCGACCGCTTCATACAACAGCTATACCGTCACCTTTGACGACGGTGACCAACTGGTACTTCATGACGTTCTCATCGGTGAGGTATGGGTATGTGCCGGACAGTCGAACATGGAGATGCCCGTCAAAGGTTTCGGCAACTGTCCTGTGAAAGGATATAACGATGAGGTGGTCAATGCCAACCAATACCGTTATGTGCATTATGTAAAGATTCCTTCCGTGATGCGCGTTGAACCCCAGTGGAACTCTGAACCCACCCAATGGAATGCCGTTTCGCCCAAGACGGTGGGAGAAGCCTCTGCCACAGGATACTTCTTTGCTCAGGTTATCAACAAGGCGCTCGATGTTCCCGTAGGCCTCATCATGGCAAACAAAGGCGGCAGTCGCGTGGAAAGTTGGTTTACTAAAGAGAATCTCCAGAAATACACCAACGAGCCTACCGACTCAGCCGGTATCGTGGCCTTCAAGAAGGAATGGGACTATCACCGCGCCATGCTTTGGGGCAACGGCACTTTCAACCCCATCCTGAACTATACCGTGAAGGGTATCCTCTATTATCAGGGCTGTTCGAATGTGGGTGACCCCGGCGACCAGTATTCCGAGCGTATGAAGATTCTCGTGGACCAGTGGCGCGGCCAGTTCGGACTGGGTGAGATTCCTTTCTATTTCGTGGAGATTGCTCCCTATCACTATGACAATGTGAATGCCGACAACGGAGCACGCCTGCGCGAACAGCAATATAAGGCTTCACTGATAATTCCCAATAGCGGACTGGTCTGCACCAACGACCTCGTCTATCCGTACGAGACCACCCAGATTCACCCGGCACAAAAGAAACCCGTAGGACAACGCCTGGCCTATCTTGCCCTGAACAAAACCTATGGAATGGAGACCGTGGGATGCATGAGTCCTTCTTATAAGGATATGAAAGTGACCGGCGACTTCGTGGACATCCATTTGAAAAATGACCTCGGTGCCATCAGTCGCTTTGAAGATATCCAAGGCTTTGAAATAGCCGGAGAGGACCGTGTGTTCCATCCCGCCAAGGCTGTTCATTTCTGGCAGCCGGGCGGCGGATATTGGGATGAGACTATCCGCCTTTCTTCGCCTGAGGTGAAGAAACCCGTGGCCATCCGCTATTGCTTCAAGAACTTCCAGATTGGCAATCTGAAGAATGCCGCCGGTCTTCCCCTCTTCCCCTTCCGCACAGATAACTGGTGATTGGGTTATTTTCACCATCAACCAATATGCATTGTTTAGATAAATTCAAGTATTGTCCTGCCTGTGGCTCTCAAAAATTCGCCATTTCATCGGAGAAAAGTCGCCGATGCGAGGATTGCGGATTTGAGTTTTTTCTCAATCCCAGTGCGGCTGTCGCGGCTTTTATCCTCAATGAGCAGCAGGAACTCTTGGTGGTAAGACGGGCCAAGGAACCTGGCAAGGGTACGCTCGACCTTCCTGGAGGCTTTACCGATATCGGTGAATCCGCCGAGGAAGCCGTCATCCGTGAGGTGATGGAAGAGACCGGACTTCCCGTTGAAAGAACCGTCTTCCTCTTCTCTCTTCCCAACACGTACGTGTACAGTCAGTTTCCCATCCCGACCATGGATTTGTTTTTCAAGTGTACCGTAAACGGCTACACTAAGGCTGTACCTGCCGACGATGCCGCAGAAGCGATGTGGATTCCCGTATCCGACTTGAATCCAGCCCTTTTCGGACTGAAGAGCATCAGTCAGGCCGTAGGCAGTTTTAAGGCTTCCTTCAAACCTTGAAACCACGCCGAAAGGTTAAAAAATGAAAAAATCGCATATATAATAAGGTGTATGCGATTTTTTTATTCTACATTTGCAGCCCGAAATCAAATTCAATACATAGATATGCAACAAAACTTAGTGATAGTTGAGAGCCCCGCAAAGGCTAAAACCATTGAGAAGTTCTTAGGAAAAGACTTCAAGGTGATGTCGTCATACGGACACATCCGCGACTTGAAGAAGAAGGAAATCAGTATCGACATGGATACGCTGGAACCCGATTATGAGATTCCTGAAGAAAAGAAGAAACTGGTAAGTGAACTGAAGTCGAACGCGAAGAAGGCAGAGAAGATCTGGCTCGCTTCCGATGAAGACCGTGAGGGAGAAGCTATTTCCTGGCACCTGTGCGAGGTGCTGGGACTGGACGAAAAGAATACGAACCGCATTGTCTTCCACGAAATAACCCAACCTGCCATCCTGAAGGCCATCAAGGAACCCCGTCATCTGGATATGAACCTGGTGAATGCCCAGCAGGCCCGCCGTGTATTGGACCGTCTGGTAGGTTTCAAACTCTCGCCAGTGCTTTGGCGTAAGGTTAAGCCCGCCCTTTCGGCAGGTCGCGTGCAGAGTGTGGCCGTCCGTCTTATCGTGGAGCGTGAGCGTGAGATTCAAAACTTCAAGAGCGAGGCTTACTATCGCGTGAGTGCCCTTTTCGGTCTAACCAATGCCGACGGTTCGCAGAGCGAGGTAAAGGCCGAGTTGGATACCCGTTTCAAAACCCACGAAGAAGTGGAGCAGTTCCTGGAACAGTGCAAGACGGCAGAGTTCTGTGTCACTGACATCCAGAAGAAGCCTTTGAAGCGTATGCCGGCCCCTCCCTTCACCACATCCACCCTGCAGCAGGAAGCAGCCCGCAAATTGGGCTTCACGGTGAGTCAGACGATGATGGTTGCACAGCATCTCTATGAACACGGATTGATTACCTATATGCGTACCGACTCGGTAAACCTGTCGAGTCTTTGCATCAACACCAGCAAGCAGGAGATTATCAAACTCTGGGGTGAGGAATACAGCAAGGTCCGCAAGTACCACACTTCTTCAAAGGGTGCGCAGGAGGCTCACGAAGCCATCCGTCCCACCTACATGGAGAATCTCGAGATTCAGGGCACGGCCCAGGAAAAGAAGCTCTACGAACTCATCTGGAAACGCACCGCTGCCTGTCAGATGGCTGATGCCCAGATAGAGAAGACCACGGTGACCATTGAGATAAAAGACAATGGAAAAGCACTGAAATCCAGCTTCATCGCTAACGGTGAGGTTGTGAAGTTCGACGGTTTCCTCAAGGTTTACCGCGAGAGTATTGAGGAGAATGAGAACGAAAACGAAGACGACAACGACAGCCGCATCCTTCCCGACATGAAGAAGGGCGACGAGTTGCAGCGTCGGGAAATAACCGCCACAGAGCGTTTCACACAAGGTCCTCTTCGCTATACGGAGGCATCTTTGGTGCACAAGCTGGAAGAACTCGGCATCGGCCGTCCTTCCACCTATGCCCCGACCATCTCCACCATCCAGCAGCGCGAATATGTGCAGAAGGGTGACAAGAAGGGTGAAGAGCGTGTCTATACAATCGATACGCTGAAAGGTATCAAGGTCAGCCAGAAGACACGGAAGGAATTGGTGGGTTCCGACAAGGGCAAGTTGCTGCCTACAGATATCGGAACCGTGGTGAACGACTTCCTGATGAAATACTTCCCCGCCATCATGGACTACAACTTCACGGCTAAAGTGGAGCAGGAGTTCGATGAAATTGCCGAAGGCAAGGAGGCATGGACGAAAATGCTGAAGGATTTCTACAAGCGTTTCGAGCCGACGGTAGAGAAAACGATGAACGCGCGTGAAGAACATAAGGCCGGTGAACGCCAGTTGGGTAAAGAGCCCAAGACCGGCAAGCCCGTTTTCGTAAAGATAGGCCGTTTCGGACCTGTGGTGCAGATCGGTACTGCAGAAGATCAGGAAAAGCCCCGCTTTGCCCAGTTGCCCAAAGACAAGGGATTGAATACCATCACGCTGGAAGAAGCCCTTGAACTGTTCAAACTGCCTCGCACCCTTGGTGAATACAACGGCAGTGATGTGATCATCGGCGCCGGCCGTTTCGGTCCTTACGTGCTTCACAACAAGAAATATGTCAGTCTGCCCAAAGACGAAGACCCGATGTCCATTACGCTGGAGACAGCCATCGGACTCATTCAGGAAAAGGCCCAGCAGGAGCAGCAAAGTCATCTGAAGGTCTTCGCCGAAGATCCCAAGCTCGAAGTGAAGTCAGGTCGTTACGGCCCCTATCTGGCCTATGACGGGAAAAACTACCGACTGCCAAAAGCCATGCACGCAAAGGCTACCGAACTGACACTTGCAGAGTGTATGGATGTCATCAACAAGGCAAAGAAATAGTTTTCCAACGCAGGTTAATCGCTGAAGACTATGACAAGGATCATCATCGTCGGGTATATGGGATCGGGAAAGACCACGGTGGGCAAGGCGCTCTCCAAGGACATGGGAATCCCGTTCTACGACCTCGACTGGTATATAGAAAGCCGTATGCGCAAGACGGTAGCCCAGATTTTTGCCGAACGCGGCGAAGAAGGCTTCCGTAAGATTGAATACAATATGCTCCACGAAGTGGCTGAGTTTGAGAATGTCATCATCAGCTGCGGAGGCGGAACGCCCTGTTTCTTCGACAACATGGACTACATGAACGGACAGGGTGAGACGGTTTATCTGAAGGCATCGCCGGAAGTGCTCTATGGCCATCTGAAGATGGGCAAGACAGAACGTCCCCTGCTGAAGAACAAGACGCCAGAGGAGATGCAGGTTTTCATTGCCGAACAGTTGGAGAAGCGTGAGCCCTACTATTCAAAGGCCAAGCACACACTCGACGTGAACCTGCTGGAAAACTACGAGAAAATCAAAATCAGCGTGGCCAAAATGCGCGCGCTGCTTAACCTGTAAATATCTATTGCTGTCTCTATAGCAACCATAAAAATCTATAGCAACTACAATGAAAAAATGGACGATTGAGGATTCCAAGGAACTGTACAACATCAACGGCTGGGGTACTTCCTATTTCGGAATCAATGAAGAAGGAAACGTGTTTGTGACCCCCTGCAAGAACGAGGTGCAAATCGACCTCCGGGAAGTGATGGACGAACTGTCGCTGCGCGACGTACAGTCGCCTGTCTTGCTGCGATTCCCCGACATCCTCGACAACCGCATCGAGAAGACGTGGAGCTGCTTCAAGAAGGCCTCGAAGGAATATGACTACAAGGGCGAGAACTATGTGGTCTATCCCATCAAGGTGAATCAGATGCAGCCTGTGGTAGAGGAGATTATCTCTCACGGGCGGAAGTTCAACCTGGGACTGGAAGCCGGTTCCAAGCCCGAGCTTCATGCCGTGATTGCCATGCAATGCCAGAGCGACTCCATCATTATCTGTAACGGCTACAAGGATCAGAGCTACATCGAACTGGCCCTGCTGGCCCAGAAGATGGGAAAGCAGATCTTCATCGTTGTAGAGAAGATGAACGAGCTGGAACTCATCGCCAAGGTTGCCAAGAAACTCAACGTCCGTCCTAATATCGGCATCCGCATCAAGCTGGCCAGCAGCGGCAGCGGAAAATGGGAGGAAAGCGGCGGCGACGCTTCGAAATTCGGTCTGACCAGTGCCCAGTTGCTGGAAGCATTGGAGATGCTCGACAAGAAGAACATGCGCGACTGCCTGCGACTCATCCATTTCCATATCGGTTCGCAAATTACAAAGATTCGCCGCATCCAGACGGCTCTCCGTGAGGCTTCCCAGTTCTATATCCAGCTGCATAAGATGGGGTATAACGTGGACTTCGTGGACTGCGGCGGTGGACTCGGCGTCGACTACGACGGAACGCGCTCACCATCGAGCGAGAGTTCGGTCAACTATTCCATCCAGGAATATGTCAACGACTGTATCTATACCTTCGTGGAGGCTGCCAACAAGAACGACCTTCCGCATCCCAATATCATCACCGAAAGCGGCCGTTCGCTGGCTGCCCACCATTCGGTGCTGGTCATCGATGTGCTGGAAACGGCCTCATTGCCCGAGATGCCTGAAGAATTCGAGCCCGATGAGAACTCTCACCAGCTGGTAAAAGACCTCTACGAAATATGGGATAACCTCTCGCCCCGCAATGTGCTTGAAGACTGGCACGATGCAGAGCAGATCAGGGAAGAGGTACTCGACTTGTTCGCACACGGCATCGTGGACCTGAAGACACGTGCAGAGATTGAAGCCATGTACTGGAGCGTTTGTCATGAAATCAATGCGCTGGCCAAGAACCTGAAGCATATCCCTGAGGAACTGATGAATATCGACAAGCTACTGGCAGACAAGTACTTCTGTAACTTCTCGCTGTTCCAGAGTCTGAGTGACTCGTGGGCCATCGACCAGCTCTTCCCCATCCTTCCCCTTCAGCGTCTGAACGAACGCCCGACGCGCAACGCCACCTTGCAGGACATCACCTGTGACTCCGACGGAAAGATAGCGAACTTCGTCACCAACCGTCACAACTCCCACTCGCTGCCCGTTCATGCCCTGAAGAAGAACGAGCCTTACTATCTGGGCGTCTTCCTCGTGGGAGCCTATCAGGAGATTCTCGGCGACATGCACAACCTGTTCGGCGATACCACAGCGGTACATATCTCCGTCAAGGATGGCGGTTATCATATCGACCAGATTATCGACGGTGAGACCGTGGCAGAAGTGCTGGAATATGTGCAATATGCCCCGAAGAAACTGGTACGCCAGTTGGAAATCTGGGTAGCCAAGAGCGTCAAGCAAGGCAAGATCTCCCTGGAAGAAGGCAAGGAATTCCTCAGCAACTACCGCTCAGGTCTTTACGGATACACCTATCTTGAATAAAACATATGAAAGAGAAACTAACCGTCGTCAAAGTAGGCGGTGCCATCGTTGAAGACGAGGCACAACTCAACCAATTGCTCAAGGACTTCTCAGCCATATCCGGCAAGAAAGTGTTGGTGCATGGCGGTGGACGGCGTGCTACACAAATAGCCAAACAGCTCGGCATTGAGACGCAGATGGTCAATGGCCGCCGCATCACCGATGCCCAGATGCTTCAGGTGGTCACGATGGTCTATGGCGGACTGGTGAACAAGAACCTTGTAGCCCGTCTGCAGGCCAACAGCGTGAATGCACTCGGTCTTACAGGTGCCGATGCCAACGTCATCCAGGCCCACAAGCGTCCCGTCAAAGACGGCATTGACTACGGCTACGTGGGAGATGTAGACAAAGCCTCCGGCGATACCCTTCGCCATCTTATCGAAGCCGGTATCACCCCCGTAATGGCTCCCCTGACGCACGATATGCAAGGCAACATCCTCAATACGAACGCCGACACCATTGCCTCAGAGACAGCCAAGGCACTGGCTCCGTTCTATGACGTCACCCTCATCTTCTCTTTTGAGAAGAAAGGCGTCCTCAGCAATCCCGATGATGACGACAGCGTCATTCCCACCATTACCCGAGATGATTTCCAACGTCTGAAGGCCGACGGAACCGTTGCCGGGGGCATGCTGCCCAAGTTGGAAAACGCCTTCAATGCCATTGCTGCAGGCGTCAAGGCCGTCAACATCACGCTGGCCACTGCCATCGACGGAAAGCATGGTACGTTTATAGTGGAATAAAAAAATCAAAGAATTTTGTAACTTTAGATAAACCCAATCGTCATTAATTTAGAGTGCAGATGAAAAAAATCAGTTTCGCGGCCGATATTCTGCCGATGAAAAACCTGCTCTACCGTCTGGCGCTTCGCATCACGATGAACCGTGAAGAGGCGGAAGATATTGTGCAGGATACGCTGATTAAAGTCTGGAACAAGCGTGACGACTGGGACAACATCGAGAGCATAGAGGCTTTTAGTATGACAGTCTGTCGAAACTTGGCACTCGACAGGATGAAACGGGCTGAGCACCTGAACACATCGCTCGAACAAGAGAACATCGACAGTGCAGACCGCTCACGGTCACCACTGGAACTCATGGAACAGCGAGACAGAGTGGAAACCGTCAGACGACTGGGGAAAAGCAACGCAGCTGTATGCAGCTCCGAGATTTCGAAGGGAAGAGCTACCGTGACATCGCCACCATCCTGGGCATTACGGAAGAACAGGTCAAAGTGAATATCTTCCGTGCACGCCAGACCATCAAACAAAAGTATCAAGAAACCGAGAATTATGGATTATAAGTACATCGAACAACTGTTGGAGCGCTATTGGAACTGTGAGACCTCCCTTGAAGAAGAGGAGATTCTCCGCACGTTCTTTTCTCAGAAAGAAGTGCCCGCTGAGCTCCGCCGCTATGCCAGCCTGTTTGCCTATGAGCATCAGGAGGTACGCGACGACGTGCTGGACGATGACTTTGATGCCAGGATGATGGAAAAGATCGGTAAGGCACCTCAGAAAGCCCGCACCATCAGTCTCACCCAGCACCTCATGCCTCTTTTCAAGGCAGCTGCCGTGGTGGCCATCTTCCTTACATTGGGCAATGCTGCACAACGCGCCTTTGAGGCACCTGCCAATGACCTCGATATGGCCGTCATCGAACAGCCTGCCACCATTGAGGGCAAATCGGTAGCTATGGGCGACACGCTGAAGGTTGACACCCTGCAGAAAGCCCAGCAACCCGAGCCCGTCATCATCAAGTAGATTTTTTCTATGCTTTCTCTATAAATCATTTAGTAAAACAATTAAACGAAACTGTGAAGTTTCAATTCTCTCAAATTTTTCATAACATACTAACGTAAGACGAGAGGGGCACTATCCGCGGATAGTGCCCCTCGCTATTGTTTATGGCCGTTTCATCAGCGGGCCCTCTTCATACGGAGATAAAGCTGATAGAGTGACGGCAACAGGATGAGTAGCGAGAAGCCCACGGCTTTCAAAGCCCCTGCTTCGCTGCCGAAAAGATCGGCCAGCGACATGTCCTCCACCTGTGGATAAAGACGCATCATGATATAGGAAACCGTATTGTTTATCACATGGAACAGCACGCCGGGAATGATACTCCCCGTACGCCAATACATCCATCCCAACAGCAGTCCCACCACAAAGGCATGCGGCATCTGGGCAGGATTCAAGTGAATCAGCGCAAAAAGCAAGGCCGAGATGGCTATCGCCGTCCATGGCTTGGAGAATTTTTCGAGCAACGACCTCAGAATGGCACCCCGGAAAACCACCTCCTCTGAAAGTGGTGCTATAATACCCAACGCCAGATACCCACCAGGCGTATTGACAAGTCCTTTGAAACTATCGTCGAGGAAATTCGGCAGTTCCGGCATCTTCTCCTGAAGCCAAATCGACGGGAGAATGATTCCCAAAGCCGCCATAAAGGTCCAGAACAGTACCGTCCAGGGACGCGACTTGATGTAATCACCACTCACCGGTGCCCAACGCCGCCACATGAATAAGGCTATCGTGATGATTCCGAAAAGGATTGACGTGGTGACAAGAAGCGCTCCCTCATGCTGAGTCAGAGAGCCCGCAACCAAATACCACACACCCATCACACAATAAGTGACAATCACCTGGATGGCTATAAAGAACACCAAATACTCTATCGCTTTTTTCATATTTCCTGAATTTCAAGTTTTAGCTTTCATCACTTCTCGCTTATCATTTCCCTAACCCTTTCGGCATCCTTGCGCAACTGGCTAGCTAGGTCTTCAGCACTCTTGAACTTCCGCTCTCCACGCAACCGATGCTCAAAGGCCACCAACAGTTCCTTGCCGTAGATATCGCCTTCAAAGTCCAGGATATGTACCTCCAGCGTCTGGTTGTTCTCACCGAAAGTAGGCCTTGTGCCGATGTTCATCATCGCGGGCATCATGGTGACCGTATCTTTCATACGGGCATCCACGGCATAAGCCCCTGAAGCAGGAATCAGTTTCTCCACAGGAACCTCGATATTTGCCGTAGGGAAACCCAGCTTGCGCCCTTCCTGAACACCGGGCATCACTTTGCCGGAAAGGAAATAGGGATAGCCCAGACAACGGGCAGCCATCGCCACCTCCCCTTCTAGCAGGAAAGAACGGATGACCGACGAAGACACATTCACGCCTTCCAGTTCGAAAGCCGTATTCCTGATTACTTCGATACCCAGTTCTCGGCCATAGCGCACATAGTCCTCAAAGCCCTCCTCGCGATTGTGCCCGAAACGATGGTCATAGCCGATATACAGTTTTTTCACGTTGAGCAATCCACTCAGCACACGCTCCATAAACTCGCGGGCAGTCAACTGAGCCATCTGCCTGTCAAACTGCAGCACAGCACAATTATCCACCCCCGTCCTCGAAAGCAGCTGCCGTTTCTCTTCGAAAGTCGTCAGCAGCTTAGGCTGGTAGTCGGCCTGCAGCACCTGCCGTGGATGCTTCTCAAAGGTGATGACCGTTGACTCCAGCCCCTCACGTTCAGCATCCTCCTTCAGCCGTTCAATGAGGAATCGATGTCCTCGGTGAACGCCGTCAAAGAAACCGATGGTAGCCACACACGGTTTCATCGCACGTATCTCCTTACCAGGGTAGATTGTCAACATAGTCCAATGATTTAGCGTGAATCGTCTGTATGCCCAGAGCCGCAGCCGCCTCACAGTTGCGTTTCGAGTCGTCAATGAAGAGCGTCTCTTCGGCCTTCATCTCGCCCTCCTGAAGCATCTGAAGGAAAATCTCCTTGTCTGGCTTCACTTGATGCATCTCATAAGAAAGGAAAATCTTTTCAAAATAGTCCTCCGGCTGCCACCAGCGGCGGGCATACTCCCAATGTATCTCGTTGGTATTGCTCAACAGGAAGAGCCGGCAGCGGTCTTTCAACTCCTCCAGCCTTTTCAGTCTGTTTTCAGGAATTCCCGACAGCAGCACATTCCAGGCATGGCAGAGAGCCTCATCGCTTCCCTCATAGGCAGGATCCTGTTCACGGGCCTCAAGGCAGAACTGAGCCGTATCAATCTGTCCCAGTTCCAGTCTCAGGAACATATCCTCCACACGGCAGAATTCCACGTATTTAGCCACCTCCAAGGCCCCTATACGATGAAACTCATCGATGCTGCTTTGCCCGTCGAGATCAATCAGGATACCTCCCCAATCAAGAACGATATTTCGAATCATGGGGGCAAAGATACGATTAAGTGAGCGAAAAACCAAATTTATTTGAGTTTTTCCGAACGTGAGTATCTTCGACCGAAGGTCAAAGTTAGTGCAAATGAGTGGAAAAAGCAAAATATTTTTGTATTTTTCCCAAATGCAGCCTAACTTCATGACTCGAAAAGACATAAAGGTACGAATAAGTGAGAACAAAAGCAAATAAAACTTGTTTTAATTTGTTTTGTCGAATGCAAGTACCTTCGGCGAAGCCAAAGTACAAAAAACAGAAGAAATCGACACCATTCGCACGATTTTCGATTGAAAATTTGGAAAATTGCCCAAAACCCCTTAACTTTGCAGCCGCAAACCGAAAAGGTTGCCGGACTTGTAGCTCAGTTGGTTAGAGCAACAGACTCATAATCTGGAGGTCCCAGGTTCAAGCCCTGGCTGGTCCACAAATTGAACGTTTTTAGCGTTCTTTAGCTATCATGTGATAGTTTATTTGAAGATTAAGACTTCCTAAAACGCCTTGAACCAGTGCTGTTAAATTTTCAAAAATGGCCATTCTGACGGTCTTTCTGTTTGTCGGATTGTTATCTCGGCTTGGCAAATCCACTATGCTTATATTACTCGCACTCGACATTTAAAAAGTAAAAGAATTAAACACAAAGAAGCCCGTCAACTGACCTCGAACTTTTAACTAATGCCATAAGCGGTCGGCTTTCGAGCGTGACGGGTGCTTCTTCTGTCAAATATGACGTAAAGAATAACTTCTATCTACATGCTGAATAAATCCTGCTGTACAGGCTTCTGTTTGCGTTTTGTGGGCGCATTCATTGGCTCCAATGACCATCCGAACTCCTTCAGATTGACTCTGAGCGCATACTTAATAATGCTATTCCGGCGATAGGCATCTGTTCCAGTCTTGAATTTCGGCTGCTTCTCCTTGTCTTGGATTACCTGAATCACCTGCATGTAACTATCGTAGCTCCTGCCAGCCTTCAAACGGATCTGTTTCATGTAATAAAGCACTTCATCTTCATGC